>JACKLI010000001.1:1849158-2465544 GCA_024235995.1 Burkholderiaceae bacterium
AACGACAGGGGATCGGGCGCTTGGCCCGAAAACCCCCCACAAACCCCCACAAACAGCATGCACTGGGGTGAAACGCCGTGCGACGGCCTGAACCTACTTGCCTACGGAAATCAACGACTTAGGCGGCGGTTTGAGGTGGCATGAGACCGCCTGAAACCCTACTCTAAATTTTGCACCTGCTCGCGCATCTGCTCGATCAGCACCTTCATGTCCACGCTGATGCGCGAGAGCTCCAGCGCCGTGGACTTGGAGCCCAGGGTGTTGGCTTCGCGGTGCAGCTCCTGGATCAGGAAGTCCAGCCGCTTGCCGGCTTCGCCGCCTTTTTCCAGCACCGATTCGATCTCGTCCAGGTGGGCGCGCAGGCGCCCCAGTTCCTCGGCCACATCGATGCGGATGGCGAAGGCGGCGGCCTCGGACAAGGCGCGCTCCTGCGCCGCCGCCGTGGGGACGGTGCTGCCGGCGTCGGCCAGCGCCTCGTTCCAGCGGGCGATGAAGCGCTGCTTTTGCGCCTGCACGGCCTGCGGCACCAGGGGCTCGGCGCGCGTGGCCAGCGTGCGCAGCTCGGTGATGCGCGCGTGCAGCAGCTCGACCAAGCGCGCACCCTCGCGCGCGCGCGCCGCCGCAAAATCGTCCAGCACGCGGCGGGCCAGCGCCAGTAGGGTCTCGGCGGGCACCTCGCTGGCTCCGTCGCCGGTGCCGGCGGTCAGACGTTGCACGTCGGCCACGGACAGCGCGGCGGCCTCGGGCAGCCAGGCGCGCACCTTGTCCTGCAGGCTGGCCAGCTGTTGCAGCACGGCGATCGGCGGGTCGCCCACCATGCCGCCGCTGCGGCCCTCCAGTGCGGCACGCAGTTCGACCTTGCCGCGCTTGAGGCCGTGCGTGAGCAGCTGGCGCAGCGCCGGCTCGTGCGCGCGCAACTCGTCGGGCAGGCGCAGGGTGAGGTCCAGAAAGCGGCTGTTGACGGAGCGCAGGTCGAGCACGATGCCCGGGAGGGCGGCTTGCGCGTCGACGGCTTTCTGGGGGCTGATCCGGCCACTGGCGTAGCCGGTCATACTGTAAACTGACATTGGGTTTCCTTCGCTTGCGTGAGGGGCCTGCGTACGGCGTTTCAGGCCGGTTTCAGCAAGTTCGCGCGGCAACCGGTGTGCATCCGAAATTCTATGGCAAAGCTCAAGCCCGCTCCCCTGCCACCCGACACCATGATCGGGGGTTACCGCGTGCTGCGCAAGCTGGCCGGCGGGGGGTTCGGCCTGGTCTACCTGGCGCTGGATGCCTTGGGCCAGCAGGTGGCCATCAAGGAATACCTGCCGGCGGCCCTGTCCACGCGCGCGCCGGGTGAGCTGGTGCCCCAGGTGGCGCCCGAAAAGCTCTCGCTGTACCGCCTGGGTCTCAAGAGTTTCTTCGAGGAAGGCCGCGCACTGGCGCAGATCTCGCACGCCTCGGTGGTGAGCGTGCTGAACTTCTTTCGCCAGAACGAGACCGTGTACATGGTGATGAACCACCTGGAGGGCGCCACCCTGCAGGACTTCATCGTGACGGCGCGCGAGCTGAAGAAGGACAAGGTGTTTCGCGAATCCACCATCCGCTCGCTGTTCGACGAGATCCTGCGCGGGCTGCGCGTGGTGCACCAGCACAAGATGCTGCACCTGGATCTGAAACCCGCCAACATCTTCATCACCGACGACAACCGCGCCGTGATGCTGGACTTCGGCGCCGCGCGCGAGGTGCTGAACAAGGAAGGCAACTTCACCCGCCCGATGTATACGCCCGGCTTTGCCGCACCCGAGATGTACCGGCGCGATGCCACCATGGGGCCGTGGACCGACATCTACGCCATCGGCGCCTGCATTTATTCGTGCATGCACGGCTTTCCACCCAACGAGGCGCCGCAGCGCCTGGAGAAGGACCGGCTGGCGCTGTCGCTCACGCGCATGCGTGGGCTGTACTCCGACAGCCTGATCGAGATGGTGGAGTGGTGCATGGCGCTCGATCCGCTGTCGCGACCGCAGTCGGTGTTCGCGCTGCAAAAGGAGCTCTCGCGTGAGGGCGAGCGCCGCTACACCAAGCTGTCGATGACCGAGAAGGTGCGCCTGGGCCTGGACAACGTGCTGAGCGACACCAAGAAGAACATCAAGCGGGCGACCCACTTCGCCACCCGCATGCGATGACATGAAGTTTTCCATTTTCCAGCTCAGCCGCATCGGCGGGCGCGAGAAGAACGAAGACCGCATGGGCTACAGCTACACGCGCGATGCGGGGCTGTTCGTGCTGGCCGACGGCATGGGCGGCCATCCCGATGGCGAGGTGGCGGCGCAGATCGCGCTGCAGTCGTTTTCCAGCCAGTTCCAGCACCATGCGCGCACGCGGCTGGCGGTGGTGCCCGACTTCCTGTCGGGCGGCGTGCTGGCGGCGCACCACGAGATCATCCGCTACGCCAGCGCGCGCGCGCTGCTCGACACCCCGCGCACCACGGTGGTGGCCGCGGTGGTGCAGGACGGCATGCTGCAGTGGGTGCACTGCGGCGATTCGCGCCTGTATGTGGTGCGCGAGGGGCGCCTGCTGGCGCGCACGCGCGACCATTCCTATGCCGAGGCGCAGACGCAGGCGCACGCGGGCAGCGCCGCCGAGATACTGAACCGCAACGTGCTGTTCACCTGCCTGGGCTCCATCGCCCGTCCCATGTACGACCTGGGCGGGCCGCTGCCGCTGCGGCAGGGCGACAAGGTGATGCTGTGCTCGGACGGGCTGTGGGACAGCATCGACGACGAGGCCATCGTGGCCAGCCTGTCGGCGCTGCCGGTGACGCAGGCCGTGCCGGCGCTGGTCGAGCAGGCGCTGGCCGAGGCCGGCGCGCACTCGGACAACGTCACGGTGCTGGCGTTCGAATGGGAGTCGCCGCCGCCGGCCTTTGCCAACAGCGGCTTCACGCAGACCGAGCTGATGGAGCGCGACAGCTTTGCCTCCACCATCCAGGCCGTCGACGTCGATCCCTTGCTCGACGAGCTGGACGAGCAGGCCATCGAGCGCTCCATCGCCGAGATCAACGACGCCATCCAGCGCAGCGCCGCCCGGCGCTGACCTTCCCAGGCCGGCGCGCTGGCGCCCGGCTCCGCTTTTCCTGACGACTGCCGTTTTTTCATGACCGATCCCTCTGTTTCCTCCGCCCACCAACGCCAGGGCCGCGCGCCCGACGCCCTGCGCCCGGTGCGCATCACCCGCCGCTACACCGCCTATGCCGAAGGCTCGGTGCTGATCGAGTTCGGCGGCACGCGCGTGCTGTGCAACGCCTCGGTCGAGGAGAAGGTGCCGCCGCACAAGCGCGGCAGCGGCGAAGGCTGGGTGACGGCCGAATACGGCATGCTGCCGCGCGCCACCCACACCCGCGGCGACCGCGAGGCCGCGCGCGGCAAGCAAAGCGGGCGCACGCAGGAGATCCAGCGCCTGATCGGCCGCAGCCTGCGCGCCGTGTTCGACCTCAAGAAGCTGGGCGAGCGCACCATCCACCTGGACTGCGACGTGATCCAGGCCGACGGCGGCACGCGCACCGCCGGCATCACCGGCGCCTTCGTGGCCGCGCAGGATGCGGTGAACTGGCTGCTGGCGCAGGGGCGGATCGCGGCTTCGCCCGTGCTCGCGCCGGTGGCCGCCATCTCGGTGGGCATCGTGGGCGGCGTGCCGCTGCTCGATCTGGACTACAACGAGGACTCGGCCTGCGACACCGACATGAACGTGGTGATGACCGGCGCCGGCCATTTCGTCGAGGTGCAGGGCACGGCCGAGGGCGCGGCCTTTTCGCGCGCCGAGATGGACCGGCTGCTGCAACTGGCCGAGAAGGGCATTGGCGAGCTGATCGCGCTGCAGCGGGAAGCATTATCAAAACCATAGCTGTTCGCGCTTGATTGATGGGCGCTGGAGCCTGATTTGACCATGAACATCGTACTGGCCTCCCACAATGCCGGCAAGCTGGCCGAACTGCAGGCCATGCTGGCGCCGCTGGGCTTCGGGCTGCTGCGCCAGTCCGAGCTGGGCATCGGCGAGGCCCCCGAGCCGTACCGCACCTTCGTCGAGAACGCCCTGGCCAAGGCGCGGCACGCCAGCGCCGCCAGCGGCCTGCCGGCGCTGGCCGACGATGCCGGCCTGTGCGTGGACGCCTTTGGCGGCCAGCCGGGCGTGGACACCGCCTACTATGCCACCCGCTTCGGCTACCCCAAGGGCGACGCCCACAACGTGCGCGCCTTGCTGGAGCAGATGCAGGGCATCGAGCAGCGCCGCGCCGCCCTGGTCAGCACGCTGGTGGCGCTGCGCAGCGCCGACGACCCCGAGCCGCTGATCGCCGTCGGCCGCGCGGTGGGCGAGATCGTGCGCGAGCCGCGCGGCAGCGGCGGCTTCGGCTTCGACCCGGTGATGTTCATCCCCGCCCTGGGCAAGACCTTTGCCGAGCTGCCCGCGCAGGAGAAGAACGCCCACAGCCACCGCGGCCAGGCGGCGCGCGCCATGCTGGCCCTGATGCGCGAGCGTTGGCTATGAGCCCTGCGGCGGATGTGACCGCCCTGATGGGGCCGGGCCCCTTGAACCTGCCTGCGCTGCCGCCGCTGTCGCTGTACCTGCACCTGCCCTGGTGCATCCGCAAGTGCCCCTACTGCGACTTCAATTCGCATGAGCTGCGTGCCGGGGCGGACGCCGGTGCCGAGCAGCAGCGCTACGTCGACGCGCTGCTGGCCGACCTGGAGGCCAGCCTGCCGCTGGTCTGGGGGCGGCCGGTGGTCAGCGTGTTTTTGGGCGGCGGCACGCCCAGCCTGTTCGCGCCCGAGCGCATCGCCCGCCTGATCGAGGGCGTGCGCGCCCGCCTGCCTTTGCTGCCCGCCTGCGAGATCACGCTGGAGGCCAACCCCGGCACCTTCGAGCGCGAGCGCTTTGCCGCCTTTCGCGCCGCGGGCGTCACGCGCCTGTCGGTGGGCGTGCAGAGCTTCGACGACGCGCACCTCAAGGCCATCGGCCGTGTGCACGATGGCGCCCAGGCCCGCGCCGCGCTGCAGGAGGCTGCGCGCGCCTTCGACACCTTCAACCTGGACCTGATGTACGCGCTGCCGGGCCAGACACTGGCCGAGCTGGAGCAGGACGTGCGCACGGCGCTGTCGTTCGCGCCGCCGCACCTGTCGATCTACCACCTGACGATCGAGCCCAACACGGTGTTTGCCAAGTATCCGCCGCGCCTGCCCGAGGAGGACGTGGCCTGGGACATGCTGGACCGCATCACCGAGCTGACCGGCCAGGCAGGGCTGGAGCGCTACGAGGTGTCGGCCTACGCGCGGGCCGGCCACCGCTGCGCGCACAACCTGAACTACTGGCGGTTTGGCGACTATTTGGGACTGGGCGCCGGCGCGCACGGCAAGCTCAGCTTTGCCCACCGCGTGCTGCGCCAGGTGCGCCACCGCCTGCCCGAGCGCTACATGCAGCAGGCGCTGGCCGGCGACGCCGTGGCCAGCAGCCACGAGGTGACGCCGGGCGACCTGCCGTTCGAGTTCATGCTGAACGCGCTGCGGCTGAAGGACGGCTTTGCCCTGCAGGACTTCAGCGCGCGCACCGGCCTGCCGGCCGAGCGGGTGCGCGCCGCCCTGCGGCAGGCCGAGGATCGGGGCTGGCTGGAGCCCGGCGGGGCCGGCCTGCGGCCCACGGCGCGCGGCTTCGACTTTTTGAGCGACCTGCAGCAGCTGTTCTTGCCGCCGGGTTGAGATCAGATCGGGCCGATCTGGGTGGGCGCGGTGAAGCCGGCGCGCTCCACCAGCTCGGGCAGCAGGCTTTGCCACTGGGCGCCAGTGGCCACCGTGCGCATCTGCGCCTGGTCCATGAAGCCGGCGCGCACGCCCGTGTGCATGAACTGCAGCAGCGCGTCGTAGTAGCCGCCCACGTTCAGCAGGCCCACGGGCTTGCCGTGGTAGCCCAGCTGGTGCCAGGTCCAGATCTCGAAGAACTCTTCCATCGTGCCGATGCCGCCGGGCAGGGCCAGGAAGGCGTCGGCGCGCTCGGCCATGCGGCGCTTGCGCTCGTGCATGGTGTCCACCACGTGCAGCTCGGTGCAGCCGCGGTGCGCCTGCTCGCGGTCCACCAGCGCCTGCGGGATGACGCCCACCACGCGCCCGCCCGCGGCCAGCGTGGCGTTGGCCACCACGCCCATCAGGCCGCTGCGCCCGCCGCCGTACACGAGCTGGCCGCCGTGCTGGCCGATCCAGCGGCCCACGCCCTGGGCCGCCTCGGCAAAGGCGGGGTCGGCGCCGGGGCGCGAGCCGCAGTAGACGCAGATCGAAAAGGAGGGCGAGGCGGCAGAGGCGGCAGACATGGCGGATCAGGTGAAAAAGCGGTGGACCAGCGCGGTGGCCCAGATGGCGCAGGCCAGCAGCAGGGCCAGCAGCACGGCGGCCGAGCCCAGGTCCTTGGCGCGCTTGGACAGCGGGTGCCATTCGCCGCCGAAGCGGTCGATGGCGGTCTCGATCCCGCTGTTGAGCAGCTCGACGATCAGCACGCCGACGACCGAACCGGCCAGCAGCGCCACCTCGACCCAGCCCTGGCCCAGCCACAGCGAGGCGGGCAGCAGCACCAGGGCGGCCACGGCCTCCTGGCGAAAAGCGGTCTCGTCCCAGGCGGCGCGCAGGCCCTGCAGCGAATAGCCGGAGGCATGCCACAGGCGATCGAGGCCGCGCCGGTTTTTTTGCGGGTTGGCGGGCGAGCGCGCGTCGGGGGTCATGGGGCGGTCGGGCGCACGTCGATCAGGCGGGTGCCGGCCCAGGCGTCGTGCCAGAACTGGCGGTCGGCGCGAAAGCGGCTCAGCAGCGCCCACACCAGCACCCAACCGACGGTCAGCACGGTGACCTCGCCCGCGCGCAGCGGAAACGGCGCCATGGCCGCCAGCGGCGGCAAAAACCATACCCAGCACAGCAGGTAGCGCAGCACGGCGCGGCCCTGCGACAGCCGCTGGCCCTGGCGGTCGACCACGCGGATGTGCCAGGTCTTCATGGCCAGGGTCTGGCCCTTGCTCCAGAACCAGCCGAAGTAGACGCCGACGACCACGAAGACGAAGAACTGCAGCTCGTGCCGGTTGTTCAGGGCGTTGCGTGTCTGCGTGAGCGTGCCGAACAGGTAGCCGGCGACGAACACCACGCCGAACAGCAGCAGGCCTTCGTACAGCCAGCAGGCCATGCGCCGGCGCAGCGGGGGGGCGACGAGCACGCCCGGGCCGGCGGTGGCCGCGGAGGAAGGGCTGGAAGGCAGGGCAGGCATCGGTGGGGAAAGCGGATCAAGGGGCGTGCCGGCGGCACGCGCGCCAGGGAGGGCCACAATGGGGCGCGGTCAGCGCCGGTCGACCGGGTCGGGCGCCGTCCGCAAAGGCAGCAGTGTATGGCGGTTCAGCGGCACGCTGGAGCGGATGTCGCGGCTGGCGCCGTCGGCAGGAGGCGTGGTGGGCAGCACGGGCCGTGCGATGGGGCTGGGCGGGGTGGGGCGCAGGGCCGGCGCGGCGGTGACGGGGGGCTTGGGCCGGTCCTGGGCCAGGCGCTCGCGCTCCTGCTCGGACAAGGCCTGGTAGGCCTCCCACTGGGCGCGCTTTTCGTCGGCCGGCAGGCGCCGCGCCTCGCCGAAGTTGAGCCGTGCCCGGGTGCGCTGCGAGGGACTGAGCTGGGCCCAGTCGCTCATGCGCTGCTGCAGCGTCGCCTGCTCGGCGGGCTTCAGGCGGTGGTAGTTGCGGGCCAGGGCGATCCACTTGCGCTGGTGCTCCACGCTCAGCGTGGGCCACTGCTCCTTCAGCGGCGCCAGGGCGGTCTTCTGGCGCGCCGTCAGGTCACGCCAGGCGATGCCGTTGCTGGCCGCCGCGTGGGCCGGGCGGGTCGGACGGGCCCCGCCCTCGGCCTGCGCCGGGGCGGCCAAGGCCAGCGACAGGCCGACCGGGACGAGCAGCGCCGCAAGCCAGCGGGCAGGAAGGTTCCGGGCGGGCATGGACGCGGGCGAGCCTTCTCAGGTCTCGGGGCGGTCGGCCGACGAGTCGGTGCCGCGCTCCTGGTGCCGGGTCTTGAGGAACTGCAGGAAACCGGGATCGGCGTAGGCCTGGGGCGGCAGGTCGTCGGTCAGCAGGGCGGCGTCCAGGTCGGCGATGTCGACGGCGCGGTCGTTGTCCTGCACGATGTTGATGGTGACCAGGCCGATGGCCAGCGCCGCCAGCAGCACGGCGGTGCTGGCGCGGCCCCAGAAGCCGGGACCGTCGCCGCCGCCCAGGCCCAGCACGGCGGCCGGGCCCTGGCGCATGACGGCGGCCGCGCGGCTGACCACCGGGCGGTGGGCCACCACCACGGGGCGCTTGCGGCGCGCGAGCGCCTGCTGGCGCGCCGCCCGCAGGCGCTCGGACAGCTCGTGCGGCAGGTCGCTGGCGCCGGCCGACAGGCGGGCGGCCACGCGCAGGCCGAAGCGGTTTTGCAGGATGTCATCGCGCTGGATCTGGTGGCTGGTGCTCATGGCGTGATTCCCTTGCTGCGCAGGGCCTTGGCCAGAGCCTGGACGGCGCGCGAGCAGTGTGTCTTGACGCTGCCTTCCGAACACCCCATCGCGGCGGCGGTTTCGGCAACGTCCATCTCCTCCCAGTAACGCATCAGAAAGGCCTCGCGTTGACGGGTCGGCAGGGCCTGGACCTGGGTTTCGATCTCGTGCAGGATTTCGGCGCGCCGGGTGCTGTCCTCGGCGCTTTCGACCGACTCGCCGGCGCCGTTGGCGACCAGGCTTTCCAGCAGGTCGAAGCTGCCGCCCTCGTCGTCGGCCGGTTCGAAGTCGCTCAGGTTGGAAAACAGCGCGTTGCGCGACTTCTGGCGCCGAAACCAGTCCAGCGTGCTGTTGGACAGGATGCGCTGGAACAGCAGGGGCAGCTGCGCGGCCGGCTTGTCGCCGTAGTGCTCGGCCAGCTTCATCATGCTGTCCTGCACGATGTCCAGTGCGGCGTTTTCGTCGCGCACGTGGTAGAGCGTGCGCTTGAAGGCGCGCTTTTCCACGCTGCGCAGCAGGTCGGACAGTTCTTGCTCGGTCGCCAAGAGCGTCTCAGCCTCTCGGATGAGGGCGTGCCGGTGGCGCGCGAAGGGGGAGGGCGCGAGTCATCTGGGGGGTGTTTGCCGCGGGCGCCCATGCCGGGACGTCATGCCACAAAGCGGCCGATTATGGCATTGGGCCCGGCCGGCGCCGGCGCTGGGCGGCCTGCGGTGCCATAATGCGAGCTGCAGTCAAACTGGCAAACGGGTCACCGTCCGGCGGGCTTCACAGTTTCCCGTCCATGGCGTGTGGTCTCAAGTCCTGAAGCGGCCCCACGAGGGCTGGCAAGGGGCACCCAAGGTTTTTCGTCAGAGAAATTCTCGAAAGGTTGATCGAAATGGAAATCTCCAAAGCCGAGCTCAAGTCGGCCGCTGCCGCGTCCTCGCGCAGCGAAGCATCCCACGCTTCCCAAGATCTGCGCGGCGCCGAAATCCTGGTCAAGGCGCTGCAGGCCGAGGGCGTCAAGTACGTCTGGGGCTACCCCGGCGGGGCGGTGCTGCACATCTACGACGCGTTCTACAAGCAGGAATCCATCCAGCACGTGCTGGTGCGCCACGAGCAGGCGGCCGTGCACGCGGCCGACGGCTACGCGCGCGCCACGGGCGACGTGGGCGTGGCCCTGGTCACCTCGGGCCCGGGCGTGACCAACGCCGTCACCGGCATCGCCACCGCCTACATGGACTCGATCCCGATGGTGATCCTGTGCGGCCAGGTGCCCACGGCGGCCATCGGCCAGGACGCCTTCCAGGAGTGCGACACCGTGGGCATCACGCGCCCCGTCGTCAAGCACAACTTCCTGGTCAAAGACGTGCGCGACATGGCCACGGTGATGAAGAAGGCCTTCCACATCGCGCGCTCGGGCCGCCCGGGCCCGGTGGTGGTGGACATTCCCAAGGACGTGTCGTTTGCCAAGACCGCCTTCAAGGGCTATCCCGAGACGATCGAGATGCGCTCGTACAACCCGGTCAAGAAGGGCCACAGCGGGCAGATCCGCAAGGCGCTGCAGCTGCTGCTGTCGGCCAAGCGGCCCTACATCTACACCGGCGGCGGCGTGCTGCTGGCCAATGCCAGCGCCGATCTGCGCACCCTGGTCGACCTGCTGGGCGCGCCGGTCACCCACACGCTGATGGGCCTGGGGGCGTTTCCGGCCTCGGACAAGCGCTTCGTCGGCATGCTGGGCATGCACGGCACCTGGGAAGCCAACAACGCCATGCAGAACTGCGACGTGCTGCTGGCCGTGGGCGCGCGCTTCGACGACCGCGTGATCGGCAACCCCAGGCACTTCGCCTCGGTCGACCGCAAGATCATCCACATCGACATCGACCCGTCCAGCATTTCCAAGCGCGTGCGGGTGGACGTGCCGATCGTGGGCGACGTCAAGGACGTGCTGACCGACCTGATCGGCATGCTGCGCGAAAACCAGGCCCGGCCCGACGCGGCGGCCCTGGCCGACTGGTGGAAAACCATCGACGGCTGGCGCGGGCGCGACTGCCTGGCCTACGACCGCGGCAACACCGAGGTCATCAAGCCGCAACACGTGGTCGAGACGCTGTGGAACATGACCAAGGACGCCGACACCTACATCACCTCCGACGTGGGGCAGCACCAGATGTGGGCGGCGCAGTACTACCGCTTCGACGAGCCGCGCCGCTGGATCAACTCGGGCGGGCTGGGTACCATGG
Source organism: Burkholderiaceae bacterium (assembly GCA_024235995.1). Taxonomy (NCBI): domain Bacteria; kingdom Pseudomonadati; phylum Pseudomonadota; class Betaproteobacteria; order Burkholderiales; family Burkholderiaceae; species Burkholderiaceae bacterium. The sequence continues at coordinate 1,859,901 of JACKLI010000001.1, forward strand.
GCGTGGGCATTCCGTACGCCATGGGCATCAAGCTGGCCAAGCCCGATTCGGAGGTGTTCTGCATCACCGGCGAGGGCTCGGTGCAGATGTGCATCCAGGAGCTGTCCACCTGCCTGCAGTACAACACGCCGATCAAGATCGTCTCGCTCAACAACCGCTACCTGGGCATGGTGCGCCAGTGGCAGGAGATCGAGTACTCCGGCCGCTACAGCCACAGCTACATGGACGCGCTGCCCAACTTCGTCAAGCTGGCCGAGGCCTACGGCCACGTGGGCATGCTGATTGAGCGCCCGCAGGACGTGGAGCCCGCGCTGCGCGAGGCGCGCAAGCTCAAGGACCGCACCGTGTTCATGGACTTTCGCACCGACCCGACGGAAAACGTCTTTCCGATGGTGCGCGCGGGCATGGGCATCACCGAGATGCTGCTCGGATCGGAAGATTTATAAGAAATGGGCTTGCATCGCTTGTCCTGCAAGCGCGAACAGCTCCATTATCCATAGCAAGACGAATCTATTGTCCGCCAAGCCCGCGCGTTACCGTGCGCGGGGGAGGGCGGCGAAAAGAGGAATCGAGACATGAAACACATCATTGCCGTACTGATTGAAAACGAGGCGGGCGCGCTGTCCCGCGTGGTGGGCCTGTTCTCGGCCCGGGGCTACAACATCGAGTCGCTGATCGTCGCGCCCACCGAGGACGCCAGCCTCTCGCGCATGACCATCCAGACCACCGGCTCCGAGGAGGTGATCGAGCAGATCACCAAGCACCTCAACCGCCTGATCGAGGTGGTCAAGGTGGTGGACCTGACCGAGGGCAGCTACATCGAGCGCGAGCACATGATGGTCAAGGTGCGCGCCGTCGGCAAGGAGCGCGAGGAGATCAAGCGCACCACCGACATCTTCCGCGGCCGCGTCATCGACGTGACCGACAAGAGCTACACCATCGAGCTGACCGGCGACCAGGCCAAGCACGACGCGTTCCTCAACTCGATCGACAAGAGCGCCATCCTGGAGACCGTGCGCACCGGCGCCAGCGGCATCGGGCGCGGCGAGCGTTTGTTGAAGGTTTGAGCCTGAGGCCCGCGCCGATCATGCGGCAGAAGCTTCATTTTTGATAGTAATCGAGACAATCCAAGGAGAAAACCCGTGAAAGTGTTCTACGACAAAGACTGTGACCTGTCCCTCATCAAGGGCAAGACGGTGGCCATCATCGGCTACGGCTCGCAAGGCCACGCGCATGCGCAAAACCTGAACGACAGCGGTGTCAAGGTCGTGGTCGGCCTGCGCAAGGGCGGCGCCAGCTGGCCCAAGGTCGAGAAGGCCGGCCTGAAGGTGGCCGAGGTGGCCGACGCCGTCAAGCAGGCCGACGTGGTCATGATCCTGCTGCCCGACGAGCAGATCGCCAAGGTGTACCGCGAGGACGTGGAGCCGAACATCAAGCAGGGCGCCTCGCTGGCCTTTGCGCACGGCTTCAACGTGCACTACGGCCAGGTCGTGCCGCGCGCCGACCTGGACGTGTGGATGGTGGCGCCCAAGGCACCCGGCCACACCGTGCGCAGCACCTACACCCAGGGCGGCGGCGTGCCGCACCTGGTGGCCGTGCACCAGGACAAGAGCGGCAAGGCGCGCGACCTGGCGCTGTCCTACGCCATGGCCAACGGCGGCGGCAAGGCCGGCATCATCGAAACCAACTTCCGCGAGGAGACCGAGACCGACCTGTTCGGCGAGCAGGCCGTGCTGTGCGGCGGCACCGTCGAGCTGATCAAGGCCGGCTTCGAGACCCTGGTCGAGGCCGGCTACGCGCCCGAGATGGCCTACTTCGAGTGCCTGCACGAGCTGAAACTGATCGTCGATCTGATCTATGAAGGCGGCATCGCCAACATGAACTACTCGATCAGCAACAACGCCGAGTACGGCGAGTACGTGACCGGCCCGCGCATCGTCACCGACGAGACCAAGAAGGCCATGCGCCAGGCGCTGCGCGACATCCAGACCGGCGAGTACGCCAAGAGCTTCATCGCCGAGAACCTGGCCGGCGCGCCCACGCTGCAAAGCCGCCGCCGCCTGAACGCCGAAAGCCAGATCGAGGTGGTGGGCGAGAAGCTGCGCGCCATGATGCCCTGGATCAAGGCCAACAAGCTGGTCGACAAATCAAGAAACTGATCCGACCTTAGCGCAACGAAAAGGCCGCGAGCGATCGCGGCCTTTTTTGTGGGCGCCGCGGCGCGGCTCACAGATCGGTGCGCAGCCGCCACAGCTCCGGGAACAGCACCACGTCCAGCATCTTGCGCAGGTAGCCCACGCCGCTGGTGCCGCCGGTGCCGCGCTTGAAGCCGATGATGCGCTCCACCGTGGTCACGTGCTTGAAGCGCCAGACGCGGAAGGCGTCTTCCAGGTCGGTGAGTTTTTCGCCCAGCTGGTACAGGTCCCAGTATTGATCCGGCGCGCGGTAGACGGTGAGCCAGGCGGCCTCGACGGCGTCGCTGGCCTCGTAGGGCTGCGTCCAGTCGCGCTGCAGGTGGCTGGTGGGCACGCTCAGGCCGCGGCGGGCCATCAGCTGCAGCGCCTCGTCGTACAGCGAAGGCGCGTTGTAGTACGACTGCACCAGCGCCAGGCGCTCGGGCTTGTGCGCGTGCACCTTCAGCATGGCGGCGTTCTTGTTGCCCAGGGCGAATTCGATGCAGCGGTACTGAAAGCTCTGAAAACCGCTGGACGGGCCCAGGAACGGGCGGATGGCGCTGTACTCGGGCGGGGTCATGGTGGCCAGCACGTCCCAGGCGCCCACCAGCTGCTCGAAGATGCGGCTGGCGCGCGCCAGCTTCTTGAAGGCGGGCGGCAGGCGGTCGGCGCGCACGTCCTGCAGGGCGGCGCCGATCTCGGTCAGCATCAGCTTCATCCACAGCTCGCTGGTCTGGTGCTGGATGATGAACAGCATCTCGTCGTGTGCGGGCGAGAGCGGGTGCTGGGCCGAGAGCACCTGGTCGATGTGCAGGTAGTCGCCATAGCTCATGCTGTTGGTGTAGTCGAGCTGGGCGTGCTCGTCGCGCACGATGGCGGCGGTGTCTTTGGTGGTCATGGGGTGGTCTCCTTGGGATGAATGAATGTCAGGTCACGGCATGGCGCTGGTTGAACTCAGGCTTCCGGTATTCCTGCTTCTGCAGCACTTCGGCCAGGTGGCGCGCGGCGTGCCACACGTCCTCGTGGCGCAGGTACAGCGGCGTGAAGCCCAGGCGCACGATGTCCGGCTGCTGCGCGTCGCCCGCGCGAAAGTCCCCGATCACGCCGCGCGCGATCAGCGCCTGCACGATGGCATACGCACTGCCGGCCGGCAGCCTGGCCGTCGGTGACAGGCACACCTGCGAGCCGCGCCGGGCATGCTCGCGCGGAGTCACCAGCTCGAACTGGCCCGGGCACTGGGCCTCGACCAGCTCGATGAACAGATCGGTCAGCTGCAGCGACTTGGCACGCAGCGCGGCCATACCGCCCAGGCCGGCGGCGGCGTCGAACACGTCCAGCGCCGCATCCAGCGCGGCCAGGCTGATGATCGGCTGCGTGCCGCACTGGTAGCGCGTGATGTCCATGGCCGGCTGGTACTCGGGCGTGAAGTCGAACGGCGCCGCATGTCCCCACCAGCCGGCCAGCGGCTGCCAGCAGCGGGCCACGTGGCGCGGATGCACCCACACGAAGGCCGGCGAGCCCGGGCCGCCGTTGAAATACTTGTAGGTGCAGCCGACGGCAAAGTCGGCATCGGCGCCGCTCAGGTCGACCGGCACCGCGCCGGCGCTGTGGCACAGGTCCCACACCGTCAGCACCCCGGCGGCATGCGCGGCGGCGGTGACCTGCGCCATGTCGTGCAGCGCGCCGGTGCGGTAGTTGACCTGGGTGAGCATCAGCACCGCCACATCGGGCTGCAGGCTTTGCAGCACCTCGTGCGGCTCGATCAGCTTGAGCGTGCAGCCGCGCTCGCGGCACAGGGCCTCGGCGATGTACAGGTCGGTGGGGAAGTTGCTGCGCTCGCTGACCACCACGCGGCGCGTGTCGTCCTGCTGCCGGGCGATGGACAGCGCGGCCGACAGCGCCTTGTAGAGGTTGATCGAGGTGGTGTCGGCGGCCACCACCTGGCCGGCCTGGGCGCCGATCCAGGGGGCGATGCGGTCGCCCACGCGGCGCGGCAGGGCAAACCAGCCGGCCTTGTTCCAGCTGGTGATCAAGTCGCGCCCCCACTGCTGGGCCACCACGGCGGCCACGCGCGCGGGCACGGCGCGGGGCTGCGCGCCCAGCGAGTTGCCGTCCAGGTAGATCACGCCGGCGGGCAGCTCGAACAAATCGCGCAGCGGGGCCAGCGGGTCGGCGCGGTCGTGCGCCTGGCAGTCGGACAGGGAAGTCATTGGCTCTCCAAAAGATAGCTGCTTGCGCCCATCTGGCGGGCGCGAGCGGGGGTTTTGATTCAAATTCAGGATGGCAGGGCGCGCAGCACGGCGCGCACGGGCGAGGCGTCGGCCTCGGTCAGCCGCAGGGGCAGGGCGATCAGTTCGTAGTCGCCATCGGGCACCGCGTCGAGCACCAGGTTTTCCAGCACGCGCAGGCCGCGCCGGCGAATCACCTGGTGGCTGGCCAGTTGCTTGCTGTCGGCCGGGTCGATGCTGGCGGTGTCGATGCCGATCAGGCGCACGCCGGCATCCGCCAGGCGCTCCACCGTCTCGGGCGCGTAGGCGGCCAGTTGCGGGTCCCAGTGGCCGGTGGGCGCGCGGGCGTAGGTTCGCACCAGCACACGCGGCGGCAGCCCGTATGCGGCGTGCGCCAGGTGCTCCCAAAGAATGAGCGGCCGCACGCCGATGGCGTGGATCACGCGGCAGGGGCCGAGAAACGGCGTCAGGTCCAGATCGCCCACGGCGGCGCCGGCCGGGTCGTAGTGCAGGGGCGCGTCGGCGTGCGCGCCCACGTGCGGCGACAGGGTGATGGCGCTGACGTTGACCGGGCAGCCGGGGCCGATCTGCGCCGACCAGCGCTGCTGATACGCCGTGTCGCCCGGAAACACCGGGCTGGCGGCGTGTACGGGCGGGGAGATGTCCCACAGCGGGCGGGAGGAATCAGACATGGGCGCGAAGTTAACGCGCCCAAAACGGCCGTGGTGTCGGTTGTTTGCAACAGGCGATGAAAAAAATCGCTGCTTCAAACCAAGGCTGAATTTGGGTTCAGGCCGGCACCGGCAGGCCGTGATAGCGCCGGGCGCGCAGGCAGGCGTCGGAGCCGGCCTCGAACTCGTGGCAGGGCGAGGGCCGCCAGGGGTAGATGGCGCAGGCCACCTGCTGGCCCACGCGGCCCGTCAGGGCGGCGCAGCGCGGCGGCGAGTGGTCGGTGCCGCGCAGGCGGCAGGTGTGGGCGGTGAGGGGCTCGGCCAGGCCGTCGGGCACGCGGCCGCCTTCGGCCTCGGTCTCGAAGACCGAGAAATCGACACGAAAACTGGCGCAGCAGGCGCCACAGCTTTGGCAGTCGAGCCGATCCATCCTTACGCGAGCCGGCCCAGCAGCAGGTACTCCATGAGCGCCTTCTGCACGTGCATCCGGTTCTCCGCCTCGTCCCACACCACCGACTGCGGGCCGTCGATGACCTCGGCGCTCACCTCTTCGCCGCGGTGCGCGGGCAGGCAGTGCATGAACAGGGCGTCGGGGTGGGCGGCGCGCATCATCTTCGCGTCCACGCACCAGTCGGCAAAGGCCTTCTTGCGCGCCTCGTTCTCGGCCTCGTAGCCCATGCTGGTCCACACGTCGGTGGTCACCAGGTCGGCGCCGGCGCAGGCCTGCAGCGGGTCGCTGAAGGTCTTCCAGCCTTGCGCGACCTGGGTGCCCGACGAGGCCAGTTTCGTGTCCATCTCGTAGCCGCGCGGCGTGGCCACGTGCAGCGTGAAGCCCAGCAGCGCCGCGGCCTGCGCCCAGGTGTGGGCCATGTTGTTGCCGTCGCCGATCCAGGCCACCGTCTTGCCCTGGATGGAGCCGCGGTGCTCGATGAAGGTGAAGATGTCGGCCAGGATCTGGCAGGGGTGGTATTCGTTGGTCAGGCCGTTGATGACGGGCACGCGCGAAAACTGCGCGAAGCGCTCGATGCGCGCCTGCTCGAAGGTGCGGATCATCACGAGGTCGGTCATGCGGCTGATCACGCGCGCGGTGTCCTCGATCGGCTCGCTGCGGCCCAGCTGGCTGCCTTCGCTCGTCAGGTGCACCACGCTGCCGCCCAGCTGGTACATGCCGGCCTCGAAGCTGACGCGCGTGCGCGTGCTGGCCTTCTCGAAGATCATGGCCAGCGTGCGGTCGTTGAGCGTGTGGTGCTTCTCGTAGGCCTTGAACTTGCGCTTGATCAGCGCGGCGCGGCCCAAGAGGTAGCCGTACTCGTCGGCGCTCAGGTCGGAAAACTGCAGGTAATGCTTGACGGGCGGCGGGGTCATGGCCACATCACTCCTTCAAAAAGGCTTCGATCAGCGGCACCAGGATGGCGACGATCTCGTCGGCTTCGGCCGTGCTCAGGATCAAGGGCGGCACCAGGCGGATGACCGAATCGGCCGTCACGCTGATCAGCAGGCCCGCGTGCAGCGCGCGCTCGGCCAGCGCGCCGCAGGGCTTGGCCAGCTCCACGCCGATCATCAGGCCCTGGCCGCGCACCTCGCGCACGCCGGGGTTGCCGGCCAGCGCCTGCTGCAGCGCGCCCTTCAGGTGCGCGCCCACGGTGGCGGCATTCTGAAGCAGGTTTTCTTCTTCCATAATGCGCAGGGTTTCGACCCCCGCACGCATGGCCAGCGGGTTGCCGCCGAAGGTGGTGCCGTGGTTGCCCGGGCCGAAGATGTGCGCGGCCTTGGGGCCCGCCACCACGGCGCCGATGGGCACGCCCGAGCCCAGGCCCTTGGCCAGCGGCATCACGTCGGGCACGATGCCGGCCCACTGGTGGGCGAACCACTTGCCGGTGCGGCCCATGCCGCACTGCACCTCGTCGATCATCAGCAGCCAGCCGCGCTCGTCGCACAGGGCGCGCACCTGCTTGAGGTATTCCACCCGCATGGGGTGGATGCCGCCTTCGCCCTGGATGGTCTCGAAGAACACGGCCACCACATCCTGGTTGCCGTCGGTGGCCTTCTTGAGGGCCTCGATGTCGTTGAGCGGCACGCGGATGAAGCCTGCCACCAGCGGGCCGAAGCCTTTTTGCACCTTGGGGTTGCCGGTGGCCGAGAGGGTGGCGATGCTGCGGCCGTGGAAGGCGTGCTCGTAGACCACGATCTGCGGCTTGTCGATGCCCTTGTCGTGGCCGTACTTGCGCGCCAGCTTCAGCGCCGCTTCGTTGGCCTCCAGCCCGGTGCAGCAGAAAAACACGTTCGTCATGCCCGAGATTTCGGTCAGCTTGGCCGCCAGCTTCTCGGCGTTGGGCGTGTAGTAGTAGTTGCTGGTGTGGATCAGCTTGGCGATCTGGTCCTGCAGGGCGGGCACCAGCTTGGGGTGGGCGTGGCCCAGGGTGTTGACGGCGATGCCGCCCAGGCCGTCGAGATAGCTCTTGCCATGAACGTCCCACAGGCGGCAGCCCTTGCCGTAGGCCATGGCCGCGGGCAGGCGGCCGTAGGTGTTCATCAGGTGGGGCTGCTCGAGTTCGGGGGCGGTGCTCACGGTTCAAACTCCTCAAATCACCAAAAAGAAGCGGGCCAACGCGGCCCGTCGAAGCTCTATTCTAGAAGTGCGGCCCAGCGCCCGCGTTGCGGCTTTTGCATGACAGCGATGCGCCGGCTGGCGGTGCCGCTTCGGGGTGGCGGATAAAATGCGCATGCCGCCTCCGGCTGCCGATGCCGGTTCGAGCGGCGTCTTTTTTTGCGTTCTTGCGGACGGCTTGCCGTCACGGACCGATGGCCGTCTCTCCCTCCAGCAGCGAAGTTTTCATCCAGGGCATCACCCGCGACGGGCGTACCTTTCGCCCCAGCGACTGGTCCGAGCGGCTGGCGGGCGTGATGGCGCGCTTTCGCCCCGGCGGCGCGGCCGGGCCCGGCGCGCACCTGGGCTATTCGCCCTGGTGCCTGCCCACCGTGATCGGCGGCGTGAAGTGCGTGGTGGTCAACCGCGCGCTGCGCGAGCACGAGCCCATGGCCTGGGACTTCGTGATGAACTTCGCCCGCGACAACGACCTGCAGACCGCCGAGGCCTGCCTGCTGGGCGATGCCCCTGACCACAAATCATGAGTCGAATCGGTCGCTAGCCCGCGTCAATAGAGCCCGAGAGGCTATCAATACTGTAGTTTTCCGGGGGGCGTTTCCGGCATCCGATGGCGGCCTGATGCGGCCAGCCTGAGCAGCTCCAGCCAGCCCAGGCACAGCGCCAGCACGCCGGCGCCGGCCGCCAGCCCGGCCCAGCCCACGGGGGCCAGCCCCATCAGATGGCGCAGGCCGGGGATGGCCAGCACCGCCAGCAGCAGCACGCCCACGGCCGCCGCCATGGGGGGCAGCCAGGGGTTGGGCGCCGCGCCGCGGTGCAGCACGGCGCGCGCCGGGTCGCGCTGCGCCAGGATCAGCAACAGCACGCACGGCAGCAGCGCGCCGAAGACCACGGTGCGGCCCTGGGCCACGCTCCAGCCCCGGGCCTGCAGCCCCGCCTGCGCGGCCAGCAGCAGGGCGGCCACGCCGGCGCCCTGCAGCAGCGGCAGCACCAGGGTGCGCAGGGCAAAGGGCGAATCATCCACTGGCCGCGGCGGGCGCTGCATGATGCCGGGCGCCTCGGGCTCGGCCTCGAAGACGATGGAGCAGGCCGGGTCGATGAGCAGCTCCATGAGCACGATGTGCACCGGCAGCAGCAGCGCCGGCCAGTGCAGCAGGGTGGGCGCCAGCGCCAGCGCCACGATCGGCAGGTGCACGGCGAACACGAAGCGCGTGGCCTTGCGCACGTTGTCGTCGATGCGCCGGCCATGGCGGATGGCGGCGACGATGTGGGCAAAGCTGTCCTTGAGCAGCACCAGCGCCGCGGCCTCGCGCGCCACGTCGGTGCCGCGCTCGCCCATGGCGATGCCCACGTGCGCGGCCTTCAGCGCGGGCGCGTCGTTCACGCCGTCGCCGGTCATGGCCACCACCTCGCCGCTGGCGTGCAGCAGCTGCACTAGGCGCAGCTTGTGCTCGGGCTTCAGGCGCGCGCACAGGTCCACGTGGCGCAGGCGCTCGCCCAGCGTGGCGTCGTCCAGGCGCTCGATCTCGTCGCCGGTGATGACCTCGGGCCGCTCCGACAGGCCCACCTGGCGCGCGATGGCGCGCGCCGTCGCCGGGTGGTCGCCGGTCATCATGACCACGCGCACGCGGGCGGCGCGGCATTGGGCAATGGCGTCCGGCACCTCGGGGCGCGGCGGGTCGGCCAGGGCCAGCAGGCCCAGGAATTCAAAGTCGAAGTCGTGCTGGCTGGGCGGCCAGGCGGCGCCGTTGGCATCGCCCGTGCCGGGCCAGCGCCCGCGCGCCACGCCCAGCACGCGCAGGCCGCGCTCGGCCAGCGCTTCCACCTGGGCGCGCACCGCGGCCAGGCGCGGCGCGTCCAGGTGGCACAGGTCGGCTACCGCCTCGGGCGCGCCCTTGGTGGCCAGCAGGTGCTGCCGGGGCGCGCCGCTGGCAAACACCCGCGTCATGGCCAGGATCTCGCCCGACAGCGCGTACTCGAACACCGGCTCGCGTCCGTCGTGCACGTGCTCGGTGCCCTGCAGCCAGGCGTGGCCGAACTGCTGGATGGCCTTCTCCATGGGGTCGAACGGGTCGCCCGGCGTGGCCAGCATGGCGAATTCCACCAGCCGGTGGAAGTCCTCGGGCAGCTCGCGTGCCTCCTGCGCGCGCCAGGCGCCGGCGGGCGTGGCCAGCTCGGCCACGGCCATGCGGTTTTGGGTCAGCGTGCCGGTCTTGTCCACGGCCAGCACGGTGATGGCGCCCAGGGTCTCCACGGCCGTGATGCGCCGCGTGAGCACCTGCAGCCGCGTCAGGCGCCAGGCGCCCAGCGCCAGGAACACGGTGAGGATGACCGGGATCTCCTCGGGCAGCAGCGCCATGGCCAGGGCAATGCCGGCGAGCAGGCTGTCCAGCAGCGGCCGGCCGTTCCACCACCAGCCAAGCCCCACCTGCGCCAGCGCCAGCGCGATGGCCAGCACGCCCAGGCCGCGCACCAGCCGGCGCGAGCGCTGCTGCAGCGGCGAGGGCGGCGCCTCGGTGGCGGCCAGGTCGGCGCCGATGCGGCCCACCGCCGTGCGCCCCGCCGTGGCCTGCACCTGCGCCAGGCCCACGCCGCGCGTGACCACGGTGCTGGCAAACAGGCTGGCGCTCTCGGCTTCGTTCGTCTCTGTGGCCTGCTTGGCCACGGGCACCGATTCGCCCGTGAGCAGCGATTCGTCCACCTCCAGCTGGCCCTGCAGCAGCTGTGCGTCGGCGGCGATGCGGTCGCCCTCGTGCAGCACCAGCAGGTCGCCGCAGACCACCTCGGTGCCGGCGATGCGCTGCTCCTGGCCGCCGCGCAGCACCAGGGCGCGCGGGGCGGACAGCTCGCGCAGCGACTCCAGCGCGCGCTGCGTGCGGCGCTCCTGCACCAGCGTGATGCCGATGACCACGAAGACGAAGCCGAGCAGAAACAGCGCCTCGCCCCGGTCGCCCAGCGCCAGGTAGATGCCGCCCGCGGCCAGCAGCATCAGGAACATGGGCTCGGTGAGCACCTCGCGCACGATCGCCAGCAGCGACTTGGGCGCGCTGCCCGGCAACTGGTTGGGGCCGTCGCGCGCCAGGCGCTCGGCGGCCTCGTGGTGGCTCAGGCCCTGGGGCGTATCGGCATGCCCGGCGCCAGCCGGGTGGTCATGAGTCATGCGTCATTCTGATTGCGCGGCAGCCACCCAGCGCAGGCCCCGGCCCCGGCTGAGGTAGTAGTCGCCTTGCGGGCTGATGACGACGGCGCGCAGCGTGGCCGGGTCGGAGAAGTATTGCCAGCCGTGGCCCGGCTGCTTGGGGGCGGCGCTGTGGGGCACGGTCTGCATGCCGTGATCGTAGCCATCGTCGGCGGGTGCGCTAACGGGCTGCGCCCGCTGGTGCTTGTGGCTGTGGCTGGCGGCGAGCGCCGGGGTGCCGATGGTGGCGGTCAACAGGGCCAGCGTGGCGAGCAGGGTGGTGGTGCGCATGATGATCTCCTGTGATGGCAGTCGAAAGTGACTGTGACGCCAGTGTGCGCGGAAGGGGGTGAATCGGTGCTGAACGCGGGGTTCATCGGCCGTTCAGCCAGCGGTCTCGCGCGCGTCGAAACGCCCCAGTCCGATCTCGGTCAGGGTGTCGCCCCGGCGCAGCAGCCACAGCACTTCCAGGCCATGGCGCTGCGCCAGCGCCAGGCCTTCGCCCGGGCCGGCCACCAGCAGCGCGGTGGCCCAGGCGTCGGCGTCCATGCAGGCGGGCGCCAGCACGGTGACGCTGGCCACGCCGTTGTGTACCGGCCGGCCGCTGCGCCCGTCCATGCTGTGCGCCAGGCGGGCCTCGCCCACCTGCACGAAGTGGCGGTAGTCGCCCGAGGTGGCCACCGCCAGGTCGGCCAGTTCCAGCACGCCGTGCGCGGCGCGCCGGCCGGTGTCGGGGCGCTCCAGCGCCACGGCCCAGGGCGTGCCGTCCGCCTGGCTGCCCAGGGCGCGCAGCTCGCCGTCCAGCGCCGCCAGCGCGTGGGCCACGCCGTGCTGCTGCAGCACCTGCGCCATCCGGTCCACCGCGTAGCCCTTGGCGATGCCGCACAGGTCCACCTGCAGCAGCGCGTGCTTGCGCGCGCGGCCGGCGGCGGGGTCGAGTTCGAGTTTTTCGTAGGCTGGACGCGGTGCCGCGCGGATGGCGGCGGCGTCGGGCGCATCGCGCGCCGCGCCGAAGCCCCAGGCATCGACCAGCGCGCCCACCGTGGGGTCGAAGGCGCCGTGGCTCAGGCGCGCGACGTCGAGCGCGCGCGCCAGCACGGCCGTGATCTCGGCCGGCAAGGGCACCCATTCGTCGGTGGGCGCGCGGTTCAGGCGCACGAGGTCGCTGTCGGGCTTCCATGGCGACATCTGCCGGTCCACCTGTTCGACGGCGGCGGCCAGATCACGCCGCAGCGCGGCCGGGTCCACGCCGGGTTCGAGGTCGCACAGCACCGACCAGCGCGTGCCCATGGTGGGGCCGTGCAGGCGCTGGCGCGCCGGGCGTTCAGAAGGTGTCTTCGGCATAGCGTCCGTGCGCCTTCAGCTGCTGCACGCTCAGACCCATGGTGGCGAGGATGGCGTCGAGCGCCTGCGCCACGCCGTGCGCCATGGTCTGGCTGCCGCACACGCGCACGATGGCGCCCTTGGAGACCAGCTCGCGCAACCTTGGCGCGTCGCGCTGCAGGGCCTCCTGCACGTAGCCGCCGCCCTGCGGCGTGCGTGAGAAGCTGGTGTTCAGGCTGGCCAGGCGCTGCTCGGCCAGCCAGCGCTGCAGGTCGTCTTCGAAGTAGTAGTCCAGCGCCGGGTCGCGCGCGCCGTAGTACAGGTGCATGGGCGTGTACCCCGTGTTGCCGCGGATGAAGCCGGCCAGCGGCGCCACGCCGGTGCCGGCGCCGATCAGCATCACCGGCCGGCGCGTGGCTTCCAGCGTGAAGGCGGGGTTGGGCCGGATGAATGCTGCGATGCGTGCGCCCGGCTGCAGGCCATGCAGGTAGCCCGAGCACACCCCGCCGGCGCGGCGGCGCACGCAGATCTCGACGAAGCCGTCGCGCCAGCCGCTGGCGAGCGAATACAGGCGCGGCACGGCGCTGCCCGGCGCCAGCACGCCCAGCAGGTCGCCGGCGGCAAAGCGCGGCAGCGCGCGCCCGCGCAGGCGGTCGAGCCAGCTGGCCTTGGGCCACTTGAAGCGCAGGATGGCCGCCGGCTCGCCCGCGCCGCCCGGGTAGTCCTGGCGCGAGACCAGCTCCAGCTCGGTGGTGCGCGGCAGGCGCGGGCGGTAGTCGATCGTGAGCGGCTGGCCGAGCTGCTCGGCCAACCGCTCGCCCCAGCGGGTGAACTCCTGCGCCGACTGCTGGTGGATGCGCTCCAGCGGCAGCAGGCTGGCCCAGCCGCGCTGACGCAGCGCGGCGTCCAGCGCCTCGGCGTAGGCGCAGAAGGCCTTGAACTGGCGGTCGCCGAAGCCCAGCACGGCCACGCGCGCCGAGGTCACCGGCGCTTGCGCGATGCGCTCCAGCGCGCGCGCTGCATGCGCCGGCGCCTGGCCGTCGCCGTAGGTGGCGGCCAGCAGCAAAACCTGCCGGGCGTTGGGCGGAACCTGGAAGTGCTCCAGGCCGCTGGTGTGCACCGCGTGCCCGGCCTGCACCAGCGCCGCGTGCAGCGCCTGGGCGAAGCCCCAGGTCGAGCCGTTCTCGCTGGCGACGAAGACGAGGGTGTCGGCCTGCGCCGGCGCGCTGTTGCGGGCCAGGCGCGGGCGCTGGCTGCGGGCCTGCCACCACAGCATCAGGCCGGTGGCCCAGAACAGCGGGATGGACAGGCCGGCCAGTCCCAGCACCGGCGCCCAGGCCCAGGCGCCCTCGCCGGTGTGCAGCAGCACGGCCCAGTCGTTGATGCGCTGGGCGGTGCTGGCGTCGTGCCAGGCCAGCGTCTGGCCGCTGTGGCGGTCGATCCAGCCCTGGCCCTGCGTGGTGGTGACCTGCCAGGTGTCGGCGGGGTCGTCGGCGGCGGGGAAGTTGAGTTTCTGCAGCTCGCGCACCGGCAGCTCGCGCAGCAGCGGCAATTGGGCCGCGGGCAGGTCGGCGGTGATGGCGGTGCTGGGGGCCAGGTCCGGCTCGGCGTCGGCATCCAGCGTGACCCAGCCGAAGGTGGCCGCGCTCATGGCCAGCGCCGTGACCGAGGTGAGCAGCAGCACCGCCAGCACCGCGCGCCCGGTGACCACGTGCAGGCGCTGCACCCGCGTGCCGCGCACGCGGCCGAGCAACTGGCGCCAGCCGCCCAGGCGCCGCGCCAGCAGCACCCCGCCGGTGGCGGCGAGCAGCCCCATGGCCAGGGCGACCAGCGCCGCCGCGATGCGCCCGCCGTCGCCCAGCAGAAAGCTGCGGTGCAGGTTCTTGAACCAGCGCATCGTGGCCGAGGGCTGGTACTCGCCCAGCACCTGGCCGCTGGCCGGGTCGATGCGGCTGGCGCGCGCCTGGCCGTTGTCGAAACCATAGACCACGATCTCGCCCGAAGGCAGGCGGCGGACTTCTTCCGCACCGGGGACGCTGGCCGCGATCTGCCCGGCCAGCTGCGCCACGCTCAGGCTATTGGGCGTGGGCCGGGCCTGCCAGCGGGAGAGCACCGGGTCCAGCGAGAGCACCGCCCCGGTCAGGCCCAGCACCAGGGCCACGGTGCCGGCCACCAGGCCGAGCCAGCGGTGGATTTGTCGCCAAAGCATCGATTTATTTGAGTTGATAGCTCGTCGATTGGATGTACTGCTTGCCGGCCTGCGCCTTGCCCGCGCCGGCGGCCGTCAGGGGCAGGCGCACTTCGGAGGGGCTGTCGCGCATGTCTTCCACGGCGGCGTCGACGTGGATCTCGTAGCCGGCGTCGATCAGCGCGTCGGCCAGGTCGGCCGTCACCTTGAGCGTGCGGCCCGCGCCCACGCTGGCGCCGGTCACGCCCTGCAGGCGCTTGGCGTCGCCGGCCGACAGGCGGTTCCAGTCGCTCAGGTGCTTGTAGTACTTGGCCTTGCCGCCAGCGACCCACAGGGTGCCGGCGTAGGCGCCCTTGGCGTCGGTCAGGTACACGGCCAGGTAGGCGCCGTTGCCGCCGTAGTTCTTGAGCTGCGTCGTGAGCGTGACTTCGCGGCTCTGGGCCAGCGCCGGCACGGCCAGCGCGCAGGCGGCGGCGAGGGTGGTGAGCAGGGGTTTGCGCATGGTGGTTCTTCCTTGTGTGGCTGCTGCCGTCATTCGATCTGCCCGCGCGGCTTGCTGCCGGGGCTGAACAGGGGGCTGGCGGGGGCGGCGCCGGGCGCGGCGGCCGGTGGGCCGTCGGGCGCGGGTTCGCGCCGGTGTTCGCGGTCGCGCTCGCGCCGCTTCATGCTGACCGGCTCCAGCGTCTCGGGGTCGAGCTTGGCCTTGAAGCGGCGGCCCTCGGCGTCGCGGCCGCGGATTTCGTAGCAGCCGTCGTCGATCTTCAGGCGCTCCAGCTCCCAGCCTTTTTGGGCCGCCATCTGGCGCACGGCGTCGCGCGACTGCCAGCGCCGGACCGGCACGTCGCAGTCGTCGCCGGCCCAGGCCGCCAGCGTGGCGGCGCCCAGGGTGAGGGCCAGCAGGGCGGGGGCAATGGTTTGGCGGGTTTTCATGGCGTGGGCTCCTTCTCGGTCAGCGGGCTGCGCCCGGCAACATGCGCTGCAGCGTGTCGTCGCGCATGACATAGTGATGAAACAGCGCCGCCGCCGCGTGCACGCCGATCAGCGCGTAGCCCAGGTTGCCGATGAACTCGTGGACTTCCTTGATGTTCTTGCCCAGCGCCTTGTCCGGGCCGATCAGCGCGGGCAGCTCCAGCCCGTAGAAGGGAATCAGCTTGCCCCTGGCGCTCAGGGCCAGCCAGCCCAGCAGCGGCATCGCGATCAGCAGGCCGTACAGCGCCCAGTGCATGGCCGTGGCCATGGCGTGCTGCCACGCGGGCGGTGCCGGGGTGATGGGCGGCTCGTGCAGGGCCAGGCGCAGCGGCAGGCGCACCAGCACCACGCCCAGCACCGTCAGGCCCAGCATGAAGTGCCAGGTCTTCATGCCGTCGTAGGCGGCGCTGCCCTTGGGGAAGATGCCGCGCAGCTCCATGCTGGCGTAGATGGCGATCAGCAGCAGCAGCGTCAGCCAGTGCAGGCCGATCAGCAGGGGGTGGTAACGGTTGCCTTGCGGTTTCATCATGGCTCCATGGGCTTGCAGTCCAGCAACGTGCCGGCCTTGGAATCCATTGTTCCAAACCGGGCCTGAACCGATCCTGAAAGCGCTGTTCATCTGCCGTTCACTGCGGGGCCGGTATAAACCGGTCCCATGAGCATCCCCAAACTCCGCTGGCTGTGCGGCCCCTTTCAGGCGGGTCTGCTGGCGTGCGCGCTGGGGCTTGGCGCCGCCGTGCAGGCGGACGATCACGACCTGGCGCGCCAGGCGCTGGAAAGCGGCCAGGTGCTGCCGCTGGCCACCGTGCTGGGCAAGCTGGCGCGCGAGGTGCCGGGCCAGGTGCTCAAGGTCGAGTTCGAGCGCGAGGACGGCCGCTTCATCTACGAAATCCGCCTGTTGCAAAACGACGGCCGCGTGGCCAAACTGAAGGTCGATGCGGTCGACGGCCGCGTGCTGGCCATCAAGCGCAAGGACACCGAAAAGGACAGGGATGCGAATTCTCGTGGTGGAAGATGAACCCACCCTGCGCGAGCAGCTGATGCAGGCCATTGCCGCCGCTGGCCACACGGTGGAGGGCGCGGCGGACGGGCGCGAGGCGCATTACCTGGGTGACGTGGAAACCTTCGATGCCGTGGTGCTGGATTTGGGCCTGCCGGTGCAGGACGGCCTGTCGGTGCTGCGCCGCTGGCGCGCCGCCGGGCGCAACATGCCGGTGCTGATCCTGACCGCGCGCGGCAGCTGGCAGGAAAAGGTCGAGGGCATGGACGCCGGCGCCGACGACTACCTGGCCAAGCCCTTTCACATGGAAGAGCTGCTGGCGCGCCTGCGCGCGCTGCTGCGCCGTGGTGGCGAGCACGCCAGCGCCGAGTGGCGCTGCGGCCCGATCTGGCTGGACACGCGCCAGGCGCGCGTGCTGGTCGACGGCCAACCCCTGGTTCTGACCAGCCACGAGTTCAAGCTGCTGTCGCTCTTGATGCAGCGCAAGGGCGAGGTGCTCTCGCGCACCGAGCTGTCCGAGCACATCTACGCGCAGGACAGCGACCGCGACTCCAACACCATCGAGGTCTTCGTCGCTCGCCTGCGCAAGAAGCTGCCCGAAGGCAGCATCGAGACCGTGCGCGGCCTGGGCTACCGGCTGGTGGACACCGGCGCTGGCGCATGAAGGCCGGCTCGCTGCGCCTGCGCCTGCTGGCGGGCACGCTGGCCTGGATCGTGCTGGCGGTGGCGGTGGCGGGCTGGGGCCTGCGCACGCTGTTCCTGGAGCACATCACGCAGCAGCTGCAGGCGCAGCTGCTGCTGCAGCTCAACCAGTTGAGCGCGGCGGTCGACTGGACGCCCGACAAGGGTGTGACGGTGGCCCCGATGGCCGGCGACGCCCGGCTGGAGCAGCCGCTGTCGGGCCTGTACTGGCAGGTCGACGAAGGGGGCGCCCGGCCGCGCGCGGCCGTGGCGCGCTCGCGCTCGTTGTGGGACCAGGCCTTGAGCTTGCCGCCGCCGCCCGCGCAGTACCCCGCCGCCGGCTATGGCGTGCTGCACCTGCAGGACGCGCAAGGCCACGCGCTGCTGGCCGTCGCGCGCCCGCTGCAGCTGCCCGAGCAGGCCGCGCCGCCGCTGCGCGTGGTGGTGGCCGGCGACCGGGCGCTGCTGGCCGAGCCGCTGCAGCGCTTCACGCGCCTGCTGCTGGCGGCGCTGGCCATGCTGGCGCTGGGCCTGGCGGTGGCGGCGGCCTTGCAGCTGCATTTCGCGCTGCAGCCGCTCAAGCTGTTGCGCCAGCGCCTGGCGGCGGTGCGCAGCGGCGAGGCGGCGCAACTGACCGGCGACTTCCCGCGGGAGCTGCAGCCGCTGGTGGGCGAGTTCAACCACGTGCTGAGCGAAAACGCCGACATGGTGCAGCGCGCGCGCACCCAGGCCGGCAACCTGGCGCACGCGGTGCACACGCCGCTGGCGATCCTGGCCAACGCCGCGCGGCGGGACTCCGGCCCGCTGGCGCAGCAGGTGCTCGAGCAGGTGGAGCTGGCACGGCGCCAGGTCGAATGGCACCTGGCGCGCGCGCGCGCCGCCGCCGCCGTGCGCGCCACCGGCCTGCGCACGCCGGTGCTGGGGCCCGTGCGCTCGCTGCTGCGCACCATGGCGCGCCTGCACGTCGAGCGCGGCGTTGCCTTCGATCTGGCGCCGCAAGCCCGGGACCTGGCCTTTCGTGGCGAGGCCCAGGACTTGTACGAGCTGCTGGGCAACCTGCTGGACAACGCGGGCAAGTGGGCCCGCGCGCGCGTCGCGGTCGACGTGCAGCCGGCCGGCGAGCAGCTGTGCTTCACGGTCGACGACGACGGCCCGGGCATTCCCGAGGCCGAGCGCGAGCGCATGTTCGAGCGCGGCGTGCAGGGCGACGAGCAGCGCCCCGGCTCCGGGCTGGGGCTGGACATCGTGCGCACGCTGGCCGAGACCTACGGCGGCAGCGTGCAGGCGCTGGCCTCGCCCCTGGGCGGCCTGCGCATGCGGCTGTGCCTGCCGGCGGCCGAGGGGGCTGCGCCAAGTGCCGGGGTGTGAGCGGTAAGCGCGGGTTTCCTGCACCTGAAAGACGGATGGCCCCAAACCCGAAGTGGGCAGGCGGCGCGCGGCTTGCATTGCATCGCCTGGCCATGATAAGGTAGTAATCAATTACTTACTTGCATCAAAACGCCGCCCGACCATGACCGAACGCCCACGACACCTCCCGGCCGACGAACGGCGCGCGGCCACCGTGGAGGCCCTGATCGACCTGGCCGCGCGGCAAAACCCGAGCGACATCACCACCAGCGCGATCGCCGAGCGCATGGGCCTGACGCAAGGGGCGCTGTTTAGGCACTTCCCGAGCAAGGACGCGATCGTGCAGGCCTGCATGACCTGGGTCAGCGATCGCCTGCTCGCGCGCATCGACAAGGCGGCCGCGCAGGCCGCTGGCCCGGCCGCCGCGCTGGAGGCCATGTTCATGGCGCACATCGACTTCGTGGCCCGGCACCCGGGCGTGCCGCGCCTGCTGTTCGGCGAGCTGCAGCGCGCCGACGACAGCCTGCCCAAGCAGATGGTGCGCGCGCTGCTGCAGCAGTACGGCATGCGCCTGCGCCACCTGCTCGACGCCGGCAAGGCGCAGGGCGAGTTCGACCGCGCGCTCGACGTGGACGCGGCGGCCGTGCTGTTCATCGGCACCGTCCAGGGCCTGGTCATGCAGTCGCTGCTGGCGGGCAAGGTCGGCCAGATTCGCCACGCGGCGGCGGGAGCGTTTGCCATCTATCGCCGCGGCATCGGGAGCGCATCATGAAATTTCCCCGTCTGCAGCGCCGCACGCTCATGCTGCTGGCCGTCGCCGTGCCGCTGGCGGTGCTGTTCGTCTACGTCGCCCTGCGTTCGGGGCCTTTGGCGCCGGTGGCCGTGACCGTGACGCAGGTCGAATCGCGCAGCATCGCGCCGGCGCTGGCCGGCATCGGCACGGTACAGGCGCGCCACACCTACAAGATCGGCCCCACCGCTGCCGGGCGCGTGCGCCGCGTCGACGTGCAGGTGGGCGACACCGTGGCCGCCGGCCAGGTGCTGGGCGAGATGGACCCGGTCGACCTGGACGAGCGCCTGCGCGCGCAGCAGGCCGCCATCGCCAGCGCCGATGCGGCCCTGCGCCAGGCCGAGGCGAAACAGGCCTTCGCCCGCACGCAGGCCAAACGCTATGACGATCTGCTGGCGGTGCGCGGCACCAGCGAGGAGCTGGCCGCCACCCGGCGCCAGGAGCTGGCGCTGGCCGACGCCGCGCTGGCGGCGGCGCGCGCCGACGGCGCCCGGCTGCGCGCCGAGCTGCAGGCGGTGCGCGCGCAGCGCGGCAACCTGGTGCTGCTGGCGCCGGTGGCGGGCCTGGTGGTGGCGCGCGACGTGGACCCGGGCACCACGGTGGTGGCGGGGCAGGCCGTGGTCGAGCTGATCGACCCGGCCAGCCTGTGGGTGGACACGCGCTTCGACCAGATCGGCGCCGAGGGGCTGGCGGCCGGCCTGCCGGCCAAGGCCGTGCTGCGGTCCCGGCGCGGGCAGGCGCTGGACGCGCGCGTGCTGCGCGTGGAGCCGCGCGCCGACGTCGTGACCGAGGAAACGCTGGCCAAGCTGACGTTCGATGCCCCACCGGCCACCTTGCCGCCCGTGGGCGAGCTGGCCGAGGTGACGGTGCAATTGCCGGCCCTGGCCGCGGCGCCCGCCATCCCGAACGCTGCGTTGCGAACGGTCGGCGGCAAGCTGGGTGTCTGGAAAATGGTCGATGGCAAGCTGGCCTTCCAGGCGGTGACGCCCGGGCGTGGCGACCTAGACGGCTGGGTGCAGGTGACCCAGGGCCTGGCGGTGGGCGAGCCGGTGGTGGTGTACAGCGAGAAGGCCCTGAGCGCGGGCAGCCGCATCCAGGTGGTCGACCGGATTGCCGGGGTGGTGCCATGATCAGCCTGGCCGGGCGCGACATCCTGCATGCCTGGGGCAAGTTCATCTTCACCGGGGTCGGCCTGGGCCTGCTGATCGGCGTCACGCTGACCATGGCCGGGGTGTACCGCGGCATGATCGACGACGGGAAGGTGCTGCTCGACGCCAGCGGGGCCGACCTGTGGGTGGTGCAGAGGGACACGCTGGGCCCCTATGCCGAATCGTCCAGCGTGCCGGACGACCTGTGGCGCGGCATCCGCGCCATGCCGGGCGTGGCGCAGGCGGCCAACGTGACCTACTTGACGATGCAGGTGGGGCAGGGCAGCCGCGACGTGCGCGCCATGGTGGTGGGCATCACCGCCGGCGGCCCGGGCGATCCGGGCTGGCCGCCGCAGCTGGTGGCGGGCCGGCAGCTGACGCGCGGCCACTACGAGGCCGTGGCCGACCTGGCCTCGGGGTTTCAACTGGGTGACGAGCTGAAGATCCGGCGCAACCACTACCGCGTGGTCGGCCTCACGCGCCGCATGGTGTCGTCCGGCGGCGATCCGATGGTGTTCATTCCGCTCAAGGACGCGCAGGAGGCGCAGTTCCTCAAGGACAACGACGCCATCCTCATGCAGCGGCGGCGCACCGGCGACAACCCGGCCTTCAACCGCCCCGGCGTGCCCGGCCTGCTGGACGCGGTGGTCGCCTCGCAGACCAGCAACCATGCGGCCAACGCGGTGCTGGTGCGCGTGCAGCCGGGCTTTGCGCCGGCGCGGGTGGCCGAGCCGATCCGGCGCTGGAAGCGTCTGACGGTGTACGACCGCGCGCAGATGGAAGGCATCGTGCTGGGCAAGCTGATCGCCACCTCGGCCAAGCAGATCGGCATGTTCCTGGTCATCCTGGCGCTGGTCAGCGCCGCCATCGTGGCCTTCATCATCTACACGCTGACGATGGACAAGATCCGCGAGATCGCCGTGCTCAAGCTGATCGGCACGCGCAACCGCACCATCGCCGGCATGATCCTGCAGCAGGCGCTGGTGCTGGGCGTGATCGGCTTCGTGGTGGGCAAGATCAGCGCCACCTTCGCCGCGCCCATCTTTCCCAAGTACGTGCTGCTGGTGCCGCAGGACTCGGTCGCGGGCTTCTTCGCCCTGATGGCGATCTGCGTGCTGGCCAGCGGCGTGGCGATCCGCATGGCGCTCAAGGTCGATCCGGCCGAGGCGATCGGGTGATGGCCATGGGCGGCAAGGGCATTCGCATCGAGGGGCTGTCCAAGCGCTACGGCAGCGGGGACACGGCCGTGCTGGCGCTGCGCAACGTCAACATGCAGGTCGCGCCGGGCGAGGTGGTGGGCCTGATCGGGCCCTCCGGCTCGGGCAAGAGCACGCTGCTGAAATGCCTGGGCGCGGTGATCGACCCGACGGCCGGCCGCATGGTGCTGGGCGACGAGGTGATCTACGACGACGGCTGGAAAGTGCGCGACCTGCGCGCGCTGCGGCGCGACAAGATCGGCTTCGTGTTCCAGGCGCCGTACCTGATCCCGTTTCTGGACGTCACCGACAACGTGGCGCTGCTGCCGATGCTGGCCGGCGTGCCCAACGACGAGGCGCGCCGGCGCGCGCTGGAGCTGCTCACGGCGCTGGACGTGCAGCACCGCGCCCAGGCCATGCCGGCGCAGCTGTCGGGCGGCGAGCAGCAGCGCGTGGCGATCGCGCGTGGCCTGGTCAACCGCCCGCCGGTGATCCTGGCCGACGAGCCCACCGCGCCGCTCGACTCGCAGCGCGCCATGGCGGTGGTGCGCATCCTGAACGACATGGCGCGCAAGTACGAGACCGCCATCATCGTCGTGACGCACGACGAAAAAATCATCCCCACCTTCAAGCGCATCTATCACATCCGCGATGGCGTGACGCACGAAGAGGCGGGCGAGGGGCGGGCGATCGATTGATCAAGGAGTTTGAAATGAAACGAGGCTCCCGATGCACCGATTTTCTCCCTCTCCCTCCGGGAGAGGGTGGGGGTGAGGGCGCCGGCGCATCCCAGCGCACGGCGTTCGCATGGCCGACGCTGGCGGCCCTGGGCCTGCTGGCCGGCTGCGCTGCCGGCTCCGACTTCCAGCGCCCGCCAGCGCCCACTGTCTCCAGCTACACGGCGGCGCCACTGCCGGCGCAGACGGCGTCGGCCGATACCGCCCTGGGCGCCGCCCAGGGCTTTGCGGTGGGCGCGCCGGTGGATGCGCGCTGGTGGCGCCAGCTGGGCTCGCAGCGGCTGGACGCCTGGATCGAGCAGGCCTTTGCCGCCAGCCCCACGCTGGCCGCGGCCGAGGCCACTTTGCGGCAGGCCGACGAAACCTACGCCGCGCAGGCCGGCGCCACGCTGTACCCGCAGGTCAGCGGCACCCTCGGCGCGCAGCGCCAGCGCCTGAACCCGAGCGCGCAGGGGCAGGCCGGCGACGCGCGCGAGTTCAACCTGTACAGCGCCGGCCTCGGCGTGCGCTATCGGCTCGATGTGTCGGGCGGCAACCGGCGCGCGCTGGAGGCGCTGGCCGCCCGCACCGACCAGCGCCGCCACCAGCTGGACGGCGCCCGCTTGACGCTGGCCGGCAGCCTGGCCGCCAGCGCCATCGGGCGCGCCCGGCTGGCCGGGCAGATCGCGGCCACCGAGGCGCTGCTGGGCGCGCAGCAGGAGCAGCAGGGCCTGACCGGCGAGCGCGTGCGCCTGGGCGCGGCGGCGCCCGACGAGTTGCTGGCTTTGCAGGCGCAGACCGAGCAGACGCGCGCCGGCCTGGCCTCGCTGCGCCAGCAGCTCGATCAAAGCGATCACCGGCTGGCCGTGCTGGCCGGGCAGGCGCCGGGCGCGGCGCGGGTGCCGGAATTCACGCTGGCCGAGTTCAGCCTGCCCGCCGTGCTGCCGGTGGCGCTGCCGTCCGAGCTGGTGCGGGCCCGCCCCGACATCCGGGCGGCCGAGGCCTTGCTGCACGCCGCCACCGCCGACCACGGGGTGGCGGTGGCCAAGCTCTATCCGCAGATCGAACTGAGCGCCAGCCTGGGCAGCCAGGCGCTGACCGCGGGCGCCTTGTTTGGCGGAGCCTCCGCAGCGTGGGCCGTGCTGGGCCAGCTGACCCAGCCCTTGTTCAACCCCGGCCTGCCGGCGGAGCAGCGCGCCTATCTGGCGGCGCTGGATGCCGCCGCGGCCAACTACCAGGGCGTGGTGCTGGGGGCGCTGCGCGAGGTGGCCGACACCCTGCGCGCGCTCGACCACGACGCGCAGGCCCTGGCGGCGCTGGCGGCGGCCGATGCCGCGGCGCGCGCCACCCTGCAGTCGGTGGAGCGCCAGCATGCGCTGGGCACCGCCGCTTACGTGCAGGTGCTGCTGGCCCGGCAGCAGGCGCGGCAGGCTCAGCTCGGCCTGATCGCCGCCCAGGCGCAGCGGCTGGCCGACAGCGCCGCGCTGTACCAGGCCTCGGCCGCGGCGCCCGAGGCGGATCAGAACGTCACATCCGCCCGCAGCCACAGCGTGCGCCCCGGCTCGTTGACGCGCACGCCGCCCGGATAGCCGAAGCCCGCGTTGCCCGCCAGGTTCAGGTGCTCGGCATAGGTCTTGTCGAACAGGTTGTCGATGCCCAGGGACAGCTTCAGGCGCTGGTTCACGCGGTAGTCGGCGTGCAGCGAGAACACGCCGAAGCCCGCGCTGGGGCCCAGGTCGCGCCCCACGACGTTGCCCTGATTCAGGGCATAGCGGCGCTGCGCGGCCGCCACGCGCCACAGCACGCCGGCGCTCCAGGGGCCTTGCGCATAGTTCAGGCCCAGCCGGGCTTCCAGCGGCGGCATCTGCGGCAGCGGGCGTTGGTCGGTGCTGTTGCGGCCCCAGTTGTAGGCCAGCGTGCCTTGTGCCGTCCAGGCGGCGTTCAGGCGCCGGCTGCCGCCCAGCTCGAAACCGGCGGTCTGCGCGTTCACGTTGCGCACGCTGGAGCCCATGCCGGGGTAGTCGAACAGGATGTAGTCCTGCACCCGGCCCACGTAGCCCGAGCCCCAGAGCTGCCAGTCCTGCCCCTTCCAGTTGATCCCCGCGTCGAGCTGCGTGGTTTTCTCCGGCCGCAGCGTGGCAAAGGCATTGCCGCTGGCCGCCGCGCTGTTGCCGGGGGAGATCAGCTCCCAGTAGTCCGGAAAGCGTTGCACGTGGCCCAGGCCCACGTAGGCCGTGGTGCCTGGTTGCAGGGTGCGCTCCCAGCGCACGAAGCCGCTGGGCAGCGCCGAGCGCGCGCGGTGGTTGTCGTCCGCCGAGGCGGGCATGCCCATGCCTGCGCCGCCCATGCCGCCCATGCCCGGGTTGCTGGCGGGATAGCGCCAGGCCTGGGCGCGGTCCAGCCGCAGCCCGCCCACCCAGCGCGTGCCGGGCTGGGCTTGCCAGCTGGCCTCGGCAAACACGCCCAGGTTGGCGAACTTGGCGTCGCCCTTCCAGGGCTGATCGGCGTAGGGCATCGCGGGTGTGCCGCGGCGCGCCTCGTGCGGGCTGCGCGAAAAGTCCACGCCCGTGACCAGCGACACGCCATCGCCCGGCACCACGGTGGCGGCCAGGCGCCCCCCGGTGGTGGTGCGCTGGACGTTGCTGGCCATGCCGCCGGCCATCATGCCGGTGGCGGGCGGCGTGCGCAGGGTGAAGTTGTCCATCACGTGGTCGGCCTGGTTGCGGTACAGCTGCGCATCGATCTTGGCGAGCCAGGGCGTGAGGTGCTCCTTCTCGAAGCGCAGGCCCAGGCTGTCGCGCCGGAACTGCGTGCCGTCCATGCCCCGGCCGCCGTAGCGGGCCCAGCCGTCGCCCGCGCCGGCGCTCAGCTCCAGCCGCGTGTCGGCGTCGGGCGTCAGGCCCACGGCCGCGTCGGCGTTCCATTTGTCCCAGGCCGAAGGTACGCGCCGGCCTTGGCCGTCTTTGTAATCCTGGCTGTGCGAATGGTTGGCCGTGACGCGTACGTACATCCGCTCGCTGCCGGCTTCCAGGTCGGCGTTCTGGTCGTTGCGGCCGGCGCTGGCGCCCAGCAGGCTGGCGCGCAAATGCACATTGCCGGTGCTGAAGTCGGGCCGCTCGCGGTCGAACAGCACCACCCCGGCCGAGGCGCCGGGCCCCCACAGCACGCTCTGGGGCCCCTTGATCACGGTGAGGGTGTCGAAGGTCTCGGGCGAAATGTAGGAGCTGGGCGCGTCCATGCGCCCGGGGCAGGCGCCCAGCAGCAGCGTGCCGTTGGTCAGCAGCGGCAGGCGCGAGCCGAACTGGCCGCGAAACACCGGGTCGCTGTTGGAGCCGCCGCTGCGGATGGCCGAGAAGCCCGGGATGGTCTTGAGGTAGTCCGCCGCGTCGCTGGCCGGCACCGGCTGGCGCGGCTGCTTGGGGTCGGCCACGACGTGGGCGGGCGAATGGTCGTGCACGGCGGTGACGACCACCTCGGACAGCGCATTGTCGACCGCGGCATCGTCCTGGGCGGCCATGGCCGGCCCGGCCAGCAGCAGCGCGCAGGCCAGCGCGCAAGGGGTGAGTCGGGGGCGAGCGCACGTGCCCGCGGGAATGAGGGTTGCAGTCATGAAAGCCATCCACGCCCGAGCGCAAACCGTGCGCTCAGGCAGCACGGCCGCGTTCGGACAGACAAAAAGGGAAATGGCGCCGGGCCGCAGGGGCCGGGCGCAAGAGGCAAGCCGTCAGGCGTGGAGGGGAGCGGGTGGCCCGCGTGCGGGCAATGGGGCCTGCGCTTGCCAGGCCAGCACGATCGAGGCCAGGCGGTGGCGGCCCCGGTGGGCCACCGGCACGGGCGAGCGCCACGCCGCCAGCCGGATGGCGGGCGGCGTGGCCAGCGCGACGCACAGCAGGCAGTCCAGGCTGTGGTGCTGCGCTTGCCCGGCGGGGGTGGGGTCATATGGCGCAGACCCGCCTTGCGCGGTGGTGCACAGGCCGGGCGGCTCGAGCTGCGCCAGCGCCGTGCGCGCCTGGATGCCTGCGGCCAAGGCCACCAGCCACGCCAGCACGAACGCCGTGAAAACCACGGCGCGCAGGCTTGGGTGCTGGCGCATGCGTTGGAGCATCGCTCGATTATCTTGGCCAACCCGACGTGCTTCGGCCCTCGATGGCCTGCACTTGAGTTGCATCAACGGCGGATCCATGCGCCCATGAAAAAACCGCCCGAAGGCGGTTTTTTTGATGCTGTTTTGCCGACAGCGCACCCGATTCAAACGGCAGGGCGGATCGCGGTGGAGCCGCCCCGGGCGGGGTTGGGGCTTGGGCTTTAGGCCGCGGCCAGCGCCTTGACCTTGGTGGACAGGCGGCTCTTGTCGCGCGCGGCCTTGTTCTTGTGGAAGATGCCCTTGTCGGCGATGGCGTCCACCACCGATTGCATCAGCGCGAAGGCGGCGGTGGCCTTGTCCTTGTCGCCGGCCAGCACGGCCTTCTCGACGTTCTTGACCGAGGTGCGGTATTTGGAGCGCAGCGAGGTGTTCGCGGCGTTGAGCGCGACGTTCTGGCGCGCGCGTTTGCGGCCCGACGCCAGGCGCGGGTTCTTTTTCTTGGGCTTTCCAGCAGCCATGTGAGTAGTCCTTTGGGTTTGAGGATGTTGTCGGCAAACCGCGCATTCTACTCTTTCGTGGACTCGGGCGGACGGCGGCTACACTTCAGGGCCCTGCTGAGAGCCCCTTGTGAGCCTGTTCAAAGCCGCTTCCACCGTTTCCCTGCTCACCCTGGCCTCGCGCATCACGGGCCTGGTGCGCGATCTGCTGATGGCCTCGGTGTTCGGCGTCAACGGCTTGACGGACGCCTTCAACGTCGCCTTTCGCATCCCCAACCTGCTGCGCCGCCTGTTTGCCGAGGGCGCCTTCAGCCAGGCCTTCGTGCCGGTGCTGGCGCGCGGCCGGGCCAGCGCGGGCGACGCGGCCACGCGCCAGCTGATCGACGCGGTGGCGACCGTGCTGGCCTGGGTGCTGGTGGCCGTGACCGTGGTGGGCATCGTCGCGGCGCCGGTGCTGGTGTGGGCCCTGGCCAGCGGGCTGGACGGCCCCAGCTTCGACGCCGGCGTGCTGATGACGCGCTGGATGTTTCCCTACATCGGCTGCATGTCGCTGGTGGCCTTGTCGGCCGGCATCCTGAACACGTGGCGGCACTTTGCCGTGCCCGCCGCCACCCCGGTGCTCTTGAACCTGGCCATGATCCTGGCGGCCTGGCTGGGCGCGCCGTGGCTGGCGCGCCGGGGCGTGGAGCCGATCTACGCCATGGCCGGCGGCGTGCTGGCCGGCGGCCTGCTGCAACTGGCCGTGCAGGTGCCGGCGCTGGCGCGCCTGGGCCTGCTGCCGCGCATCGGCCTGTGGCCGGCCCGCGTGCGGGCGGCCTGGCGCGACGCGGGGGTGCGTCAGGTGCTGACGCTGATGCTGCCGGCGCTGCTGGGCGTGGGCGTGGCGCAGCTGTCCCTGCTGATCAACACGCAGATCGCCTCGCACCTGGCGGTGGGCAGCGTGACCTGGCTGTTCTACGCCGACCGGCTGATGGAGTTTCCGACCGCGCTGCTGGGGGTGGCGCTGGGCGTGGTGCTGACGCCGCAGCTGGCGGCGGCGCGCGCCCGTGGCGACGACGCGCGCTATTCGCAGATGCTGGACTGGGGCCTGCGGCTGGTGGTGCTGCTGACCGTGCCCTGCGCCGCGGCGCTGCTCAGTTTTGCCACGCCGCTGATCGCCACGCTGTTTCATCACGGGCGCTTCTCGGGCCACGACGTGGAGCGCACCGCCTTTGCCCTGACCTTGTACGGCGTGGGCCTGCTGGGCCTGGTGGCGGTGAAGGTGCTGGCGCCGGGCTACTACGCCAGCCTGGACATCCGCACCCCGGTGAAGATCGCCGTGGCGGTGCTGGTCATCACCCAGGTGTTCAACGTCCTGTTCGTGCCTTTTCTGCAGCACGCGGCGCTCACGCTGTCGATCGGCCTGGGGGCGCTGATCAATGCCGCCTGGCTGCTGCACGGCCTGGTGCGACGCGGCCACTTCCGGCCGGCGCCGGGCTGGGGGCGCTTCGGCATGCAGGTGGCGTTGGCCACGGTGGTGCTCACGGCGTTCCTGCTGTGGGCGGCGCGCCACTTCGACTGGCTGGCCATGCCGCCGTGGCCGCGCGTGGGCCTGCTGGGCCTGGTGGGCCTGGGCGCGGCGCTGATCTACTTCGGCACTTTGGTGCTCAGCGGTCTGCGCCTGCGCACGCTGCTTCGGCGCTGAGGTTATACAGTCGAGGGGACCACGCTGCGCAAGCAGCCCACGGGGCACGCATGCAACACGACTGGGCCACACCGACGCCTCTCCAGTACTTTGCCGTCCTGGTGCAGAGCGACGACGACCTGCCGCTGCTGGAGGCCGCGGCCAGCCTGGCGCAGGACGATTGGCCCGAGCTGGACGTGCAGCAGGTGCTGGCCGACGTCGACCAGCTGGCGGCGCGCCTGCAGCGGCGGGTGGACCGGCAGGCGCCGGTGCTCGACCGGCTGGGCGCGCTGGGGCAGTTCTTTTTCGGCGAGCTGGGTTTCGCGGGCAACGCCAACGACTACTACGCGGTCGAGAACAGCTACCTGCACCGGGTGCTGCACACCCGCCGCGGCATCCCGATCTCGCTGGCCGTGCTGTGGCTGGAGCTGGCGCGCAGCCTCGATCTGACGGTGGAGGGCGTCAGCTTTCCGGGCCACTTCCTGGTGCAGGCCCACCTGGACGAGGGGCGCGTGGTGATCGACCCCTTCACCGGGCAGTCGCTGAGCCAGGCCGAGCTGCGCGAGCGGCTGGACGAATGGACCCGCCCGGCCAGCGGCCCCGGCTTTGCCCAGGAGCTGCCGCTCACCCTGTTTCTGGAAGGCGCCACGCCACGCCAGATCCTGGCGCGCATGCTGGGCAACCTCAAGCACATCCATCACGGCGCGCAGGACTGGCAGCGGGCGGTGGCGGTACAGGACCGCCTGATCACCCTGCTGCCGCGCGCCTGGGACGAGTACCGCGAGCGCGGCCTGGCCCTGGCCGAGCTGGGCGAGCTGCAGCGCGCGCGCGTCGACCTGGCGGTGTATCTGCGGCAGGCCGGCCAAGCCCCCGACCGCGACCACATTGCCGAGCGGCTGCGGGCCTTGGGCGGTGATCTGATCTGACGCTTGCCGGGGAGGTCAGCGCAGCCGGATGCGCAGGCTGGCGTAGCCGGCGTCCGGCGGCGCGGCGCGCGTGGGCGCGTGGCCGGCGGCCAGCGCGATCGACTGGGTGCGGATCAGCAGCTCTTCCATCAGCAGGCGCAGCTCCAGCCGGGCCAGAGGCGCGCCGGGGCACACGTGGATGCCCGCGCCATACAGCAGGTTGAGGGCCGGATCGCGGTCCAGGTGCAGGCGGTCGGGCTCGGCCAGGGCCCGCGGGTCGCGGTTGGCCGCGATCCAGCTCAGCGACAGCCGCGTGCCCGCCGGCAGGCTGCGCCCGCCCAGCTCCACCGCGCGGGTGGTGATGCGCCGGTTGGCCGGCAGCGGTCCGTCGCGGCGCAGCACCTCGTCGATGGCGGCCGGCAGCAGCGCCGGTTCGGCGCGCAGGCGCTGCTGCCAGTCGGGCTCGGTGGCCAGCCAGTGCAGCAGGATGCCGACCGAGGCAGCGATGGTGCCGACTTCGCCCACCGTCCAGTTGCGCAGCACGCTGGCCAGCTCGCGCAGGTTCAGCGGCCGGCCATCGACCTGGGTGTGCATCAGCTCGGTGCTGATGTCCTGCGTGGGCGCAGCGCCCAGGCGGGCGTCGCGCACGCGCTCGACGAAGGCCTCGAACTCCTGCGCCACCTGCGCCGTCAGCGCGCGGTCGCCCGAGCGCGTGGCCGCGTGGCTGCGGTGCAGCCAGTCGATCAGCTCGTCCTGGATCAGCGCCGGCCAGCCCAGGAAGGCGGACTGCACGCGCACGGCAAAGGGCAGGGCGAACTCGTTGCCGGCTTCGATGCTGCCCAGCGACAGCGCTTCTTGCACGGTGCGCACCGCCAGCCTGCGGCACACCGGCGAGAAATGCCGGGTGCGCTCCGGCGCGAAGAACGGGTCGAGCGCCCGGCGGTAGGCCGTGTGCCGCGGCGCGTCGTAGCCATTGGGCACGGCGGGGTGCGCCGACACCGCGCTGCTGAAGGTGGCAGGGTCCAGCAGCACGCGCAGCACGTCGGCGTGGCGCGTCACCGTGGCCTGGCCGGCGGGACCGAAGGCCACCGGGCAGCGCTCGCGCAGCGCGTCGTAGGCCGCGCGTGGGTCGGCCAGCACATCGGGGGCCTGGGGGTCCCAGTCGGGGGGTGGGGTTGAAGTCATGACGGCATCTCGGGGGCCGCTCAGGTTCGCGCATTGCGGCCGATGTGGTTTTGTGCTGGGTCAAGTCCCTCCGGCGACGTTTTGTGTTTCAAGCGCCCAGCAACTGGTTGAGCTCACGCCCTGGCGCGGCGCCCGCAAACCCGTCGAAGCGCCCCTGAGCCAGGGCATCGGCCGCGCGCTGAAAGCCGCCCCAGGCGGCCCGCGCCAGGCCGCCCCCCACGCTCACGCGGCGCACGCCCAGCGCGGCCAGCTCGTCCAGCGTCAACCCACCGGGGGTGCTGTACAGCACGTTGACGGGCTTGGGCGCCACGGCCTGGACCACGGCGGCGATCTGCTCGCGGGTGGCCAGACCCGGCGCGTACAGGCAGTCGGCGCCGGCCTCCGCGTACGCCCGCAGGCGGCGGATGGCGTCGTCCAAGTCGGGCTGGCCGGCAAAGAAGTTCTCGGCGCGGCCGATCAGCAGCACGTCCTGGCCCGAGGCGTCGATGGCCGCGCGCGCCGCGCGCAGGCGGGCCACGGCGGTGGGCAGGTCGAACAGGGGGCGGGCCGTGTCGCCGGTCGAATCCTCGATCGACAGGCCGGCCACGCCGGTGTCGATGGCCAGGCGCACGTGGCGCGCCACGCCCTCCGGGTCGTCGGCAAAACCCCTTTCGAAGTCGGCGTTGACGGGCAGCTCGGTGGCCGCCACCAGCTCGCGCAGGTGCTGCAGCACGGCCTCCAGCGTCATCTGGCCGTCGGCGCAGCCTTGCGACCAGGCGGCGCCCGAGCTGGTGCTGGCCAGCGCCTTGAAGCCGCGCTGCGCCAGGTAGCGCGCCGAGCCCACGTCCCAGGGGTTGGGCAGGGCGAAGCAGCCGCTGGCGTGCAACTGGCGAAACGCGGCGCGGCGGGCCGCGATCTGGACCGGGGTGGGGGCATGGGTCATGGTGGGGTCTCCTGCTTGCGATGGTAGCCACGCGCATCGTCCAGGGCGCCGCGGCGCGCCGAGGCATCACCGCGCGCAGGGTTGCGACACGCCGCGCGGCCCGGCCGGGCGCCGGCCTGCCGATAATCGGGCTACCATGGCACGACCTTCATCCTCGCAGGCCCATGCGCCGCCCGCGCCCGAGTGGGAGGTGGCCCAGTGGTTCAACCACGACGCGCCCCTGCGCCTGGCCGACCTGCGCGGCCAGGTGGTGATGCTGCATGCCTTCCAGATGCTGTGCCCGGCCTGCGTGCGGCTGGCCACGCCGCAGGCGCAGCAGGTGCACGAGCAGTTCGGCGGCCAGGGCCTGACGGTGGTCGGGCTGCACACCGTGTTCGAGCATCACGAGGCGATGCGGCCGGTGTCGCTGCAGGCCTACATCGTCGAGAACCGGCTGCGCTTTCCCATCGGCGTCGATCAGCCCGACGGCAACGGCGGCCTGCCGCGCACGATGCGCGCCTACGGCATGCACGGCACGCCGACGCTGATCCTGATCGACCGCCAGGGGCGCGTGCGCCAGCACGGCTTCGGCCACGTGCCCGACCTGGCGCTGGGGGCGGCGCTGGGCACCTTGCTGGCCGAGCGCTGACGGGCTCAGAAGGTGTGAATGAATCCGGCGTGCCCGAGCAGACCGCCCCAACGTGGCCGATCAAGGCGCAAAGCGCAGTCATAGCGGGGGCTATGGCGAGCATTTGCGCTGCCTCCCGGGCGCGTTGGGGCGGGATGAGCGGGCATGGTGGGTTCGTTTACACCTTCAGTGCACCACGGCGCCGACCAGACCCGCCACCAGCAGGATGCCCGTGGCCAGCACGGTGAGCATGAAGCCGGGGCCGCGCCGCGCGGGGTCCTGCATGTAGCGGTGGCGGTACAGCGCGCGGCCGAGCAGGTACAGCACGCCGACGGGCGCGACCACGGCTTGCGGCCAGTAGATGCCGGCGATCAGCAGGGCGGGCAGGAAGCCGACCAGCTGCTCCAGCGTGTTCATCTGCACGCGATAGGCGCGCTCGAACATCTCGTGGCCGGTCACGGCCGGCGCCTTGATGCCGTACCGGGCGCGCGCGCGGCCGACCTTGGCGCCGAAATAAAAGAACTGGATGACGGCCAGCAGGGCGACGATGTGCAGGGTGTTCATGGTGCAGTTGCTTAGGTGCCGTTGCGCAGGTGGGTGGCGTCCTGCCGCAGCACGCCGCGCGCCAGCAGCGGCGCCAGCACGGCGTGCTGCAGCCAGTCGTCCCATGCCAGGTCGGGGCCGTGCTGCTGGTGCAGGCGGTGCAGGATGGGCGTCGCGTCGGCCCAGGCCAGGAAGGCGGCGTGCGGCATGGCCTCGACGTCCAGCAGCTGGTACTTGACCATCACCTTGGCCGCATGCAGCGCGTGCTGCGCCGGGTGCGCCTGAAGTTGCTGCGCCCGCGCGCGCGCCTGGCCGAGGGCGCGCTCGATGCCGCCGTCGGCGCGGGCGACGGGCCGGCCGTGACCGGGCACCACCCACTCGGGCTGCAGGGCCTCGACGGCGTGCAGGGTGCGCTCGAAGGGCTCGAAGCCCTCGTCGCCGTCGAACACCGGAAAGATCACACCCACGCCGTGCTCCCACAGCGCGTCGCCGGCGATCAGGATGCGCGCGGCGGGCTCGAACAGCAGCACCGCCAGGTTGTCGTGGCCGGGGGCGGCGTGGATCTGCCAGTCGCGGCGGCCCAGGCGCACCGTGTCGCCGGGGCGCAGGCCGTGCTGGGCGCCGAAGCGCGCGCAGCGCTGGCCGGTGGCGCCGAAGCTGAGGGCGCGCTCGTCCCAGTGCTGCACGGCCTCCAGCGACACCTGCGGCACCCCGGTGCGCGCCTGCGGCCAGGCGGCCTGCAGTGCGCCGGTGCCGCCGCAGTGGTCGCTGTGCAGGTGGGTGTGGGCGATGCGCGCCAGGGGCTGGTCGCCCAGGGCCTGTTGCACCAGGGCAACGGTCTGCTTGGCGTGCTTGACGTGGCCGGTGTCGATCAGGGCGGGCTCCTCGCCCAGGCACAGGACGTTGGTGGACGACAGCCAGCCGCGATCGAAGACCTTGATGTCGTCGGCGATCAGGCTGGAGGGGGAACCGGAAAACATACCTAAAAAGGCCTCATTAAAATGACGAAAAGCGAGAAAATGTCACACAATTCCAATCGGATTCAAATTTGATGTAACGGCAAGTGGGCTATCCGGATTTCTGTGTTGAAGGAGGCTTCCGGTGATTGAGTGCCTCCGTGTGGAAACCGACGTTGCACAGCCCGCAAATGAGCTGCTGCCGGCGGGTGTTGCCGCGCACCAGAACGACCACGTTCGCCTTGTCGTCCTTGGTCCGTCCCAGCTCGCAGCCGCAGCTCTGGCACCGGTTGCCCTGTTCCCGCTTCAGGAGCTGCAACTGGGTGGGGTTGGCAGGGTAGACGGTCGCCAGCCGCCACGGCTCCAGCGGCCCCTTGCCGTACAGGAGACGGGCGCGCAGCACCTCGAAGGTGTACCCCCGGCCCTGCCGGTTGATGGTCTTGGCGACCCCGTTCAGCGCCTCGGTGTAGGCGTTGGTGATGGGGTGGTCGAAGTACGCCAGAATCTCCGTCCGCCAGTTCTTCATGGCGGTCGTGAGAGTCTTGAAGTCCGCCTTCAGGCTGGCTGGGATGGTCCCCGGGAAGGCGTCGAAGGCCGCCACGGCCTGCGCCTTGGGCAGGTCGTAGATGTTGTAGAACGCCTCTTTCAGCCCGTAGGCGGCGGCCAGCTCGGGCTCGTTGGCCAGCCACATGTCCAGATTGAACCGGCCCTTCTCGGCCAGCTTGGCGTACCGCATGTTCAGCATCGCCTTGGACTGGAGCCACAGGCGCCGCTCGCCAGCCTTGCGCTGCTTCTGGAGCCGGATGCGGACCCGCTCCATGCAGTAGTTCGCCATGCGGACGACGTGGAACTTGTCGATGACCACCGGTCGGCCAGGGAACATCTGGTGCGACACGTCCCGGTACGGCCGCCACATGTCGATGGCCACGCCCTTGACCCAGTGCCGGTCCTTGAACCGGTGCAGCCACCCCGCCAAGGTCGCCTTGTCCCGGTCCGGCAGCATGTCGAGGATGCGGCGCTCCCCGATGTCCGTCAGGACGCAGCGCATCTTCCCGTCGATTTGGGTCTCGTCGATGCCCAGCCAGTCTGGCATCTCCGGCCGGTGGCTGGCCTCCAGTTCGGCCATGTACTCCGCCCCCAGCGTCCGGACCGTCTTGTCGTCGCACCCCACGTTCTCCGCGATGCGGGTGAAGGTGTCCCGCAGGCTGTGGGCCTTGATGTAGGTGGCGCAGCGCTCCGTCATGCGCCGGCCCTCCAAGATGCCGCCCAGCGGCTGCAGGAAGGTCTCCTTGCAGGAGGTGCACCGGTATCGCTGGACCTTCGCCCGCAGCTTGGCCGGCTTCCCGCGCATCGGAATGTCGACGTAAGTAGTAGCTTTGGTGCCGTGCCGGTAGATGCAGTCGAGGGTGCCGCACTTTGGGCAGGCGGTAGGCATGGGCAGCGGGTACTCCGCCTCCAGCACGTCCGCCCCGTCCTCCTCGGTGCGACCCAGCACCGTCCAGCCCTTCAGGTCGAGGATGTCCGTCATCCCCGGATTGTCGTGTGGATGGGGTCACCGCTTGTCAATGGCGGCGAGGTACTTGGCTCGGGCGGCGTTGGCTCCCGCTGCGTAGTCGGTATCACCGTCACAGCGGTCGGAAGCGATGACAGCCCGGATGCGAGACAGCTCGCGCACCAGCATTTGCTGGGTGAAGGTGGCAATCCACACCGGCACATCGTTCTCCAAGACCGTGCCCTTGATGTACTTGGGGAAGGCGGGCTTCTGCCGGACGAGCTGCTCGGCAGCGCCCAACACGTCCTGCCAAGCCGGCAGCGCCGGCCTCTGGGGCGTGTCGATGCCCATTGGCGGGTCGCACACCTCCTCTTTGCCATGCTTCGCCATCGTCTGCCGGGCCAGTTTCCTTGCAGCGTCAATCTTGGCCAGCGCGCCCTCGTAATTCTCGTTCATAGCAGGAACCTCAGGATGAACCACGCGCAGTACAGGGCTGCGCAGATGAAGAAAAAGGCAGTCAATTCACTTCTCTCGGACCAAGACTTGAGCCGCCCGGAGAACCTCGCGTGCGAAGGTGCTGGGCAGGATATTCCCCGCCGCATCGAACGACCGACCCAAGCAGTCGGCCACATCTTGGTCCGTCAGCCGAGGCATCCGGTCATCGCATCCGTTCGCGCAGGAGCCCGTCTCGTTGCAGTAGTCTGCGTGCGGACATGGGCCGGTGGTCGCCTCGCCGTGATGCCACAGGAATGCGCAGTAGGCCGCCACATCCAGTGGGTCCCCTTTTGCAACGTGCTTCCGCAGTTCCTTGCGACACTCGCCCATCCAGTCGTCAGTCGCCCACCCGTCGGAGTAGCCGTACTTCTCCTCTGCGGCGGCGAGTTTTTCCTTCAGAGCTGCGGCGAACCGGTCCACAAGGGCGGCGGTCTTAGGATGCAGTTTCACTTGGTTTCCTTTCCACACGAAAATCCGACTCAGGAGGATACTGCATGGTCACCTGTTCCACAAGTTATTCCGGAGAGCCGGCAAGTGATGTGGGGCGGAGTGCCTATGCTGATGCAGTTTATCCAAAGGGCCCGTTGGCCCGTGTCCACGCGCGGGATGCGCCTGCGGCGGCTGCGCGGGGCCGCCCGGCTGGTGATGCGGCACGTGGGCCTGGCGGGCCGGTGCGACTGCGTGCTGACGCGCGACGAATGGGGGCACGAAGGCGTGCTGCTGCACATCGAGACGCCGCAATCCGTGCCACCGGCCGAGCGGCCGCAGCTGCAGGCCTACTTCCAGCGCAAGCTGTTCGAGCTGGGCGAGTTGGGTGAGCGCGGGTTGCTGCGCCTGCACGTCGTGGACGGCCAGGACCAGGCCCGCGTGGGGGAGCAGCCGGTGGGGCACGTCAGCTCGCGCCGCGTGGCGTCGATGCTGCGCCGCGCCAACCCCGAGGCGGCGCCTCCGCCGCGGCAGGCCGACCGGGTGGCGCAGCTGCGCCAGCACCTGAGCGTGCGCCGGCGCCAGCGCATCGACAGCGACTTTGCCCCGCTGCAGGGCTTGCCCCTGACCGAACTCAGTCCATTGGGCGAGGCCTGATCATCCGCCCGCCAGCGGCCAGCGGCCCTGCGCGGCGGCCAGTTGCAGGCTGGACTGGAACGCGCGCGCCTGCCCCGTGACGGGGTCGGTGAAGGCCAGGGCGCGCGCCAGCAGCTGCAGCGGCCGCTGCCAGTCGTCCACGCCGGCGGCGTGGCGCACCTCGGGGTAGAAGGCGTCGCCCAGGATGGGGCGGCCCAGCGCGGCCATGTGCAGGCGCAGCTGGTGGCGCTGGCCGGTGATGGACCGCAGGTGGTACAGGGCGTGGCGGCCCAGCACCTGGGCGCAGGCCAGCTCGCTGACGCTGTTGGGCTCGCCGGGCACTTCGCGGCCGATGAAAAAGCGCTCGGGGTCGGGCTCGAGCCGGCTGGCGTGCCGGCGCGGCAAGGCCAGGTCGGGCCGGTGCGCCGCCACCGCCTCGTAGTGCTTGTGCACGGCGCGGGCACGAAACAGCGCCTGGTAGGCGTCGCGGGTGTGCGGCTGCACGGCCAGCAGCACCAGGCCGGCGGTGTCGCGGTCGATGCGGTGCACGGGGCTCAGCCGCGGCAGGCCCAGGCGCTGGCGCAGCCGGGCCAGCAGGCTCTGGCGCGCAAAGCGGCCGCTGGGCGTGACGGGCATGAAGTGCGGCTTGTCGGCCACCACCAGCCACTCGTCCTGGAACACGATGGTTTCGTGCCAGGGCAGCGCCGGCTCCTGCGCGTGCCAGCGCCAGTAGTGCAGGCGCCGGCCGTGCGGGCAGGGCGCGTGCGGGTCCAGGCGCTGGCCGGCCTCGTCCAGCACCTCGCCACCGGCCAGGCGGGCGTGCCAGTCGGCGCGCGACAGGGCCGGCAGGCGCTCGGCCAGAAAGTCCAGCACCGTGGGCCAGGCGCCGGCCGGCACGGCCACCGTGCTGGCGGCCACGCCCTCGCGCAGCGGCAGGTCGAGGGCGCCGGCGCGACGGCTCATGAACTCAGACGCGTTTGAAGACCAGGTCCCACACGCCGTGGCCCAGGCGCAGGCCGCGCAGCTCGAACTTGGTGAGCGGGCGGTAGTCGGGGCGCGGGGCGTAGTCCTCGGCGGTGTTGGCCAGCAGGGGCTCGGCGCCGAGCACCTGCAGCATCTGCTCGGCGTAGGGCTGCCAGTCGGTGGCGCAGTGCAGGTAGCCGCCGGGCGCCAGGCGCAGCGCCAGCTGGTGCACGAAGTCGGGCTGGATCAGGCGGCGCTTGTGGTGGCGCTTCTTGGGCCAGGGGTCGGGAAAGAAGATGTGGATGCCGTCCAGCGTGCCGGGGGCGACCATGTGCTGCAGCACCTCGACCGCGTCGTGCTGGATGATGCGCACGTTGGGCAGCTGCAGCGCATCGACCAGCTTGAGCAGCGCGCCCACGCCGGGCTCGTGCACCTCGCAGCCGATGAACAGGGTGTCGGGCCGCAGCGCCGCGATGTGCGCCGTGGCCTGGCCCATGCCGAAACCGATCTCCAGCACGGTTTTGGAATGATTTTGGCCACTGGCCCGCTCCCGATCTGCGCAATGCGCTATCAAATCAGGAATACCCGGATCGTACGGCAGCACGTAGCGCGGCCCCAGGTCGGCCAGCGCGCGGGCCTGGCCGGTGGTCATGCGGCCGGCGCGGGTGACGAAGCTGCGCACCGCGCGCGGGTGCGCCACGCCCGCGCTGCTGTCCTCGGGCGCGCTCATTCGGC
Organism: Burkholderiaceae bacterium; assembly: GCA_024235995.1. Lineage (NCBI taxonomy): Bacteria > Pseudomonadati > Pseudomonadota > Betaproteobacteria > Burkholderiales > Burkholderiaceae > Burkholderiaceae bacterium. The sequence goes on from JACKLI010000001.1 coordinate 1,898,224, forward strand.
GCTGGCTTGGGTGCCGGGTTGCGCCGCGGCCTGCTCGGCGGCATGGGCCGCGCCCACCTCGTGCTTGCGCAGCGACAGCGCGCCCTTGCGCTCGCCAGCAGCGGCAGGGGCGCCGCCGGCCTGCCGGTAGCGCGAGTGCTTGTGCAGCACCGACACCAGCTGCGCATACACGCGCGGCGTGGCGGCCAGGCATTCGCCTTGCTCCAGCGTGTCGCCCACCTCGCCGGTGAAGTTGCCGATCAGCCCGCCGGCTTCGGTCACCAGCAGCGAGCCGGCGGCCACGTCCCAGGGCTTGAGGCCGGTCTCGAAAAAGCCGTCCGAATAGCCGGCGGCCACGTAGGCCAGGTCGAGCGCGGCGGCGCCCGGGCGGCGCAGGCCGGCGGTGTGGCGCATCAGCTCGCCCATCAGGCGCAGGTAGCCGTCGAAGTCGTCGCCCTGGCGGTACGGGAAGCCGGTGGCGATCAGGCTCTCCTGCAGCCGCGTGCGCTTGCTGACGCGGATGCGCCGCTCGTTCAGGAAGGCGCCGCGCCCGCGCGTGGCGGTGAACAGGTCGTTGCGCGTGGGGTCGTACACCACGGCCTGCTCCACGCGCCCGGCGACGGCCAGTGCGATGCTGACGCAGTAGACGGGAAAGCCGTGGATGAAGTTGGTGGTGCCGTCCAGCGGGTCGATGATCCAGACGTGGTCGGAGCGCGGGTTGCCGCGCGTGCGGCCCGACTCCTCGGCGTGGATGCCGTGCTGCGGGTAGGCCGTCAGCAGGGTGTCGATGATGGCGTCCTCGCTGGCGTGGTCGATCTCGGTGACGAAGTCGTTGGCGCGCTTTTGCGAGATGCGCACGGCCTCGACGTCGAGCGCGGCGCGGTTGATGATGGCGCCGGCGGCGCGGGCGGCCCGGATGGCCACGTTGAGCATGGGGTGCAGGGAGGACGACATGATTTGTGGGAAAGAGCAGCGACCGGGCGCCCGATGGCGACGGCGAAAGGCGCATTTTCCCACGCCTGAGGCGGTGGTGTCGCGCGCCGGGCTGAGCGGCCGCGGGCCTTGAAAGCCGCCGCCTGGCCCTGAACTGGGGTGCATGCGGCAATGGCGCCGTGTTCATCAGGAGAGTGTCATGACCAACCAACAGCTTCGCAACAGCCTGTTCGACGACTTCTTTCGCGATGTCGCGCCGGGCTTTTTCATCAAGCCCCTGCACGGCGATCCGCTGCCCAGCGCGGCGCGGATCCGCGTTGACGTCAAGGAGTCGGATGCCGGCTACGTGGTGCAGGCCGAGGTGCCGGGCGTCAGCAAGGACGAGATCCAGGTGTCGATCGATGGCGGCGTCGTCACGCTGCGCGCCGAGATCAAGCAGCAGGACAGCCAGTCCAGCGGCGAGAAGGTGCTGCGCAGCGAGCGCTACTACGGCGCGGTGGCGCGCAGCTTCCAGCTGCCGGCCGAGATCGACCAGGCGCAGGCCAAGGCCAAGTACGACAACGGCGTGCTGACGCTGACCCTGCCCAAGAAGCTGCCCAGCGCCGCGCAGCGCCTGGCGATCGAGTAAGAAGCTGAAACCGGGTCGTGGCCGTGCGGATGCGGCCCGGTTGCTGTGATCTGCGCGCCCTTTCCACGGCGTGCCCACCGCTTATCCACAGACTTGTCCTGTGACGGCGCCGATCGGAGCGCGTAGGATCGGGCCGATGTTGTTTCGATCCGCCCATGTCCACCGTTTTTGATCCCAGCTACGCCGCGCTCGGCGACGACGCGCCGCTCGATCGCCAGGTCGCCCAGCTGCGCATTCCGCCGCATTCCATCGAGGCCGAGTCCAGCGTGCTGGGCGGCCTGCTGCTGGACAACAGCGCCTGGGACCGCGTGGGCGACGTGCTGATCGAGGGCGACTTCTACCGCTACGAGCACCGGCTGGTGTACGGCGTGCTGGCCAAGCTGGTGGCCGACAGCAAGCCGGCCGACGTGATCACCGTGCACGAGGAGCTGCAGCGCCAGGGCAAGGGCGACGAGATCGGCGGGCTGGCCTACCTCAACGCGCTGGCGCAGTACGTGCCCAGCGCCAGCAACATCCGCCGCTACGCCGAGATCGTGCGCGAGCGCTCCATCCTGCGCCAGCTGGTGAGCGCCAGCGACGACATCGCCACCAGCGCCTTCAACACCCAGGGCCGCGCGGTGGCCGCCATCCTGGACGACGCCGAGAGCAAGATCTTCAAGATCGGCGAGCAGAGCTCGCGCATGAAGCAGGGCTTTCAGGCCATGGACAGCCTGGTCGTGCAGCTGCTCGACCGCGTGCAGGAGATGGCCGACAACCCCAACGACGTCACCGGCGTGCCCACGGGTTTTTACGACCTGGACCGCATGACCGCCGGCCTGCAGGCGGGCGACCTGGTGGTGCTGGCCGCGCGCCCATCCATGGGCAAGACGGCGTTCGCCATCAACATCGCCGAGCACGTGGCGCTGAACGAGGGTCTGCCGGTGGCGGTGTTCTCGATGGAAATGGGCGCCTCGCAGCTGGCGGTGCGTATCGTCGGCTCCATCGGCCGCATCGACCAGGGCCACCTGCGCACCGGCCGGCTGACCGACGAGGAATGGCCGCGCCTGACCGAGGCCATCGAGCGCCTGCGCAACGTCAGCCTGCACATCGACGAGACGCCGGGCCTGACGCCCGCCGAGCTGCGCGCCAACGCCCGCCGCCTGGCGCGCCAGTGCGGCAAGCTGGGCCTGATCGTGGTCGATTATCTGCAGCTGATGAGCGGCAGCAGCGGCAGCGATGAAAACCGCGCCACCGAGCTGGGCGAGATCTCGCGCGGCCTGAAGGCGCTGGCCAAGGAGCTGCAGTGCCCGGTGATCGCGCTGTCGCAGCTCAACCGCTCGGTGGAGCAGCGCACCGACAAGCGCCCCATGATGAGCGACCTGCGCGAGTCGGGCGCCATCGAGCAGGACGCCGACATCATCATGTTCATCTACCGCGACGACTACTACAACAAGGAATCGCGCGAGCCCGGCGTGGCCGAAATCATCATCGGCAAGCAGCGCAACGGGCCCACGGGCACCGTCAAGCTGGCCTTCATCAAGCCGCTCACGCGCTTCGAGAGCCTGGCGGCGGGCAGCAGCGACGATTATTGAACCACCCCCAAGCTGCGCGGACTTCGTTCCGCTTCGCTTCCCCCCTTCAAGGGGGCGCACCCTCTGACCGGGGAGACCCCGGCCAGGGGTGCCCTGGCATGGCCTGCTCCGCGGCCTTGAGTGCGGGGTCAATAAAAAACCGTGGCCTCAGCCACGGTTTTTTATTGGGGACGGCGCTGGCTTACATCACCTTCGCGATCGATTGACATACGTAGTCGATGTTCTTCTCGTTCAGCGCCGCCACGCACATGCGGCCGGTGTCGGTGCCGTACACGCCGAACTCGCTGCGCAGGCGCACCATCTGCTCCTTGGAGAGGCCCGAGTAGCTGAACATGCCCACCTGGGTGGTGATGAAGCCCATGTCCTTCTGCACGCCGGCGGCCTTCAGGCCCTCCACCAGCTTCTTGCGCATGGCCTTGATGCGGGTGCGCATGCCGGCCAGCTCCTGCTCCCACTGCGCGCGCAGCGTGGCGTCGCCCAGCACCGTGGCCACCACCGCGCCGCCGTGCGTGGGCGGGTTGCTGTAGTTGGTGCGGATCATGATCTTGAGCTGGCTGAGCACCCGGACCGCCTCGTCCTTGTCGGCGCACAGCACCGACAGCGCGCCCACGCGCTCGCCGTACAGGCTGAAGCTCTTGGAAAACGAGGTCGAGACGAAGAACGTCAGGCCGGCGGCGACGAACTTGCCGACCACGGCGCCGTCCTCGGCGATGCCCTCGGCAAAGCCCTGGTAGGCCATGTCCAGGAAGGGCGTGAGGCCGCGCGCCTTGACGGCGGCAATCACCTGGTCCCACTGCGCGGCGCTGATGTCGTAGCCCGTGGGGTTGTGGCAGCACGCATGCAGCACCACGATGGTGCCGGCTGCGGCGGCCTGCAGGTCGGCCAGCATGCCGGCAAAGTCGAGCTGGCGCGTGGCCGCGTCGTAGTAGCGGTAGGTGCCGACCGGGAAGCCCGCCTGGGTGAACAGGGCGCGGTGGTTTTCCCAGCTCGGGTCGCTGATCAGCACCTTGGCATTGGGGTTGAGGTGCTTGAGGAAGTCGGCGCCGATCTTCAGCGCGCCGGTGCCGCCCAGGCCCTGCACGGTGGCCACGCGGCCCGAGCGGTAGGGCTCCGAATCGGCGCCGAACACCAGCTTCTTCACGCCGTCGTCGTACGCGGCGATGCCGTCGATGGGCAGGTAGCCGCGCGGCTTGGGCGTGGCCATGAGCTGCTTCTCGGCCGCCTGCACGCACTGCAGCAGCGGCAGCTTGCCGTTTTCGTCGAAGTACACGCCCACGCCCAGGTTGACCTTGTTGGGCTTGGTGTCGGCGGCAAATTGCTCGTTCAGGCCCAGGATGGGGTCGCGCGGGGCGAGCTCGACGGCGGAAAACAGCGACATGAGAAAAATCCTTGCGGTGGGAGCGCCAGCGGGTGGCAAGAAAGCGCCGACTCGGTTAGCCTAGCCGGTTCGCCCGAAATTTTACGGCGCGTTTGCCGGCCCTTGCCGCTGTCCTTGCCGATGTCCACCCCGATCCATGCCGTTGCTTCGCCTTCCTTGCCCGAAGGCCGGTTCGTCAGCTACCCCGACTCGCCCTTCCAGCTCTACCAGCCCTATCCGCCGGCGGGCGACCAGCCCACGGCCATCGAGCAGCTGGTGGAGGGGGTGGAAAACGGCGAAGCGTTCCAGACCCTGCTGGGCGTCACCGGCTCGGGCAAGACCTTCACCATGGCCAACGTGATCGCACGCCTGGGGCGGCCCGCCATCGTGTTCGCACCCAACAAGACGCTGGCGGCGCAGCTGTACAGCGAGTTCCGCGAGTTTTTTCCGAAGAACGCGGTGGAGTACTTCGTCAGCTACTACGACTACTACCAGCCCGAGGCCTACGTGCCGCAGCGCGACCTGTTCATCGAGAAGGACAGCGCCATCAACGAGCACATCGAGCAGATGCGCCTGTCGGCCACCAAGAGCGTGCTGGAGCGGCGCGACACGGTGATCGTGGCCACAGTGAGCGCCATCTACGGCATCGGCGCACCCGAGGACTATCTGCAGATGCGGATGATCCTGAAGACGGGCGGCAAGCAGGGCCAGCGCGACGCCATCCAGCAGTTGGTGCGCATGCAGTACCAGCGCCAGGACATGGACTTTCAGCGCGGCACCTTCCGCGTGCGCGGCGACACCATCGACGTGTTTCCGGCCGAGCACAGCGAGCTGGCGGTGCGCATCGAGCTGTTCGACGACGAGGTGGAAAGCCTGGCCCTGTTCGATCCGCTCACCGGCCACATCCAGCAGAAGGTGCCGCGCTTCGTGGTGTACCCGTCCAGCCATTACGTGACGCCGCGCGAGAAGACGCTGGCGGCGGTGGAAACCATCAAGCTGGAGCTGGCCGAGCGGCTGAAATACTTCGTGGCCGAAGGCAAGCTGGTGGAGGCCCAGCGGCTGGAGCAGCGCACGCGGTTCGATCTGGAGATGCTGGCCGAGCTGGGCCACTGCAAGGGCATCGAGAACTACACGCGCCACCTGTCGGGCGCGGCGCCGGGCGAGCCGCCGGCCACGCTGACCGACTACCTGCCGCGCGACGCGATCATGTTCCTGGACGAAAGCCACCAGATGATCGGCCAGCTCAACGCCATGTACAACGGCGACCGCTCGCGCAAGACCACGCTGGTGGAATACGGCTTTCGCCTGCCTTCGGCGCTGGACAACCGGCCGCTGAAGTTTGCCGAGTTCGAGCGGCGCATGCACCAGGTCATCTTCGTCAGCGCCACGCCGGCGGACTACGAGAAACAGCACGCCGGCCAGGTGGTGGAGCAGGTGGTGCGTCCCACCGGCCTGGTGGACCCCGAGGTCGAGGTGCGCCCCGCCACGCACCAGGTCGACGACGTGCTGCAGGAAATCCGCACCCGCGTGGAGAAGAACGAGCGCGTGCTGATCACCACGCTGACCAAGCGCATGGCCGAGCAGCTGACCGAATACCTGAGCGAGAACGGCGTGAAGGTGCGCTACCTGCACAGCGACGTGGACACGGTCGAGCGCGTGGAAATCATCCGCGACCTGCGCTTAGGAAGCTTCGACGTGCTGGTGGGCATCAACCTGCTGCGCGAGGGGCTGGACATCCCGGAGGTGTCGCTGGTGGCCATCCTGGACGCCGACAAGGAAGGCTTTCTGCGCGCCGAGCGCAGCCTGATCCAGACCATCGGCCGGGCGGCGCGCAACGTCAACGGCAAGGCCATTTTGTACGCCGACCGCATCACCGACTCGATGAAAAAGGCCATGGGCGAGACCGAGCGCCGGCGCGCCAAACAGGTGGCCTTCAATGCCGAGCACGGCATCACCCCGCGCGGCATCGTCAAGCAGGTGCGCGACTTGATCGACGGCGTGTACAGCGAAAAAGCCGGGCGCGAGGCCGAGCGCATGCGGGCCACGGCGGTGGCCGAGCCCGAGGCGCTGTCCGAAAAAGACCTGTCGCGCGAGCTGCGCCGGCTGGAAAAACTGATGCTCGAGCACGCGCGCAACCTGGAGTTCGAGCAGGCGGCGCGCGTGCGCGACCAGCTGGCGGCGCTCAAGCAGCGCGTGCTGGGCGCGGCGGGCGAGGGCAGCGCGGCAGCTTGAACCAGATCAACTTTTGCGCGAATGTCCAGCCAAGCCCCTAGTTTTCAGTCGGGATTGGTCTATACTTGAGGAAAACAGTCGGATTTGGTTGCGGGGCAGCGCGGGACGCGCGCACAGTGCCCCGTCGGCCACGGTCCGCCGCATTTCTCATCAGCAAGGAGTTGGCCATGCGCCTTACCACCAAGGGCCGGTTTGCGGTCACTGCCATGATCGACCTGGCGCTGCGCCAGGACGGCGGCCCCGTCACGCTGGCGGCCATCAGCCAGCGCCAGCAGATCTCGCTGTCCTACCTGGAGCAGCTGTTCGGCAAGCTGCGCCGCAACGAGCTGGTCGAATCCACGCGCGGCCCCGGCGGCGGCTATTCGCTGGGGCGCAAGGCCGGCGACATCACCGTGGCCGACATCATCACCTCGGTCGACGAGCCGCTGGACGCCACCCACTGCGGCGGGCGCGAGAACTGCCGCGCCGACGGCGGGCGCTGCATGACGCACGACCTATGGGCCGCGCTCAACGTGCACATGCTGGACTTCCTGCAGTCGGTCACGCTGCAAAAGCTGGTGGACGAGCAGCACGCCAACGGCTTCGAGCTGGAAGACCGCCCCGCCGCCAAGCGCGCCATCTCGGCCGCGCCGGTGGTCAAGCCGATCCGCATCACCGCGCCCAACTCGGTGTTCGCGCTGGGCGGCCTGACCAACAAGTGAGCCGCGCCGGCATCGGCGCCGCGCCATGACGCCGCCGCGGCCGATCTACCTGGACCACGGCGCCACCACGCCGGTCGACCCGCGGGTGGTGCAGGCCATGCTGCCCTGGCTGGGCGAGCGCTTCGGCAACCCGGCCAGCCGCAGCCACGCCTGGGGCTGGGAGGCCGAGCAGGCCGTCGAGGCCGCGCGCCGCCAGGTGGCGGCGCTGGTCGGCGCCGACGCGCGCGAGATCGTCTGGACCAGCGGCGCCACCGAGTCCGACAACCTGGCCATCGCCGGCGCCGCCCAGCAGCACGCCGCGCGCGGCCGCCACCTGCTGAGCGTGCGCACCGAGCACAAGGCCGTGCTCGACACCCTGGCGGCGCTGCAGCGCCAGGGGTTCGACGTGACCCTGCTGGACGTCGGCGCCGACGGCCTGGTCGACGCGCAGGCCTTTGCCGCCGCGCTGCGCCCCGACACCATCCTGGCCAGCGTCATGCTGGTCAACAACGAGATCGGCGTGGTGCAGGACATCGCCACCCTGGGCGCGCTGTGCCGCGCGCGCGGCGTGCTGCTGCATGTGGACGCCGCGCAGGCCACGGGCAAGCTGGCCATCGACTGGGCCACGCTGCCGGTCGACCTGATGAGCCTGACGGCGCACAAGACCCACGGCCCCAAGGGCATCGGCGCGCTGGTGGTGCGCCGCGAGCCGCGCGTGCGCCTGGCGGCGCAGATGCACGGCGGCGGGCACGAGCGCGGCCTGCGCTCGGGCACGCTGGCCACGCACCAGATCGTGGGCATGGGCGAGGCCTTTCGCATCGCCGCGCAGGAGCTGCCGCGCGACACCGCCCATGCGCAGGCGCTGCACCAGCGGCTGCTGCGCGGCCTGCAGGGCGTGGGCGGGATGCACATCAACGGCCACCCCACGCAGCGCGTGCCGCATAACCTGAACATCGCCTTCGACGGCGTGGCCGCCGAGGCCCTCATGCTGGCCACGCCCGAGCTGGCGCTGTCCAGCGGCTCGGCCTGCAGCTCGGGCAGCCCGCAGCCCAGCCACGTGCTGCGCGCGCTGGGCGCCAGCGACGAGCGCGCCCACGCCTCGCTGCGCATCAGCCTGGGGCGCTTCACCACCGAGGCCGAGATCGACCGCGCCGCCGAGCTGCTGCGCCAGGGCGTGGCGCGGCTGCGCGGGCAAGGGGCGGCACCCCTGAGCGATTCACATTAAAATCGGCACCAGGCCCCTGCCGATATTGCCCGGCCAGCTATCAAAAGCATAGTTCTGGCGGCCTATGGCGGGCGCCCCTGCAGGCGCGCCCGATTGGCGGTACGCTTGCCGCATTGCACCTTGGTGCCCAACCCCTGCCTGTTTTCACCATGACCATCCATCTGTCCGAAGCCGCCGCGCGGCATGTGAGTGCTCACCTGGCCAAGCGCGGCGCCGGCGTGGGCGTGCGCCTGGGCGTCAAGACCACCGGCTGCTCGGGCCTGTCCTACGAGCTGGAATACGTCGACGCGGTGGCGCCCGGCGACCTCGTGATCGAGCAGCACGGCGTCAAGCTGCTGGTCGACCCCAAGAACCTCGGCTTCATCGACGGCACCGAGCTCGACTACGTGCGCGAGGGCCTGAACGAGGGCTTCCGCTTCAACAACCCCAACGAGCGCGACCGCTGCGGCTGCGGCGAATCGTTTCGGGTATGACGCGCCAGATCGTCCTGGACACCGAGACCACCGGCCTGTCGGCCGAGGGGGGCGACCGCATCATCGAGATCGGCTGCGTCGAGCTGGTGGGCCGCAAGCTGACCGGCAACAACCTGCACCTGTACCTGAACCCCGAGCGCGACAGCCACGAGGACGCGCTCAAGGTGCACGGCATCAGCAACGAGTTCCTGCGCGACAAGCCCAAGTTCGCCGAGGTGGCGGCCGACTTCCTGCGCTACGTCGAGGGCGCCGAGATCATCATCCACAACGCCGCGTTCGACGTCGGCTTTCTGGACAAGGAGCTCGAGCGCGTCGGCCAGCCGCCCTTCGGGCATTTTGTCGAGGCCGTGACCGACACCCTGGCCATGGCCAAGCAGCTGTACCCGGGCAAGCGCAATAGCCTGGACGCGCTGTGCGACCGCCTGGAGGTGGACAACTCCAGCCGCACCCTGCACGGCGCGCTGCTCGACGCCGAGCTGCTGGCCGACGTCTACATCAACCTCACGCGCGGCCAGGAGGCGCTGCTGATCGACCTGGGCGAGGTGGACGAGGCGGGCGCGCAGGCCGAGCGCGTGGACCTGAGCGGCTTCGATCTGCCCGTGCTCGCGGCCAGCGAGGCCGAGCTGGCGGCCCATGCCGCGGTGCTGGCCGAGATCGACAAGGCCAGCGGCGGCCGCGCGATCTGGAAGGCCGAAAAATGCACGCTATAATTCGCCCTTCGCTGCAAGGCGAAGCGGGTGATTAGCTCAGCGGTAGAGCACTGCCTTCACACGGCAGGGGTCACATGTTCGATCCATGTATCACCCACCAGCATTCACAAACGCTCCGATGCTGCAAACATCGGAGCGTTTTTCTTTCGGTACGGCAAGAATACGGCAAGTGTTTCCAGCTTCACCCGCTACCCCAAAATTTTGGGAGAGCTACGCGGTCTTTGGTGTGGCGCTCACGTTTAACGTGCCAGCACGGTAAAGCTGTTCAGCCATCATTTCCGGCCCCCGATCAGCGCCAACGGCTCCAGCGCCCTCTTGGCACGCGCGTAGCCTTCGTGATGGTCAGCAGCTCCCTGCATGGCTTGGGCGGCCAGGTGCTGAGCTGCAATCAGCATGGCCTTGTGCGGCACGTCTGCACGGGGACGCTGGCCCGCTTCGATGCCTGCCGTTCGGTTCAGCAGCTTGTTGATGTTGACGTGAACGAATCGCTCGTGCGGTGAACCACCGGCCAGGCGGTGTAGTTGGTCGTGCAACTGGTGATAGCCGGGCAGGTACTCGGTATGCAACTCAGCGGCGCGGCGGGCCTCGCTGAACGCCTTGACCAGCTTCAGCTTCAGCTCCACCACGCGCTTGGTGTTCTTGCTCAGGGCCAGCAGGAACAGGGCCTGATCCTCGTTCAGCAGCGCGAACTTCTCGGGCTGGCCTCGACCTCTGATTTCTCCCGTTTGAAACGGGAGTATTCCGAGGGCTTCAAGATCAGACTGATACCGCTTCACCAGCTCGAACGTGCTCTGGTGCTTGGTGTCCATGGCCTGGGCGATCAGGCGGCTGTCCACACGGGCCTCACCGCCCTTCGCGGTCAAGGTGATGGTTGCAGGCACGGCTCCGCCTGCCGGGGTGGCATTCATGACGATCATGGCAGCCCCCTTACTGAGCAGCCAGGCCGTTGATGAACTCGTTGATGTCGGACTCGCGCCAGGCGACACGGCGCGGGCTCAGGCGCACGGGTGCCGGGTAAATGCCAGCCTTGACGCCTTGGAGCCAGTCGGAGCGGCTGATGGTGACGCGCTCAAGAATGCCGGGCAGGCAGATCAATTTGACGGTCGAACCGGATGTAGTGGCCGGAGCCTCGGAACGGGTCGTAGAAGATGTGATGGTCTGGGTTGGTTGCATTGGTTTTCCTGTAACAAGATAGGGAAACTCGCAACAACCCGCAGGGCAAAGTGCCCTATGATGTTTAGCACTCGGTAAGGGTGCCGTGCTGTTGCGAGACTGCGCGGCGGAAAGGCTGGTGTTGGTAGCACCGGCCTTTCCTTTTTGGATGTATGAATATCCAGCCACGGAATGCATTCTTGCACTGTTGGAGTTTGGAATCCGAAAGCGATGGGGTACGACTTCACGCACTTCGTACCCGCCTCAGTTCAGCCAGCGCTTGCTTGAACCGTTTTTCGGTGGTGTCCCACGTCCGGCCGTAACGCTGGGCCAGGTCGTAGATGGCGTCTTTGCGCGCGGCCAGCAGTGTGGCCCGGCTGTCTCCACGGCGCTGGCGCTTCAGGTGCTTGATGGCGGCGGCGGTAGGGTGCCGTCGATCAGGTCGGCCAAGAACGGGCGCACGAGGGCGGATATCTGCTCTTTGCTGCGCAGCAGCTCACAGAACGCGTCGGGCTTGCCCTTGGCCAAGTCGGCTACGGCGAAGTCCCAATGCAGCCATAGCTTGAACGCATCTTCAATTTCTTCGTCGCTCACAGCGCCGTCCTTTCCAGCGCAGCGCGCGCCTGATCGCCGGTCAAGTGTCCATAGTGCTTCTGGATCATCAAGATGCTGGTGCCGGCAATCTGCGCCACGGTCATCAAGTTGACGCCAGTGCCGGCCATGTCGGTGATGACGCTATGCCGCAATGTGTAAATCGTGGTGCCGTCGGGCAGGTCGGCGGCGGCCAGGGCTTCGCGCGTCGGGCAACTCCACTTGTCCTTGACCCACTGGGCACCCCGGGCGAAGGCGGACGTTTCGCCGAGAATCGGCACCATGTCCGGCAGCCAGATCATCGTCCTCGTCACGCCCGCATTCCTGCTGCTGATGGCGCTGGAGTGGGCCGCGGGCCGCTGGCGCGGACGGCCGGTGTTCCGGCTGGCCGACGCGGTCAGCAGCATCAGCCTGGGCATGCTCAGCCAGACCAGCGCGGTGTTCACGCGCCTGCTGCGCCTGGGGCTGTACACGCTGGCCTGGCAAACGCTGGCGCTGTGGCGCGACGATGCGTTCTGGCACGGCGCGGCGGGCTGGGTGCTGGCGCTGCTGTTCTACGACCTGTGCTACTACGGGTATCACCGCGCCGGCCACCGCGTGGCCGTGCTGTGGGCGGCGCACGCGGTGCACCACCAGAGCCAGGACTACAACCTGTCCACCGCGCTGCGCCAGACCAGCTCGGGCGCTGTCCTGGGCTGGCTGTTTTATGTGCCGATGGCGCTGGCGGGCGTGCCGCCGCTGGTGTTTGCCGTGGTCGGCCTGATCGATCTGCTGTATCAGTTCTGGGTGCACACCGAGCAGGTGGGGCGCCTGGGCTGGTTCGACCGCTGGTTCTGCAGCCCCAGCAACCACCGCGTGCACCACGCCGTCAACGACCGCTACGTGGACAAGAACTACGGCGGCATCCTGATCGTGTGGGACCGCATCTTCGGCAGCTTCGAGGACGAGGATGCGCGCGAGCCCTGCGTGTACGGCACGCGGGGCCTCTTGAACAGCTGGGACCCGCTGTGGGCCAACGCGCAGGTGTATGCCGGCCTGGCGCGCGACAGCTGGCACGCGCGCTCCTGGGCCGACAAGCTGGGCGTGTGGCTCAAGCCTCCGGGCTGGCGGCCGGCGGATGTGGCCGAGCGCTTTCCCAAACCCGCTTTCGACATCGCGCGCATGCCCGTGTTCAACCCGACCATGTCGCCCGCGCTGCGCGGGTTTGCCGGCGTGCAGTTCGTGTTGCTGCTGGGCGGCGTGGCGGCCTTTCTGTGGCAGGCCGAAGGCGCGCCGCTGGCCACCAACGCCATCTGGTTCGCGGCGCTTGTCGCCTGCCAGTGGGCGCTGGGCGCGGCCATGCAGGGGCGCATCGGCATGTGGGAGGCGCTGATGATCGAGGCCGGCGCGCTGGCCACCGCCACCAGCGCGCTGGGCCTGCGCGAGTGGCATGTGCTGGCCAAGCCGGCGGCGATGGGGTTTGCTATCGTTGCCGTAGCTTTCAGCGCATGTTCGGAGCGGGCCAGCGGCCGATTGGGCTTGAATCGCTCGCGGCTTCTGCTGCTGGCGGCCCTGCTGGGCTCGCTGGCGGGCGACGTGTTCCTGATGCTGCCCGGCCGGTTCATGCCCGGCCTGGTGAGCTTCTTGCTGGCGCACCTGGGCTACATCGCGCTGTTCCGCCAGGGCGTGCCCTGGTTCGGGCAGCGCGCGGCGTTGGCGGCGACGCTGGCGCTGGGGGCCGGCATGTACGCCTTCCTGTGGTGGGGCGGCCTGCCGGCGGCGCTGCGCGGGCCGGTGGCCGCCTATGTGCTGGTGATCGCGCTGATGGCGGCCCAGGCCTGGGGCCGCTGGGCCGTGCACCGCGATCGCGCGGCGCTGGGGGTGGCGCTGGGGGCGTGCTGCTTCATGCTGAGCGATTCGCTGCTGGCCATCAACCGCTTCGTCACGCCGCTGCCGGGCGCGCAGGTCTGGGTGCTGGCCAGCTACTACGCGGCGCAGGCGCTGATCGTGGGCGGCATGCTGCGCGCCGGGGAGCGCGGCCAGGGTCTTGCATGATGTCTCGATTGAGAGTAAATTAATTCTCGATTGGAGATCCGCATGTCTGTCTACCCCACCGCACCCGAGCCCGCCGCCCATGCCGCGCGCGAGCGCAGCGCCACGTACTTTGTGGGCGCGCCCGCGGCGGGGCAGGGCGATGCCTTTGGCCTGTCGGCGCTCGAGCGCGTGCGCCTGGTCAAGCAGGGCGTGCCCGCGCGCACGGTGCAGGAGATGAGCGTGGCCATGGGCCTGCCGCGCGAGCAGCTGATGCGCGCCGTCGGCCTGGCGCGCTCCACGGTCGAGCGCAAGATCGCCGCGCGCGCGCGCCTGTCGGAGGGCGAGAGCGAGAAGCTGGTGGGCCTGTCGCGCCTGATCGGGCAGGTCGATGCCATGGTGCGCGCGTCGGGCCAGGCGCCGGCCGGCTTCAACGCCGCGCGCTGGTTTGCCGGCTGGATGGCGCAGCCCGTGGCGGCCCTGGGCGGCCTGTGCCCGCAAGAGCTGCTGGACACCGCCGACGGCCGCGAGGCCCTGGCCACGCTGCTGCTGCAAATGCAGTCGGGCGTGTATGCCTGAGGCGCTGGCGTTCTGGCGCATCGCCACCGACACGCCCGACTACACCGCCGACGACGCCAGCGGCGCCGGCGCCGAGCGCAGCGGCGGGCGCTGGAACGCGCGCGGCACGCCCCTGCTGTACGCCAGCAGCACGCGCGCGCTGGCCTGCCTGGAGACGGTGGTGCACCTGGGCGGCGGCCTGGCGCTGCCGCTCAACCGTTACCTGGTGCGCGTCGACGTGCCGGCCGATGTGTGGGCCGCGCGCGCCGTGTTCGACCCCGCCGTCAACGTGGGCTGGGACGCGCTGCCGCCCGGGCGCGTGAGCATTGCCTGGGGCACGGCCTGGGCGCAGGGCGGCGCCTCGTGCGTGGCCGAGGTGCCCTCGGTCGTCGTGCCGGAGGAGGGCAACCTGCTCGTCAACCCGCGCCACCCCCAGGCCGGGCGCATCCGCCTGGTCAAGCTGCGCCGCTGGCTGTACGACCCGCGGGCGGCGCGCGCCATGGGGCCGGATGTATCCTGAAACGATAGCGTCTTGGGTAGTCTTGACGCGGGCTGGAGGCTGATTCGATCATCAAGGCTCGGCGTAGCGCTGCATCGCGTAGTCGCCCGGCGCGTCGCCCAGCACGTGGCCGGCGGGGATGGGCCTGGCCTTGACGGGGGCCGACGAGTGCGCCGCCAGCCAGCCCTGCCAGGCGGGCCACCACGAGCCTTCGACGCGCGGTGCCTGCTGCAGCCACTCGTCGGCGCTCACCCATTCGCCGCGCTCGGGTCGCGTCGCCACGCGGTAGTACCGGCGCGGGTGGCCGGGCTCGCTGACGATGCCGGCGTTGTGCCCGCCGCTGGCCAGCACGAAAGTGATCTCGGTGGCCGTGAGCAGGTGCAGCTTGTAGACCGAGCGCCAGGGCGAGACGTGGTCGCGCTCGGTGCCCACCAGGAAGATGGGCATGCGCAGGTCGGCCAGCGCCACGGGGCGGCCGGCCACCAGGTAGTGGTTGTGGGCCAGCGCGTTCTTCAGGTACAGCGCCACCAGGTATTCGTGGTGCATGCGCGCGGGCAGGCGCGTGGTGTCGGCGTTCCAGGCCATCAGGTCGTTGCCCTGCTCGCGCTCGCCCATCAGGTATTCGCGCATGCGCCGCGTCCACACCAGCTCGCGCGAATGCAGGAACTGAAACGAGCCGGCCATCTGCTGCCCGCTCAGGTAACCCTGGCCCTTGGTGACGTGGTCCAGCAGGTTGATCTGCCCCTCGTCGATGAACAGGCCCAGCTCGCCCGGCTCGGCAAAGTCCACCTGCGCCGCCAGCAGGCTGAGGGTGCGCGGCGCCGGCAGGTCGTGGTAGCCCTCCACGCCGCCCTTGGCCGACAGCGCGGCGGCGGCGATGGCCATCAGCGTGCCGCCCAGGCAATAGCCCATGGCGTGCAGCGGTGCGCCGCCGGCGTCGTGCTGGGCCGCGCGCATGGCTTCGAGCACGCCCAGCTCCAGGTAGTCGTCCATCGACAGCTCGCGGTCCGACTCGTCGGGGTTGCGCCACGACACCATGTACACCGTGTGGCCCTGCCCGACCAGGTGGCGCACCATCGAGTTGTGCGGCGACAGGTCGAGGATGTAGTACTTCATGATCCACGAAGGCAGTATGAACACCGGCTCGGGGTGCACCTTGTCGGTCTGCGGCGCGTAGCGGATCAGCTCCACCAGGTGGTTGCGGTACACCACCTTGCCCGGCGTGGTGGCCAGGTTGCCGCCCACCACGAAGCGGCCCTGGTTGGCCACGTCCTCGGCGGTGGGCACGCCCGTGCGGTCGGCCACCCAGTTGCGCAGGCCCTGCGCCAGGTTGGCGCCGCCCGAGCGCAGGGTTTGCTGCAGCACCACCGGGTTGGTCAGCGGGTGGTTGGCGGGCGAGAGCATGTCCAGGTACTGGCGCGCGAAGAAGCTCACCAGCTGCCCGTGGTGCTCGCTCACGCCGGGCACGCAGGCGGCCTCGCGCCAGAAGGCCTCGGCGTTGCGAAAGCCGGCGCGCCACTGGCTGAAGGGCCAGCGCGCCCATTCCTCGGCGCGAAAGCGCGGGTCGTCGTCCTGCAGGCCCGGGCCTTCGTCGCTGGCGTGCGCCGTGTCCAGCGCCAGCTTGGCGCCCAGCGTCGCCAGCTCCAGCTGGCGGCCCGGCGCGGCGGCCAGGTGCCAGGCCCAGTCGGCCCAGGCCAGGCCCAGCGTGATGGGCGACAGGTGCCGAAACGCCGCCGCCGCCTGGCTTTGCGCCACGCGGTCGAGCTTCTCGGTGGGGGTTTCGGCCAGGTGGGCCGGGTTGGCGCGCTCGACGGCCATGCCGGCCGGGCGCACGGCGCGGCGCGGGCTGCGCGAGACGGAAGGGCTGTTGCTGCGGGCCATGGCGGTTGTGCTCCGGTTGTTCAACCGATCGTAATCACAAGTCCAAGGGTTGGCCTGCGTCAAGGTTGAACTTTTGATTTGATGCAAGATCAGCCTTCGAACAGGCAAGAAGGTCGAGATCGTTTGCAAGCAAGGGGGCGTGCCGCGCGGGGCGAGCCTGCCCCGTGGTGGCGCGCCGTTCCTCCATCCCACGAGGAGACAGCATGGCTGCTCACCACGCCCACCACCACCACTCCATCGCGGGGCGCGCGCCATGACGGCCGCGTACGCTCCCGTCTTCGACGCCCTGCACCTGCAGTCGGCCGCGCACGACGTGATGCTGGCCACGCACGCGCCGGCCTGGCTGATCGAGCAGCGCCAGCAGGCGCGCGTGCAGCAGCTGCTGCAGGCCGCGCGCGGCTCGGCGCTGTACCGCGAGCGCATGGACGGCGACACGCCCGCGCTCGAGCGCATGGCCCCCGTCAGGCGCGCCGAGCTGATGGCGCGCTTCGACGAATGGGTGACCGACCCGGCATTGCGCCTGGACGAGCTGCGCGCCTTCACGGCCGACGCCTCGCGCGCCGGCCAGCCCTGGCTGGGGCGCTACGTGGTGTGGGAAAGCTCGGGCACCAGCGGCATGCCGGGCATCTTCGTGCAGGACGCGCGCGCCATGGCGGTGTACGACGCCATCGAGGCCACGCGCCACCGGCCGCCCGCGCGCGCCATGCCGCTGCCCTTCGATCCGTTCGGCGCCCTCAACCTGCTGGGCGCGGCCGACCGCCATGCGCTGGTCACCGCCACCGGCGGGCACTTTGCCAGCGTGGTCAGCTTCGAGCGGCTGCGCGCCATCAACCCCTGGGTGGCCGCCAGCTCGCGCAGCTTTTGCGTGATGCAGCCGGTGGATGAGCTGGTGGCGCAGCTCAACCGCTTTCAGCCCACCGTGCTGGCCACCTACCCCACGGCCGCCGCGCTGCTGGCCGACGAGGCCGAGGCCGGGCGCCTGCGCATTCGCCCGCGCTGCGTGATGATGGGCGGCGAGACGCTGAGCCGCGCCGTGCGCGAGCGCGTGGCGCGCGTCTTTGGCGCCGCCGTGCGCGCCAGCTACGGCACGTCGGAGTTCCTGCCCATCGCCTGGGAATGCGCGCACGGCCACCTGCACGTCAACGCCGACTGGGTGCTGCTGGAGCCGGTGGACGAGCAACATCGCCCCGTGCCCGCCGGCGAGCGCTCGCACACCGTGCTGCTGACCAACCTGGCCAACCCGGTGCAGCCGCTGATCCGCTACGACCTGGGCGACCGCATCACCTGGCACGGCGAAGGCTGCGCCTGCGGCTCGCGCCTGCCCGTGATCGAGGTCGAGGGCCGCAGCGACGACGTGATGCGCGTGCCCGCGCGCCGCGCCGGCGAGCACGTCAGCCTGCTGCCGCTGGCCCTGTGCACCGTGCTGGAGGAAGAGGGCGGCGTGTTCGACTTTCAGCTGCGCCAGCAGGGCCCCAGCACCCTGGTGCTGCGCCTGCCCGGCAGCGACGCCGCCGCCGCCGCCGCCGTCGAGCGCTGCCGCCTGGCGCTGCAGCAGTTTGCCCAGCGCCAGGGCGCCGAGCCCATCCACGTGCTGGGCGAGCTGGGCTGCGCCGTGCCGCGCGGGCGCAGCGGCAAGGCGTGCCGCGTGGCGCTGGATGCTGCGGCCTGAGTACCCCACGGCCCCACCGGCGGGTGGGGCTTGAAATCAGGGCTCTCCGGAATAACTTGTGGAACAGGTGACCATGCAGTATCCTCCTGAGTCGGATTTTCGTGTGGAAAGGAAACCAAGTGAAACTGCATCCTAAGACCGCCGCCCTTGTGGACCGGTTCGCCGCAGCTCTGAAGGAAAAACTCGCCGCCGCAGAGGAGAAGTACGGCTACTCCGACGGGTGGGCGACTGACGACTGGATGGGCGAGTGTCGCAAGGAACTGCGGAAGCACGTTGCAAAAGGGGACCCACTGGATGTGGCGGCCTACTGCGCATTCCTGTGGCATCACGGCGAGGCGACCACCGGCCCATGTCCGCACGCAGACTACTGCAACGAGACGGGCTCCTGCGCGAACGGATGCGATGACCGGATGCCTCGGCTGACGGACCAAGATGTGGCCGACTGCTTGGGTCGGTCGTTCGATGCGGCGGGGAATATCCTGCCCAGCACCTTCGCACGCGAGGTTCTCCGGGCGGCTCAAGTCTTGGTCCGAGAGAAGTGAATTGACTGCCTTTTTCTTCATCTGCGCAGCCCTGTACTGCGCGTGGTTCATCCTGAGGTTCCTGCTATGAACGAGAATTACGAGGGCGCGCTGGCCAAGATTGACGCTGCAAGGAAACTGGCCCGGCAGACGATGGCGAAGCATGGCAAAGAGGAGGTGTGCGACCCGCCAATGGGCATCGACACGCCCCAGAGGCCGGCGCTGCCGGCTTGGCAGGACGTGTTGGGCGCTGCCGAGCAGCTCGTCCGGCAGAAGCCCGCCTTCCCCAAGTACATCAAGGGCACGGTCTTGGAGAACGATGTGCCGGTGTGGATTGCCACCTTCACCCAGCAAATGCTGGTGCGCGAGCTGTCTCGCATCCGGGCTGTCATCGCTTCCGACCGCTGTGACGGTGATACCGACTACGCAGCGGGAGCCAACGCCGCCCGAGCCAAGTACCTCGCCGCCATTGACAAGCGGTGACCCCATCCACACGACAATCCGGGGATGACGGACATCCTCGACCTGAAGGGCTGGACGGTGCTGGGTCGCACCGAGGAGGACGGGGCGGACGTGCTGGAGGCGGAGTACCCGCTGCCCATGCCTACCGCCTGCCCAAAGTGCGGCACCCTCGACTGCATCTACCGGCACGGCACCAAAGCTACTACTTACGTCGACATTCCGATGCGCGGGAAGCCGGCCAAGCTGCGGGCGAAGGTCCAGCGATACCGGTGCACCTCCTGCAAGGAGACCTTCCTGCAGCCGCTGGGCGGCATCTTGGAGGGCCGGCGCATGACGGAGCGCTGCGCCACCTACATCAAGGCCCACAGCCTGCGGGACACCTTCACCCGCATCGCGGAGAACGTGGGGTGCGACGACAAGACGGTCCGGACGCTGGGGGCGGAGTACATGGCCGAACTGGAGGCCAGCCACCGGCCGGAGATGCCAGACTGGCTGGGCATCGACGAGACCCAAATCGACGGGAAGATGCGCTGCGTCCTGACGGACATCGGGGAGCGCCGCATCCTCGACATGCTGCCGGACCGGGACAAGGCGACCTTGGCGGGGTGGCTGCACCGGTTCAAGGACCGGCACTGGGTCAAGGGCGTGGCCATCGACATGTGGCGGCCGTACCGGGACGTGTCGCACCAGATGTTCCCTGGCCGACCGGTGGTCATCGACAAGTTCCACGTCGTCCGCATGGCGAACTACTGCATGGAGCGGGTCCGCATCCGGCTCCAGAAGCAGCGCAAGGCTGGCGAGCGGCGCCTGTGGCTCCAGTCCAAGGCGATGCTGAACATGCGGTACGCCAAGCTGGCCGAGAAGGGCCGGTTCAATCTGGACATGTGGCTGGCCAACGAGCCCGAGCTGGCCGCCGCCTACGGGCTGAAAGAGGCGTTCTACAACATCTACGACCTGCCCAAGGCGCAGGCCGTGGCGGCCTTCGACGCCTTCCCGGGGACCATCCCAGCCAGCCTGAAGGCGGACTTCAAGACTCTCACGACCGCCATGAAGAACTGGCGGACGGAGATTCTGGCGTACTTCGACCACCCCATCACCAACGCCTACACCGAGGCGCTGAACGGGGTCGCCAAGACCATCAACCGGCAGGGCCGGGGGTACACCTTCGAGGTGCTGCGCGCCCGTCTCCTGTACGGCAAGGGGCCGCTGGAGCCGTGGCGGCTGGCGACCGTCTACCCTGCCAACCCCACCCAGTTGCAGCTCCTGAAGCGGGAACAGGGCAACCGGTGCCAGAGCTGCGGCTGCGAGCTGGGACGGACCAAGGACGACAAGGCGAACGTGGTCGTTCTGGTGCGCGGCAACACCCGCCGGCAGCAGCTCATTTGCGGGCTGTGCAACGTCGGTTTCCACACGGAGGCACTCAATCACCGGAAGCCTCCTTCAACACAGAAATCCGGATAGCCGAAATCAGGGTCAAAATGGGCTGCGGCGCCTGTCAATCATGCGCAAGAAGCTATTGAAATAATAGTAATTATCCCACGCCTCATCGCCATACTCGCCCTCGATACCCTCAGCCCCGTGCCGCGCTGCCTGCACACGCGGTCAAGCAGCTTGAGCGGCGCGGCGTGTGCCTCAGGCGAATTTGCAGGCGGCGCAGCGTGCAAAATTTCAGGTTTGTCTAAATGACAAGAAAACCCGGGATTGAGGTGCGTCACCAGCAGCACTGAGCATGTTATCGTGCAGGCTAGTGTCGAATCGACGCCATTTAATTGGTTAAGCTTCCTTATTATTTTATTCGCAGAAAAATGATGCATCGCCTTCTGAAGTTCCTATGGCTAACTTGCTTCGTCAGTTCGGCTTGTGCTCAGCAATTTTTACCTCCTGAAAAATGACTCATTCAGGAAAGACGTATAGCCTGGCCTATAAAAATTCATTGCCCAATGGCAGAGAAATTTTTGAATACACAACAGACAATGAACCCATAGAAAAATGGTCGTCTCTTGTCACGTTAAATTATGCAAAATCTTTGGCTGCTACGCCATTGAAATGGGCTGACACAGTAAAGGTTGCGCTTGATCGTGAGAAACCAAAGCCGCATTACAGTTTGTATATAAAGGGAAATAATGGATATGCCAAAATTATCTATGAACCTGACTCCAAAAATCCGATCTATGAATCCAATGTTCATAAGAGTTTTCATATGGAGACATGCGGTGGTCTCCTTGTTTTTCAGTTTGCTAAAAAATATCCGCAAAATACCGATCAGTCTGACGAAGGCAAGCTGTCAACTTTAAAGCAAATTGCCAAGGAAAATACCCAATTCGCAGATGAAATCGAAAAATCTGAATGGCTTCCAAATTGCAGTTAAGGACACTCTGCAAAACCTCCAACCGGCGAGACTGGCGCGAGGCGAGAGGATGAGAGACGATGGCGGACATGACACAGATGACCTTCGGCCTTGATCCGCTGCCCAAGAAGACTCGCAAGGAGGTCTTTCTTGACGAGATGAATCTGGTGGTTCCGTGGGGCGAGTTGGTGGCGCTGATTCAGCCACACGCCCGCGGCGCACACCAGGCGCTGGGAGGGCGCCCGCCGTTCGCGATCGAGACGATGCTGCGCATTCACTGCCTGCAACTGTGGTGGAACCTGAGCGATCCGGCGATGGAAGAAGAACTGCATGAAAGGCCGTTGTACCGCCGCTTTGCCGGGCTGCAGGGTGCCGCACGCATGCCCGACGAGAGCACCATCCTGCGCTTTCGGCATCTGCTGGAGAAGCACGAACTCGCCCCGAAGATCATGGCCGTGATCAATGCCGGCTTGGCCCGGCAAGGCCTGATGCTCAAGACCGGCACGGTGGTGGATGCCACCATCATCGCGGCACCCAGTTCGAGCAAGAACAACAGAGGTGAGCGGGACCCGCAGATGCACCAGACCAAGAAGGGCAAGCAGTGGCACTTCGGGATGAAGGCGCACATTGGCGTGGATGCCCAATCGGGTCTGGTGCACACGGTCATTGGCACGGCGGCCAACGTCAATGACGTGACGCAGGCCACGCAGCTGCTGCACGGGCAGGAGACGGACGTGTTCGCCGATGCAGGCTACCAGGGCGTGGACAAGCGCCAGGAGGCCCAAGGGCTGGCCGTGGACTGGCACATTGCCATGCGCCCGGGCAAGCGCGCGGCACTGGAGCTGAGCAATGCACTGGCGGCGAAGATTGAACAGCTCGAGAAGATCAAGGCCAGCATCCGTGCCAAGGTCGAACACCCGTTCAGGCTGATCAAGCAGCAGTTCGGCCATGCCAAGGTGCGCTACCGCGGGCTGGCCAAGAACACGGCACGACTGCAGGTAATGTTCGCGCTGGGCAATCTGTGGATGGTGCGCAAGGCGATTTTGCAGGGGACGCAGGCATGAGTGCGCCTACTGGGCGCCAAAGGGCATCTGAAAACCGGCACAGCGCCTCGAACACGGGCGCCAAGTGCCGAAAATCGAGCCGCTATTGCGCATCACGAAACCTGATCTGCCGTCGCGCCACTCATGCCGTCAGCAGACAGGGTTTTGCAGAGTGTCCTTAAGGAAGATTGGGTGGAATGATTGTGATCTGATTCCAATTTCCAAAAAAACTTTGAGACGCTAATCAATAGGGGGAAAGCATGAACTGGTTTCTTATTGCACTGAAAAAATACGCCACCTTCTCTGGGCGCGCCCAACGTGCCGAATATTGGTATTTCTTCCTTTTTTACATCCTCATCTTTATTGGTCTTTCCATCATCGATGGGGTCACGGGGTCATTCAGCGGCGAAACCGGCATGGGTTTGCTTGGTGGCCTCATGTCCTTGGCGCTGCTTATTCCATCCGTAGCGGTGGGGGTGCGTCGCCTGCATGACACGGGGCGTAGCGGTTGGTGGTTGCTCATTGCGTTGATTCCATTGGTCGGTGCCATTGTTATTCTTGTCTTCACCGTTCAAGACAGTGAGACTGGCACGAATGCATATGGCCCCAATCCCAAGGCCGGTGCCATCTGACAAGGTGCAGCACCCGAGCTTCATGCTTTCTCTTCTGCGCGAGGCCGGGTGGACTTGTCGAAATTGAGGGCGGATAGATATTTTCATGCGGCCACATTGGAGGTCATCGTGGTCCCCATCCCTCGGTTGGGCTTCGAACAGTCCGAGCCTTAATTGCCGGATCGCCTGAACGAGTGGGGTGGTACTTGCGTCACGTTGTTCGCATCGCGGAGCCACGGTGGGGCCGCGAGCCGGACCGACCCGCCTGCTAAGCTGCATCGCCAACGAGAGGAAGAACCACCCATGCCCAACCATCCCAAAGACATCTACACCGAGCCCACGCCGGACGCCGATACGCTGGCCAACCTGGGGCCGCTGGCGCCGATGGCGGGCATCTGGACCAGCGCGCAGGGCCTGGACGTCAACCCCAAGGCCGACGGGCCGGAGCGGCAGCCGTACATCGAGCGCATCGAGCTGCAGCCGATCGACGCGCAGACCAACGGGCCGCAGCTGTTCTACGGGCTGCGCTACCACACCCACATCCTCAAGCCGGACGAGGCCGAGACGCTGCACGATCAGGTCGGCTACTGGCTGTGGGAGCCGGCCACCGGCACCGTGATCCAGACGCTGTCGATCCCGCGCGGACAAACCGCGATGGCGGTGGGCCAGGCCGCCGCCGACGCGAAGTCGTTTCGGCTGGAGGCGGTGCGCGGCTCGACGGTGAACGGCATCAGCTCCAATCCGTTTCTGGAATACGCGTTTCGCACCGACCGTTACACCATCACCGTCACCATCCACGACGACGGCAGCTGGTCTTACGAGCAGGAAACGGTGCTGATCATCCCTGGCCAGGCCGAGCCGTTTGCCCACACCGATCGCAACAGGCTGGTGAAGATCGGCAAACCCACGCCGAACCCCACCGCGCGAGCGGGTTGAGAGATCGGGACGATGGCCCTTCCGTCCGACCCTGCCGTGGGCTGGCTGAACCCGAACTCGGTCGTCGGCGCGGTCGTTCTGGGCGTGCTGGCCTTCGCGCTGTCGTTTATCGTCGCGCTGCTGATCCGCCGGGGCACGCGCCGCATCCAACAGCACCTGACCGATGTCACGGCGCTGGGTTTCGTCAGCGCCTTCGCGCAGTTGCTGACCTACCTGTTCGGGTTCGTGCTCTATGCGCACTTGATTCCGGAGTTGCGCGCCTTCGGCACGGCGCTGCTGGCCGGGGTCAGCGTGATATCGGTCGTGGTCGGCGTTGCCGCGCAGAACACGCTCGGCAACCTCGTCGCCGGTTTCTGGCTGGTGCTGTCCGGGACCATCCGCGTCGGCGACGCGATTCACCTGGCCTCGTCCGTGGGTGCCTTCGATGCCACCGTGCGGCTGATCTCGCTGGGCAACACCGTGCTGGTCGACCAGCAGGGCCACGAAGTCGTCGTTCCCAACAGCCTCATCATGGCCAGCGCCATCACCCGCATCAAACGAGTGTAAAAACCGGGGTCGGATCAACATCCACCTTCGCGCAGGCTCGTCTGATCCGACGCTTCTACAATGCGGGCATGAACCTTTCCGCCAGCGCGCCCGGGCACGCAAGACGAGTCTTTTCGACCTGCAGCCAGCATACAATCTGCGCCGGCAGCTATCAAATCAGGAACAAGCATCACCATGCCGGGCGCTGACGTGTGGCTGTGGGCGGTGCTGGCCCTGGCGCTGGTCAACCTGGCGCTGCTGCTGCGCCGCCCGCGCCGGCCGGCGGATGTGCCGGGGCGCGAGGAGCTGCAGCAGTGCGTGGAGCAGTCGGCCGCGCGCCACGGCGAGCGGCTGGAGCGCGGCCTGCGGCAAGAGCTGGGCGAGGGCGCGCGCAGCAGCCGGCAGGAGCTGGCGCAAAACCTGGCCACTTTTCAGGACGCCGTGACGCGCCAGAGCGCCGAGGCGGTGCGCACGCAAAACGCCCAGGTCGATGCGCTGGCCGCGCAGCTGATGCAACTGCGCGGCACGCTGGGCGACACGCTGGTGGCGCAGCTGCAGGCGCTGGGGCTGACGATGACGCAGCAGGCTCAGGAGACCACGCGCACGCAGAACGCGCAGATCGACGCCTTTGCGCAGCAACTGGCGCAGTTGCGCGGCGGCCTGTCGCAGACGCT
The DNA here is from genome assembly GCA_024235995.1 of Burkholderiaceae bacterium. Taxonomy (NCBI): domain Bacteria; kingdom Pseudomonadati; phylum Pseudomonadota; class Betaproteobacteria; order Burkholderiales; family Burkholderiaceae; species Burkholderiaceae bacterium. Next base: position 1,923,491 of record JACKLI010000001.1, read on the forward strand.
GACCGAGCAGTTGCAGCAGCTCAGCGAGGCCAACGCGCGCCGCATCGCCGAGATGCGCGCCACGCTGGAGCAGCAGCTGGGCACGCTGCAGGCCAGCAACAGCGCCAAGCTGGACGAAATGCGCCAGACGGTGGACGAGAAGCTGCACGCCACGCTGGAGCAGCGCCTGGGCGAGAGCTTCAAGCAAGTGGCCGAGCGATTGGAGCAGGTGCACAAGGGCCTGGGCGAGATGCAGACGCTGGCGCAGGGCGTGGGCGACCTCAAGCACCTGCTGGCCAACGTCAAGACGCGCGGCCTGTTTGGCGAGGCGCAGCTGGGCCAGCTGCTGGAGCAGGTGTTCACGCCCGACCAGTACGCGGCGCAGGTGGGCACCCGGCCCGGCAGCAAGGAGCGGGTGGACTTTGCCATTCGCCTGCCCGGGCGCGGCGAAGATGGCGCGCCGCTGTGGTTGCCGATCGACGCCAAGTTTCCGACCGAGGACTACGAGCGCCTGCTGGACGCCCAGCAGCGCGCCGACGCGCCGGGCGCCGAGGCTGCGGCCCGCGCGCTGGAGGCGCGCATCCGCCTGGAGGCGCGCAGCATGGCCGACAAGTACCTCGAGCCGCCGCACACCACCGACTTCGCCATCCTGTTCTTGCCCACCGAGGGCCTGTACGCCGAGGTGCTGCGCCGCCCCGGCCTGATGCAGGCGCTGCAGCGCGAGCACCGCGTGACGCTGGCCGGGCCCACCACGCTGCTGGCCATGCTCAGCTCGCTGCAGATGGGCTTTCGCACCCTGGCGCTGGAGCAGCGCAGCAGCCAGGTGTGGCAGGTGCTGGGCGCGGTCAAGACCGAGTTCGGCAAGTTCGGCCAGTTCGTGGCCAAGGTCAAGGACCAGGCCGAGGGCGTGGTCAAGACGCTGGATGCGGCGCAGACCCGCACCAACATGATGAACCGCGCTCTCAAGACGGTAGAAGCCCTGCCCGAGGCGCAGACGCAGGCACTGCTGCCCGCCGCCGAGCCGGACGCCGAAGCGTGAGCCGATCGCGGAGCCGCGCATGACCGGGCGCGAGCTGCTGCGCCTGGTGTCGGCGCAAATCTGCGTGCACAGCGCCATGACCGGCACGCGCCTGGCCGCGCCGCTGCTGGCGCTCAAGCTGGGTTACAGCGCGGCGGCGGTGGGGGTGCTGCTGGCGCTGTATTCGCTGTCGGCCGTGTTTCTGGCGCTGCCCGCGGGGCGCCTGGCCGACCGGCGCGGGCTGCACCTGCCGCTGCTGCTGGCGGTGGCGGCGGCCATCGCGGGCGCGGCGCTGGCGGCGGCGTGGCCGGTGTTTGGCGCCTTGTGCGTGTCGGCCCTGCTGCTGGGCGCCTCGGCCAACACCGCGCAGATCGCGCTGCAGCGCCACGTGGGCCGCTCGGCCACCGACGTGGGCGACCGCAAGCGCGCCTTCAGCTGGATCGCCATCGCGCCGGCGGCGGCCAACTTTGCCGGGCCGCTGCTGGCCGGCCTGCTGATCGACCACGCCGGCGCGCAGGCGGGCGATTTGCGCGCCTACCGCATCGCCTTTGCCCTGATGGCCGTGCTGCCGCTGGCCTGCTGGTGGCTGCTGCGCGGCGCGCCCGAGGCGCCGCCGGCCCCCGCGGCCGAGGCGCCGCACCAGCAGAGCGTGTGGGACCTGCTGGGCCTGCCCGCGCTGCGCCGCCTGTTGCTGGCCAACTGGCTGCAAAGCATGGCCTGGGATTCGCACACCTTCGTGCTGCCGCTGCTGGGGCACGACCGGGGGCTGGAGGCCTCGGTCATCGGCGCGCTGATGGGCGCCTTTGCCATCGCCGCCGCGGGCATCCGCGTGGCGCTGCCGCTGCTGGCGCGCCGCCTGGCCGAATGGCAGGTGATCTACGCCAGCACCCTGCTGGCCGCCGGCGCGCTGCTGGCCTACCCGTGGATGCACGGGCCCCTCGGCATGGGCGCGTGCTCGATGGTGCTGGGCGTGGCGCTGGGCGCGGTGCAGCCCATGGTGCTGAGCCTGCTGCACGACGTGGCGCCGCCGGCGCGCCAGGGCGAGGCGATGGCGCTGCGCTCGCTGACCATGAACGCGTCCAGCTGTGCCATGCCGCTGCTGTTCGGTGCCATCGGCGCCGTCACCGGCACGGCCGGCCTGTTCTGGATCGTGGCCGGCGTGCTGGGCCTGGGCGCGCGCAGCGTGCCGGCGCTGGGCGCCGTGACGGCGCACGCGAGCGGGTCGCCGCCCCGCTGAACGCAGCCTCGGTCAGAGAAAGCCCAGGTCGCGCGTGCCGAAGTTGGCGATGTTGGGCGCCACCAGCGGCAGCTCGGTGTCGGACACGCCGAACCAGCGCCCCAGCGTGGCGGCGAACTGATCGACCGAGGTGCTGGGCAGCAGGCGCCCCTGGCCCGTGTCCTCGGGCCCGCCCAGCGCGATCTGCGGCGCGCTGCCGTAATAGGCGCCGCCCTTGACGGCGCCGCCCAGCACGAAGTGGTAGGCACCCCAGCCGTGGTCCGAGCCGTCGCCGTTGGAGCTGAGCGTGCGGCCGAAGTCCGAGGCGGTGAAGGTGGTCACCCCGGCGCCCATGCCCATGCTGTCGATCGAGCGCTGGAAGCCCGCCATGGCGTCGCCCACCTGCTGCAGCAGCCCCGGGTGGCGCTCCATCAGGTTGTCGTGGGTGTCGAAGCCGCCCAGCGACACCATGAACACCTGCCGCTTGATGCCCATGCCGCGGCCGGCGGCAATCAGGCGCGCGACCATCTTGAGCTGGCGGTTGAGGGCGCGCTTTTGTCCGCTGGCGGCGTCCTTGTCGGGCAGCAGCGCGTCGAAGTTGGGCGTGCCGGCCAGCGCCCCGGCCAGCACTTTCTGCGCGTCGATCGAGCGCGCGGTGATGCGGTTGTATTCGTTTTCCAGCACCTGGGGGCGCGCCTGCGTGATCAGCGTACGCAGGGCCTCGCGGCAGGCGGGCGAGTCGTACAGCGGCTCGACGGCCACGCCGTTGATGGCCACGGCGCCGCTGGCGCCGATCTGGTAGGACACGACGTCGCGCCCGGCCAGGAACACCGCGTTGCCCGTCACCGACATGCAGGTGAACAGCGAGCGGCCGTTGGACGCCAGCGCCAGGTCGCCCATGGCGCCGCCCCAGCCGCGCACCGCGCCTTCGGCGGCGGCGCTTTGCCACACCGACTGCTGGTCGTTGTGCGAGAACAGCTTGGGCGGCAGCGGCACCGAGCGCGCCTTGTATTGCGCCAGCGTGGTGGGCTGCACCAGGGGGCCGACGTTGAGCTGCACGGCCAGCTGGCCGCCGTCGAAAAACGGCTTCAGCGCCGACAGCGAAGGCGCCAGCGCGTACTGGCGCCCGCCGTCCAGCGTCGGCGCCAGCTGCACCGCGTCGAGCGCGCTGCGCGCGAAGGCCAGCGTGCCGCGCACCTTGGCGTAGTCGGCGTAGCCCGCGGCGTCGCAGGGGATCAGCGTGTTGCCGTGGTCGTTGCCGCCGTACAGGAAGACGCAGACCAGGGCGCGGTAGTCGTCGGCGGTGAAGGCGGCCGCCTCGCCCATGGCGGCCAGGTTCAGGGCCCAGGGCGCGGCCACGCCGGCCACGCCCAGCTGGCCCACGCGCTGCAGGAAGGCGCGACGTGCGATGTGCTGAGGCTTGTTCATTTCAATGATCCATTTCGTATGTGCGCGATCCGTGCCGCACGAAACTCAAAGTGCCCGATGGCCGCGGAGCAGGCCATGCCAGCGATCGCCGTGGTCGGGGTTGCCCCGGCCACTGGCGATGCCCCCTTGAGGGGGAAGGCGAAACAACGCGCAGCGTGTGGAGACTGGGGGTGTTTCATTTCTGAACGAGGTATTCGGGGCAGCTCATGACCAGCAGGATGGCGCTCCAGATGCGCGTCTTGCGGCCGTAGGCGCTGCCGGTGCCGATGCTTGCGATGGCATCGGTGATGGTGGCCAGCGTCGCGCTGGACAGCTGGCCCGCCGCCAGCAGCAGGTTCAGGCGGTTCACCAGGGCCTTGGGGTCGTCCAGCAGCGCCATTTCGCGCGTGTAGTTCTCGACCCAGATCTTGGTGCCCTTGTCGCCGTCCATGCCGTCGCCGATGGCGCCTTCCATGAAGTTGATGTAGCTGGCCACCGTGGTTTCGTTGGTGATCTGGAACTCCGGCGCGCTCTGGCCGCTGCTGTCCAGGGCCGTGTTGGGCGGCACGTAGCCGGGCCGGAAGAAGTTGAACACCGAGGGGCTGCGCAGCGGGCTCTGGCCCAGGCCCTCGGACGGATCGGACTGGTCTTCCACCAGCCAGGGCGCGCCGTTCTTCGGGGCGGCGCCGAAGGTGCGCGCCCATTGCACGCAGCGGATCATGGGCTCGCGCAGCTTGCCCCAGGCGGGCGGCGCCTGCGCCGGGTCCTGGCGAGCCTCGGGGTCGAGCAGGATCGCCTTGACCACGGCGGCCAGGTCGCCGCGCACGCCGGCGCCGTTGTTGGCAAAGGCGGCGGCCACCCGCCCCACGTAGGCCGGGCTGGGCGCGCTGGTCACCAGGCGCTGGATGAGCTGCCGGCCGATGAAGGGGGCGGTGTTGGGGTGGTTGAACAGGGTGTCCAGCGCCAGGTCCAGCTTTTGCTGCGGCGGCGTACTGCCGGCGATGGTGGTGCCCAGGAAGGCGGCGTCCAGCGTGGAGTGCTGGCTGGCCTTGACCATCATGGGGTTGCGGTAGCGCTCGGGCTTGACGCCCTTGACGTGGCCCGTTGGGTCCAGCACGTAGCCGGTGAACACGCGCGCCAGGTTGCTCACGTCGTCCTGGCCGTAGGTTTCGATCGGGCGGCCGTTCGCGCCCAGGCGGGGGGTGCCGTCGGCGTTGAGCTGGTACAGCCCGATGGTGAACAGCTGCATCACCTCGCGCGCGTAGTTCTCGTCCGGCTGGCGGCCGGTGGCCGCGTCTTCCTTCTGGTTGCCCAGCGTGTTCAGGAAGATGCCCATGGCCGGGTTCAGGGTGATCTCGCCCAGCAGCTTGCGGAAGTTGCCAAAGGCGTTGCGGTTGAGCAGGTCCCAGTAAGCCGCCATGGCAAACGAGCACGACTCGCCCTCGATCAGGGTGGTGGATACCACCATGATCTCCGACAGGGCCAGCGCCACGCGCTTGCGCATGGCGTCGGAGGACTGCATCAGCTGGTACCAGACCATGTAGTCGGCATAGGCGTCGTTGTCGAGCATGTTGCCGGCGGCGCTGTTGTAGCCGCCCGCGATCAGCCAGTCCCAGCCCGACTGGGTGGGCGGCAGCGCCATCTGGGCCGTCAGCCAGCCCTCGTAGCCCTTGCTGCGCACCTGCTCGATTTCCTCGTCGCTGGACGAGAACTGGGCCTGGTGCAGGAAGCGGGCCGCCTGCTCGGGAGCGATGGGCCCGCTGGGTCCGGCCGGGGGGGCGGGCGCCGGTCCCGGGTTGCCGGGCGCCGTGCCGGGGCTGCCGGGCGTCGCTCCCCCGGTGCCGGGTGTCGATCCGCCGCTGCCGGAGGGGGTGCTGCCGCTGCCGGGCGTCGCGCCGCCGCTGCCGGGAGTGCCCGCAACGCCGGCTCCGTCGCTGCCGCCGCCGCACGCCGCCAAGGCGGCCGCGGCCAGTGCGCTCAAGCCGATGGCGCCCGCCAGGGGGCGGCCGGTCGCCGTCCCTGCGCCGGGTGCCGGTGGCGAAGCGCTGGGTCGCGGCGCGGGGGCGGGCTGGCTTGCGGGGGGCACGCACGCGCTTTCGGTGACCTCCAGGGTCATGGTGGCTTCATCCTTGTGTCGTCGGTTCCGGTGGCCGGCCGCACAAGCCAGGCCCGCGGTCGCATGAAGCGACGCACGATGCCCAAGCCGCGAGCCGGGAGACCGTGCCACCGCGGTTTGAACTGCACCCGTTGAAACCAGGCATGCCCCCGGCGGGCACGAGAACTTTCGACTATGCCGAGAACGGACCCCGACGGAGGTCACAAAGCGTTAGCGTGGGGGTATGGGCTTGATGATGGTCCGAGGACGGGCGCTCCCCCGCGCTGGCGTTGGTTTTCCTTGCCGCGCGCCCGCAGCGGCAGGGGTCTCGCGCCGGGCGATAGCCTCAGCCTTTGGTTGCAATTGCGCGACCCGCGCCGGCTGGGCGGGCGGCCCGAGCGCCCGCGATGGCGCCGGCGGGGCGCGCCAGGCTCAATCGATCTCGGCGACCAGCTCGATCTCCACGCAGGCGCCCAGCGGGATTTGCGCCACGCCAAAGGCGCTGCGCGCGTGCTTGCCGGCCTCGCCGAACACCTCGCCCAGCAGCTCCGAGCAGCCGTTGGTCACCAGGTGCTGCTCGGTGTAATCCAGCGCGGAGTTGACCAGGCTCATCACCTTGACGATGCGGCGCACGCGGCCCAGGTCGCCCTCGCAGGCGGCCTGCAGCGTGCCCATCAGGTCGATGGCCACGGCACGCGCGGCCTGCGCGCCTTCGGCGGTCGTCATGCCCGCCCCCAGCTTGCCCACCCACACCTTGCCGTCCTTGCGCGCGATGTGGCCCGACAGGAAGACCAGCCTGCCGCTGCGCGCAAACGGCACGTAGGCGGCGGCGGGGACGGAAACGGGGGGCAGCGTGATGCCCAGTTGCTGCAGCTTGGCGGCGATGGTCATGGTGGTCTCATCAAAAAAAGTTGAACACAGGAGCGTGCCCTTTGGGGTGAGCGGCACGCACCCGGCAACTGTAACGGCACGGGTGCTGGTGGCGCATGATGCAGCCCCATGGCTCGCCCTCACCGAATGGCCGTTGTACTGACCGCGCTGCCGCTGGGCGCGTGGCTGGGCACGGCCTTGCAGCTGCAGCAGCGGGTGCTGGACGGTGCGTGGGTGTATGGCGCCGCGCTGGCGGCTGCACTGGCCCTGGCGCTGGGGGCCGCGTGGCGAGCGCACGCTGCGGGTGGCGGACGTTGGCTGTGGCTGCCGTGGCTGGCCGCGGGCGCGCTGGCGGCCTGGGGCGCGGCGGGCGGGCGCGCCACGGCCGTGGCCGGGCAGGCGCTGGCGCCCGAGCTGGAAGGGCGCGACGTGGTGCTGACCGGCGTGATCGCCCGCATGCCGCAGCACACCGAGCGCGGCTGGCGCCTGGTGCTGGACGTGCAGGCCGCGCAGCTGGACGGCGCCGCCGTGGCCGTGCCGCCGCGCGTGCAGCTGGCCTGGTACGACACGCCGATGCACCCCGGCGGCGCCGCGCCCGTGGGGCCGGCCGAGCCCATCCATGCCGGCGAGCGCTGGCAGCTGACGGCGCGGCTGAAGGCGCCGCACGGCAACCTCAACCCGCATGGCTTCGACGTGGAGCTGTGGCTGTGGGAGCAGGGCGTGGGCGCCACCGGCTACGTGCGGGCCGGCCCGCGCGACGCGCCGCCGCAGCGCCTGGCGCAGGGCCAGGGCCACCTCGTCGAGCGCGCGCGCCAGCAGGTGCGCGACCGCATCCTGGCGCTGGCCGAGGGTGGCGATGAGTCCGCACGCCGGCGCCTGGGCATCGTCGCCGCGCTGGTCACGGGCGACCAGGGCGTGATCGAGCACAGCGACTGGGACGTGTTTCGCGCCACCGGCGTGGCACACCTGATGAGCATCTCGGGCCTGCACATCACCATGTTCGCGTGGCTGGCGGCCGGGGCCGTGGGCTGGCTGTGGCGGCGCGCGGCGCGCTGGCGCGGCTGGGGGCGCGCCAACCCCTGCCTGTGGCTACCCGCGCCCAGCGCGGCCTGGGTGGGCGGCGTGCTGCTGGCTGGCGCCTACGCGCTGTTCAGCGGTTGGGGCGTGCCCGCGCAGCGCACCGTGCTGATGCTGGCGTGCATGACGGCGCTGCGCATCAGCGGCCTGCGCTGGCCCTGGTGGCTGACCTGGCTGTGGGCCGGCGCGGCGGTGCTGGCGCTGGACCCCTGGGCTATGCTGCAGGCCGGCTTCTGGCTCAGCTTTGTCGCGGTGGGCATCCTGTTTGCTACCGATTCAAGAGCTGCTGGCGCAGGTGACAAGCGGGCCAGTGGTCATTTTGTTCAATTGTTGCGCGAGCAGGGCGTGGTCACGCTGGCGCTCACGCCGCTGTCGCTGATGCTGTTCGGCCAGGCCTCGGTGGTAGGCCTGCTGGCCAACCTGCTGGCCATTCCGTGGGTCACGCTGGTGGTCACGCCGCTGGCGCTGGCGGGCGTGCTGTGGGCGCCGCTGTGGTCGCTGGCCGCGTGGGTCCTGCAGCCCTTGTCGGCGCTGCTGACTTGGTTGGCGGCGTGGCCGTGGGCGCAGGTGTCGCTGCCCACCGCGCCGCTGGCCCTGGGCGTGCTGGCGGTGGCGGGCGGCGCGCTGGCGGCCATGCGCTGGCCATGGGCACTGCGGCTGGCGGGGCTGCCGCTGGTGCTGCCCTTCGTGCTGTGGCAGCCGCCGCGGCCGGCGCCGGGCCAGTTCGACGTGCTGGCCGCCGACGTGGGGCAGGGCAGCGCCACGCTGGTGCGTACCGCCGGCCACACGCTGCTGTTCGACGCTGGGCCGCGCTACGCCAGCGACAGCGACGCCGGCCAGCGCGTGCTGGTGCCGCTGCTGCGCGCCCTGGGCGAGCGCGTGGACCGGCTGGTGCTGAGCCACCGCGACAGCGACCACATCGGCGGCGCGGCGGCGGTGCTGGCCGAATACCCGCGGGCGCAGCTGACGACCTCGGTCGAGCCCGGCCGCACGCTCGAGGGCCTGCCCGCGGGCGCGCCCTGCCTGGCCGGCGAGGGCTGGCAGTGGGACGGCGTGCGCTTCGACGTGCTGCACCCCAGCGCCGAGCAGGCCGCCACGGCCCGCAGCAGCAACGCCATGAGCTGCGTCATCCGCGTCAGCACGCCGGCTGCCTCGGTGCTGCTCACCGGCGACATCGAAGCCCCGCGCGAGCAGGCCCTGGTGGCGGCCGGCGCGCCGCTGCGCAGCGACGTGCTGGTGGCGCCGCATCACGGCAGCCGCACCTCGTCGTCGGCCGTTTTCCTGGACGCGGTGCAGCCCGCCCTGGTGCTGGTGCAATCGGGTTACCGCAACGCCTTCGGCCACCCGGCGCCGGTCGTGCTGGCGCGCTATGCCGAGCGCCGGCTGCGGGTGCTGGCCTCGCCCGCCTGCGGCGCCATCCATTGGCGCAGCACCGCGCCGCAGGCCGCGCAGTGCGAGCGCGACACGGCCCGGCGCTACTGGCATCATCAGGTGCCCGAGCCGAGCGCATCGCCATGAAGACCCTGCTGATCGTCTACCACAGCCTGACCGGCGGCACGCGCCAGATGGCCGAGGCCGCGGCCGCCGCCGCGCGCGCCGAAGAGGACGTGGCGGTGCGCCTGCTGCGCGCCGTGGACGCCGGCCCCGCCGACGTGCTGGCCGCCGATGGCTACCTGTTTGCCGCGCCCGAAAACCTGGCCGCGCTGGCCGGGCTGATGAAGGACTTCTTCGACCGCTGCTACTACCCCGTGCTGGGCCAGGCCAATGGCCGCCCCTATGCGGCCATGATCTGCGCCGGCAGCGACGGCAGCACCGCCCTGCGCCAGCTCGAGCGCATCGCCACCGGCTGGCGCCTGCGGCAGGTGGCGCCCAGCCTGATCGTGTGCACCCACGCGCAGACGCCCGAGCGCATCCTGGTGCCCAAGGTCATCGGCGCGGACGACCTGGCGCGCTGCGCCGAGCTGGGGGCTGGTTTGGCTGCGGGCCTGGCGGCGGGGGTTTTTTAGCCGCCCACGGCCGTTGCCACCGCCTGCCCCAGCTCGATCACGGCCATGGCGTAGTAGCTGCTCCAGTTGTAGCGGGTGATGACGTAGAAGTTCTCGGTGCCGGCCACGTAGCTGGGTTCGGCGCTGCCGTTTTGCAGCTCGATCAGCGCCAGCGGGCCGGGGGGCGTCGGGCCGCCTTCGTCCAGCTGGGCGCCCAGGGCCTGGAAGCGCTCGGGCTTGAAGGTGGGCAGGATGTCGGGCGCCAGCAGGGCGTCCAGGTCGGCCTCGGGCGACAGCTGCACCGGGTAGTGCGTGGGCAGACCGGGCTGCCAGCCGTAGCCCTTGAAGTAGCTGGCCACCGAGCCGATGGCGTCGGCCTGGCTGCCCCACAGGTCGATCTGGCCGTCGCCGTCGAAGTCGATGGCGTACTTGACCCAGCTGGAGGGCATGAACTGCGGCATGCCCATGGCGCCGGCGTAGCTGCCCAGCGGCGCGGTGGGCGCCATGTCGCTGCGGCTGCACAGGCTCAGAAACTGCTCCAGCTCGCCGCTGAAGTACGCCTGCCGCTCGGTGGCGCGCGGGTGCTCGGGCGGAAAGTCGAAGGTGAGCGTGGCCAGCGCGTCGACGACGCGGAAGTTGCCCATGTTCTGGCCGTAGATCGTCTCCACGCCGATGATGCCGACGATGATCTCCGGCGGCACGCCGAACTCGGCCTGCGCCTGCGCCAGCGCGCCGCGGTTGCGCTGCCAGAAGCGTACGCCGGCACGGATGCGCAGCGGCTCGACGAAGCGGCTGCGGTACGCGCGCCAGTTCTTGGCCGTGCCGCGCGCGGGCGGCAGCATCAGGCGCGGCACCTGGCGCAGGAACACGGCCTGGCCGACGGCCTGGCGCGTCCATTCGGCGTCCAGGCCGCGGCGCCCGGCCATCTCGTCGGCCCAGCGCATGGCGTCGTCGCGCAGCAGGTAGGGGCGCGGCTCGGCGGCGTCGGCGGATTTGAAGCGATTTTTGGCCTCGGCCCGCGTCCATGGAGCGCCGGCAGCTATCAATAGTGAAGTGACGGTGCGGCGGGATATGGCGCGGGCGGGCCCAGGGTGTGGCATGGCGGACATCAGGACGGACGGGGCCAGCGCAGCTGGCGGAACTCTCGCCGCAGTGTAGCGAGCGAGGGCGCCGCGCGTGAGCCGCGGGCGCCGGGCGCCGCGTAGCGCTGGCGCTCCAGCGCCAGCAGCCAGCGCGCCAGCGGCGCGCGCTGCGCGGCGGGCCAGGGGCTGTGCGCGGCCAGGCGGGCCAGCTCGCGCGGCGGGGCGCTGTCGGCCGCCGCGATGCCGGCGGCGCGCATGCGCCGGCGCGCGGCCTGCAGCAGGCGCAGCCAGGGGTCGTGCTGGGTGCGCTCCCAGCGCGCCCAGGCGGCGCCGGCGAGGGCCGCAAACGTCAGCAGGCCGGCCAGCACCTTGCCCAGGTCTTCCCAGCTGGGCTGCGCAAAGCCCAGGCCGCGCAGCAGGTCGAGCTGGCGGCCCTGCGTGTAGTTCAGCACCCACTGGTTCCAGCGGTTGTTGACGGCCTCCCAGCCGGCGCGCAGCTGGCGCAGCAGGTCGGGGCTGAGCGTGTCGATGGCGCCGGCCACCAGGCCCGGCGGCGGGCGCAGGCGCTGCAGCTGGCCGATGCGCGACGGCATGACGGCGCCGGTGGGGTCCACACGCACCCAGCCGCGCCCGGCCAGCCACACCTCGGTCCAGGCGTGGGCGTCGGCGTTGCGCACCACCCAGTAGCCGTCCAGGCCGTTGGGCTCGCCGCCCTGAAAGCCGGTGACGATGCGCGCCGGCACGCCGGCGGCGCGCAGCAGCACCACGAAGGCCGAGGCGATGTGCTCGCAAAAGCCCGCCTTGGTGTCGAACCAGAAGTCGTCGGCGCTGTCGCGCCCGCTCACGCCGGGCTCCAGCGTGTAGGTGTAGCCGCCGCTGCGCAGGCGCTGCAGCGCGGCCTGCACGATGGCCTGCGGGCTGTCGCCCGGCGCGCTGGCGCGCAGCTCGCGCGCCAGCGCCAGCGTGCGAGGGTTGTAGCCGGCGGGCAGCTGCAGCTCGGCGCCCAGCTGGCGCGACAGGCGGCCGTCCCGGCCGGTCTGGCCGTAGCTGAACTCGGGCCAGCTCTGGGCGCGGTAGCGCAGCAGGGTGGTGACGGGGCGGTTGGCCAGCCACTGCAGCTCGGGCGTCTGGCGCGCGCGCCAGCCGGGCGGCAGCTCGGGCGCCTGGGGCGCGGCGTCCAGCGTCAGCAGCCAGGGGCCGGCGCCGGGCTCCAGCGTCAGCTCGTAGCCGATCGGCGCGCCGCGCACCTGCAGGTCGCGCGGCGGCGGGCCCAGGGCGGCGTCCAGGCCATCGCCACCACCGCGCGCCGTCCACTGGCGGCCATCGAAGTGGCTCAGCACCGGGCCGCGAAAGTACAGCTCGCGCTGCGGCGGGGGCGCGCCGTCCCAGCGCACGCGCAGGGCCACGCCGTCGTCCAGCGCCAGCGAGGCCACCTTGCCCACCTCCATGGTGGACGACAGGCCGCTGCGCCCGCGCGGATCGCCCGAGGGCACGCCCCACAGCGGCGCAAAGCGCGGAAAGAACACGAACAGCGCGATCATCACCGGCGCGCCGGCCAGCGCCATGCGCAGCGCCAGCGCGGCCGAGTCGCGCAGGCTGGGCTGGCCGACCGGGCGGTGCGCGTTGATCAGCGCCGTGAGCAGCCCCCACACGCCCACCAGCATGACGGCGGCGGTGGCCAGCGACTGCGAGTGGAAGAACCCGGTCAGCAGGGTGAAGAAGCCCAAAAAGAAGATCACCAGCGCGTCGCGCCGCGCGCGCAGCTCCAGCGTCTTGAGCGCCAGCAGGCACACCACCAGCGTCACGCCGGCGTCCTGCCCCAGCAGGGCGCCGTGGGTGAGGCGGGTGGCGGCGGTGGCCGCGACCAGCAGCACGGCCAGCCAGGCCCGGTGCGGCAGCGGCCGGCCGCCGAGCGCCAGCGTGCCGCGCCACAGCAGCACCCCGGCCACCAGGGCCGAGCACCACGCGGGCAGGTAGGGCACCTGCGGCAGCACGATCCAGCCGACCAGCGCCAGCAGGAACAGCGTGTCGCGCGTCTCGCGCGGCAGCTGCCGCAGGCGCGGCAGCCAGTGGGCGCGGGGCGCGGCCGACGCGTTGGCCTGGGGCGCGGCGCTCAGCATGTGGCCAGGGCCTGCAGGCAGCGCAGGCGGTGCGCGGGGCCGCTGTCGGGGGCGATCTCGACGCCCGGCAGGCGCAGGCCGTAGTCGAGCTGCTGCGCGTCGGCGGCCAGCACCCAGGCCGCCAGGCGCGACAGGCGCGCCTCGGCGCCCAGCGCGCCGGCGCGGGCGAAGTCCAGCCACAGCGCGTGGCGCTGCACCTGCTGGGTGTCGCGGCTGACCAGCTCGCCCGAGCGGGCGTATTTCTTCCACACCACCAGCTTCAGCGGGTCGCCGCGCTGGTAGGCGCGCACGCCGTCGAACTCGCCGCTGGCGCGCGCTCCGCTGGTGGCGCCGCTGCCGGGCGCCGGCTCGCCCACGGGCAGGGCGGGCGGCTGCGGCTCGGGCGCGGGGTACACCAGCACGCGCGCGGCCGGCTGCCAGGGCGCCCAGACGCGAAACGAGCCGAGTGGAAAGCGCGTTTCGGCCACCAGCGCGGGCACGGCGTGCTGGCCGCGGCGCGCGGGCGCAAAGGCCACTTCCACCGTCGCCTGGCCGCCCGCCGGCACGTCGGCCCAGGCCCACTGGCGCGTGCCGCGCAGCGCCACGCCGATGGCCAGGCGCGGCGTGCGCCGGCCGTTGACCAGCGTGACCGACAGGCGCGCCAGCTGCCCGGCGAACACCGGCTCGGGCGGCGCCAGCTGCAGCGCCAGCCCGCGCAGCGTGTTGTGCCCGATCACCATGCCGGCGGCGGCGCAGCCGGCCAGCAGAAAGGTCAGCGCGTAGCCCAGGTTGAGCTGGAAGTTGATCGAGCCGATCAGCAGCACCACCAAGGTCGCCGCCAGCATCCAGCCGGCGCGCGTGGGCAGGATGTAGACGTTGCGCTGCGTCAGCAGCAGGGTGTCGGTGCGCGGCTGGCGCGCCTGCCACCAGCGCGCCCAGCGCTGGCGCGCGCGGGCACGCGCGGCCCACCAGGGCAGGGCCGGTGCCGCGGCGGATTCTGGGTTAAACAGGGCGTTGGCGGGCACGAGTGATGCGGGAGCAGCTATGGTTTTGATACCTATTCGGAAGACCGGACGCAGAGGGCGCGAAGGATTCGCAAAGGACGCAAAAAAGACATTCTTGAATTCGTTCATGAACCGACCAAGCGCCAGTTGCACACCCCGCGGGTTCAGCCGACACGCCGCAATCATTGAATCTTTTGCGTCCTTTGCGTCATCTTGGCGTCCTCTGCGTCCGGCTGTTGGGTTGTCAAGCCAAGGGCACCGCGTCGATCATGGCCCGCACCTGCTCCACCGCCCCACGCCCGGCCTGGCCTACGGGCACCAGGCGGTGCGCGGTGCAGGCGGGCAGCACGGCCTGCACGTCGTCGGGGGCCACGTAGTCGCGCCCGGCGATCAGCGCCTGGGCGCGCGCCACGCGCAGCAGCGCGATGCCGGCGCGCGGCGACAGGCCCTGCACGAACCAGCGGCCCGAGCGCGTGGCGGCGATCAGGTCCTGCACGTAGTCCAGCAGCGGATCGGCCACGTGCACCCGGCCCACGGCCTGCTGCAGCGCAGCCAGCTCCAGCGCCGACAGCACGGCCCGCAGGGCGTCGGCGCGCTCGCGCCGGCCTTCGCCCGCCAGCAGCTCGCGCTCGGCGCGGCGCTCGGGGTAGCCCAGCGAGATGCGCATCAGGAAGCGGTCGAGCTGCGACTCGGGCAGCGCGTAGGTGCCCAGCTGGTCGTGCGGGTTTTGCGTGGCGATGACGAAAAACGGCTGCGGCAGGGGGCGGGTGGCGCCTTCCACCGTCACCTGCTTTTCCTCCATTGCCTCCAGCAGCGCGCTTTGCGTCTTGGGGCTGGCGCGGTTGATCTCGTCGGCCAGCAGCACCTGCGCGAACACCGGGCCGGGGTGGAACACGAAGGACTCGCTGCCGCGCTCGTACACCGACACGCCCAGCAGGTCGCTGGGCATCAGGTCGGCCGTGAACTGCACGCGCGAAAAAGCCAGGCCGAAGGTGCGCGCCAGCGCGTGCGCCAGGGTGGTCTTGCCCACGCCCGGCACGTCCTCGATCAGCAGGTGCCCGCCCGCCAGCAGGCAGGCCACGCTGCCCTCCACCTGGGCGCTTTTGCCCACCATCACCGTGTTAAGCTGATCCAGAACAGCCTTGATTTTTCGGGTTGCGTCCATGATGGGACGTTACCGGAAAATCAGACCGGTTTTGGGCACCGAGGAGATGGAAATTGGGACGTACCGGTTATTTCGTGCATCCGGACTGCCGCCTGCATGACATGGGCGCGGGCCACCCCGAGTGCCCGGCGCGCATCGATGCCATCGAGGACCGCCTGCTCATCACCGGCGTGGCCGACGCGCTGGAGCGGCGCGAGCCCGCGCCCGCCACCATGGGCGAGCTGCTGCTGGCGCACGGGCGGCGCCACGTGGCCGCGCTGCGCGGCCTGAGCGACATGCTGGCCGAGGAGGTGGCCGCCGGCGGGCCCAATGCGTTCTCGCTCGACCCCGACACCTCCATCAACACCCACACCTGGCGCGCCGCGCTGCTGTCGGCCGGCGCCGCCATCGACGCCGTGGACGCGGTGCTGCGCGGCGAGCTGGAAAACGCCTTCTGCGCCACCCGCCCGCCCGGCCACCACGCCACGCGCGACCAGGCCATGGGCTTTTGCTTCTTCAGCAACGTGGCCATCGCCGCCAAGTACGCCTGCGAGCGCCATGGCCTCAAGCGCGTGGCCATCGTCGACTTCGACGTGCACCACGGCAACGGCACCGAGGACATCGTGCACGGCGACGAGCGCATCCTGATGGTGAGCTTCTACCAGGACCCGTTCTACCCGCCCGGCGGCGCGCGCTTTCACGACGCCAACCTGGTCAACTGCCCGGTGCCGGCCTACACCCGCGGCATGGACATCCGCGAGCTGGTCGAGATGATGTGGGTGCCGCGCCTGGAGCAGTTCCAGCCCGAGCTGATCCTGATCAGCGCCGGCTTCGACGCCCACCGCGACGACGACATGGGCCAGCTGGGCCTGACCGAGAGCGACTACACCTGGATCACCGCGCGCATCAAGGGCATCGCCCAGCGCTTTGCCCAGGGGCGCATCGTCAGCTGCCTGGAGGGTGGCTACAACCTGCACGCGCTGGCACGCAGCGTGGAGGCGCACGTGCGGGTGCTGGCCGATGTGTGAGCCGTGGCGGCCTCTTTGACTTCCGATTGAAAGGATTGCGCTCATGTCCACTTCCCACACCCCCGGCGACGCCCTGGTCCTGCACGCCTCGGATGTCCGCGGCGTGCACCTGCTCACGCTCAACCAGCCCAAGGCCTTCAACGTGCTCAGCGAGGCGATGCTGACCGAGCTGCAGCACCGGCTCGACCGCATCGCCGCCGACCCGTCGGCGCGCGTGCTGGTGATCGCCGCCGAGGGCAAGGCCTTTTGCGCCGGACATGACTTGAAGCAGATGAAGGCCAACCCGCGGCTGGACTACTACCAGCAGCTGTTCGGCCAGTGCAGCAGGATGATGGTGTCGCTGCTGAAGCTGCCCGTCCCGGTGATCGCGCGGGTGCAGGGCGTGGCGGCCGCCGCAGGCTGCCAGCTGGTGGCGCAGTGCGACCTGGCGGTGGCCGCCGAGGGCGTGCGCTTCGGCGTCAACGGCATCGACGTGGGCCTGTTCTGCGGCACCCCCAGCGTGCCCCTGGTGCGCAACATGCAGCCCAAGCAGGCGATGGAGATGCTGCTGACGGGCGGCTTCATCACCGCGGCCGAGGCGCGCGCGCGCGGCCTGGTCAACCGCGTGGTGGTGCCCGATCAGCTGGACGCCGCCGTCGAGGACATGGTGCAGGCCATCCTGTCCAAGCCGCGCGAGGCGATCGCCATCGGCAAGGAGCTGTTTTACAGGCAGCGCGAGCTGGGCATCGAGGCGGCCTACCAGCTGGCCAACCAGAGCATGGCCTGCAACATGATGTACGACGTGGCGCAGGAGGGCGTTCAGGCCTTCATCGACAAGCGGGAGCCCGCGTGGCGCAAGGGGCGCTGAGCGCCGGGCTGGCCGCGGCCGGCTGGGGCGGCGCGCGCAGCCTGCGCATCGACGACTGGGATGCGTGGTGGGCTTCGGTCAGCCGGCCGGTGGTGCTGGGCGAGCTGCTGACCCTGGTGCTGGGCGGCCTGCTGGCCTGGGGGCTGGCGGCGGGGTGGCAGCGCGCGTGGGCGCGGGGCGGCGGGCGGGCCGGCATCTGGCTGGGCCGGCGCGGCCTGGACGGCGCCTTGTTCCCCCTGCTGTGGCTGGGGCTGACCTGGCTGGCGCGCCTGGGCTGGCTGCGCCTGGAGGGCCATGCGCCCCTGATGCGCGTGGCGCTGCCGATGCTGCTGGCGCTGGCGCTGATTCGCTTTGGCGTCAAGGTGCTGCAGGCCGCGCTGCCCGATGCGCGCGGGGTGCGGCGGCTGGAGCGCACCATCTCGTGGCTGGTGTGGGGCGTGTGGGTGCTGTGGGCGATCGGCCTGCTGCCGGTGCTGCTGGAGGAGGCGGACGGCATCCGCTGGAAGGTGGGCAGCTCCACCCTGACCCTGCGCAACCTGATCGAGGGCGGCCTCAACGTCGCCGTGGCCCTGCTGCTGGCGCTGTGGCTGTCGTCGGCGCTGGAGGCACGCCTGCTGCGGGCGGCCGGCGGCGCGGCGCTGTCGCTGCGCAAGATGGTCGCCAACGCGTTGCGCGCGGTGCTGGTTTTCGTCGCGGTGCTGCTGGCGCTGTCGGCCGTGGGGATCGATCTGACCACGCTGTCGGTGCTGGGCGGCGCCATCGGCGTGGGCATCGGCCTGGGCTTGCAAAAGCTGGCGGCCAACTACGTGTCGGGCTTCGTGGTGCTGGCCGAGCGCGCGCTGCGCATCGGCGACCAGGTGCGCGTCGATGGCTTCGAGGGGCGCATCACCGACATCCGCGCGCGCTACACGGTGATTCGCAGCGGATCGGGCAGCGAGTCGGTGGTGCCCAACGAGATGCTGGTGACCCAGCGGGTCGAAAACCTGTCCCTGGCCGACCGGCGCGTGTGGCAGTCCACGGTGGTCGGCGTGGAGTACGGCTGCGACGTCGATCTGGTGCAGCGCCTGCTGCGCCAGGCGGCGCTGTCCAGCAAGCGCGTGCTGCGCGAGCCGGCGCCGTTCGTGGGCCTGTCGGCCTTTGGCGCGGACGCGCTGGAGTTCACCGTGGGCTACTGGATGAACGAGCCCGAGTCGGGCAGCCTGGGCCTGCGCTCGGAGGTCAACCTGGCCATCTTGCAGGCCCTGCGCGCGAACGGCATCGACATCCCGTTTCCGCAGCGGGTGGTGCACCAAGCCGTGCCCGCCGCGCGGCCGTGATGGCCGGAATATGAGTGCGCACTCTTATTTCATGGTGCGGACGTCAGGCCGCCGTCAGGCTCCACTAACAGGCCGTTGAAAAATCCCCTGCGAGCGTCCGCGTCGGCCGCTACGATCTGAAGCCATCCCGCAACAACTGCGACAAGAAAGATGAGAGGCAACCAAGACTTCCAGGGGGCGATGTTCAGCTACATCAGCCTTGAAGAAAGAGTGCCAGCGGCACACCCGCTGCGCAAGTTGCGCGCCGTGGTGGATGCGCTGCTGGCGAGCATGAACAGCGAGTTCGAAGCGGTGTACGCCCGCCGTGGCCGACCGTCGGTGCCGCCGGAGATGCTGCTCAAGGCCTTGCTGCTGCAAATCCTGTTCTCCATCCGCAGCGAACGCCAGCTGGTCGAGGCGGTCAACTACAACCTGCTGTACCGCTGGTTCGTCGGCCTGAACATCGAGGACAAAGTTTGGGACCACTCCACCTTCAGCGCCAACCGCGAACGCCTCTTCAACGAAGACCTGGCGCGCGCCTTCTTCGAGCGCGTCAAGCTCAGCGCCCAGTGGGGCCGGCTTGCCAGCGACGAACACTTCAGCGTGGACGGCACGCTGATTGAGGCCTGGGCCTCGCACAAGAGTTTCAAACGCAAAGACGACGACAGCGGCACGCCACCCGGACGCAACCCCGAGGTGAACTTCAAAGGGCAGGAGCGCTGCAACGGCACCCATGCCAGCACCACCGATGCCGATGCCCGGCTGTTCAAGAAGAGCGCGGGCGACAAGTCCCGCCTGTGCCACATGGGGCACATCCTCATGGAGAACCGCAACGGTCTGATCGTGGATGTGGAGATCACACATGCCAGTGGCACCGCCGAGCGCGAGGCGGCGCTGGCGATGCTCAAACGCCGGGGCAACAGGAACAAGCGGGCCACGGTCGGCGCCGACAAGGGCTACGACAGCAAGGCCTTCATCAAGGGCTGTCGCCGGCTCTTGGTCACGCCGCACGTGGCGGCCAAGGACAAGCACTCTGCAGTCGATGGGCGCATCAAGCGCCACGAGGGCTACAAAACCAGCCTCAAAGTGCGCAAGCGAATCGAGGAGGCCTTTGGCTGGATCAAGACAGTGGGCGGTCTGGCCAAGACCAAATTGATCGGTCAGGCCAAGCTCGCGGGCCAGGCGCTGCTGTGCTTTGCCACCTACAACCTGGTGCGCATGGGCAGTCTGGGCGGTTGGTGGGACGCGCATCATGCGTGAACCATGGGATACGTGCGCCCGGAACGGGCAAAACGGCCTGCAAACAGGCCGAAATGGCCGCTCCAATCGCTGCGCAGGCCAGTTTGCGCGATCCGTTTCTTCGAAATCCACGACCCTGGCGCGTTCGATGAGCATTTTTTCAACGGCCTGCTAAAATCGTCGGCGTCAATCCTTGTGCCGGGGCTGCCCAGCCGCGCACGCCCATCCGTTTTTTGCAATCGCTTCAGGAGATCCCAGGATGAAAGCACTCGTCGCCGTCAAGCGCGTGGTGGATTACAACGTCAAGGTGCGTGTCAAGGGTGACGGCACCGGGGTGGACATCGCCAACGTCAAGATGAGCATGAACCCGTTTGACGAAATCGCGGTGGAAGAAGCCGTGCGCCTGAAGGAAAAGGGCGTGGTCAGCGAGGTCATCGCCGTCTCCTGCGGCGTCGCCCAGTGCCAGGAAACCCTGCGCACGGCCATGGCCATCGGCGCCGACCGCGCCATCCTGGTCGAGACCGCCGAGGAGCTGCAGCCGCTGGCCGTGGCCAAGCTGCTCAAGGCCTTGGTGGACAAGGAGCAGCCCGGCCTGGTGATCCTGGGCAAGCAGGCCATCGACGATGACGCCAACCAGACTGGCCAGATGCTGGCCGCCTTGGCCGACCTGCCGCAGGCCACCTTCGCCAGCAAGGTGGAGGTGGAAGGCGACAAGGCCAAGGTCACGCGCGAGGTCGACGGCGGCCTGGAGACCCTCGCCATCGGCCTGCCCGCGGTGGTGACCACCGACCTGCGCCTGAACGAGCCGCGCTACGTCACGCTGCCCAACATCATGAAGGCCAAGAAGAAGCAGCTGGACACCGTCAAGCCCGAGGACCTGGGCGTGGACGTCAAGCCGCGCCTGAAGACCCTGAAGGTCAGCGAGCCGCCCAAGCGCGGCGCCGGCATCAAGGTGCCCGACGTGGCCACGCTGGTGGACAAGCTCAAGAACGAAGCCAAAGTGATCTGATCAAGAGGGTAGAAGAAACATGACCGCACTCGTCATCGCCGAACACGACAACGCCTCCATCAAGGGCGCCACCCTCAACACCGTCACCGCGGCCAAGGCCTGCGGCGGCGACGTCCATGTGCTGGTGGCCGGCCACAACGCCGGCGCCGCCGCGCAGGCCGCCGCGCAGATCGCTGGCGTGGCCAAGGTGCTGCACGCCGACGCCGAGGGCCTGGCCCACGGCCTGGCCGAGAACGTCGCCGCCCAGGTGCTGGCCCTGGCCGGCAGCTACAGCCACATCCTGTTTCCGGCCACCGCCAGCGGCAAGAACGTGGCCCCGCGCGTGGCCGCCAAGCTGGACGTGGCGCAGATCAGCGACATCACCAAGGTCGACAGCGCCGACACCTTCGAGCGCCCCATCTACGCCGGCAACGCCATCGCCACCGTGCAGTCGCAGGACGCCACCAAGGTCATCACCGTGCGCGGCACGGGCTTCGACGCGGCGGCCGCCACGGGCGGCAGCGCCGCCGTCGAGACCGTGGCCGCGGTGGCCGACAGCGGCAAGTCCAGCTTCGTCGGCGCCGAGCTGGCCAAGAGCGACCGCCCCGAGCTGACGGCCGCCAAGATCATCGTCTCGGGCGGCCGCGCCCTGGGCAGCGCCGAGAAGTTCAACGAAGTGATGACGCCGCTGGCCGACAAGCTGGGCGCCGCCATTGGTGCCAGCCGCGCCGCGGTCGATGCAGGCTACGCCGCCAACGACCTGCAGGTGGGGCAGACCGGCAAGATCGTCGCGCCGCAGCTGTACATCGCCTGCGGCATCTCGGGTGCCATCCAGCACCTGGCCGGCATGAAGGACAGCAAGGTCATCGTCGCCATCAACAAGGACGAAGAGGCGCCGATCTTCAGCGTGGCCGACTACGGGCTGGTGGCCGACCTGTTCGTGGCCGTGCCGGAACTGGTCAAGGCCCTGTGACGCGCCGACGCATGCGGCACTGAGCTTCCCGGGGCATCGCGCGCGGTGCCCTTTTTGTTTCCTGCGGCGCCCGCGCGCGCAACGTTCGACATTTGAGGACATGGTCATGAGCTACACCGCCCCCGTCAAGGACTTCCTGTTCAACATCGAGCATCTCGCCCGCATCGACGAGATCGCCAAGCTCCCCGGCTTCGAGGACGCCGGCCTGGAGACGGCGCAGGCCGTGCTGGAGGAATGCGCCCGCTTCAACGAGCAGGTGCTGGCGCCGCTGAACTTCGAGGCCGACAAGGCGCCGTCCACCCATTCGGGCACCTCGGTGACCACCAGCAAGGGCTTCAAGGAGGCGTACCAGCAATACACCGAAGGCGGCTGGCAGGGCCTGCAGCACCCGGCCGACTTTGGCGGCCAGGGCCTGCCCAAGACCATCGGCGCGGCCTGCACCGAAATCCTGAACGCGGCCAACCTGTCGTTTGCGCTGTGCCCGCTGCTCACCGACGGCGCCACCGAGGCGCTGCTGACCGCCGGCAGCGACGAGCTCAAGGCCACCTACCTGGAAAAGCTGGTGTCCGGCCAGTGGACCGGCACCATGAACCTGACCGAGCCGCAGGCCGGCAGCGACCTGGCCGCGGTGCGCACGCGCGCCGAGCCGCAGGCCGACGGCACCTACAAGATCTTCGGCACCAAGATCTTCATCACCTACGGCGAGCACGACATGGCCGAGAACATCGTGCACCTGGTGCTGGCGCGCGTGCAGGGCGCGCCCGAGGGCGTCAAGGGCATCAGCCTGTTCGTTTGCCCGAAGTTCCTGGTCAAAGCCGACGGCACGCCGGGCGAGCGCAACGACGTGTACTGCGTCAGCATCGAGCACAAGATGGGCATCAAGGCCAGCCCCACGGCGGTGCTGCAGTACGGCGACCATGGTGGCGCCATCGGCTACCTGGTGGGCGAGGAAAACCGGGGCCTCGAATACATGTTCATCATGATGAACGCTGCGCGCTACGCCGTCGGCGTGCAGGGCATCTCGGTGGCCGACCGCGCCTATCAGAAGGCGGTGGAATACGCCAAGGAGCGCGTGCAGGGCCGCCCGGTCGACGGCAGCACCAAGGGCGCGGCCACCATCATCCACCACGCCGACGTGCGCCGCATGCTGATGACCATGCGCGCCCAGATCGAAGGCTGCCGCGCCATGGCCAGCACGGCGGCGGCCGCCTACGACGCCGCGCACCATTCTCCTGACGCCGCGGCGCGCCAGCAGAACCAGGCTTTCTATGAGTTCCTGGTGCCGCTGGTCAAGGGCTACAGCACCGAGATGAGCCTGGAGGCCACCAGCCTGGGCGTGCAGGTGCACGGCGGCATGGGCTTCATCGAGGAGACGGGCGCCGCGCAGTACTACCGCGACGCCAAGATCCTGACCATCTATGAAGGCACCACCGCCATCCAGGCCAACGACCTGGTGGGCCGCAAGACCGCGCGCGACGGCGGCCAGACCGCCAAGGCCATTGCCGCGCAGGTGGAGGCGACCGAAAAGCAGCTGGCCCATGGCAGCCATGACGCCAAGGCCGTGGCCCACCACCTGGGCAAGGCGCGCCATGCCTTTACCGAGGCGGTGGACTTCATCGTCGGGCAGGCCAAGGCCGACCCCAACGCGGCCTACGGCGCCAGCGTGCCCTACCTGATGCTGGCGGGCAACCTGGTGGCCGGCTGGCAGATGGCGCGCGCGCTGCTGGCCGCCGAGGCCGAGCTGGCCCAGGGCAAGGACGCCGCCTTCATGCAGGCCAAGATTGCCACGGCGCGCTTCTACGCCGAGCACATCCTGCCGCGCACCGCGGGCCTGCGCGACGCCATCGTCGAAGGCGCGGGCAGCGTGATGGCCTTGCCGCTGGAGGCGTTCTGACGTTTGCTCTTTAAACGATAGCTGCGGGCGCTTTACCGATGCGGGCCAGCGGCTGAAAAACCATTAAATCTCTCCAGGCCGATGTCCACACTGCCCCCCGTGCTGCAACAGCAGAAATTCCCGGTCATCGGCTCGCCGCTGTTCATCATCAGCAACCCCAAGCTGGTGATTGCGCAGTGCACGGCGGGCGTCATCGGCGCCATGCCGGCGCTCAACGCCCGGCCGGCCGAGCAGCTGGACGAGTGGCTGGCCGAGATCACCGAGGCGCTGGCGGCCTGGGACAAGGTGCACCCCGAGCAGCCGGCTGCGCCCTTTGCCATCAACCAGATCGTGCACAAGAGCAACGACCGGCTGGAGCACGACATGCACGTGTGCGCCAAGTACAGGGTGCCCATCGTCATCACCAGCCTGGGCGCGCGCGAGGACGTGAACCAGGCCGTGCACGGCTGGGGCGGCGTGGTGTTGCACGACATCATCAACAACCGCTTTGCCCGCAAGGCGGTCGAGAAAGGCGCCGACGGCCTGATTGCCGTGGCGGCTGGCGCCGGCGGCCACGCGGGCACCAAGAGCCCGTTTGCGCTGGTGCAGGAAATCCGCGAATGGTTCGACGGGCCGCTGGCGCTGTCGGGCGCCATCGCCAACGGCGGGGCCATCCTGGCGGCGCAGGCCATGGGGGCCGATTTTGCGTACATCGGCACCGCCTTCATCGCCACCGAGGAGGCACGCGCCGCCGACACCTACAAGCACGCCATCGTCGCCGGCAGCTCCGACGACATCGTCTACAGCAACCTGTTCACCGGCGTGCACGGCAACTACCTGGCCCATTCGATCCGTGCCGCCGGGCTGGACCCGGACCAGCTGCCGGTGAGCGACCCCAGCAAGATGAACTTTGGCGGCGGCGCGGCCGCCAAGGCCTGGAAGGACATCTGGGGCAGCGGGCAGGGCATCGGCGCCATCAAGGCGGTGGTGCCGGCAGCCGAGCTGATCGCACGGCTGCGGCGCGAGTACGATGCGGCGCGCCGGCGGCTGCTGGGCTGATGCGGCCTTGAAACCCTCGCGCTGAAAGCAAAAGCCCGGCTTGCGCCGGGCTTTGCACTTCAGGCGGCGCGTGCCGCCAGTGAGGTGGCTGTGGCGTCGCTGCCGGGTTTTTTCACGCGGGCCGGCGTTTTGCCGGCGGGCACGCGGCCAGGCTTGGCCGTGGCAGGGCGGGCCTCATCCACACGCCGCTGGATGTGGGCCAGCGCCTCCTGCACCTGGTCGATCAGGATCAGGCACAGATCGCCGGCCTGCAGCTGCTCCAGCGCGCGGTCGATGGCGGTGAACTCGCCGTGGATCTCTTCCACCTGGCGGGCGCGCGTGGCGCCTTCCAGCCCCTGGCGTAGCAGGGACAGCACCTCGCCATCGGCGCGGCCGCGCTGGCAGGCGTCCTGGTAGAGGATGACCGAGTCGAAGGCGGCGCCCAGGATGCGGGTCTGCTCGCGGATGTCCTCGTCGCGCCGGTCGCCGGCGCCGCTGATGACCACCGAGCGCCGCTGGGCCGGCATGTTGCCCACGCCAGCCACCAGGGCGGCGATGGCGTCGGGGTTGTGGCCGTAGTCGGCGATCACGGTGGCGCCGCGGTAGTCGAACACGTTGAAGCGACCGGGCACGCCCTGCTGGTCGCTGATGAAGCTGGCCAGGCCTTTCTGGATGGCGTCCCAGGGCACGCCCACGGCCCAGGCCGCGCCCACCGAGGCCATGACGTTCTCGACCTGAAAGCCGATCTGCCCCTTGCGCGTGATGGGCACGCGCGCCAGCGGCAGGCGCTTTTGAAAGGCGCCTTCGACGCAGACGATGTCGCCGCCGTCGACAAAAATCACCCGCTTGCCCTGCGCGCGGTGCGTGGCCACCACGGGGTGCTGGCCGTCTTGCGCGAAGTAGGTCACGCGGCCGGGGCAGTGCGGCGCCATCGACACCACCGAGGGGTCGGTGGCGTTGAGCACGGCCATGCCGGTGGGCGCCACGTTGAGCACGATCACGCGCTTGAGCACCTTCAGGTCCTCCAGCGTGGTGATGTAGTTCAGGCCCAGGTGGTCGCCCGCGCCCACGTTGGTGACCACGGCCACGTCGCATTGGTCGAAGCCCAGGCCCTCGCGCAGCATGCCGCCGCGCGCGGTCTCCAGCACGGCGGCGTCGACGTCGGGGTGGGCCAGCACGTTGCGCGCGCTGCGCGGGCCCGAGCAGTCGCCCGAGTCGATCTGGCGGCCGTTGACGTACACGCCGTCGGTGTTGGTCATGCCCACGCGCAGGCCCTGCGTGCGCAGCAGGTGCGCGGCCAGGCGCACGGTGGTGGTCTTGCCGTTGGTGCCGGTGACGGCGATGACCGGGATGCGGCCGTTGCCCCCGTTGGGATACATGTGGTCGATGACGGCCTGACCGACGTCGCGGCCGGTGCCGTAGGAGGGGCTGATGTGCATGCGCAGGCCCGGGGCGGCGTTGACCTCGACGATGCCGCCGCTTTGCGCTTCCAGCGGCTGCAGGACGCTTTCGCACACCACGTCCACGCCGCAGATGTCCAGGCCCACCATTTGCGCGGCCTCGACGGCGCGCGCGGCCACTTCGGCATGCACGCTGTCGGTGACATCGGTGGCGCTGCCGCCGGTAGACAGGTTGGCGTTGTTGCGCAGCACCACGCGCTGGCCGCTGACCGGTACCGAGTCGGCCGTCAGGCCCTGCGCCGCCAGACGTGCCTCGGCGATGGCGTCGATGCGGATCTTGGTGAGCGAGGTGCCGTGGCCGTCGCCCCGGCGGGGGTCGAGGTTGACCTCGGCCACCAGCTCGCGCACGGTGTGCTGGCCGTCGCCGATGACCTGGGGCGGCTCGCGGCGGGCGGCGGCCACCAGCTTGTTGCCCACCACCAGCAGGCGGTAGTCCTGGCCGGGCAGGAATTTCTCGACCAGTACCGGGCCGTATTCGGCGGCGGTGCGATAGGCCATGTCGAAGTGCTTGCGGTCGTTGATGCCCACCGTCACGCCCTTGCCCTGGTTGCCGTCCTGCGGCTTGACCACCACCGGCAGACCCACGTCCAGCGCGGCGGCCCAGGCGTCGGCCAGGTCGCCCACCGGGCGGCCGCGCGGCACCGGCACGCCGGCCGAATGCAGCAGCTTCTTGGTCAGGTCTTTGTCCTGCGCGATGGCTTCGGCAATGGCGCTGGTGCTGTCTTCCTCGGCGGCCTGGATGCGCCGCTGCTGGCTGCCCCAGCCGAACTGCACCAGGCTGCCTTGCGTGAGGCGCCGGATGGGGATGCCGCGTGCCTGGGCCGCGTGCACGATGGCGCCGGTGGAGGGGCCCAGGCGCTCGTCCTCGTCCAGCTCGTGCAGGGCGGCCAGGGCGGCGGCGCAATCGAACGGGCTGCCGTCCAGGGCGGCGCGGCACAGGGCCTCGGCGTGGGTGAAGGCCAGACGGCCTACGGCTTCCTCCGTGTACTGCACGGCGACCTGGTAGGTGCCGGGGACTTCGGTGGGGGTGGTGCGGCTGAAGGTGACCGGGCAGCCGGCCTGCGCCTGCAGGGCCAGGGCACAGCGCTCCAGCGCGTGCGCCATGGACACCTGGATCTCGGGCCGGTCGCCGTGCAGGGCGCCCACGGCCGGGAACAGCTCGCGCAGGCGCAACTCGAACGCGGGATTGGAGCGCAGGTCGCGTTGGGACTCGTCGCAGGTGACGACGGCCTCGATCGCCGTCTGGCGGCTCCACAGGTTGGGGCCGCGCAGCGCGCGAATGCGGGTGATTTCCATGTGAAGGTCCTGACCGGGAGTTGTCCCGAGACTAGAAACGAACGAGTGTGCGATTCAGTGCACCGTTTCGGTGTCACGCGGCTCATCAAAGTGCAACAAACCGGCACGGATCAACTCGGGCGCCACGCCGGCGGCCCAGGCCGCGGCCACGGCTGCCAGGACATGGGGGCGCAAATCCTGCGGGACGTCGGTCGTCAGGCCCGACTGCACCGGTGCCGACAGGTGGGTCAGCACCACCTCGTGGCCGGGGCCCTGCAGCACCACCTCGGTGCCACGCGCCAGCACCGCCCGGCCCTGGCGGGCCCGGTGCTCGGCTACGGCGGGGTTGGCCGGGTCGCAGGAAAACAGCATCACCTCGCCGTCGCAGTACTCGGCCAGCTCCAGCACCGCCGGGTCGTCGGCGTTGAGCACCGCCACGCCGTCGGGCAGCACCACGTCGATCTGCGTGCGCAGGATGCCTGGCATCTGGTCGGCCTCGGTGATGTACAGGTCGCTCAGGCCCTGCGGGCCGGGCATGGTCAGCACCACGCCGACCTGGCAGCGGTCGTAGGGCAGGCCTTCGGTCAGGATGTGGCGCGGCGAGGTTTCCAGCACCGCGGCCTGCACCGTGCGGTTGATCAGCACGCTCTCGCCCTGCTCGAAGCCGATGGAGCCGTGCGGCGACAGCTGCCGCCGGCCCAGGAACAGCCCGTCGCGGCAGGCCAGCGCCGTCTGCCAGCCATGCAGCTGGAAGAAGGCGGCCACCAGGCGCGCGGCCAGCGAGGTCTGGCCGTCGCCGATCAGGCCCACGATGGGCACGCGCCCGCTGGCGCCGTTCGGAAACAGGTGCTCGACGATGGCCTCGCCCACCGGCTGCGCGCGGCCGACGGCGGGCTTGAGGTGCATCAGCAGGCCGGGGCCGGCGTTGACCTCGACGATGGCGCCGCCCTGCGGGCCCAGCGGCTGGCCGATGTCCTCGGCCACCAGGTCGATGCCCGCGATGTCCAGGCCCACCACGCGCGCGGCCAGGGTGGCCAGCTCGGCGACGTCGGGGTGCACCTGCTCGGTCACGTCGATGGACATGTTGCCGGTGCGCTGCACGATGGCCGACTGGCCCACCGGCAGCACGCTGTCGATGGCCAGGCCCTGGCGCTGCAGCAGCAGCTGCAGCACCGGGTCGTCGTGGCGCAGGGCCTCCAGCGGCAGGTGCTCTTCCGCGCCGCGGCGCGGATCGGTGTTGACGTGCAGGTCGATCAGCGCGCCGATGGAGGAGCGGCCGTCGCCCTTGACGTGGATGATCTCGCCGCGCATGGCGGCCACCACCTTATTGCCCACCACCAGCAGGCGGTGCTCCTGGCCGGGGATGCAGCGCTCGACGATCACCTCGGAACCCTCGGCCTCGGCGGCAGCGAAGGCCGTGGCCACCTCGCCCTGCGTGCTCAGGTTGAGCGACACGCCGCGCGCGTGGTTGCCGTCCGAGGGCTTGACGACGACCGGCAGGCCGATGTCCTGGGCCGCTTCCCAGGCCTCGTCGGCCGACTCGACCACCTGGCCTTCGGGCACCGGCACGCCGGCGGCGGCCAGCAACTGCTTGGTCAGGTCCTTGTCGCGCGAGATGCCCTCGGCGATGGCACTGGTGCGGTCGGTCTCGGCCGTCCAGATGCGGCGCTGGGCGGCGCCGTGGCCCAGCTGCACCAGGTTGCCCTCGTTCAGGCGGATGAAGGGGATGCCGCGCTCGGTGGCGGCGTCCACGATGCTGGCCGTGCTGGGGCCCAGGCACTGGCGGTCGACCCTCTCGGCCAGCCGGGCGATGGTGGCGGCCACGTCGTACGGGCGGTCGTTGATGGCGGCCATCACCAGGTCACGCGCCGCCGTCAGGGCGGCCTTGCCGATGCTTTCCTCGCGCGTGCGGATGACGACCTTGTAGACGCCGTGCTCGCCCGTCATGCGCGCCTTGCCGAAGCCGGTCTTCATGCCGGCCTGGGTCTGCAGCTCGAGCGCCACGTGCTCCAGGATGTGGCCGGGCCAGGTGCCGTCGCGCAGGCGCATCAGAAAGCCGCCGCGCCGGCCCACGCTGCAGCGGTGCTCGATCAGGCCCGGCAGCCAGGCCGTCAGGCGGTCGTAGAAGCCGGGCAGGGTGTTGGAGGGATGGTCTTCGAGCGCGCCGATGTCCACCACCGCCTCGACCACCGGGCGGTAGGTCCAGATGCCGGGGCCGCCCAGAAAGGTCATGCGCCGGATCACGATGTCGGCAAAGGGCGCGCGGGCTGGCGAGAGCGCGCCAGCCTCGACGGTGGCGGCCTGCGCCTGGAGGGGGCGGGGATACAATGCGCCCCCGCTGGACGAGCCGGGCTCGTCAGGGTCGATTCGCCTCATAGTGGAGTGCGTTCGTTGTGATGATCTGATTATCCAGGGGGCTTGCCGCGCTGGCATGCCGACCGTCGCCTCCTGAACCCATGTCGCTTTCGCCTACCTCCGCATTCTCCCAGGCTGCTCGCCCGAGTTCTTCGTCCGATGCGAACGAGGTGCCGCTGCGACCCTCAGAAAACGTGCGGGCGGCGCTGGACGTTGACCTGGATGCCCGGTTGAACTTTGTCCAGGGTCGGCTAATACTTACGAATCAACGGCTTGTTGGGTGGTTTCCAGATGCAACGGCCTGGCAGGGCTGGGATCTGGCGCCCGGCATGGCCATGGCGCACCTGGACCACGCCGGCGTCGGCACGCTGGAGCTGCGCAGTGACCAGCGCCTGCTGGCCACCTGGCGCTTCACGCTGGGCCACAACCCGGCGGCGCTGCGCCTGCTGGCCGAGTTCGACCGTGCGCTAGCCGAGCCCATGGCGGACTCGGCCGCGTCCGGACCGGCGGCCGAGGACGAGCACGATCTCCCCGACGTCGACGAAGAGGAGGGCGCTGATGAAAAGCCGCCCTCCACCTGGACGCTGCTGCGCCTGTGGCGTTTTGCCCACCCTTACCGCTGGCGCCTGTTGGCGGGCTTTCTGCTGACCCTGGCCGGCACCGCGGCCACCCTGGTGCCGCCATACCTGACCATCCCGCTGATGGACGACGTGCTGATCCCGTTTCAGGATGGCAAGCAAATCGATCCTCGTTACGTGGCGCTGCTGCTGTCGGGCCTGCTGGGCTCGGCCCTGCTGGCCTGGGCGCTGGGCTGGGCCAAGACCTACATCCTGGCGCTGGTGTCCGAGCGCATCGGCGCCGATTTGCGCACCACCACCTACGAGCACCTGCTGAAGCTGTCGCTGGAGTATTTCGGCGGGCGGCGCACGGGCGATCTGATGGCGCGCATCGGCTCGGAGACCGACCGCATCAACGTCTTTCTGTCGCTGCACCTGCTGGACTTTGCCTCCGACGTGCTGATGATCGGCATGACGGCGGTGATCCTGCTGTCCATCGACGCCAAGCTGGCGCTGGTGACCCTGGTGCCGCTGCCCTTCATCGCCTGGCTGATCCACCAGGTGCGCGACCGGCTGCGCACCGGCTTCGAGAAGATCGACCGCGTGTGGGCCGAGGTGACCAACGTGCTGTCCGACACCATTCCGGGCATCCGCGTGGTCAAGGCCTTTGCCCAGGAAGAGCGCGAGGCCAACCGCTTTCGCGACGCCAACCGCCACAACCTGGCGGTCAATGACCGGCTCAACCGCCTGTGGTCGCTGTTCTCGCCCACGGTCACCCTGCTGACCGAGATCGGCCTGCTGGTGGTGTGGGCCGTCGGCATCTGGCTGGTGGCGCAGCACCAGATCACGGTGGGCGTGCTGACGGCGTTTCTGGCCTACATCGGACGCTTCTACACCCGGCTCGACTCGATGAGCCGCATCGTCTCGGTGACGCAAAAGGCGGCGTCGGGCACCAAGCGCATCTTCGAGATCCTGGACCACGTCTCCAGCGTGCCCGAGGCCGCCAACCCGGTGCGTCTGGCCCAGGTGCAGGGGCGCATCGCGCTGGAGGGGGTGAGCTTTCGCTACGGCAACCGCAGCACCATTCGCCAGCTCGACCTGGACATCGCGCCCGGCGAGATGATCGGCCTGGTCGGCCACAGCGGCTCGGGCAAGAGCACCCTGGTCAACCTGATGTGCCGCTTCTACGACGTGGCCGAGGGCCGCATCACCATCGACGGCGTGGACATCCGCCAGGTGGCGCTGGCCGACTGGCGCCGCCACATCGGGCTGGTGCTGCAGGAGCCCTTCCTGTTCTTCGGCACCATCGCCGAGAACATCGCCTACGGCAAGCCCGAGGCCTCGCGCGCCGAGATCGTGGCCGCCGCGCGGGCCGCGCACGCGCACGAGTTCATCCTGCGCCTGCCGCAGGGCTACGACTCGCTGGTGGGCGAACGCGGCCAGGGCCTGTCGGGCGGCGAGCGCCAGCGCATCAGCATCGCGCGGGCGCTCTTGATCGACCCGCGCATCCTGATCCTGGACGAGGCCACTGCCTCGGTCGATACCGAGACCGAGCGCGAGATCCAGAAGGCGCTGGACAACCTGGTGCGCGGACGCACCACCATCGCCATTGCCCACCGCCTGTCCACGCTGCGCAAGGCCAACCGCCTGGTGGTGATGGACAAGGGCCGCAAGGTGGAGGAGGGCACGCACGAGCAACTGATCGCCCGGCGCGGCGCCTACTGGCGGCTGTACGAGGCGCAGGCGCGGCAGGAAAAGGCCGAGCGCGAGCGCATGCTGGTGGTCGAGGAGGCCGCGCCGGCGCCGGCCCATGTGGCGCGGGAGAGCCGGACATGAGCACCAACCCGCTGGCCCTGCAGCGCGACGCCTTCGGCCGCCTGGTGCTGACCGATGCCCAGGGTCACCCGCACGTCGGCGTGGTGGCCGTGCGTGCCTTTCCCATCGCGGCGCCGGCCGTAGGCATCAGCCTGCTGGATGCCGACGGCCACGAGCTGGCCTGGATCGAGCGTTTGGACGACTGTCCGGCGCCGCAACGCGAGCTGATCGAGCAGGCCTTGCGCCAGCGCGAGTTCATGCCGGTGCTCAAGCGCCTGAAGTCGGTCAGCAGCTTTGCCACGCCCAGCATCTGGGAGGTCGACACCGATCGCGGGCCCACGCGCTTCACGCTCAAGGGCGAGGAAGACATCCGCCGCCTGGGCCCCGACCTGCTCATTGTCAACGACATGCACGGCGTGCAGTACCTGATCCGCGATCTGGCCGCCATGGATCGTGCCAGCCGCAAGCTGCTCGACCGCTTCCTGTGATGGCATCGATGCGCCGGTGCCATCCGGATCGCGGCCTGGCGTCGCGGGATGGCCATGGGTTGCCGCGGGATCTTCGGCCGGCGTTCGATGACACCTGATCTCCTCATCCGTACCGGACTGCGGCAGGGCAGGCTTTGGCTCGGCGCCGGCATCCTGGCCTGCATCGCCGGCGTCGTCGCGCTGCAGTTCGCTGCCACCGGGCTCGTCCACGGCAACGCCATCCTGCAAGACCTTGGGCAGCACGGCGTTACTGCCGGGAAGGGGTGGGCGGTGGTCGGCGTGGCCCTTGTCGCGTCGGTGTTGCAGTGGCTGCGGAGCCGGCGCGAGGCGCTGCCTTCCGGTCCATTCCTGCTCGCGGCGTCGGTGCTCGCGGTGTTGATCTATGCCGGGTATGCCCGGGCCTTCGATCTGCAGTGGATCAACGACTTCGCCGATATGTGGCGCTTGGCGGTGCAAGAGGTGGCCCAAGGCCAGTTCAACGCCGAGTGCGCGATTCCCGAGGTCGCCGCCTG
The DNA here is from genome assembly GCA_024235995.1 of Burkholderiaceae bacterium. Lineage (NCBI taxonomy): Bacteria > Pseudomonadati > Pseudomonadota > Betaproteobacteria > Burkholderiales > Burkholderiaceae > Burkholderiaceae bacterium. Next base: position 1,956,210 of record JACKLI010000001.1, read on the forward strand.
CCACCTGAAGGCCCAGCGTACCCTGCCCATCCTGTGGCCGGCGGTCTACCTGTGGGGGCACCGTGCCAGCCTGGTGCCGCTGCTCAACGGGGGCTTGCTGCTGCTCATGATGCTGATGGGCTGGGACCAGGCGCGCAGCGCGTTCGGTCCGCGGGCCGCGCAGGTGTTTGCCGTGCTCTGGGTCGGCTGCGCCGAAACGGTGTTTGCGCTGCGCATTCCGACCCACGACCTCTGGGGCCTGTTCTTCATCGCCCTGCTGTTCTGGCTGTTGGTGCGCTGGTTTCGGCAGGCGCAAGGCGTGGGCCGCAGCCTGGTCTATGGCGTGGCTCTGGCGGTTCCGGTGCTGCTGCTGGAGGTGCAACGCGAGTTGGGGCTGGTGGCACTGGCCGCCCTGACCTGTACCGTGCTGCTGCTGCGCGGCCATCGGCCGCTGCAACGCAGCCTGGCGTGCGCTCTGCTGGCGTGCACGTTGGCCTATGCCGGTGGCATGGCCGGGCTCAAGCACGCGGACATGCTGGCCGACGATGGCGAGACGGCCTACCTGTCGCGTTTGCGAACCTTTGCGCTGATACCGGCCTATTCCGGCGCAACCTGGCTGTATGGCCAGGTGCTCGGTGATTCCATGCTGAGGCCTTTGCCAGCGCCGGCGCAGCGCGAGCTTGCACGGGCGGCGGTGCTGTCCGATTTTGCCGAGCAGCCGCTCATGCGCATCGCCGGTGTGGCCTTCAAGGCCAGCCAGCTTGCACCGCTGGGCAACCAAACCTATTTCTACCAGCCGGGCCTGCAGCAGGACCGTCCCGGCCTGTTTGGCGGGTTCGAGGCGTACAACCGGCTGTACTGCGTCCTGCTGGCCGCGCTGGTGCTGGCCGCACTGCTCCGGGTGCTGCGCCGCCCACTGGAGCTGGCGGTCGCATTTCCCCTGGCCTTCATGGGCGTCTTGATCGGCGGCCTGCTGACCGTGGGTGAAACACAGACACGCTATCTGTTTCCATTGTGGTTTTTTGCGCCCCTGGTCGTGGCGTCGGGCTTCGGCCAGGCGCCTCGGGGCGAGGCGGCGGTGGCCGTGGCGCCGCAGCCAATGGCGAGAGCGCTGCTGGTGGGCGCGCTGGCGTGGGTGTGCGTCCTGGCCGTGCTGTGGCGATTGGCGGATGGGTGGTACACGTCCGAGCGCGGGCGTATCCTGACGTCCTGGAGCTTTCGCGCCGAGGGCTTGAGCGCGGCGCCACCCGAGTCGCCCCAGCAGGTGGACCGGCTGGCTGGAACCGGGCGCAGCCTGGGGGTTGGCCAACTGGGGTTCACGCTGCGGGCGGCCAAGCCCAGCGCGGGCAGCGGCGCGGTGCTTGCCAGCATGCCGGTGTGCGTGCCCGCCCACCGCGGCACGCTGCGCTTCGCCTACGTCATGCCGTACACCAACCCTGCGGCGGGCGATGCCTTCACGCTTTCCGTGACCCTGGGTGGGCGCACGCTCTGGTCGCGCACGCTTCCCGACGACGGAAAAGTCCACGACGTCCGGATCGACTTGACGGCGCTGCCCAAGACTTGCTCCGGGCTGGAGTTTTCCCTGCGCAGCCATCACCCCTTGTGGGACGAGTCGTGGGCTCAGGCTTCAAGAACCGAGATTTACTTTCCGCGTTTCACCCGGCACTGAGGGGTCCTGTCCTGCCGGCCGTCATGGTGCCGGAGCCGCCTGACAAGGGCGCCATCCTGTCGCACAATGCCATGGACAGGATGGCGGCCCGACATGAAACACCGTGACGATTCCCCCGACTGGATGTGGTCCGATGCGCTGGCGGCGCTGGACCGCATGGAGCGCCTGCACAGCCAGCTGTTTCAGCCGCGCCCGGCCCATTCCCCGAGCTGGGTGCCGCCGGTGGACGTGCTGGAGACCGAGCGCGAGGTGCTGATCTTCGTGGCGCTGCCGGGCGTCGACGCGCACGACGTCAAGGCGCAACTCGAAGGCGCCGCGCTGCTGGTGAGCGGGCGGCGCGTGCTGCCGCCGCAGCTCAGCCGCGCGGCCATTCACCGGCTGGAGCTGCCCCAGGGGCGCTTCGAGCGCCGGGTGCCCCTGCCGCCCGGGCGGTATTCGGCCATCCATGTGGGCAGCGAGCGCGGCTGCCTGGTCATCAGCCTGGAGAAAGCGCCATGAGTGCAACGCCTTCGCCGGACGAACCAGCGGCCAGCGCCTCCGAGCCCGCGCAACTGGCCCCCGAGTTGCCGGCCCTGCCCGACGACGCGTTGATGATCGTCGCGGTACGCGACACCGTGCTGTTTCCCGGCACGGTGTTTCCGGTGGCCATCGGCCGCGAGGCCTCGGTGCTGGCCACCCAGCAGGCGCTGCGCCAGGAGCGCCCGATCGGCATCCTGATGCAGCGCGACGCCGACAAGGACGAGCCCGGCGCCGTCGACATGCACCGCACCGGCACCATCGCCAACATCCTGCGCTACGTGAACGCGGCCGATGGCGGCCATCACCTGGTGGTGCAGGGGCTGCAGCGTTTTCGCGTCACCGAGTTCATCCGTGAAAAGCCCATCCTGGCCGCGCGGGTGCAAGCGCTGGATGAACCCAAGGCCGAGGGCACCGAGATCGAGGCGCGCACGCTGGCGCTGCGCCAGCAGGCCATGGAAGCGCTGCAACTGCTGCCCCAGGTGCCGCAGCCGCTGATCGCCGCCGTGCAGGCCACGGCCGAGCCGGGCGCGCTGGCCGACCTGGTGGCGGCCTACCTGGACCTGAGCCGCGACGAGCGCCAGGAGGTGCTGGAGACCATCGACGTGGGCGCGCGCATCGACAAGGTGGCGGGCTACCTGGCCAAGCGCATCGAGGTGATGCGCCTGTCGCAGGAAATCGGCAAGCGCACCAAGGCCTCGCTGGACGAGCGCCAGCGCGAGGCCATCCTGCGCGAGCAGATGGCCTCCATCCAGCGCGAGCTGGGCGAGGGCGATGGCCGCGCGCAGGAGGTGGCCGAGCTGACCCAGGCCATCGACGCCGCCAAGCTGCCCGGCGAGGTCGACGAACTGGCGCGCAAGGAGCTGCGCCGCTACGAGCGCATGCCCGAGGGCGCCACCGAGGCCGGCATGGTGCGCACCTACCTGGACTGGCTGATCGACCTGCCCTGGGCCGAGCCCGAGGTGCGCCCGATCGACATCGCCCACGCGCGCCAGGTGCTGGACGAGGACCACTTCGGCCTGGACAAGTTCAAGCAGCGCATCGTCGAGTTCCTGGCGGTGCGCAAGCTGGCGCCGCGCGGCAAGGCGCCCATCCTGTGCTTCGTCGGCCCGCCGGGCGTGGGCAAGACCTCGCTGGGTCAGTCGATCGCGCGCGCCATGGGGCGGCCCTTTGCCCACGTCAGCCTGGGCGGCGTGCACGACGAGGCCGAGATCCGCGGCCACCGCCGCACCTACATCGGCGCCATGCCGGGCAACATCATCCAGGCGCTGCGCAAGGTCAAGGCGCGCGACTGCGTGATGATGCTCGACGAGATCGACAAGATGGGCCGCGGCGTGCAGGGCGACCCCTCGGCCGCCATGCTGGAGGTGCTGGACCCGGAGCAGAACGCGGCCTTCCGCGACAACTACCTGGGCGTGCCCTTCGATTTGAGCCGGGTGGTGTTCCTGACCACGGCCAACATGCTCGACACCATCCCGGGGCCCCTGCGCGACCGCATGGAAATCATCCAGCTGGCGGGCTACACCGAGAACGAGAAGTTCGAGATCGCGCGCCGCTACCTGGTGCGCCGCCAGCTCGAGGCCAACGGCCTGAAGGCCGAGCAGGCGGTGCTGTCGGATGCGCTGCTGCGCCGCATCATCCGCGACTACACGCGCGAGGCCGGCGTGCGCAACCTCGAGCGCGAGATCGGCCGCGTGCTGCGCCATGCCGCCGTGCGCATCGCCGAAGGCTCGGCCGCCACGCTGAGCCTGGATGCCGGCGACCTGGACGCCATCCTGGGCCCCGTGCGCTTCGAGAACGAGGCTGCCATGCGCACCAGCACGCCGGGCGTGGCCACCGGGCTGGCCTGGACGCCGGTGGGCGGCGACATCCTGTTCATCGAAGCCACGAGCTTCCCCGGCAAGGGCTCGCTGATCCTGACCGGCCAGCTGGGCGACGTGATGCGCGAAAGCGTTCAGGCGGCGTTTTCGATCGTCAAGCACCGCGCCGGGGAACTGGGCATCGACCAGGAGCACCTGGGCAAGATCGACATCCACGTGCACGTGCCCGCCGGCGCCACGCCCAAGGACGGGCCCAGCGCCGGCGTGGCCATGTACTCCGCGCTGGTGTCCCTGCTGACCCATCGCGCGGTGCGCAGCGACACCGCCATGACGGGCGAGATCAGCCTGCGCGGCCTGGTGCTGCCGGTGGGCGGCATCAAGGAAAAAATCATCGCCGCCGACGCGGCGGGACTCAAGCGCGTGATGCTGCCGGCGCGCAACCGGCGCGACGAGGGCGACATTCCGGCCGAGGTGCGCGAGCGCCTGCAGTTCATCTGGCTGGAGAATGTGGACGATGCCATCGCGGCGGCGCTGGAGCCTCCCAGGTCGGCCGCCGGCGGTTGAAGACCGGGCGAGGCAGCCTTACAGATCCAGCACCAGCCGGCCACTGCGGGCGCGCGAGCAGCAGCTCATCATGCGGTCGCCCCTGGCGCGCTCGGCGGGGCTGAGCACGCTGTCGCGGTGGTCGATGTCGCCGCTGGCCACGGCCACCTCGCAGGTGCCGCACAGGCCTTCCTCGCAGTCGCATTGCACGTCGACGTTGTGGGCGTGCAGCACCTCCAGCACCGTGCGGTCGGCGGGCACGTGCAGCGTCAGGCCGGCGGTGCGCAGCTCGATCTCGAAGGCGCGCTCGCGCGCCGGATCGAGCCGGGGCGCGTTGTTCTCGAAGTGCTCGACGTGCAGGGCCTCGGCCGGCCAGCCGGCGCGCTCCACCGCCTGCTGAAGGCTGTCCAGCAGGCGCTGCGGGCCGCAGGCGTAGATGGCCGTGCCGGCCTGCGGCGTGCCCAGCAGGGCGGCAAAGTCGCAGCGCCCGCCTTCGTCGCTGAGGTGCAGTTGCAGGCACTCGCCATGCAGTGCCTGCAGGTCATCCAGATAAGCCGCGCGGCTGCGCGAGGCGGCGCTGTAGTGCAGCACGTAGTCGCGGCCCGTGGCGCGGGCGTGCTGCGCCATGGCCATGACCGGGGTGATGCCGATGCCGCCGCCGATCAGGATCAGGCGCTCGCCACCGTCTTCGCCCAGATGAAAGTGGTTGCGCGGCCCGCGCACCCGAAGCAGCGCGCCGGCCTGCACGCCGCGATGGATCCAGGCCGAGCCGCCGCGGCTGGCTGGGTCGTGCTGCACGGCCACTTCCCAGTGCTGCGCATCCTGCAGGTCGCCGCACAGCGAGTACTGGCGCGACAGGCCGGTGTCCCCGCACTCGATGTCGATGTGCGCGCCGGGCGTCCAGCGCGGCAGCGCGCTGCCATCGGCGGCGGCCAGGCGCAGGCGCACGATGTCGGGGCCGGTGGCCAGGGTGTCGGCCGACACCACGCGGAGCTTCCGCACCATGGCGCTGGCCGCCGGGCCGCCCAGGTGCACGTCTTGCGCCCAGCGGCGCACGCCGGGATCGCTGCGCTCGGGGTTCTGCGCCGGGTCCCATTGCACGTGCAGGTTCTGCGGCCCGCGAAACGCCAGGTTGTGCACGTAGTCGTATTGTTGCGGCACCAGCTGCATGTGCGGCAGGCGGCGCGTGAGCTCGCCGATCATGATCTGCATTTCCATGCGGGCGATGTTCTTGCCCAGGCACTGGTGCACGCCAAAGCCGAAGCTGAGCTGGTCGATGACGTTGCTGCGGCGGATGTCGAAGAAATCCGGGTCGCTGAACTGGCGCGGGTCGTGGTTGCCCGAGTGCACCACCAGCAGCAGGCGCGCGCCGGCCGGAATGTCCACGCCGTCGATCGTCACGTCGCGCGTGGTGCGCCGCCGCCACGAGGCAATCGGCCCGTCATGGCGCAGGCATTCCTCGATGGCGGGGGAAATGAGCGAGGGGTCTTCGCAGATTTCGTCCCACACGCGGCGGTGCTGCAGCAGCAGGCGGATGGCGTTGGTGGTGGCGAACGAGGTGGACTCGTGCGCCGCCACGATGATGGCCATCATCATCGAGTGCAGGTAGGCGTCGGTCACCACCTCGGGGTGGTGCTTTTGCTGGCGGATCGAGTAGCGCATCCAGCCCGGGCCTTCGGGCGTGCGGCGCATCTTCTCCAGGATCTGGCCTGACAGTTGCCAGAACTTGCCCACCGTGTGCGCCACCTCGATGCGCTCCTCGGGCGTGGCGCGGCCGAAGGCGTTCTTGGTGTGCGCGATGGCGAACTCGTGCATCTTCTCGTGGTCTTCGTCGTCGTCGATGCCCAGAAAGTGCAGCGCCACCGAGAACGGCACGTGCCAGGCCAGGCGCTTGAACAGATCGACCTGGCCGTCGTCGATGAAGCCGTCGATGGCCTCGCTGACCAGGCGGCGCACCGTGGGCTCGTGCTGTCGCAGGTGCTCGGGCGTGAAAGGCGCCATCAACGCACGGCGGCGCGCCATGTGCATGGGCTCGTCCTCGTTCACCATGGTGCGGCTCATGGCATAGCCGTAGGACTTGAGCACCGCCAGCGACTCCTCGGTCGGCGGCTCGGTCGACTCGAGCGCGATCGACGGGCTGAACGTGTGCGGGTCGCGGAAGATGTTCTTGATCGACGCGTAGCGCGTCACCACCCAGTAGCCCAGCTTGGGGCTGAAGAACACCGGCTGCTCCTCGCGCGCCCAGCGCACCAGTTCGGCCGGGTTGGCCATGTAGTCGTCGGTGTAGGGATCGAAGGCGGCGGCCCGGTGGTCGAACGGGCAGGCGCCCGGTGCGGACGGTTGGAGGTGCTCTGGCATGTCGGTGTTTCCGTGTTGATCCTGCCATGGTATGCCAGCGCAAATCGAGAACGCTTTGCCCGATCGGGCAGCTTCCGTGAAACTGTATAAAAATACAGTTCATGACCTCTGCCGATACACCGCTCGATGCCTCTTCCCGACCGCTGCTGTCCTTGAAAGGGCGGGGCGCCCCATCGCGCCTGGCGCATCGCTTCGCGCTCGATCAGCGCAGCGCATTCGACGACGGCTGGGGCGGCCTGGATGCCGACGAGCAGGGCGACGCCCCCGCACCGGCCACGCAGGTGATCTGGGAAGACGCGCGCAGCGCCATCAACGCCAACGACTCGCCCGACATCGCGTTCGACTATTCGGTCAACCCCTACCGCGGCTGCGAGCACGGCTGCATCTACTGCTTTGCGCGGCCCACCCACAGCTACCTGGGCCTATCGCCGGGGCTGGACTTCGAGACGCGCATCGTCGCCAAGCGCAACATCGCGGCCGTGCTGGCGCGCGAGCTGGCGGCGCCGCGCTACCGGCCCTCGGTCATCAACATCGGCTCGGCCACCGACTGCTATCAGCCGCTGGAGCGCGAGCTGCGGCTCACGCGCGCGCTGATCGAGGTGCTGGCGCAGGCGCGCCACCCGTTTTCCATCGTCACCAAGTCCAGCGGCGTCGAGCGCGACCTGGACCTGCTGGCTCCGCTGGCCGCGCAGGGCCTGGTGGCGGTGTACGTCACCCTCACCACGCTCGACGCGGGCCTGGCGCGCGTGCTGGAGCCACGCGCCGCCGCGCCCCACCGGCGCCTGCGCATCCTGCGCACGCTGGCCGACGCGGGGGTGCCGGTGGGCGTGAGCGTGGCGCCGCAGATTCCCTTCGTCAACGAGGACATGGAGCAGGTGCTGGCCGCCGCGCGCGACGCCGGCGCCGCCCGCGCCTTCTACACCGTGCTGCGCCTGCCCTGGGAGCTGTCCGAGCTGTTTGGGCAGTGGCTGCAGATGCACCTGCCCGACCGCGCCGAGCGCGTGATGGCGCGCGTGCGCGAGCTGCGCGGCGGCAAGGACTACGACAGCCGCTGGGGCCAGCGCATGCACGGCCAGGGTGTGTGGGCCGATCTGCTGCGCCAGCGCTTCGAGGGCGCCTGCCGGCGCTTGGGGCTGAACCGCCAGCGCATCGCGCTGGACCTCAGCCGCTTTCGGCCCGGCAGGCTTGGCGGCCAGGCCGAGCTTTTTGAATGAAATGGGCTTCCAGCCGGCGTCAATCAATCCACGATTGCTATCAATTCAGTAGATTCAACCGGCCGCGCGGCACATCACGCCCATGTCGCGCGCCGGCTGGTACACGCGGGTGGCCACGCCCAGCAGGCCCAGCACGGTGTGAAAGTAATCGTCTTGCGACACCTGCTCGTCACGCAGCTTGCCCAGGCAGCCCAGGGTGATGCCGCTTTGCTGCTGGAACGACGGCGACAGCCAGAAGATCCAGGGAATGTGCTTTTGCACGTCGGGCGCAAAGCGGTAGGGCAGGCCGTGCAGGTACAGGTTGTTTTCGCCCAGCGATTCACCGTGGTCGGACAGGTACATCAGCGCCGGCGCCCAGTGCGCCTCGTGCGCCTTCAGCCAGTCGATGCTGCTGGCCAGGAAATGGTCGGTGTAGACGATGGTGTTGTCGTAGGCATTGACCACCTGCTCGCGCGAGCACTGCTGCAGCGCGTTGGTGGTGCATTCGGGCGCGAACTTCTTGAAGGCCGCGGGCGAGCGCTTGTAGTAGGCCGGGCCGTGGCTGCCCATCTGGTGCATGAAGACCACCACGCCGCGCGCGCGGCGCTCGGCCGGCAGCTGGGCGATGCGCTCGTCCAGGCCCTTGAGCATCACCTCGTCCAGGCACTCGCCCTCGGCGTCGCACAGGCCGGGCGTCTGCAGCGCCTTGTCGTCCACCATGGGCACGCGGTCGCACACGCCCTTGCAGCCGCCGGCCTGGTTGTCCAGCCACAGTACGGCGTAGCCGGCGTGCTGCAGCACGTCGGCCAGGCCCTCGGTGTTGTCCTTGCGCTCGTCGAAGGCCACGCGCCCCAGGGGCGAGAACATGCAGGGCACCGAGGCGGCGGTGTTGGTACCGCAGGACCAGGCGTTGCGCAGGCTGACCACGCCGCGCGCGGCCAGCTCTGGCGTGGTGTCGCGCGTGTAGCCGTTCAGGCCGAAGTGGTCGGCGCGCGCGGTTTCGCCCACCACCAGCAGCACCAGCGGCGGACGCTGGCCGGGGGGCAGGGGCGCCAGGTGCGCGTCCTGGCCCAGCGGCAGCACGGCCGCGCCGTTGCGCTGGATGGGCTGCTCGCCCAGGGTGGCGATGGCGTAGAACGAATTGAGCGGGTTGATCAGGTAGCGCAGCTGGGTGTGGTTGCGCATGGTGGCCGACAAGTCCTGAAACGACAGGCCCATGGCGGCCACGGCCACGGCCAGGGCCGCCACCACGGTGAAGGCGTTGTTGCGCGCCTGACGGCCCGGCGTGGGCCAGGCGATGCGCGTGCGCCACAGCAGCGCCACGGGCAGCACGCCCAGCAGGAGCAGGGCGCCGAGCATGCGCCAGTTCAGCAGCTCGCGCGCCTCGCGCGCGTCGGTCAGCAGCACGTTGACCATCATGGTGCGCTCGATCACCACGCCGTAGCTGAGCATGAAGTAGGCGCCCGCGGCGGCGGCCAGCAGCACCACGGTCAGCATCGGCTTGAGCGTCCAGCGCCAGGCCAACAGGCTGGACAGCGCCACGTGCACCGCGCCGATCATCAGCGCAAACGCCAGGCCGAACAGCAGCCCGCGCGCATTGCCCAGCTCGGGCAGCGCCGCCAGGCCGCGCCACAGCGCCAGGTTGCCGATGCTGGCCACCCACAGCGCGGCCAGCACCATCACCGTGAGCGGGCGCCGGCCGCGTCGCGCGGTGGGGGGGGGGGCTGGGTTCGTCACGGCCGCGGGCGGGGGTGGTCAGGCGCTGAAGAAGTTGCGCACCTTGTCGGTCCAGCTCTCGGTGCCGGGCGAGTGCTTGGCGCCACCTTTTTTCAGCGATTCGTCGAATTCCTTGAGCAGCTTGCGCTGGTGCTCGGTCAGCTTGACCGGCGTTTCCACGCTGATGTGGCAGTACAGGTCGCCCGGGTAGGACGAGCGCACGCCCTTGATGCCCTTGCCGCGCAGGCGAAACTGCTTGCCGGCCTGCGTGCCCTCGGGGATTTCGATGGCCGCCTTGCCGCCCAGCGTGGGCACCTCGATCTCGCCGCCCAGCGCGGCGGCGGCAAAGCCGATGGGCACCACGCAGTGCAGGTCGTCGCCGTCGCGCTCGAAGATCTCGTGCTTCTTGACGCGGATCTCGATGAACAGGTCGCCGGGCGGGCCGCCGTTGCTGCCCGGCTCGCCGTTGCCGGTGGAGCGGATGCGCATGCCGTCGTCGATGCCGGCGGGAATCTGCACCTCCAGCGTCTTCTGGTTCTTGATCTTGCCCTGGCCGTGGCAGGTGGTGCAGGGCTCGGGAATGATCTTGCCCGTGCCGCGGCAGTGCGGGCAGGTCTGCTGCACGCTGAAGAAGCCCTGGCGCATCTGCACCACGCCCTGGCCGTTGCAGGTGGTGCAGGTCTTGGCACTGGTGCCGGGCTTGGCGCCGCTGCCGTGGCAGGTGGCGCAGTCGTCCCAGCTGGGGATGCGGATTTGCGCCTGTTTGCCGGCGGCCGCTTCTTCCAGCGTGATTTCCATGGCGTAGCTGAGGTCGGCGCCGCGGTACACCTGCCGCCCGCCGCGCCCGCCGCCGGCCCGACCGCCGCCGAAGATGTCGCCGAAGATGTCGCCGAAGGCCTCGGCAAAGCCGCCGAAGCCCTCTTGTCCGCCGCGCATGTTGGGGTCCACGCCGGCATGGCCGTACTGGTCGTAGGCGGCCTTCTTCTGCGGGTCCGACAGCATCTCGTAGGCTTCCTTGGCCTCCTTGAACTTGGCTTCGGCCGCCGCCGCCGCCTCGCCCTGGTTGCGGTCGGGGTGGTGCTTCATCGCCAGCTTGCGATAAGCCTTCTTGATCTCCTCGTCGGAGGCGTTCTTGGGGACGCCCAGGACTTCGTAGTAATCGCGTTTGGTGGCCATGTGGGGAAACTCGGGTGATCGGAACGGGGAAAGGGGGGCAGCGGGCGTTATCAGGAGGGCGCCGGTGGGTCGCGGTATTGCGGCGCCGTGAGCACGCGGCTGAGCGGTACCGCCGCATAGAACAGCAACGCGGCCAGCGGCAGCAGGGCCGCCACCGCCGTGCCCAGCAGGTACACGCCGGCCATCACCAGGCTGGCGCGAATCTGTGGCCCCTCGGCGGTGGCCCGCTCGGGATGGGCCCGCACCACGGCCGCCCGCAGGCCGGCAAAACCCAGGCACACCAGCACCATCACCACGCCATAAAACGCGGCCGGCAAGGGCTGGCGCCAGTGAAACTCGCTGCCGTAATCCAGCGCAAAGGGCACCAGCGACATGAAGAACAGCAGCACGCCGTTGCACAGCAGGATGCGGGCGTCGATGCGTTCCACGGGGGCAAACAGGTGGTGGTGCGCCATCCAGTTGGCCAGCATGTTGCCGAAGGCGATGACGTAGGCCAGGTACACGGGCCACAGCTGGGTCAGCGCGGCCAGCGTCGGCTCGTGCGGCACCTTCAGCTCCAGCACCATGATGGTGAGGATGATGGCCATCACGCCGTCGCTGAAGGCTTCGAATCGCGTTTTGCCCATACTGCGTGTCTCGGGTGAGGTGATCAGCACAAAGGGCGGCCGGACTTGCGTCCGCCGCCCGTGGCCGCATCGCCTCGTGCGATCAACCCTTCTTGACTTCCTTGACCTCGGCGTCCACCACGTTGTCGTCGGCCGAGGCCGATGCCTGCGCGCCACCGGGCGCCGCACCCGCGGCGCCGGCACCCGCTGCCTGGGCGGCGGCCTGCGCATCGGCGTACATCTTCTCGCCCAGCTTCTGGCTGGCGCTCATCAGGGCTTCGGTCTTGCTGTCGATGGCGGCCTTGTCGTCGCCCTTGAGGGCTTCTTCCAGCTCCTTGATCGAGGCCTCGATCTTGTCCTTCTCGCCCGCATCCAGCTTGTCGCCGTGCTCGGTGAGCGACTTGCGCACGCTGTGCACCATGGCGTCGCCCTGGTTGCGCGCCTGCACCAGCTCCAGCTTCTTGTGGTCCTCGGCGGCGTTCAGCTCGGCGTCCTTCACCATCTGCTGGATCTCGGACTCGCTCAGGCCCGAGTTGGCCTTGATGGTGATCTTGTTCTCCTTGCCCGTGCCCTTGTCCTTGGCGCTGACGTGCAGGATGCCGTTGGCGTCGATGTCGAAGGTGACCTCGATCTGCGGCAGGCCGCGCGGGGCGGGCGGGATGCCCTCCAGGTTGAACTCGCCCAGCGCCTTGTTGCCGCTGGCCATCTCGCGCTCGCCCTGGTAGACCTTGATGGTCACGGCCGGCTGGTTGTCGTCGGCGGTGGAGAAGGTCTGTGCGAACTTGGTCGGGATGGTGGTGTTCTTGGTGATCATCTTGGTCATCACGCCGCCCAGGGTCTCGATGCCCAGGGAGAGCGGGGTGACGTCCAGCAGCAGCACGTCCTTGCGGTCGCCCGACAGCACCTGGCCCTGGATGGCGGCGCCCACGGCGACGGCCTCGTCGGGGTTGACGTCCTTGCGCGGCTCCTTGCCGAAGAACTCCTTGACCTTGTCCTGCACCTTGGGCATGCGGGTCTGGCCGCCCACCAGGATCACGTCCTGGATGTCGCCCACGGCGATGCCGGCGTCCTTGATGGCGGTGCGGCAGGGCGCGATGGAGCGCTCGATCAGGTCTTCCACCAGGCTTTCCAGCTTGGCGCGCGTGAGCTTGATGTTCAGGTGCTTGGGCCCCGAGGCATCGGCCGTGATGTAGGGCAGGTTGATGTCGGTGGCGGCGCTGCTGGACAGCTCGATCTTGGCCTTCTCGGCGGCTTCCTTCAGGCGCTGCAGGGCCAGCACGTCCTTGCTCAGGTCGACGCCCTGCTCCTTCTTGAACTCGCCGATGATGTAGTCGATGATGCGCTGGTCGAAGTCCTCGCCGCCCAGGAAGGTGTCGCCGTTGGTGGACAGCACCTCGAACTGCTTCTCGCCATCGACGTCGGCGATCTCGATGATGGAGATGTCGAAGGTGCCGCCACCCAGGTCATAGACGGCGATCTTGCGGTCGCCCTTGGCCTGCTTGTCCAGGCCGAAGGCCAGCGCCGCGGCGGTGGGCTCGTTGATGATGCGCTTGACGTCCAGGCCGGCGATGCGGCCGGCGTCCTTGGTGGCCTGGCGCTGGCTGTCGTTGAAGTAGGCCGGCACGGTGATGACGGCCTCGGTCACGGGCTCGCCCAGGTAGTCCTCGGCGGTCTTCTTCATCTTGCGCAGCACCTCGGCGCTGATCTGCGGCGGGGCCAGCTTCTGGCCGCGCACGCTTACCCAGGCGTCGCCGTTGTCGGCCTTGATGATCTCGAAGGGCATCAGGTGGATGTCCTTCTGCACTTCCTTTTCCTCGAACTTGCGGCCGATCAGGCGCTTGATCGCGTAGAGGGTGTTCCTGGGGTTGGTGACGGCCTGGCGCTTGGCCGGCGCGCCGACCAGCACCTCGCCGTCGTCCTGGTAGGCGACGATGGAGGGCGTGGTGCGCGCGCCCTCGGCGTTCTCGATCACCTTGGTGGTGTTGCCTTCCATGATCGACACGCAGCTGTTGGTGGTGCCCAGGTCGATGCCAATGATTTTGCCCATGTTTTTCTCCGCGAATGAGTGTGAGTTCAGATGGTCAGCAGGTGGTGGGTGCCGGCCGGAATTTCAAGATGAAGCTTATTTGGGGGCGGCCACCATCACCATGGCCGGGCGCAGCACGCGATCGGCGATGACATAGCCCTTTTGCAGCACGCTGACGATGGTGTTCGGGTCCTGGTCGGCCGGGACCATGCCGATGGCCTGCTCGCGCGTGGGGTCGAATTTGGTGCCCGGCGCCGGGTTGACCTCGGTCACCTTGTTGCGCTCCAGCACGTTCATGAGCTGGCGGTGGGTGGCCCGGGTGCCTTCCAGCAGCTGCTCGGCACTGGCGTTTTCTACCTTCAGCGCGGCTTCCAGGCTGTCGACCACGGCCAGCAGGCTCTCGGCAAAGGATTCGACGGCGAACTTGCGCACCTTGGCCACTTCCTCGTCGGCGCGGCGGCGGGCGTTCTGCGCCTCGGCCTGGGCGCGCATGGCCTGGTCGACCAGGTCGGTCACCTTGGCCTGCAGGGCCGTCAGCTCGGCCTGCGTGTTTTGCTCCTGGGCCAGCGAATCGGCGGCGTCGGCCGCGGCAGCGGCCTCGATTTCCTCGGGGCTCATGGGGGGATCGAAGGGATTGGGCGTGGATGGGGTCATGCTGCGAATGGGACAGGATGGCGAAAAAGGCGTATCGCTTGACACATGGGCCCGCCAGGGCCGACTTCAAGCCCTGGCGCGTGGTCAAAAGGGGGTTTACCCGCCCGGGCCAGAAAAAAACGCTCCGGGCGGAGCGCTTTCAGTCGGTGGAGCAGGGCGCTCAGTCGGTGACGCCCAGCAACTCGACGTCGAACTTGAGCGTGGCGCCGGGCGGGATGACGCCGCCGGCGCCGCGCGCGCCGTAGCCCAGCTCGGGCGGGATGATCAGGGTGCGGGCGCCGCCCACCTTCATGCCGGCCACGCCCTCGTCCCAGCCGCGGATGACCATGCCGGCGCCCAGCGGAAAGACGAAGGGGTCGCCCCGGTCGTGGCTGGAGTCGAACTTGGCGCCGGGCTGGCCGTTTTCGTACAGCCAGCCGGTGTAGTGCACGGTGACGGTCTGGCCGCGACGGGCCTCGGCGCCTTCGCCGGCGCGGGTGTCGGTGATCTGCAGGGCGGTGCTCATTTTTTCTTGCCCTGCGCGGCCACCCACTTGGTGGCGAAGGCCTGCAGGTCGGACAGGCGCTTGGTCAGGTCGGCCCCGCTGGGCGTCAGGCTGTAGCCGTCCGAGCCGTGCGTGACCAGGTTGGCCGCGCGCAGCTCCTTCAGGCGGGTGTTGAGGGTGTTGGGGGTGATGCCGCCCACGCTGTCCTGCAGCAGGCGAAAGGTCTGGGGATGGCCGTCGCGCAGGGCCCACAGCACACGGATGGCGTAGCGCGCCTCAAGCAGCGCCAGCAGCTGGCTGGTGGCGGAATTTTCTTTCGAGCTCATGTCGGGCTTCTCCTCGGGTTGGCGGCAGTGCGTCTGAGGAACTATATCGCAAATCTGTAGCACGCTAGCAGTTTCATAGCTCCCGAGGGTGACCAGGCGTGGGCTGGCCGCTACAAAATCCAGAATCCCGGAATTGGGACTGGGGTAATTACCTAGACGCCGTGAACCTTCTGCAGCAGGCGGATCAGGGTGCGCCGCTCGGCGGCGCTCAGGGCCGGCGTGGCCTCCAGTTCGAGCTGGGAGGCGGCGCTTTCGGCCTCGCGCATCAGGGCCTGGCCCTCGGCCGTCAGCAGCAGGCTTTGCGCCCGCCCGTCCAGGGGGTGGGGGTGGCGCTGCAGCAGGCCGCGGCGCTCCAGCGCGCCGATCTTGCCCACCAGGTTGGGCGGCAGCAGGTTGAGGGCATCGCACAGCTGACGCGAGGTGATGCCCGGGTTGTGGCGGATCAGCGACAGAATGGAAAAGTCGACCACCCGCAGGCCGAACTGCGCCATGCGCGGCACGAACAGGCCGATGATCTTCAGCGACGCCATGCGGGCGTTGAAGCCGACCAGCGACTGCAGGAAGCGTGCGTCCACCGCTTCGACGGCGGCGGGCGCGGGGGCTGGGGCGGGCTGGGGCGGGCTGAGGGTCACGTCGGCGTGCGGGTGTGGGCCGGGGAGGGTCCGATGTTCGCACACGCCCCGGCCCGCGCGGCCGTCACTCGACCTTGAACTGCCCGTCCACCACCTTCATCATCACGCCGGTGTCGTTGGTGTAGCCCCAGTGGTCCTGCGCGGTCCAGTTCAGCACGCCGTGCGCCAGCACGGTGCGGCCGATGTGCTCGAAGGCGTCGCGCAGCGCGGCGCGAAACTCGGGCGTGCCGGGCTTGGCGGTCTTCAGGGCCATCGGCACGGCCTTTTCCATCACGATGATCGAGTCGTAGGCGTGGCCGGCAAACTGGTTGCGCGAGCCGGGGCCGTAGGCCTTTTCATACTGCTGCACGAACTTGATGGCCTCCGGCTTGGACGGGTGCGAGTCGGGCAACTGCTCGGCCAGCACGGCGGGGCCGGAGACGACGTAGGTGCCCTCGACCGCCTTGCCGCCCACGCGCATCAGATCGCGCGTGGCGGCGGCGTGGGTCTGGTAGACCTTGCCCTTGTAGCCGCGCTCGCGCAGCGCCATCTCGGGCATGGCCGCGCCGCTGCCCGAGGCCACGACCAGGATCGCGTCGGGGTTGGCCGACACCAGCTTGAGCGCCTGGCCGGTGACGCTGGTGTCGGCGCGGGCAAAGCGCTCGACCGGGCCGAACTTGATGCCCGCCTTCTCGGCCATGGGCTTGAAGTCGGTCAGCCAGGTCTCGCCGTAGGCGTCGCTGTAGCCCAGGAAGCCCACCGACTTGACGCCCTGCTTCTTCATGTGCTCCAGCACCGCGTGGCCCATCACGGCGTTGGACTGCGGCATGCGGAACACCCAGTGGTCCTTGCCGGCGGGCAGGGCCACGGGCGACCACGACAGCTGCGGGGTTTGCGATTCGGCCGCCACCTGGGCGATGGCGGCCGCCACCGGCGTGGCCACCGAGCCCATGATGATGTCCACCTTGTCCTGCGTGACGAAGCGCTTGGCGGCCGTCACGCCCTGGGTCGGGTCGGTGGCGTCGTCCATCACCATCACGTTGAGCTTCTCGCCCGCGATTTCCTTGGGCCACAGCTTGACCTGGTTGCCCGCCGGAATGCCCAGCCCCGAGGCCGGGCCGGTCAGCGGCGCGATCACGCCGATGGTGATGTCGGCCAGCGCCGCGCCGCTGGCGGCGAGGGCGGTGGCGGCCACGAGGGCCTTGAGTGCAGGGGTCTTCATGGTGCGTGTCTCCTGGTTGGCGCGTTGAAAAGCGATGGGACGCGAGGCGCCTTCAGGCGCACCGCTCCTTGATGAAGTCGGGCACGGGGATCGCCTGCAGGCGCCCGCCCTCGGGGTGGATGCAGAAGGCGCGTGTCTCGCGGCCCTCGCACAGCAGCGTGTCGCCCTTCATCACCGCGTGCTTTTGCACGAAGGTCTTGGCGGCCCAGCTTTCGATGCGGGTGTGCACCTGCAGCACGTCGCCGTAGGTGGCGGGGCGCAGGAACTTGGTGTGGATCTCCAGCAGGGGCGTGCCGATGATGCCGTGCGAGGCCTTCAGCTCGCGCCAGGGCGGCACGCCGCACTGCAGGAAGAAGTCCAGCGACGAGGCGTCCATCCACTTGCTGAAGTTGGGAAAGAACACGATGCCAGCGGGGTCGCAGTCGCCGAACATCACCTTGACTTCGTACGTCGTGGTCTTGCTCATGATGGGTTGGCTTTCAGCGCGGGGCCATGCGCAGCGCGCCGTCCAGGCGGATGACCTCGCCGTTGAGGTGGCCGTTGCTGACGATGTGGCAGGCCAGCTCGGCAAACTCCTCGGGCTTGCCCAGGCGCTGCGGAAACGGGATGCTGGCGGCCAGCGAGGCCTGCACCGGCTCGGGCAGGGTGCGCATCAGCGGGGTGGCGAACAGGCCCGGCGCGATGGTGCACACCCGGATGCCGTGCTGCGCCAGGTCGCGCGCCATCGGCAGCGTCATGCCGACCACGCCGCCCTTGCTGGCGCTGTAGGCCTGCTGGCCGACCTGGCCGTCGAAGGCGGCCACGCTGGCGGTGAACATCATGGCGCCGCGCTCGCCGTCCTCCATCGGGTCGAGGCGTGCACAGGCGGCGGCGAACAGGCGCGCGGCGTTGTAGGTGCCGATCAGGTTGACGTGGACCACCTTGACGAAGTCTTCCAGCGGCGCGGCGCTGCCGTCCTTGCCGATCACGCGCCTGGCGGCGCCGATGCCGGCGATCTGCATCAGGATGCGCGCCGGGCCGTGGGCGGCGGCCGCCTGGGCGATGGCGGCCTGCATGCCCTCGGCGCTGGTGACGTCGGCTTGAATCGCCACGGCGCAGCCCTTGCCGTATTGCGCGCCGATGTCGGCCGCCACCCTCCGGGCGTTGTCGAGGTTGACGTCCAGCACCGCCACCTTGGCGCCCAGGCGCGCCAGCTCGCGCGCCGTGGCCTCGCCCAGCCCCGAGCCCGCGCCGGTGACGAGAGCGGCTTGTCCCTGGATCTTCATGCTGTGCTCCTTACTATCGAATGAATAGCTGATTTGGCTTGATTGATGCGGGCTGGTGGCCGATATAGATCATCAAACCGCCGGGTTCTCCAGCAGCAGCGCCATGCCCTGGCCGCCGCCGATGCAGGCCGAGCCGATGCCGTATCGGACGCCCGCGCGCCGCATCTCGCGTGCCACGGTGATCGTCAGGCGCACGCCGGTGGCGGCCAGCGGGTGGCCCAGCGCGATGGCGCCGCCGTTGACGTTCAGGCGCTCCAGGTCCAGCCCCAGCTCCCGGGCCACGGCCAGGGTCTGCGCGCCCTGCGCCTCGTTGATCTCGATGCGGCCGATGTCGGCCAGCGCCAGGCCGGTGCGCTCCAGCAGCAGGCGGATGGCCGGCGCCGGGCCGATGCCCATGATCTCCGGCGGCACGCCGACGGCCGCCGCGCCGACGATGCGCGCCAGCGGCTGCTTGCCGCTGGCCTTGGCATACGCGCCCGACGCCACCACGGCGGCCGCCGCCGCATCCACCAGGGCCGACGAGTTGCCGCCGGTCTGCACGCCGCCTTCGAACACCGGCCGCAGTTTGGCCAGCACCTCCACGGGCGAGGGGCGCGGGTGCGTGTCCTGCGCCACCTCGGTGGCTTTGCCCTGCAGCCGAATGCCGCGCGGCTTGTAGCCTTCGAGCTCGAACTTTTGGCTCACCACCGGCACGATCTCGCCGGCCAGAAAGCCGCTTTCCTGCGCCGCCAGGGCGCGGGCGAAGGAGCGGGCGGCAAAGGCATCGACCTGCTCGCGCGTGATGCCGTACTTTTGGGCCAGGTTCTCGGCCGTCTGGATCATGTTGATGCCCGCCGCCGGGTCCTTCAGCGCCTCCCACATGTAGTCCTTGAAGCCCACCGGGGCGCCCAGCTTGAAGCCGGTGCGGTGCTCGAACGCGGCGATCGGGTTGCGCGTCATGCTCTCGGTGCCCACCACCAGCGCCGCCTCGCAGGCGCCGCCCTGCACGTGCTCGCCGGCCTGGCGAAACAGCTCGAAGCCGGTGCCGCAGATGCGCTGCGCCATGATGGCCGGCACCTCCACCGGCACGCCGGCGTACAGGCCGATGTGGCGTGGCAAAAAGAACTGGTCGAAGTCGCCCGGCGCCATGTTGCCGCACACCACCGAGCCGATGTCGCCGGCCGCCACGCCCGCGCGCCGGAGCGCTTCGCGCGCCGCCTTGATGCCCAGGTCGGTCGGCGAGACATGGCCCAGCGCGCCGCAGTAGTCGACCATGGGCGTGCGCACGCCGTCCAGCATCCAGACGTCGTGGAAGGCGGTGAAGAATCCTCGAGTGCTCATGCGGATGTCCTGGCTGTGTTGGCTGGGGGAAGGCTGGGATGGGGCGGCGCAGCTACGCCACCCCCGGCTTGATGACGTCGAATCCGGGCGTCTCGTCGTACAGCGCCTGGACCAGCGCGTCGCGTTCCTTGAGCACCGCGCGCTGGTTGATCGAGCCCTTGTCGGTCACTTCGCCCTTGTCGATGGAGGGCGGCTCGGCCAGCAGCATCAGGCGCGCCACGCGGTTGGCGCTGCCGGTGGCGGTGAGCGACAGGTCGGTCACCAGGCTCTGGAACCGGGCGCGCACGGCGGGGTGGCGCAGCACCTCGGCCAGCGGCGCGTCGGCCGGCAGCCCGGCCAGGCTGCGCACCGCCGGGGTGGGAAACACCAGCGCGCCCACCTCGTGCCGGTTCAGGCCCGTGAGCACCACGTCCTGGATGTAGGGGGCGCCGCCGGCGGTCACGCGCGCGCGCAGCGGCCCCACGCTGACGAAGGTGCCGGTGGCCAGCTTGAAGTCCTCGGCGATGCGGCCGTCGAAGCGCAGGCCGCGGTGCGGGTCGGCGGGGTCGATCCAGGCCACGGCGTCGCCGGTGCGGAAGAACCCCTCGTCGTCGAAGGCCTCGGCCGTGGCCTCGGGCGCGCGCCAGTAGCCGGGCGTGATGTTGGGGCCGCGGTAGCGCAGCTCCAGCTTGCCGTCGACGGGCACCAGCTTGCATTCCATGCCCGGCGTGGGCAGGCCCAGGTCGCCCGCCCGGATGTCGGGGCTGGTGGGAAACAGGCCGTAGGGCGAGGACTCGGTCATGCCGAAGCCGCAGGTCATCACCACGCGCTC
The DNA here is from genome assembly GCA_024235995.1 of Burkholderiaceae bacterium. Lineage (NCBI taxonomy): Bacteria > Pseudomonadati > Pseudomonadota > Betaproteobacteria > Burkholderiales > Burkholderiaceae > Burkholderiaceae bacterium. The sequence continues at coordinate 1,976,504 of JACKLI010000001.1, forward strand.
GCCCAGCTCGCGCTCGGCGCTCTCGAACAGCGACTCCCACACCGGCTGGGCCAGCGACGCGCCGGCGTAGAAGAACATCTTCACGCGCGAGAGGAAGTTGCGGCGCAGCGCGTCGTCGGTCTTCATGGCGCTGGCGATGGCGTCAAACCCGGTCGGCACGTTGAAGTACAGCGTGGGCGCGATCTCGCGCAGGTTGCGCAGCGTCTCGCCCACCAGCGCCGGCGTGGGCCGGCCTTCGTCGATGTAGAGCGTGCCGCCGTTGGCCAGCACCATGCCCACGTTGTGGTTGCCGCCGAAGGTGTGGTTCCAGGGCAGCCAGTCGACCAGGACGGGCTTTTCGTCCTGCAGCACGGGCATGGACTGGCGCATCTGCTGCTGGTTGGCGCACCACATGCGGTGGGTGTTGATGACGGCCTTGGGCAGCTTGGTCGAGCCGCTGGTGAACAAAAATTTGAGGATGCTGTCGGGGCCGGTGGCGGCCTGCGCCGCGTCCACGGCGGGCGTGGGCGCGGTGGCCAGCAGCGCGGCCAGCGGCGTACTGGCGCGACCCTGCAGCGCGGTGGCGCCGGGGTTGCGCGAGAGCACGACTTCGGCGTCCGCCGGCGCGGTGGCGGCGATGGCCTTGCCGTAGCGCGCGCCGTCGTCGGCCCAGATCAGGCCGGGCGTGAGGGTCTGGATGACGTGGCGCAGCTTGCCGAAGTCCTGGCTGATGAGCGAGTAGGCGGGCGAGGCCGGGCACCAGGGCACGCCCGCCCACAGGCAGCCCAGCGCCAGCAGCGCGTGCTCCAGGCCGTTCTCGCTCAGGATCAGCACCGGCCGCTCGGCCGAAAGGCCGCGCTCCAGCAGCGCCTGGCCGATGCGGCGCGCGCCATCCAGCGCCTGGGCGTAGCTCAGGTGGCGCCAGTCGCCCAGGCTGGCGTCGGGCAGGCGCTGGCGCTGGGCCATGAAGCTGGCGTCGGGCGTGGTGCGCGCCCAGTGCGCCAGGCTGTCGGACATGCGCGTGCCGAAGGGCTGCAGGGCCTGGTCGGCGCTGAGGTATTGCGTGCCGCCCGCGCCGCCTTGCGTCAGCGCGCGGGTGACGCCGAAGCGCAGCGCGCGGTAGCGGGGCGGGGCGGCGGTGGCCTGCGCGGTCATGGGGTGTCTCCGTAGTCCTGAATTGATAGCTGGCGGCGCATGCCGTGCCTGGGTTCAGCCCTTCTTGACCTTGGTGCCCGCCTTGCCGGCCAGAAAGTCGCGCACGCGCTGCTTGGCTTCGGGCGCCGACTGGGCGATGGCCGCCATCAGCGCCTCGGTCATCAGGCCGTGGTCGGCCGGCTGCTCGGCGATGCGGGGCAGCGCGTGCATCAGCGCGTAGTTGGTCAGCGGCGCGTTGCCGGCGATGCGCTCGGCCAGCTCCAGCGCCTTGTCGAAGGCGGTGCCGGCCGGCACCAGGTACTGGGCAAAACCGAGGCGCTCGCCGTCCTCGGCGTTGTAGACGCGGCCGGTGAACATCATGTCGGTCATGCGCGCCACGCCGATCAGCTTGGGGATGCGCACCGAGCCGCCGCCGCCCACGAAGATGCCGCGCGAGCCCTCGGGCAGGGCGTAGAAGGTGCTGGCATCGGCCACGCGGATGTGGGCGCTGGCGGCCAGCTCCAGCCCGCCGCCCACCACCGCGCCGTGCAGGGCGGCCACCACCGGCACCGGGCCGTACTGGATGGCGTCCAGCGCCACGTGCCAGCCGCGCGAGTGGTGCAGGCCGGCGCCGGCGTCGCGCTCTTTCAGCTCCGACAGGTCCAGCCCGGCGCAAAAATGCTCGCCGTCACCGGCCAGCACGGCGGCGCGCACGGTGTCCGGCAGGTTCTGGAAGGCGTCGCGCAGCTCGGCCACCAGGCCGTCCGACAGCGCATTGCGCTTGGCGCCGCGCGCCAGGCGCACGATGGCGATCTGCCGGCTGGCGCCGGCGAAGCTGACGGAAAGGTCTTTGGGCTTGCTCTGCATCCGTGTTCTCCAAGGCGTTTATTATTTATGTTGAATAATTAAATTCAAGCACCTGAGGCATTATTTTTCCTGGTGAAAACCCTGATTCGAGCCCATCCATGACAGGCACGCCGCGCCACGGTCCGTGGCGCGCCGATAGACTGCTCGACAACCGCAACCCGCGCCGATCCAGGCCGACCCTGAACCTTCCGGAGCCCCCATCCATGCAACGCCGTGACTTCCTTTCCCTGGCCGCCGCCGCCGTCCCGCTGGGCGCGGCGCAGGCGGCGGGCTTTCCCGCCAAGCCGATCCGCATCGTCGTGCCCAACGCGCCAGGCGGCGCGGCCGACATCACGGCGCGCGCCGTGGGCGAGCACATGGCGCGCACCCTGGGCCAGGCGGTGATCGTCGACAACAAGCCCGGCGCCGGCGGCGTGGTCGCCGGCCAGGCGGTGGCCGCGGCCGCGCCCGACGGCTACACGCTGCTGCTGATCTCCAGCGGCACCGCCGTCAGCCAGGCCCTGTTCAAGTCGCTGCCCTACGACACGCTCAAGGCCTTCGCGCCCGTGGCGCCGCTGGCCACGTTCGACCTGGTCATCGTCGGCAAGGCGGGCGGCCCCTTCAAGACGCTGGGCGAGCTGATCGACTACGGGCGCAAGAACCCCGGCAAGCTGAACATCGGCACGCCCAACATCGGCACCACGCAGAACCTGGCGGCCGAGCTGTTCAAGAGCGCCGCCGGGCTGGACCTGCAGGTGGTGCCCTTCAAGGGCACGCCCGACGTGGTGGCCGCCATCCGCGGCGACCAGATCCAGGCCGGGCTGGACATCCTCAGCCCGCTGCTGACGCAGATCCAGGGCCACGTGCTGCAGCCGTTGGCGGTGACCGGCGCCAGGCGCTCGCGCCTGCTGCCCGACGTGCCGACCGCGCAGGAGGCGGGCGTCAAGGGCCTGAACGCCGCGTCCTGGAACGGCCTGGCGGTGCCCGCGGGCACGCCGGCCGCCGTGATCGAGCGGCTGAACCAGGCGGTGAACGCCGCGCTGAAGGACGCCGACGTGCGCGCCAAGCTGGAGGGGCTCAACCTCGACCCGCACCCCGGCTCGCCCAAGGACGCGCAGGCCATGCTGGCCGGCGACATCCAGCGCTGGGGCGAGGTGATCGCCAAGGCCAAAATCCAGCGCATGTGATTTTTCAAGCCCCATCGGCCTGCGGCCCGCATCCATCATGCGCAAGCTGCTATCGAATGAGGTGCATGGCAGCGGCGCCAGGGCTTGCGCTAGGATCGAAGTCCCATCACCACAACACCCGAGGAGACCTTCATGCACGCATCACCCCGCCCCCTGGTTCGAGGCCTCGCCGTGCTGGCCGCGGCGGCCCTGCTGGCCGCCTGCGCCAGCGCGCCGCCGCAGGCGCCCATCGTGCAGACCGCCGGTTGCCTGAGCGACGCGCAGGTCGACACCTGGCTGGCGGACTACAACGCCCGCAAGCCGGCGATGAACCCACCGGAGACCATGACCATGCCCGACGCCGCCTGCACCCGGGCCAAGCTGCAGCAACGCCTGGCCGCGCAGGCCGGCCCGCTGGTGGGCTACAAGGCGGGCCTGACCAACCCCGCGGTGCAGAAAAAGTTCAACACCGACCAGCCGGTGTGGGGCGCGCTGTACCTGAGCATGCTGCTGGACAGCGGCGCCACGGTGAGCGCGGCCTTCGGCGCGCGCCCGCTGTACGAGGCCGACCTGCTGGTGCGCGTGAAGGACGCGGGCATCAACGCCGCCAGGACCCCGGCCGAGGTGCTGCGGCACGTCGACCAGATCGTGCCCTTCATCGAGCTGCCCGACCTGATGGTGCAGGCCCCGCCCAAACTCAACGGCGTGGGCGTGAGCGCCATCAACGTCGGCGCGCGCCTGGGCGTGCGCGGCCCCGGCCTGCCGGTGCCGGCCGATGCCGCCGGCCAGGCCAAGCTGCTTGCCGAGCTGCGCGACATGAACGTCAGCCTGACCGACGCCCAGGGCGCCAGGCTGGGCGGCGGCAAGGGCAGCGACGTGCTGGAGCATCCGCTCAACGCCGTGGTGTGGCTGGCCGGCGCGCTGAAGCAGGAAGGGCTGGCCATGCAGCCGGGGCAGCTCATCAGCCTGGGCTCGTTCTCGGCCCTGCTGCCGCCCAAGCCGGGGCTGAAGGCCACCGTCCACTACGACGGCGTGCCGGGGCTGCAGCCGGTGACCGTCACGTTCCACTGATGGCTATCGGTTGAATAGCACAAGGCGCTTGGTTGACGCGGGCTGGCGCCCCATTCATTCATGAAAACCCGAGGACCTGCCCCGCTCACCCCCGCCATGCGCCTGCTGCTCGAGCGCATGGCGCGCGCGCCGTACCCGCCGCTGCACACGCTCAGCGCGCAGGCGGCCCGGCAGGCCTACGAAAAATCCGCCGGCGTGCTGGAGGTGCCCAAGCCCACGCTGGCGCGCGTGCAGGAGCTGGCCATCCCCGCGCGCGACGGCACCGCGCTGCGCGCCCGCCTGCTGGCCCCATCCGCCGCGCCGGGGCTGCCGGTGCTGCTGTACCTGCACGGCGGGGGCTTCACCATCGGCAGCATCGACACGCACGACACCCTGTGCCGCGTGCTGGCGGCGCAAAGCGGCGCGGCCGTGCTGGCGCTGGACTATCGGCTGGCGCCCGAGCACCGCTTTCCCACCGCCGTGCACGACGCCTGGGACGCCCTGCAATGGCTGGTGGGCGAGGGCGCGCGCACGCTGGGGCTGGACGCGGCGCGCATCGCCGTCGGCGGCGACTCGGCCGGCGGCACGCTGGCGGCCGTGAGCAGCATCCAGGCGCGCGATGCCGGCCTGCCGCTGGCGCTGCAGCTGCTGGTCTATCCCGGTACCACGGCGCACCAGGACACGCCCTCGCACGCCGCCCACGCCGACGACCCGATGCTCGACCGGCTGCAGATCGACTGGTTCTTTGCCCAGTACATCGACCCGGCGCAGCGCGCGGACTGGCGCTTTGCCCCCCTGCTGGCCGACGACGTGGACGGCGTCGCACCCGCCTGGCTGGGCCTAGCCGAGTGCGACCCGCTGGTCGACGAAGGCGTGATGTACGCCGACCGGCTGCGCGCGGCCGGCGTGCCGGTCGGCCTGGAAATCTACCGCGGCGTGGTGCACGGCTTCGTGCAGATGGGCCGCGCGCTGCCCGAGGCGCGGCGCTTTCACCATGACGCGGCGCAGGCGCTGCGCGAAGCCTTGAAACCGGAAATCCACCATGACTGAAGCAACCGTTGGCGACTGGGCCACGCTGGGCGAAGCGGCGCGCGCCGTGCGCACCGCCGTCTTCATCGAGGAGCAGGGCATTGCCCGCGCCGACGAATGGGACGCCGCCGATGCCCAGGTGCTGCACGCCGTGGTGCGCAACCCCCTGGGCCAGCCCGTGGCCACCGGCCGCCTGCTGCAGGACGCGCCGGGCGTGGGCCGCATCGGCCGCATGGCGGTGCTGCGCCCGCTGCGCGGCACGGGGCTGGGAGCGGCCGTCATCGCCGCGCTGGAGCAGGCCGCCCGCGCCCGCGGCGACCGCGAAGTGCGCCTGAACGCGCAGCGCAGCGCCGAGGGCTTCTATCGGCGGCTGGGGTATGAGCCGGTGGGCGAGCCGTTCGACGAGGTCGGCATCGAGCACGTCGCCATGCGCAAGGCGCTGGGCGCCTGAACCTCAGATCTCGATCAGCGGGTAGGGCTGGTGCAGGCCCGTCAGGGCCGGTCCGTCGGCGGCGCCGACACGCAGGCCGGCGGCCTGCGTCGCCGCCAGCTGGATCGACGCGATCACCGCCATGCCGCCCTGCGGCGCGGGCGCGGCCTGGGCGATCAAGCCCACCGGCTGGCCCGGCTCGTCCAGCGCAAAAACATCCTGCCCGGCCTGCGCCGCGCCATCGACCCAGCCCACGTAGGCGCGCCGCTTGACCGCGCCGCGGAACTGGCTGCGCGCCACCACCTCCTGGCCGGGGTAGCAGCCCTTCTTGAAGCTGACGCCATCGACCGACTCGTAGTTGAGCATCTGCGGCACGAAGGCCTCGGCCACCGGCGCGGTGAGCGTGGCCACGCCGCTGCGCACGGCGGCCCAGTCCCACCGCTCGGCGGGCAGGGCGGGGCCGGCGGGCGGCGGTCTGCCGGCGGGGCCGATCCACAGCGCGCGGGCCACGCCGTCGCTGGGCGGCAGCGGGGCCACGAATGCAGAATTGTTTGGGCCTGCGGCGCTTGTCTGGTAGGCGTCAGCAGCTATCGAAATTGAAGCATCGCCGATCAAGCCGTGCACCGCCAGCGCGTCCGACGCATCGCCCAATGCCACCTTGGCGCGCAGCACGAACATCGACAATTTTTTCAGCGTCGGCGCCAGCAGGTCGCGGCTGCAGACCAGCCAGAACGCGTCGGGCGCGCACCGGCAGACGACGAAGCTGGCCAGCATGCGGCCCTTGGCGTTGCAATACGCCGCCAGGCGCGCCTGGCCGACGGGCATGGCCTGGACGTCCTGCGTCAACTGGCCCTGCAGGAAGTCGGCCGCCTGCTCGCCCTGGGCGCGGATCACGCCCAGATGGGGCAGGGCGGCGATGCCGGACAGGGCGGCGGCGGATGCGGACACGGGGACAGACATGAGGGTGAATTATCATGGCCGCCCCTGTTTTTTTCCTGCCGTGTTGACTCGCCTCCTGCGCCGCCTCCTGCTGTTGCTGCTCGTCGCCGCCGCCGTCGCGGCCGGCGCGCTGGGCTGGTGGGTGACGCAGCCGCTGGCCCTGAGCGGCGACACCGTCGAGGTGCGCGTGCCGGCCGGCGCCTCGCTGCGCACGGCGGCGCGCCAGGCCGCCCGCGCCGGAGTGCGGGCGCCGGCCGACCTGCTCTACGCCTATTTCCGCTGGAAGGTGGAGCCGCAGCAGACCATCAAGCCGGGCGACTACGAGGTCACGCGCGGCATGACCGCCGGCGACCTGCTGGACAAGCTGGTGCGCGGCGACCGCATCATGCTGCCCGTCACCCTGGTCGAGGGCTGGACCTTCAAGCAGGTGCGCCAGGCGCTGGCCCAGGCCGAGCACCTCGCGCACGACACGGCGGCGATGACGCCGGCCGAGATCATGGGCGCTTTGGGCCGTCCCGGCGTGGCGCCCGAGGGGCGCTTCTTCCCGGACACCTACCTGTACGCCAAGGATTCCGGCGAGCTGGCCGTGCTGCGCGAGGCCCTGCAGTTGATGGACAAGCGCCTGGCGGCGGCCTGGGACGCGCGCGCGCCGGGCCTGCCGCTGAAGTCGCCCGACGAGGCGCTGGTGCTGGCCAGCCTGGTCGAGAAGGAAACCGGCCAGGCGGCCGACCGGCCCGAGATCGCCGGCGTGTTCATCAACCGCCTGCGTATCGGCATGCGCCTGCAGACCGACCCCAGCGTGATCTACGGCCTGGGCGACGCCTTCGACGGCAACCTGCGCCGGCGCGACCTGACGGCCGACACGCCCTTCAACACCTACACCCGCGCCGGCCTGCCGCCCACGCCGATCGCCATGCCGGGCAAGGCCTCGCTGATGGCCGCCGTGCAGCCGGCCGACACCAAGGCTCTGTACTTCGTCGCGCGCGGCGACGGCTCCAGCCACTTCAGCCCCACGCTGGACGAGCACAATCGGGCGGTCAACAAGTACCAGCGCGGAGGGGGCAACTGATGGCGGGCACGGGCCTGTTCTTGACATTCGAGGGCATCGACGGGGCTGGCAAATCGACCCACATCCAGGCTCTGGCCGATGCCTTTCGCGCCGCCGGCCGCGCCGTGGTGCTCACGCGCGAGCCCGGCGGCACGCCGCTGGCCGAAAAAATCCGCCAACTGGCCCTGCACGACGCCATGGACGCGCTGACCGAGGCCCTGCTGATGTTCGCCGCCCGGCGCGACCACGTTCGCCAGGTCATCGTGCCGGCGCTGGCGCGCGGCGCGGTGGTGCTGTGCGACCGCTTCACCGACGCCACCTTCGCCTACCAGGGCGGCGGGCGCGGCTTCGACTGGGATTCGCTCTTGATTCTGGAGCGCCTTGCGCAGACTCTGAGCGGGCCAGAGGCCGATTCGATTCAAAAAACCGTGCTGCAGCCGGATTTGACCCTGTGGTTCGACCTGCCGCCCGCCGTGGCCGCCCGGCGCCTGGCTGCGGCGCGCGAGCCCGACCGCTTCGAGGCCCAGCCCACCGCCTTCTTCGAGGCCGTGCGCGCCGGCTACGCCCGGCGTGCGCGGGAGGACGCCGCGCGCTTTGCCCGCATCGACGCCGACCAGCCCCTGGCCGCCGTCGGCCAGGCCGTGCATGCGGCCGTGCAGGCCCGGGGGTGGTTGTGAGCGAGGCCCTGGCCCCCTGGACCGCGCGCCAGCTGCAGGCCCTGCTGGCGCAGCGCGGCCACGCCTGGCTGCTGCAGGGGCCCTCGGGCCTGGGCCAGTTCGAGCTGGCCCTCGCCATGGTGCGGGCCTGGCTGTGTGATCAGCCCACGCCGCAAGGCGCCTGCGGCCATTGCCCCAGCTGCCACGGCATCGACGTGCACGCCCACCCCGACCTGGTGGTGCTGATGCCCGAGACCGAGATGCTGGCGCGCGGCTGGCCGCTGCCCGAGCGGGCGCAGGCCGAGATCGACGACAAGAAGCGCAAGCCCAGCCGCGACATCCGGGTCGACGCCATGCGCGAGGCGATCGAATTTGCCCAGCGCACCAGCGGGCGCGGGCGCGGCAAGGCGCTGCTGATCTACCCGGCCGAGCGCATGAACGCGGTCACCGCCAACGCCCTGCTCAAGACGCTGGAAGAGCCCCCGGGCGACGCCCGCTTCGTGCTGGCCAGCGACGCCGCGCACCTGCTGCTGCCCACCATCCGCAGCCGCTGCCAGGCCCACACCCTGGCCTGGCCCGCCGAGGCCGAAGCCCTGGCCTGGCTGGCAGGGCAGGGCGTGGCCGCTGCGGCCGCCCCTGGCCTGCTGCGCGCCGCTGGCGGTCGGCCGGCCGCCGCGCTGGCCCTGGCGGGCGAGGCTGACGGCGCCCGCGCCTGGGCCGAGCTGCCGCAGGCCCTGAGCCGGGGCGACGCCAGCGCCCTGGCCGGCCTGCCCGTGCCGGAGGCCGTGGCGCGCCTGCAAAAGCTGTGCCACGACCTGCTGGCGCGGCAGGTGGGCGCGCCGCCGCGCTTTTTCGACGCCGCCGACCTGCCCGCGCGCGCGCTGTCGCCGGCGGCGCTCACGCGCTGGTGGAAGCAGCTGGCCGAGTCTGCGCGCAGCGCCGAGCATCCGCTGAACCCCGGTTTGGTGACGGAATTCCTGGCCAATGCCGCGCGTCAGGCCCTAAACTCCAGGCCCTGAAGGCTTTTCCGCCTCCGGCAACCCATGTCCACCTCGTCCTCCACGCCAAGCGCCATCCCGCAGGTCGCCCGGCCCAGCGTCATCCAGCTGGCCATCAAGGAAAAGGCAGCCCTGCACGCCGCCTACATCCCCGCCTTCAGCGAGGGCGGCATCTTCGTGCCCAGCGCGCGCGAACACCGCCTGGGCGACGAGATCTACGTGCTGCTGACCCTGCTGGACGACCCGCAGCGCTACCCGGTGGCGGGCAAGGTGGCCTGGATCACGCCCGCGCGCGCCCCGGGCCACCGCACCCAGGGCGTGGGCATCCGCTTTCCCAAGGACGAGAAGTCCGAGCAGCTCAAGGCCAAGATCGAGCAGCTGCTGGGCGCCTCGCTCGGTTCCGATCGGTCGACGCAGACGTTCTGAGACGTTCCGGGCTCGGTGGCGGTACCATCGCGGGCCGCATGTTCACCGATTCCCACTGCCACCTCACTTTCCCTGAACTCGCGGCCGACTGGCCCGCCATCCGCGCGGCCATGGCCGCCGCCCAGGTCACGCGCGCGCTGTGCATCAGCACCACCATGGAGGAGTTTCCCCAGGTGCAGGCGCTGGCCGCGCAGCACGACAACCTGTGGGCCACGGTGGGCGTGCACCCCGACAGCGAGGACGTGCACGAGCCCGGCGTGGCCGAGCTGGTGGCGGCCGCGGCCCAGCCCAAGGTGGTGGCCATCGGCGAGACGGGCCTGGACTACTACCAGATGGACGAGCGCAAGGGCGGCCGCGGCGTGGCCGATCTGGACTGGCAGCGCGCGCGCTTTCGCACCCACATCCGGGCGGCGCGCCAAGCGCGGCTGCCGCTGGTCATCCACACCCGCGCCGCCTCCGCCGACACCCTGGCCATCCTGGACGAGGAGGGCGAGGACGGCCGCGCGGGCAGCGCCGGCGGCGTGTTCCACTGCTTCACCGAAAGCGCCGAGGTGGCGCGCGCCGCACTGCAGCGGGGCTTCTACATCTCGTTTTCAGGCATCGTCACCTTCAAGAGCGCGCGCGAGCTGCAGGCCGTGGCCGCCTGGGTGCCCGAGGACCGGCTGCTGATCGAGACCGACTCGCCCTACCTGGCGCCGGTGCCCTTTCGCGGCAAGACCAACACCCCCGCGCTGGTGCCCCACGTGGCCGCGCGCCTGGCCGAGCTGCGCGGTGTGAGCGTGCAGCGCATCGCCCAGGTCACCAGCGACAACTTCACGCGGCTGTTTGCTCGGGTGGCGGCATGAAACGCGCGGCCTTCCTCAAGACCTTTAGCCTGCTGCTGGGCCTGGGCGCGCTGGCGCCGGCCTGGGCCTACGACAGCGGCGACTTCTTTCGCGCCATCCTGCAGGACAACGACGGCGCCATGCGCCGCATCCTGGAGGACGGGTTCGACCCCAACACCAAGAACGAAAAAGGCGTGCCCGGCCTGTACCTGGCGCTGCAGGAGGACTCGATGAAGGTCGCCCGCCTGCTCGTGGCCTCGCGCCGCACCCGGGGCGAGCAGCGCAACGCCAAGGACGAGAGCGTGCTGATGATGGCCGCCTACAAGGGCGATCTGGACATCGCGCGCGCGCTGATCGACAAGGATGCCGACGTCAACAAGCCGGGCTGGACGCCGCTGCACTACGCCGCCACCAAGGGCCACCTGAGGATGATGGACCTGCTGCTGGAGCACTACGCCTTCATCGACGCCCAGGCGCCCAACGGCAACACGCCGCTGATGATGGCCGCCTTCTACAGCACGCCCGAAGCCGTCAAGCTGCTGATCGAAGCGGGCGCCGACCTGAACCTGCGCAACAGCGCCGGCAAGGCGGCGCTGGACCTGGCGCAGATGAGCAACCACCGCAATTCGGCCGATCTGATCATTGAGGCGCTGCGCCGCGCCCAGGGCGTGCCGCGCGGCCAGTGGTGAGGCATGAGGGCGGAAGATCGAATATTCTTGCCATATGTTGGTCGATGAGCATCGAGTAAGAACATGACTTTCACCGCCACGCTGTCGAGCAAGTTCCAGATCTCCATTCCCAAGGCCGTGCGCGAAGAGCAGCACTGGCAGGCCGGGCAGGAGTTCGTGTTCATCCCCAAGGGCAAGGGCGTGCTCGTCATGCCCTTGCCTGAGCTGAGCCAATTGGCCGGCATCGCCAAGGATGCCCGCAAGGACGGTTATCGCGACCGCAAGGACCGCTACTGATGGCACCGCCCCTGCGGGTCGTCGATACCTCGGCCTGGATCGAGTGGCTCGTTGGCAGCGCACTGGGTCGCAGGCTGGGCCGGGAGATTCCCGACAAGCCGCAGTGCATCGTGCCCACCATCGTGCAGTTGGAGCTGTCCAAGTGGCTGGTGCGCGAAGTGGGTGAAGAGCGGGCGGACCAGGTGATCGCCTACACGCAAAAATGCGTGGTCGTGCCGCTGGACACGGCCATCGCCTTGCTGGCCGCCGACCTGCACCGAGAGCACAAGCTGGCCACCGCCGATGCCATCGTGTATGCCACGGCTCTCCACCACCGCGCCGAGCTGCTGACTTGCGACGCTCACTTCGAGCGCCTACCGGGGGTGGTGTTCTTTGCAAAGAGCGAATAGGAGCCCCATGCCGAGACCTTGGCAGCTTCAGCGTAAAATCTGAGCCTTCGGGTGCCCTGGGCACCGCACCAGCACAAGAGCGAGAAAGGCAGCGACGGGTTATGACACCGCGAACTTACCGGGCCACCTCCATGGTTTGAGACCGTTCGTCCCCGCGGCCTGGCTTGCACGGCCAGCCCCCTGCATCGAAAGCGCGGTCCGGACCGCGCTTTTTTGTTGACTTTCCGGCTCTGCGCCCAGAGCCCCATTGACGGAGCATTCACATGGTTCAAATCACGCTGGCCGACGGCTCGAAACGCGACTTCGAGGGTCCCGTCACGGTGGCCGAGGTGGCCCAGTCCATCAGCCCCGGCCTGGCCAAGGCGGCCCTGGGCGGCAAGCTGGGTGGCAAGCTGGTGGACACCAGCCACGCGATCACGGCCGACACGTCGCTCACCATCGTCACGGCGCGCGACGCCGAGGGGCTGGAGATGATCCGCCACTCCACCGCCCACCTGCTGGCCTACGCCGTCAAGGAGCTGTTTCCGGACGCGCAGGTCACCATCGGCCCGGTGATCGAGAACGGCTTTTACTACGACTTCAGCTACAAGCGCCCCTTCACGCCCGAGGACCTGGCCGCCATCGAGAAGAAGATGGGCGAGCTGGCCGCCAAGGACGAGCCGGTGGTGCGCCGCGTGCTACCGCGCGACGAGGCCGTGGCCTACTTCAAGGGCCTGGGCGAGCACTACAAGGCCGAGATCATCGCCAGCATCCCCAGCAATGAGGACGTGAGCCTGTACCGCGAGGGTGCGTTCGAGGACCTGTGCCGCGGCCCGCACGTGCCCAGCACCGGCAAGCTCAAGTATTTCAAGCTGATGAAGGTGGCCGGCGCCTACTGGCGGGGCGACCACCGCAACGAGATGCTGCAGCGCATCTACGGCACGGCCTGGGCCAGCAAGGACGAGCTGGCGCAGTACCTGCACATGCTCGAAGAGGCCGAAAAGCGCGACCACCGCAAGCTGGGCCGCGAGCTGGACTTGTTCCACATCGACGAGCACTCGCCCGGCACCGTGTTCTGGCACGCCAAGGGCTGGGCGCTGTGGCAGGAGGTGGAGCAGTACATGCGCCGCGTGTACCGCGACAACGGCTACCAGGAGGTCAAGGGCCCGCAGCTGCTGGACAAGTCGCTGTGGGAGAAGACCGGCCACTGGGACAAGTACCGCGAGAACATGTTCACCACCGAGAGCGAAAAGCGCGACTACGCGCTCAAGCCGATGAACTGCCCGGGCCACATCCTGATCTTCAAGCAGGGCGTCAAGAGCTACCGCGACCTGCCGCTGCGCTACGGCGAGTTCGGCGCCTGCCACCGCAACGAGCCCACGGGCGGCCTGCACGGCATCATGCGCGTGCGCGCCTTCACGCAGGACGACGGCCACATCTTCTGCACCGAGGACCAGATCCTGGCCGAGTGCACCGCCTACACCACGCTTTTGCAAAAGGTGTATGCCGACTTCGGCTTCACCGACATCATCTACAAGGTGGCCACCCGGCCCGAGCAGCGCATCGGCGCGGACGCGGTGTGGGACAAGGCCGAGCACGCGCTGATCGAGAGCCTGAAGGCCTCGGGCTGCGCGTTCGAGATCGCGCCGGGCGATGGCGCCTTCTACGGCCCCAAGATCGAATACACGCTCAAGGACGCCATCGGACGCCAGTGGCAGTGCGGCACCATGCAGGTCGATTTCTCGATGGCCGCACGGCTGGAGGCCGAATACGTGGGCGAGGACGGCGCGCGCCACACCCCCGTCATGCTTCACCGCGCCATCGTCGGCAGCCTGGAGCGCTTCATCGGCATCCTGATCGAGCAGCACGCCGGCGCGCTGCCGGTGTGGCTGGCGCCGGTGCAGGTGATGGTCAGCGGCATCACCGACGCGCAGGCCGATTACGTCAAGCATGTGGCGAAAACGCTGCGCGATCAAGGGCTTAGGGTGGAGACGGACCTGCGCAACGAGAAAATTACCTATAAAATACGCGAGCATTCGTTGCAAAAGCTGCCCTACATCCTGGTCGTGGGCGACAAGGAAAAGGCCGCTGGCGCCGTCGCAGTGCGTGGGCGGGGTAATCTGGACCTCGGCGTGGAGCCGCTCGAAGCGTTTGCCAAACGCATCGCGCAGGACATCTCCTCTAAAGCCTGATTTTCATCAAAATTGTGCTTTAGTCCGCGTCATACGGGCGGCTATAGCTATTTTTTTAATAGCGTTTGACTTGAGGAACCGATACCATCGCTACCAATTTCCGTGACCGCCGCCATCGTGAGGAGCGCGCGCATCGCCTGAACCGAGAAATCATGGCGCCCGAAGTGCGCCTGAACGGCCCCGACAACGAACCGCTGGGCATCGTGCCCATCCAGGAGGCCCTGCGCATGGCGGGCGAGCTGGACGTCGATCTGGTCGAGATCGCCGCCACTGCGGTTCCGCCCGTCTGCCGCCTGATGGACTACGGCAAGTTCAAGTACCAGGAGCAGAAGAAGGCGGCCGAGGCCAAGGCCAAGCAGACGGTCATCGAGATCAAGGAAGTGAAGTTCCGCCCGGCCACCGATGACGGCGACTACAACATCAAGCTGCGCAACATCCGCCGCTTTCTGGCCGATGGCGACAAGATCAAGGTCACGCTGCGCTTTCGCGGCCGCGAGATCACGCACCAGGAGCTGGGCATGGCCCTGCTCGACCGCGTGCGCGCCGACCTGGCCGACTCCATCGTGGTCGAGCAGTTTCCCAAGCTGGAGGGCCGCCAGATGATCATGATGCTGGCGCCGGCGCGCAAGAAGGCCGGCGGCAGCGCCCCGGCCAAGGCGGTGGCCCCGGCGGGCGAGGAGACGGCCACGCCGGCATCGGCCGGCTGACGTCGACGTGTGAAGCATTGGCCGGGCACGCCCGGCGAACGGGCAGACTGGAAGGTCTGCCGCAAGAAGTGGCTCGGGGCCGATCAAGGGCGCAACGGTGTTGCGCACGCCTCGCGAGCACAAATCAAAAAGGAGCATGTCACATGCCCAAGATGAAGACCAAGAGCAGCGCGAAAAAGCGTTTTCGCGTTCGTCCCGGTGGCACCGTCAAGCGCGGTCAAGCCTTCAAGCGTCACATCCTGACCAAGAAGACCACCAAGAACAAGCGCCATCTGCGTGGAGCGGTGAATGTGCATGAGACCAACATGGGTCACATGGCGCAGATGCTGCCCTTTGCCGGCCTTTGATCAACCGACGAACCAGGAGAAAACGACATGCCTCGCGTCAAACGTGGTGTAACCGCCCGTGCTCGTCACAAGAAGATTCTCGCCCTGGCCAAGGGTTTCCGCGGCCGCCGCAAGAACGTCTTTCGCGTCGCCAAACAGGCGGTGATGAAGGCAGGCCAGTACGCCTACCGTGATCGCCGCAACAAAAAGCGCGTCTTCCGCCGCCTGTGGATCGCCCGCATCAACGCCGCCGCGCGGGAATGCGGCATCACCTACAGCCAGTTCATCAATGGCATGAGCAAGGCCGGCATCGAGCTGGACCGCAAGGTACTGGCCGACCTGGCCGTGCACGACAAGGCCGCTTTTGCCGGCATCGTCGAGCAGGCCAAGGCCAAGCTGGCCTGATTCAGGCGCCGCCGCGCAATACTCTTGTTGTAATAGCGTCTTGCGCTGGTGGTTCAAGGGGTTGAGGCCGCTTTGGCTTCAATCCCTTTTTCATTTCGCATTTTTCAGTGGCTGCCCTCATGACCGCGATCGCCCCACCCAGTGACCTTGCCGAGCTGGTGCACAGCGCCACCGAGCGCTTTGCGCAAAGCGCCACCCCTGCCGAGCTGGAAAACGCCAAGGCGCAGTTCCTGGGCAAGGCCGGCCGCGTGACCGAGCTGATGAAGGGCCTGGGCCAACTCGGCATCGACGAGAAGAAGTCGCGTGGCGCCGCCATCAACCAGGCCAAGCAGGCCATCGAGGCCGCGCTGGGCGCGCGCCGCCAGGCGCTGCAGGACGCCGAGCTGGCGCAGCAGCTGCAGGCCGAGGCACTGGACGTGACCTTGCCCGGCCGCGAGCGCGGCATGGGTGGCCTGCACCCGATCTCGCGCGCCTGGGAGCGCATCGAGCAGGTGTTTGCCAGCATGGGCTTCGACATCGCCGACGGCCCCGAGATCGAGAGCGACTGGTTCAACTTCACCGCGCTGAACAACCCGCCCAACCACCCGGCGCGTTCGATGCAGGACACCTTCTACGTTGACCTCAGCGGCGAGGACGGTCAGCCGTTTTGCCTGCGCACCCACACCAGCCCGATGCAGATCCGCTACGCCACGGCGCATGCCAAAAAGCACGCCGAGCAGCTTGCGCGCGGTGAGATGAGCGAGATCCGTGTCATCGCGCCCGGGCGCACCTACCGCGTGGACAACGACGCCACGCACTCGCCCATGTTCCACCAGGTCGAGGGCCTGTGGCTGGGCGAGAACGTGAGCTTCAAGGACCTGAAGGTCACCTACCTGAACTTCTGCAAGGCCTTCTTCGAGACCGATGACCTGATCCTGCGCTTTCGGCCCAGCTACTTCCCCTTTACCGAGCCCAGCGCCGAGATCGACATCCAGTTCTCGAGCGGCCCGCTGGCCGGCAAATGGCTGGAGGTGTCGGGCTCGGGCCAGGTGCACCCGCAGGTGGTGCGCAACATGGGGCTCGACCCCGAGCGCTTCATCGGCTTTGCCTTCGGCTCGGGCATCGACCGCCTGGCCATGCTGCGCTACGGCGTGAACGACTTGCGCCTGTTCTTCGAGGGCGACACCCGTTTCCTGAGCCAGTTTCGCTGATCGAGGTCTTTCATGCAGTTTCCCGAATCCTGGTTGCGCAGCTTCTGCAACCCGCCGCTGTCCACGCAAGAGCTGGCCGACACCCTGACCATGGGCGGCTTCGAGGTCGAATCCCTGCGCCCGGTCGCGCCCCCGTTCACCCGCATCGTGGTGGGCGAGATCAAGGAGGCGGTGCAGCACCCCAACGCCGACCGCCTGCGCGTGTGCCAGGTCGATGCGGGGCAGGGCGCCTTGCTGGGCATCGTGTGCGGCGCGCCCAACGCCCGCGCCGGCATCAAGGTGCCGTGCGCGCTGGTGGGCGCCGAGCTGCCGCCGGGCGAGGACGGCAAGCCCTTCGTCATCAAGGTGGGCAAGCTGCGCGGGGTCGAAAGCCAGGGCATGCTGTGCTCGGCGCGCGAGCTGGGCCTGTCGGACGACCACGGCGGCCTGCTGGAGCTGCCCGCCGAGCTGGCCGTGGGCCAGGATCTGCGCGCCGCGCTCGATCTGGACGACACCGTGCTCGAGCTCAAGCTCACGCCCAACCTGGGCCACGCGCTCAGCGTCTACGGCGTGGCGCGCGAGCTCTCGGCGCTGACCGGCGCCCCGCTGCAAACGCCCGCGATCGCGCCGGTGGCGGCCGGCATGGCCGAGGTGCTGCCCGTCACCGTCAGCGCGCCCGAGCTGTGCGGGCGCTTCTCGGGCCGCGTGATCCGCCACGTCGACACCCGCGCCGCCACCCCCGCGTGGATGGTCGATCGCCTGGCGCGCTGTGGCCAGCGCAGCGTGAGCGCGCTGGTGGACATCTCTAACTACGTGATGTTCGAATACGGCCGGCCGACCCACATCTTCGACCTGGACAAGATCCACGGCGGGCTTCATGTCCGCTGGGGCCGCGCCGGCGAGCGGCTCAAGCTGCTGAACGGCAACACCGTCGAGCTGGATGAAACCGTGGGCGTGATCGCCGATGCGCACGCCGTCGAGTCCCTGGCCGGCATCATGGGCGGCGACGCCACGGCGGTGTCCGACGACACGCGAAGCATCTACGTCGAGGCCGCCTTCTGGTGGCCCGATACCGTGGCCGGCCGCTCGCGCCGCTACAACTTCGCCACCGACGCGGGCCACCGCTTCGAGCGCGGCGTCGATCCCTCGCTGACGGTGGCGCACATCGAGCGCATCACGCAGCTCATCATCGACATCTGCGGCACGCCGCAAACGCAGTGCGGCCCCATCGACGACCAGCAGCCCCAAATGCCTGCGCCCCAGCCCGTCACGCTGCGCGTGGCGCGCGCGGCCAAGGTCATCGGCATGCCGCTCACGCAGGCGCAGTGCGCCGACGTGCTGCGCCGCCTGGGCCTGAGCTTCACCGAAGGCGAGGGCACGCTGACCGTGGCGCCGCCGGCGTATCGGTTCGACCTGCGCATCGAGGAAGACCTGATCGAGGAGGTGGCGCGCATCATCGGCTACCAGCAGTTGCCCGAGACCGCGCCGCTGGCCCCCAGCGTGCCGCGTACGCGCTCCGAATCGCGCCGCAGCGCCTTCGACGTGCGCCATGCCTTGGCCGACCTGGGCTATCTGGAGACCATCAACTTCAGCTTCGTCGACGAGGCCTGGGAGCGCGATCTGGCCGGCAACGCCAACCCGGTGCGCCTGCTCAACCCCATCGCCAGCCAGATGAACGTGATGCGCTCGTCGCTGCTGGGCTCGCTGCTGGACGTGCTCAAGCACAACGTCGACCGCCGCGCCAGCCGCCTGCGCGTGTTCGAGGTCGGGCGCGTGTTCCTGCGCGACGCCTCGGTGGCCACCACCGACCACAGCGTGCGCGGCGTGAACCAGCCGCTGCGCGTGGCGGGCCTGATTCATGGGCCGGCCCAGCGCCAGGGTTGGGGCGGCGCCGAGCGGCCGGCCGACTTTTACGACGCCAAGGGCGACGTGCAGGCGCTGCTGGCGCCGCGGCTCGCCCGCTTCGAACGCGCCGAGCACCCGGCCCTGCATCCCGGCCGCTGCGCCAGCGTGCACCTGGCGGGGCAGCTCATCGGCCACGTGGGCGAGCTGCATCCGCGCTGGCGCCAGGCCTGGGGCTTGTCGCATGCGCCGGTGCTGTTCGAGCTGGACTTGCAGGCCGTGCTGCAGCGCCCCATGCCCACGCTGGCGGCGCTGCCGCGCCAGCTGCCGGTGGAGCGCGACCTGGCCGTGGTCGTGGCCGAAGGCGTGACGCACGAGCAACTGCAGCAGTGCGTGCGCGGCGCAGCGGTGGATGCGCGCCTGCTGGACGTTACTTTGTTCGACATCTACCGGCCCAAGCCCGGCGCCGAGGCTGCGGCGGGAATGTCGGCGGGTGAAAAGAGCATGGCCTTGCGCCTGGTGCTGGACGACGCCGAGGGCCAGAGCCTGGCCGACGAGCGCATCGATGCGGCGGTGGGCGCCGTGCTGGCCGCCTTGCAGGCGCAACTGGGCGCGCGCCTGCGGGCCTGAGCGAAGGAGGCAACATCATGTCCGCGGACCCATCCCCCATCGCCACGCTGGCGGTCGACAGCCTGGAAACCTCGGCCTTGACCAAGGCCCAGCTGGCCGAACTGCTGTTCGAGCAGATCGGCCTGAACAAGCGCGAAGCCAAGGAGATGGTGGATGCGTTCTTCGAGCTGATCAGCCAGTCCCTGGTGGGCGGCGAGGAGGTCAAGCTCTCGGGCTTCGGCAACTTCCAGTTGCGCATCAAGGCGCCGCGTCCCGGCCGCAACCCGCGCACGGGCGAGCTCATTCCCATCGAGGCGCGCCAGGTCGTCACCTTTCACGCCAGCCAGAAGCTCAAGGACCAGGTCCAGGGCGCGGCTGGAGCCGACCCGGGTGCTGCCTGAGGGCGACAGAACGCGCCACGCAGGGCGATTGGTTCACGTTGCCGAGGCTTAAGCGGCTTGCCGAACCGGCCCGAGCACGGCAACATGCAAGGCCTGCCCACTGTCTGCTCTCACACCCATGGCCGCGATGCAACCCATCCTGCCGCCCATCCCCGCCAAACGCTACTTCACCATCGGCGAGGTGGGCGAGCTGTGCGCCGTCAAGCCTCACGTGCTGCGCTATTGGGAGCAGGAATTCACCCAGTTGCGCCCTATGAAGCGCCAGGGCAACCGGCGCTACTACCAGCACCACGAGGTGCTGATGATTCGCCGCATCCGCGAGCTGCTGTACGAGCAGGGCTTTTCCATCCACGGCGCGCGCCTCAAGCTGGCGCAAGGCGCCCAGCACGGCCGCGGCCTGGTGCCCGCCGACGCCAGCGAAGCGATGCCGGATGAAGGCCCGGACGCCCGCGCGGAGGGCCAGGCGCCACTCACCATCGCCGCATCGGCCGATACCGCCACCTGCCTGGCCGCCGTTGCCGCCGAACTGCGCGAGATTCGCCGCTTGCTCACCGTCGATTTTTGATCGGCCGGCCAGTTCGGGCGCTTTCACGCTATATAATCAAAGGCTTGTCGGCGTGTAGCGCAGCCTGGTAGCGCACTTGCATGGGGTGCAAGGGGTCGCGAGTTCGAATCCCGCCACGCCGACCATCTTTTAAATGAAATCAACGGGTTACAGCAGAAATGCCGTAACCCGTTTTTCGATGCCGCGCGCATCAGGGTTGCAGCTTGGCCAGCGCCTCCCGCTTGCCCATCTTGAGCACGGTCCGAATGCGCTCGAGCTGCGCAGCCCGTGGCGCCACTTTCCCGCTTTCCCATCGGGCCACGGAGAGCGCCGAGGCTTCCAGCAGCGCCGCCATGGCCTGCTGCGAAAGACCCAGTTGCTCGCGCTTGGCCGCCAGCACCTCCGCCTTGAACTGGAACCGGCGTCCCCCGCGTGCCCGAGCCTCGGCGTCCTGGGCCTGCGCTTTGCCCGGGGCGGCCTGATGGACTGCGGCTTTGTGCAGACCCCTCACCTGCGACACCAGGTCCTTGACGTCCCGCTTGAGCGACACGATCGCGGCGCGCTGCGCGGTGACGGTCTTGCGCAGGTTGCCCAGTTCGCCCTTGATCTCCTTGCGCGCCATGCGCAGGACCTCGGCCCGGAATGCGTCGGAGAAAGCTGTCATCGTTTCACCCAGTCTGTGGAAGGTGTGGAGCTTAGCGGCTCCGACAAAAAGCCGCCCGGGGCCGAGGCGCACGGGCGGCTTGCGGATTCCCTGCCCTCGGCGCCCAGGGGGGTGCGGGCCAGATGGGTGTCGACCCTCTCGGTCGGTATTCCAAAGAGCTTGAGGCGGTCGGAGGATGGGCTGACGAACTACGTGCCCGAGGACTTGCCTGCAGACAGCCGATGCGTTGACTGCGGCCCCCATCCATTCCCGCGAGCCGCTGGGAACTTCCCATTGCTACGTTATGTGTAGCTGCCAACGCTTGTTCGGTGGGGTGGCTGATGGGACTCGAACCCACGACAACCAGAATCACAATCTGGGACTCTACCAACTGAGCTACAGCCACCGCGTCAAGCCATTGATTATAGCTTGCGTTTGTGTTCGGCCCGATCGGCCGTGCCCATGAAAAAGCCCCGCGCGGGCGGGGCTTGCAAGCGGGAGGAAAAGCGCGCTCAGTCGCTGCTGCCGCCCAGTCCCAGCAGGGCCAGCAGGCCCTGGAAGACGTTGAACAGGTCCAGGTACAGGGCCAGGGTGGCGCTGATGTAGTTGGTCTCGCCACCGTCGACGATGCGCTTGAGGTCATACAGCATGTACAGGCTGAACACGCCCACGCACAGGGTGCTGATGACCAGCATGCCGGCGGTGGAGCCGACGAACACGTTGATGATGGCGCCGACGATGATGACCAGGGCGCCGACGAACAGCCACTTGCCCATGCCCGACAGGTCGCGCTTGATGAAGGTGGACAGGCTGGCCATGACGAAGAACACGCCCGCCGTGCCGGCCATCGCGGTCATCACCAGTTCGTGGCCGTTCTTAAAGCCCAGCACCATGGCGATCATGCGCGAGAGCATCAGGCCCATGAAGAAGGTGAAGGCCAGCAGCATGGGCACGCCGGCGGCCGAGTTCTTGGTCTTCTCGATCCCGTACATGAGGCCGAAGGCACCGCCCAGGAACACCACCAGGCCCAGGCCGCCGCCCAGGCTGGCGGTGATGCCGGTGGCCACGCCCAGCCAGGCGCCCAGCACGGTCGGGATCAGGCTGAGCGCCAGCAGCCAGTAGGTGTTGCGCAACACCTTGTTGCGCTGCGCCTGCAGCGCGCCGGTGCCTTGCGCACCACCCAGGTAGGGGGAGGGGGAAAAGCGGTCGGTCATGGTGTCGATCTCCTTGCGGGCATCCTGTGGCAGCCACCGTGGCGGCCTGTCGAGGTCATTGTACGTAGACTGCAAATGATCGCAAAAATTCCCTTTTCAAGGGCTTGACTTGTTGTTGCCGCCCTGTTTGCACTCCGAGCGATGGCAGAGGTTATGCTCCGCATATCCCGTTTTGTATACAGTCGCCCCGCGGTGGGTGCGACAGCGCGGGTGCATGACACCGTGGAACGACCATGAAATCGAAAGCAGTCCTGGAATCGGCCGAGATCAAGGCCATCGCCCACGCCGCGGAGGCCGAGGCGCTGAAGAACCAATGGCGGGTGACGATCGCCATCGTCGACGACGGTGGCCACCTGCTGCACCTGAGCCGCCTGGACGACGCGGTGCCCATGAGCGCGCAGGTGGCCCCGGCCAAGGCGCGCAGGGCGGCGCTGGGGCGGCGCGAGAGCAAGATCTTCGAGGACATGATCAACGGCGGGCGCACGGCCTTTCTGTCGGTGCCCGGCATGGACGGCCTGCTGGAGGGCGGCGTGCCCATCCTGGTGGACGGCCAGTGCGTGGGTGCCGTGGGCGTGAGCGGCGTCAAGTCGAACGAAGACGCGCAAATTGCGCGCGCGGGCGTGGCGGCGCTGGAAGCCGCGGTGAAAAAAGCTCAGTAATTCATCCGCTCCGGCCGCACGTCCTGCAGGATGGTGGTGGCGATCTCCTCGATCGACTTGGTGGTGGTCGATAGCCAGCGGATGCCGGCGCGGCGCATCATGGCCTCGGCCTCGGCCACCTCCATGCGGCAGTTGTCCAGCGCGGCGTAGCGCGAGTTGGGGCGCCGCTCGGCGCGGATCTCGGCCAGGCGTTCGGGGGCGATGGTCAGGCCGAAGATCTTCTTGCGCCAGGGCAGCAGCGCCGAGGGCAGTTGGCGGCGCTCGAAGTCCTCGGGGATCAGCGGGTAGTTGGCCGCCTTCAGGCCGAACTGCATGGCCAGGTACAGGCTGGTCGGCGTCTTGCCGCTGCGGCTGACGCCGACCAGGATCACGTCGGCGCCGGCCAGGTCGCGGTGGCTCTGGCCGTCGTCGTGCTGCAGGCTGAAGTTGATGGCCTCGATGCGGTCGTGATAGGCCTGGCTGCGGCTGATGTCCGAAAAGCGCCCCACGCGGTGCAGGCTTTTCAGGCCCAACTCGGTCTCGATGGGCTGCACGAAGGTGCCGAACATGTCCAGCAGCATGCCCTTGCAGCCCGCGCGCAGGATGGCCAGCACCTGCGGGTCGACCAGGGTGGTGAAGACCAGCGGGCGCTGGCCTTCCACCTCGTGCACGTGGTTGATCTGGCGCACCGCCTGATGCGCCTTGTCGGGCGTGTCGGTGAAGGGCAGGCGCACGTGGCGCGGCGTGAACTCGAACTGCGCCAGGATGGCGTTGCCGAAGGTTTCGGCCGTGATGCCGGTGCCGTCGGAGACGTAGAAAACGGTGCGGTGGGTCATGGTGGGCCTGGGGTGCGGGCGGCCGGTTCGGGTGGCGCCCTTTTCTCTAGAATGGTGTCCATTATGCGAACCCGCCCATCGCGCCCTCCTGGCGCGCGCCCCGTTGCCGCGCCGCGCGCGCTGCCGGCCGGCGGTCGTTCGCTGCGCGCCGCCTGCCGCGCCCGCCGATTTTCAAACTCCGGAGCTTTCCCATGTCTGCACTTTTCGAGGCGGCCGCCCTGGTCGTACCGTTTGAGAACCTGAGGATGACCGACGTCGAGGTCGTCGGCGGCAAGAACGCCAGCCTCGGCGAGATGATCTCGCAGCTGCCCCAGGGGGTGCGCGTGCCCACGGGCTTCGCCACCACGGCGCACGCGTTCCGCGAGTTTCTCAAGCACCAGGGCCTGCACGAGCGCATCAGCCAGCGCCTGGCCGCGCTCGACGTGGACGACGTGCGCGCGCTGGCCGCGGCTGGCGCCGAGATCCGCGGCTGGGTGGAAAACCAGCCCTTCCCGGCCGAGCTCGGCCAGGCCGTGCGCGCGGCGTTCGCGCAGCTGTCCGCGGGCAACGCCCAGGCCAGCTTTGCCGTGCGCTCCTCGGCCACGGCCGAGGACCTGCCCGACGCCTCGTTCGCCGGCCAGCAGGAGACCTTCCTGAACGTCGTTGGCATCGAGGACGTGCTGCACAAGATGAAGGAGGTGTTCGCCAGCCTCTACAACGACCGCGCCATCAGCTACCGCGTGCACAAGGGCTTCGCGCACGACGTGGTGGCGCTGTCCGCGGGCGTGCAGCGCATGGTGCGCTCCGACCTGGGCGCGTCCGGCGTAATGTTCACCATCGACACCGAGAGCGGGTTCGATCAGGTCGTGTTCATCACCAGCAGCTACGGCCTGGGCGAGACCGTGGTGCAGGGCGCCGTGAACCCGGACGAGTTCTATGTGCACAAGCCCATGCTCAAGGCCGGCAAGCAGGCCGTGATCCGCCGCAACCTGGGCAGCAAGCTGATCCAGATGGTGTTCGCCAGCGCCGAGGAGAAGGCAGCCACCGGCAAGCTGGTCAAGACCACCGACGTGCCCACCGAGCTGCGCAACCGCTACAGCCTGACCGATGCCGATGTGCAGCAGCTGGCCCACTACGCCCTGGTGATCGAGCAGCACTACGGCCGCCCCATGGACGTGGAGTGGGGCAAGGACGGCACGGACGGCCAGCTGTACATCCTGCAGGCGCGCCCCGAGACGGTGAAGAGCCAGTCCCAGGGCCAGGCCGAGCAGCGCTACAAGCTCAAGGGGCATGGCACCGTGCTGGCCGAGGGCCGCGCCATCGGCCAGAAGATCGGCACCGGCCCGGTGCGCCTGGTGCACGACATCGCCGAGATGGACAAGGTGCAGGCCGGCGACGTGCTGGTCACCGATATGACCGACCCGAACTGGGAGCCGGTGATGAAGAGGGCCAGCGCCATCGTCACCAACCGCGGCGGGCGCACCTGCCACGCGGCCATCATCGCGCGCGAGCTGGGCATCCCCGCCGTGGTCGGCTGCGGCCACGCCACCGAGCTGCTCAAGGAGGGCACGCTGGTCACGGTGAGCTGCGCCGAGGGCGATACCGGCAAGATCTACGACGGCCTGCTGGAGACCGAGGTCACCGAGGTGCAGCGCGGCGAGATGCCCAAGATCGGCACCAAGATCATGATGAACGTGGGCAACCCGCAGCTGGCCTTCGACTTCGCCCAACTGCCCAACGAGGGCGTGGGCCTGGCGCGGCTGGAGTTCATCATCAACAACAACATCGGCGTGCACCCCAAGGCGATCCTGGACTACCCGGCCGTCGATGCCGACCTGAAAAAGGCCGTGGAGAGCGTGGCGCGCGGCCACGCCAGCCCGCGCGCCTTCTACGTGGACAAGGTGGCCGAGGGCGTAGCGACGATCGCCGCGGCCTTCTGGCCCAAGCCCGTCATCGTGCGTCTGTCGGACTTCAAGTCCAACGAATACCGCAAGCTCATCGGCGGCAGCCGTTACGAGCCCGAGGAAGAGAACCCCATGCTGGGCTTCCGCGGCGCGGCGCGCTACATCAGCGAGGACTTCGCCGAGGCGTTCTCGATGGAGTGCGAGGCCATCCGGCGCGTGCGCGGCGAGATGGGCTTGACCAACGTGCAGGTCATGGTGCCCTTTGTGCGCACGCTCGGCCAGGCCAGGCGCGTGACCGAGCTGCTGGCCGAGCGGGGCCTCAAGCGCGGCGAGAACGAGCTCAAGATCATCATGATGTGCGAGGTGCCGAGCAACGCGGTGCTGGCCAACGAGTTCCTCGAATACTTCGACGGCTTCTCGGTCGGCTCCAACGATCTGACGCAGCTCACGCTGGGGTTGGACCGCGACTCGGGGCTGGAGCTGCTGGCGCACGACTTCGACGAGCGCGACCCGGCGGTGAAGGCCCTGCTCAGGCAGGCGATCGCCGCCTGCAAGGCGCAGGGCAAGTACGTCGGCATCTGCGGCCAGGGGCCCAGCGACCACCCCGACTTCGCCCGCTGGCTGGCCGACGAGGGCATCGCCTCGATCTCGCTCAACCCCGACAGCGTGATCGACACCTGGACGCTGCTGGCGCAGTAGCCCGGCCGCCGCCACCACCGCCATGGCCGCACCGCCCGCCCCGCCGTCTCCACCCGCGCGGGCGGCGCGCTGGCGCGGCCTGCTGCTGGCGCTGTGGGCGGCGGCGTCCTTCGGCGTGGCCTTTTTCGCGCGCGAGCTGACGCAGGTGGTGGCCGGCTGGCCGCTCAACTACTGGTGGATGGCGCAGGGCGGCGTGCTGCTGTTCATCGCCCTGGTGGCCGGCTACGCCTTCTGGATGAACCGCCACCCCGAAGCCGACGACGAGGAGGCGCATGAGCCGCGGCCCTGATCCGGCCGCGGCGGGCGATGCGCGCCACCACCGCCTGATGGCGGTCTTCATCGTGGGTTTTCTTGCCTTCCTGGCGCTCATGGCCTGGGCCGAGCGCGCCGGCCTGTCGCGCGACTGGATCGGGCCGATCTTCCTGTTCCTGTCGGTGATGGCCTACGCCGGCATCGGCATCTACGCGCGCACCACCGATCCGCAGGAGTTCTACGTCGCCGGCCGGCGCATTCCGGCGATGTACAACGGCATGGCGACGGCGGCCGACTGGATGAGCGCGGCCTCGTTCATCAGCCTGTCGGGCGCGCTGTACCTGCAGGGCTTCTCGGGCACGGCGGCGCAGCCGGGCGGGCTGGCCTACGTGCTGGGCTGGACGGGGGGCTTCTGCCTGGTCGGCCTGCTGATCGCGCCGCGCCTGCGGGCCATGGAGCTGTACACCGTGCCCGATTTCTTCGCCGCGCGCTTCGGCCAGGGGCCGCGGCTGGTGGCGGCGCTGGGGGCGGTGGTGTGCTCGTTCATGTACGTGGTGGCGCAGATCTACGGCATCGGGCTGATCGCCTCGCGCCTGACGGGGGTGCAGTTCGAGATCGGCATCCTGCTGGGCCTGGGCGGGGTGCTGCTGTGCTCGTTCCTGGGCGGCATGCGCGCCATCACCTGGACGCAGACGGTGCAGTACGTGGTGCTGCTGCTGGCCTTTCTGATCCCGGTGTCCTGGCTGGCCTACAAGCAGCTGGGCACGCCGCTGGCGCCGCTGGCCTATGGCGCGCAGCTGCCCAAGATCGCCGAGCTGGAGGAGGCGCTGATCGCCTCGCCCGCCGAGCAGCAGGTGCGGGCGGTGTTCGCCGCCCGCGCGCAGGAGCTGGCCCAGCGCCTGCAGGACCCGGCCACCGCCCTGGCGGGCGAGCGCTCCCGGCTGGACGCGCGCTTGCGCGCGCTCAAGGAACACGGCGCCGAGCTGTCGCAGCTGATGCAGGCGCGCCGCGAGCTGGCCGCGCTGCCGCGCGATGCCGAGGCGGCGCGCGAGAGCTGGACACGCGCCATGCAGGTGGCGCAGGAGCGCGCCCAGCCACTGGGTGGCCTGCCGCGCCAGGGCCAGGCCTTTGCCGGCGACCCCGATGGCACGCCGGCCGAGCAGGCCGCCTTCGACGGCTCGCGCCTGAACTTTCTGGCGCTGATGTTCTGCCTGATGGTGGGCACGGCCAGCCTGCCGCACCTGTTGACGCGCTTCTACACCACGCGCACCGTGGCCGACACGCGCCGCTCGGTGGCGTGGTCGCTGGTGTTCATCGCGCTGCTGTACCTGGGCACGCCGGCGCTGGCGGTCCTGGTCAAGTACGAGGTCATGGAGCACCTGGTGGGCAGCCAGTTTGGCGAGCTGCCGGCCTGGATCGCGCAGTGGGCGCGCGTCGATCCGGCGCTGATCTCGGTGCAGGACGTCAACGGCGACGGCGTGCTGCAGTTCGGCGAGATCCGCCTGGGTGCCGACATGATCATGCTGGCCACGCCCGAGCTGGGGGGCATGCCCTACGTGGTGTCGGGCCTGGTGGCCGCGGGCGGGCTGGCGGCGGCGCTGTCCACCGCCGACGGGCTGCTGCTGACCATCAGCAACGCGCTGGTGCACGACACCTCGCCCATCCGCGACAAGGTGGTGGTGGTGTCCGAGAACCGCGTGATCCTGTCCAAGTTCGCGCTGCTGGCCGCCGCCATGGTGGCCACCTTCGTGGCGGTGCTCAAGCCGGCCGAAATCCTGTCGCTGGTGACGGTGTCGTTTTCGCTGGCGGCGGCCACCTTCTTTCCGGGCCTGGTGGCGGGCCTGTTCTGGCGCCGCGCGGGCACGCGTGCCGCTACCTGGGGCATGCTGGCGGGCGCCGGCGTCACCGCGGGCTACATGCTGTGGACCCACCCCGGCCTGCGCGCCTGGTGGGGCCTGCCGCCGGGCGGGCTGTGGTGGGGCATCCATCCCATCTCGGCCGGCGTGTTCGGCGTGCCCCTGGGCTTTGCGGTGATCGGGCTGGGCTCGTTGCTGGAGCGCCGCGCCGCGGCGCCGGCCTCGGAAGCCCTGGCCTCAGAAGCGCCGGCTGACGTAGCGTGAACCGGCCAGGCCGAAGCGCCAGGGCAAGGCCTGCGCCTTGCTGATGCCGATGCGCGGCCCCGCCACCACCTCGATGGGCCGCGCCGGATCGGGCGCGCGCACCGCGAACGGCGGGCGATCCAGCGGCAGGCCGTAGAAGGCCTTGTCGATGCCCAGCGCCTGGCCCACGCGGCCGGGGCCGGCGCACAGCAGGCGCTCGTCCTCCAGGCCGCGGCGCGCGCGCATGCGCTCCAGGCCATGGGTGGGCTGCAGGGCGCGGATCAGCACGCCGGCGCCGTGGCCCTCTTCGCGGCAGACGAAGTTCAGGCACCAGTGCAGGCCGTAGTTGAAGTACACGTAGGCGTGGCCGGGCGGGCCGAACATGGCGCGGTTGCGCTCGGTGGGGCCGCGGTGGGTGTGGGCGGCGGCGTCACTCATGTCGTAGGCCTCGGTTTCGACGATCACGCCGCCCACGCCGTCCACCAGCAGCGTGGCGCCGATCAGGCGGCGCGCCACCTCGAGGGCGTCGCCGGCGAAGTCCTTGCTCTTGAGGGTGCGTGTCATGAAAGTGAAAGCGCCGCGTGGGCGGCGTGGCTAAGATTCTCGGTCAAGACCAGTTCCAAGGAGTTCATCCGTGTTCAAAGCCCTGTTGCTGACCAAGCCCGAAGGCGGCGCGCTGCAATGCGCCATCACCGACCTGGAGGAGGCCGCGCTGCCCGCCGGCGAGGTGCGGGTGCAGGTGGCGGCATCCACCCTCAACTACAAGGACGCGCTGGCCATCACCGGCAAGGCGCCGGTGGTCCGCAGCTACCCCATGGTGCCAGGCATCGACTTTGCCGGCACGGTGCTGGAGTCCAGCGACCTGCGCTACCGCCAGGGCGACGCCGTGCTGCTCAACGGCTGGGGCGTGGGCGAGTCGCACTGGGGCGGCCTGGCGCAGCAGGCGCGCGTCAAGGCCGACTGGCTGGTGCCGCTGCCGGCCGGCCTGACGGCGCCGCAGGCCATGGCCATCGGCACTGCGGGCTACACCGCCATGCTGTGCGTGATGGCCCTGCAGCAGCACGGCGTGACACCGCAGCAGGGCCCGGTGCTGGTGACCGGCGCCAACGGCGGCGTGGGCTCGATCGCCATCGCGCTGCTGGCGCGCCTGGGCTTTACGGTGCACGCCAGCACCGGCCGCTTGAACGAGGCCGAGCACCTGAAGGCGCTGGGCGCCAGCGAGCTGGTCGACCGCGTCACGCTCGGCGGGCCCGGCAAGCCGCTGCAGAAGGAGCGCTGGGCCGCCGCCGTGGATGCCGTGGGCAGCCACACCCTGGCCAACGTCTGCGCCAGCCTGCGCTACGGCGGCGTGGTGGCCGCCTGCGGGCTGGCCCAGGGCATGGACCTGCCGGCCACCGTCGCGCCCTTCATTCTGCGCGGCGTCACGCTGGTGGGGGTGGACAGCGTCATGGCACCCTACGCGCGCCGCGTGGAGGCCTGGCGCCGCCTGGCGCAGGAGCTGCCGGCCGAGGTGCTGGCCAGCAACACCCAGACCATCGGCCTGGCGCAGGCCGCCGGCATGGCCGCCGAGCTGCTGGCCGGGCGCGTGCGCGGGCGCGTGGTGGTCGACGTGAATCGCTGAGGCGCGGAAAAAGCCGGCCTTGCGGCCGGCTTCGTGGTCTGCCGCCGGGTGCCGTGGCTCAGCGCACCTGGTCGAAGAACTGCCGCGCCGCCGCCATGCAGAACGGCGGCTCGTAGCTGCCATGGTAGGCGCCGTAGTAGGCGGCGAACTCGGGCGAAGTGGGGTCGGTGGGCGCCTTGCCGCCGGGGCCGAAGACGGCCTGGATTTGAGCGTCCACGTCGACCGAGCTCACGTTCTTGACCCCGCTGGCCTGGAAGTTGGCGAACATCGGCAGCTGGTGCACCGCCGGCGGCACCGTGGGGTCGCCGGCACCGCCGCACAGCAGGGTCGGGGCCTTGGGTTTCCAGTCGAACAGGGTGTTCCTGGCCGCGTCCACGCTGATGCCGGCCTTGCTGTCGGTGATCATCGACTGCAGGAACGCCGGCTGCATCAGCGCATCGCGCGCCTGGTTGGGCGTGCCGCCCGGCAGCTTGCCCGCGGTGACCAGGGTGTCGTAGGTGTAGGTGGGGCTGGGCAGCAGGTTCTCGATGTCGGCGGCGTAAGGCGCCTTGAACACGTCCTCGGGCTTGTTGTAGACGTTGCCGTACACCTTCTGCCACGACGTGATGATGAAGGGCACGAAGAACTGGTAACCCGCGATGGCGTCGGGCACCTTCATGGCGCCGGCCAGGTTGTAGGGGCCGGCCAGGTGAGCGCCGGCCACCAGGTTGATCTCGTTGGCGTTGGCGGCTTCGGCGTTGCGCTGCGTGGCCATCGACGAATGCCCGCCCTGCGAGTAGCCGCTGACCATCACCTTGCCCGAGAACTTGACGCCGACGGCACCCGCCGCGTTGCGCGCCGCGCGGATCGAGTCGATCACCGTGCTGGCCTCGGAGTCGGCGTGCAGGTAGGGGTGGTAGGCATAGGTGGACTTGGCGTAGCCCAGGTAGTCGCTGGCCACCACCGAATAGCCCTGCGCCGCGTAGAAGGCGGCCAGCATCATGGTTTCGGCGTTGGTCGGGTCGGCCATGGTGGTGGGCTTGAAGACCACGGTGCCGTGGGCGTAGGCCAGCAGCGGCGTGGCGGCGGTGGCGCAGGACGAGCCGGCGGGGCCGGTGGGCACCAGCAGCGCGCCGGACGAGTTGGCACCCGACTCGCCCTTGGCGCCGAGGGTGGCGTAGTTGAGCACCAGGATCTTCACGCCGCAGCTGGCCTTGCCGGTCAGCGCCTGCAGGCCGCTGGCCGCCGTGGCGGCGTCGATCTGCTCGGGCGTCAGGTCGGCCACGACGCGCGCCGGGTCCAGCAACTCGCCGCGCTTGGGGCCCGCGGGCTCGTCCGAGCCGCCGCAGGCGACCAGCAGCGCAGCGGCCGCGGCGATGGCAGACAGTTGAAGCAATTTCATGGTATCCCTCTCGTGGTTGAAGCAAAGCGCTCAAGCCATGCATCGTGCAAAGGCACGGGCCGGGGGGCCATAGGGACTAACGCGAGGTGAGGGCCTGGCGTCAGGCGGCTGGCGTGAAACGGCCCGTCATCGACCGTGAATGACTATCATATTGATAGTTTCCTGGGATTGATTCATGCGGGCTACGAGCCCATTTCATTCAGAAATCGACGGGCAACAGGGCTCAGGCCGCCGCCATGCGGGCCGGCAGGCGCGCCTCGCGGATCGGCAGGTTGATGACCGCGGCCAGCAGCGCCAGCACGATGTCGGCGCCCCACATCCAGCCGTAGCTGCCGAAGCGGGTGATGGCCAGGCCGCCCAGCCAGGCGCCCAGGAAGCCGCCGATCTGGTGGCTGAACAGGGTCAGCCCGAACAGCGTGCCCAGGTAGCGCACGCCGAACAGCTTGCCCACGATGCCGGCCGTGGGCGGCACCGTGGCCAGCCAGGTCAGGCCCAGGCCGATGGCGAACACGTAGAACACCCAGGGCTGGCTGGGCATCAGCAGGTACCAGCCCACCAGCACGGCGCGGCTGGCGTACATCAGCGCCAGGATCATCTTGCTGCGGTACACGCCCACCAGGTGGCCCACCCACAGGCTGCCGACGATGTTGGCCAGCCCGATCAGCGCCAGCGAGGTGCTGGCCACCGTGGGCGGCAGGCCGCACAGATCGACCTCGGTGGGCAGGTGCGTGACCAGGAAGGCGATGTGAAAGCCGCAGGTGAAAAAGCCCGCGTGCAGCAGCCAGTAGCTGCGGTCGCCCAGCGCCTGGCGCAACGCCTGGCGCAGGCCGCCGCCGGCGGGCGCCGCCGCGTGCGACGGGTGGGCGTGCCCGTGGCTGCCGCGCGTCAGCCTGCCCACCAGCGGCAGCGCTGCCAGCGTCAGCGCGGCCAGGCTGTACATGGCGCCCATCCAGCCCAGTGCCTGGATCAGCCTTTGCGTGAGCGGCGCAAACACGAACTGCCCCAGCGAGCCGCCCGCGTTGATGACGCCCGAGGCCGCGCCGCTGGCCTGCGCGGACATGCGCTGCGCCGCCGCGCCGATCAGCACCGAGAAGCTGCCCGCGCCCGCGCCGGCGGCCACCAGCAGGCCCTGCGTGGCGATCAGCCCCCAGGTGGAGCCGGCCAGCGGCGTCAGCGCCGTGCCCAGCGCCAGCAGCACGATGCCGATCAGCAGCACCGCGCGCGGGCCCCAGCGGTCGGCCGCCGCGCCGGCCAGCGGCTGGATGGCGCCCCAGCTGAACTGGGCCACCGCAAAGGCAAAGCTGATGCTGGCGATGCCCAGGCCGGTGGAGCTGTTGATGGGCCCCAGGAACAGGCCCACCGACTGGCGCGCGCCCATGGTGATCATCATGATGCCGGCGGCCGCCAGCGTGATGGCCCAGGCGCCGGGTTCTTTGAGCTTGGAGAGCATGGGGCGTGTTCCGGGGGGAGGGTGGCTGAAACCGAAGGCGGGGTGGCGACCATGGCGATGATAGGGCTGTTCGACTGAGCGATTGAGCCCATAATTGGGTCCGTTACGTCAATGATTTGTTGACAATGAACCTGCGCGGCACCGCATCCTCATCGCTTCGCGCCACCGGCGCCGCACCGCCCGAGGCCTTCTGGCTGCCGTCCTGGCACGCCTTCATCAAGACGGTGGAGCTGGGCAGCATGGCCGCCGCCGCGCGAGCGCTGGACTGCACGCGCGCGCAGGTCAGCCGTCAGATGGCCGAGCTGGAGGCGCACCTGGGCGCGCGCCTGCTCGAGCGCTCGACCCGCCGCCTGCGGCCCACGCCCGCCGGCGAGGTGTTTTTGCAGCACGCGCGCCAGGCGCTGGACAGCGTGGCCGCCACGCACATCGCGCTGGGCCAGCAGGCCGGCCGGCCCCAGGGCGTGCTGCGCGTCAGCGCCACCATCACCTTCGGGCGCATCCACGTCGCCCCGCTGCTGCCGCCGCTGCTGGCCGCGCACCCGCAGCTGGTGTGCGAACTGATCCTGACCGACCAGCTGGTGGACCTGGTGCAAGACCAGATCGACCTGGCCCTGCGCATGACGCGCAGCCCGCCGCAGGACGCGGTGGCGCGGCGCATCGCCGGCATCGAGCGCGCCATCTTCGCCGCGCCGGCCTACCTGGCCGCGCACGGCGCGCCCGCCAGCGTGGCCGAGCTGGCTCGCCACCAGACGCTGAGCTACCTGCTGACCGACGACGACCACTGGCGCCTGCAGGACGCCGGCGGCGCCGAGCACCGCCTGCCCAGCAGCAGCCGGCTGCGCCTGAACAGCACCGACGCGCTGCTGGACGCGGCGCTGGCCGGGCTGGGCCTGGCCATCCTGCCGGTTTATCTGGTGGCGCCGCACGTGGCGGCCGGCCGGCTGCAGGCGGTGCTGCCGCAGGTGCAGCCCGTCACTCCGCACGGCAACGCCATCTACGCCTGCTACACCCCCAGCCGCGTGCGCAGCCCCAAGGTGCGCGTGCTGCTGGATGCGCTGCGCGAGCGCTTCGAGCCGCTGCCGCCGTGGCAGCGCTTCGATCAGGCCTGAAGCCGGCGCAGCGCCTGCTCGACCTCGGTGCCCGCCTGCGGCCGCACCACGCGGGCCAGCTCCTGCCCGTCCTTCAGGAACACCAGCGTCGGCCACAGCTTGACGCGAAAGCTGCGCCCCAGCGGCCGCCCGGGGCCGTCCTCCACCTTGACGTGCGGCACCGCCTCGCCCGCCTGCGCGAAGGCCGACGCGATGTGCGGCTGCGCGCCCTGACACCAGCCGCACCAGTTGGCGCCGAACTC
The DNA here is from genome assembly GCA_024235995.1 of Burkholderiaceae bacterium. Lineage (NCBI taxonomy): Bacteria > Pseudomonadati > Pseudomonadota > Betaproteobacteria > Burkholderiales > Burkholderiaceae > Burkholderiaceae bacterium. The sequence goes on from JACKLI010000001.1 coordinate 2,010,624, forward strand.
CAGCACCAGCGGGCCGCGCGTGGCGTCCACGTCGGCGCGGGTCAGGGTTTCGGGCGTGAAGGTGGCGGTGTAGGGCATGGCGGCGCGCGAAGTGTGGGGCGATCATAGCGGCCGGCGGCGGTATCCCCACCCCGTGCACGGGCAAGCGCGTGGGCGCCGGCGCCCTGGCGCCAACACGCTATGTTCGGGCGTGATGAGAGCCATGGATGACCTGTCCCAGCGGCCCGACCGCGTCGCCATCGCGCGGCTGGTCGAGCGCTTCTACGCCGACGTGCGCGCCGATGAGTTGCTGGCCCCGGTGTTCGAGCCGCTGCTGCACGACCACTGGCCCGCGCACCGGGTGCGCATGACGGACTTCTGGTGCACCACGCTCAGGCTGGAGCGCAGCTTTCGCGGCGACGTCCACCACAAGCACATGGCGCTGGCCGGCATCCGGCCCGCGCACCTGCGGCGCTGGCTGCGCCTGTGGCAGCGCGACACCGCGCTGGAGCTGAACCCGGCCGCCGCCGCCCGCCTGCAGGACGTGGCGGTGGGCATCGCCCGCGTGATGGCCCTGGGCTGGTTCGGGCGTCTGCCCTCGCGCGATCAGCTGCTGGAGGAGCTGGCCCTGGACGCCTCGGCGGCGTAGGCGCCCGGGCCGCCATCCGCCGCGCGCAACGCCTCCAGCGTGTTGAGGTTGGCAAAAGCCTGCGGGTCGTCGTCCGGGCGGTCGAAGGCAAGCTGCGTGGTGCGGTGCTGCGCGCTCCAGTCCAGGATGCGGCGCCCACCGGCCTGCAGGTAACGCTGCAGGCTGCCGGCCAGCGTGGTGCGCAGCAGGCAGAACACCGGCTGGGCCTGCAGGCGCAGCGCGCCCTGGGCATCGCGTTCGGGCGTCGCGACCATGGCGATTTCGGCCTCTTGCGCGCGCAGGGCATGCGCCAGGCGCTCGCAAAGCGATAGCGGAAAGTGCGGTGTGTCGCACGGCACCGTCAGCAGCAGCGGCGTGCTGGCGTGCGCCAGGCCGGCCAGAAAGCCCGCCAGCGGGCCGGGGTGGTCGGGCAGGGCGTCGGCCAGCACCGGCACGCCGAAGGCCTGGTATTCGTCCCGGTGGCGGTTGGCGCTGATCAGGATGTGCGCCGGCGGCAGGCTTTGCCGGCGCAGGCGCTCCAGCGCGTGCCGCGCCAGCGGCCGGCCCTGGAAGACCTGCAGGCCCTTGTCCGCGCCGCCCATGCGCGCGCCGCGGCCGCCGGCCAGGACGAGGGCGGTGATGGGCGGCAGGGCGGTTGGCGGCGTGGCGGTCACGAACGGAGGCAGGCGGGCGGGGCAGCGGCTCAACCGCCGATGTAGCTCATCTCCACCCGCGGCGCCGCCTTGTGCGGGTCGGGCGGCAGGCTGGCGCGCAGCTCGCTGTAGCGGTCGCTGCGGCCATGCCAGATGCCGGCGACGGCCTCGCCGATCTGCGCGTCGCTGGCGCCGCCGCGCAGCAGGCGGCGCAGGTCGTGCCCCTGGGTGGCGAACAGGCACAGGAACAAGCGCCCGTCGGTCGACAGGCGCGCGCGGTTGCAGGCGCCGCAAAACGGGTGCGTCACGCTGCAGATCACGCCGACCTCGCCCAGGGCCGGGTCGTGGCGGCCATCGGCGCCCGCATAGCCCCAGCGCTCGGCGGTCTCGCCCGGCGCGCCAGCCTGCAGCGGCACCAGCGGAAACTCGGCCTGCAGCCGGCGGATCACCTCCGCGCCGGGCAGCACCTCGTCCATGCGCCAGCCGTTGGTGGCGCCCACGTCCATGAACTCGATGAAGCGCAGCGTGATGCCGCGGCCGCGGAAGTACCGCGCCATCGGCAGGATCTCGTGGTCGTTGGTGCCGCGCTTGACCACCATGTTGACCTTGATCGGCCCCAGGCCCGCGGCCTGCGCGGCGTCGATGCCGGCCAGCACCTTGCGCACCGGAAAGCCGACGTCGTTCATGGCCTGGAACACCGCGTCATCCAGGCTGTCCAGGCTGACCGTCACGCGCTTGAGGCCGGCGGCGGCCAGCGCCCGGGCCTTGCGCTCCAGCAGCGAGCCGTTGGTGGTCAGCGTGATGTCCAGCGGCTCGCCGTCGGGCGCGCGCAGCGCCGCCAGCTGCTCGACGAGCCCCTCCACGTTCTTGCGCACCAGCGGCTCGCCGCCGGTCAGGCGCAGCTTGCGCACGCCCACGCCCACGAACAGGCGCGCCAGCCGCGTGATCTCTTCAAAACTGAGCACCTCGGCGTGCGGCAGAAACGGGTAGCTGGCGCCGAACACCTCTTTGGGCATGCAGTAGGTGCAGCGGAAGTTGCAGCGGTCGGTCACGCTGATGCGCAAGTCGTGCAGCGCCCGCCCGCGCGTGTCGCGCAGCAGGCCGTCGGCCGGTGCAGGCGTCACGATGTCTGGCGCCGGCACGCGCTCGCCGCGCCGGGCCGAATACGAAACAGTGCGGGTCCCCATGCGGCCCATTATGCGCAAGCGCCGAAGGCGCGCTGCCCGTGGTGGCATGCGCGCACACGGCCAGCACGTTAGGATCGGTGATCGCTTGAAGGCCACGCCGTGATGAACCGCATCCTTGCCCCCGCCGATGCCACCCGTCGCCGCTGGCTGCAAGCCGCCGCCGCGGGCTTGGTGCTGCCGCCGTGGGCCGCCGCCGCGCAGGCGAAACCCGCGCACGAGCTGCCGTTGCCTACCGTCGGCAGCGCGCTGCCGCTGGCCCCCGCGCCGCTGCTGGGCGGCGGCCGCTTCGATCCGGCGCAGGCCGAAGGCCGCGTGCTGGTGCTGTACTGGTGGGCCAGTTGGTGCCCGTTTTGCGCCGAGCAAAGCCCCGAGATGCAAAAGCTGTGGGACGCCCAGCGCGGCCGCGGCCTGCAGATGCTGGCCCTGTCGATCGACAAGACGCCCGAGCCGGCGGTGGCCTATCTGCGCAAGAAGAACTACAGCTTTCCGGCCGCGTGGCTGGGCCCCGAGCTGCAGCGCAGCTATCCCAAGCCCGAGGGCCTGCCCGTCACCGTGGTGCGTGGCAAGGACGGGCGCGTGGCGCAGGCCGAGAAGGGCCAGCTGTTTCCGGAGGACGTGGCGCAGCTGGCGCGCTGGCTGTAGCGGCGTATTCAGAGAGGCTGGTCCACGGGTTCACGCGCCACCCGCGTCACCCGCGTCTCCAGAACACAAAGAGCCTCATGGTCGCGGAGCAGGCCATGCGCGTAAGCCCCTGGCCGGGGTCTCCCCGGTCAGAGGGCGTGTCCCCGGCAGGGGGAAGGCGCAACAACGCGAAGCGTGTGCAGACTGGGGGCGAGCCATTCACGCGCACCGCGCCCCATCCACCTCGATGCACACGCCGCTGACGAAGGCGGCCTCGTCGCTGGCCAGGTAGAGCGCGGCGTTGGCCACGTCCAGCGCGGTCGAAAAGCGCCCCAGCGGGATGGTGGCCAGGAATTTGGCGCGCCGCGCCTCGTCCACCGGGCCGCCGGCGAATTCGGCCGACAGGCCCGTGTCGGGGTTGAACACCGGGTTGATGCAGTTGACGCGGATGTTGTCGGGCCCCAGCTCGGCGGCCATCGACTTGCTGGTGATGATGACCGCGCCCTTGCTGCCGTTGTACCAGGTCAGGCCCGGGCGCGGGCGGATGCCGGCCGTGCTGGCGATGTTGATCAGGCTGCCGCCACCGCCCGCGCGCAGCGCCGGCACCGCGTGCACCGCGCTCCAGTAGATGCTCTTCATGTTGACGGCGTAGACCTTGTCGAACTCGGCCTCGCTCACCTCCAGCATGGGGCGGTTGCGGTGCGTCCAGCCGGCGTTGTTGACCACCACGTCCAGCCGCCCGCCGAAGTCCTGCGCGGCCTGCACCAGGCGCGCCCAGTCGGTGCCCTGGGTCACGTCGGCGGCCACGAAGCGCGCCTTGCCGCCGGCGGCGTTGATGGCGGCGGTGACCTTCTCGCCCAGCGCCGGGTTGATGTCGTTCACGATGACGGCCGCGCCTTCTTCGGCCAGCCGGCGGGCGATGCCCTCGCCGATGCCGCCGCCGGCGCCGGTGACGATGATGGATTTGTGGTGCACGCGCATGGGTCGGGTTCCTCGTGATGAAGTTGGCGAATCACCCGGCATGGTAAGGCGCGAAGGGGCTGCTCTCGCTACCATGGGTGGTTTCCTCTTTCAACCGGCAAAGGATGGCGATCATGAACGGCTCTCTCATCGACGACCTGATGGGTCAAATGCAAGGCGCTCCGCTGGGGCAGATCGCGCAGCAGCTGGGCACCGACCCGGCCACGGCCAGCAACGCCATTGCCGCCGCGCTGCCCACGCTGGTCGGGGCGCTGGGGCACAACGCCCAGCAGCCCGGTGGCGCCGACGCGCTGTTCAACGCGCTGCAGCGCGACCATTCGGGCCAGGGCGCGATGGATCTCGGCGGCCTGCTCGGTTCGCTTGCGCAAGGCGGCGCGGGCGGCGGCGCCGGCGGCCTGGGCGGGCTGCTGGGAGGCCTGCTGGGCGGGGTGATGGGGGGCGGCGCCGCGCCGGCCAGCCCGGCCGGCGCGCAACTGGACGCCGGCGGCATCCTGGGCCACATCTTCGGCGATGCGCAGGGGCGTGCCGAATCGGGGCTGAGCCAGGCCACGGGCCTGAACGGCGGCCAGGCCGGCCAGTTGCTGATGATGCTGGCGCCGCTGGTGATGTCGGCCCTGGCCAAGCACATGAACGGCAACAACCTGGACGCCGGCGGCCTGGGCCAGATGCTGGGCCAGGAGAAGGCGCGCGTGCAGCAGCAGGGCGGCTTGGGCGGGGGTTTGCTGGGCGCCGTGCTCGATCAGGACGGCAACGGCCAAGTCGACCTGGGCGACTTGCTCAAGGTGGGCACCAGCCTGCTCGGCGGGCGCCGCTGAGGGCCGGGCTGCATCCGCCAAGAAAAAGCCACGCTGCGGCGTGGCTTTTCTCTGGGTGCCCGGTGGGCGATCAGCCTTGGTGCGGACGCTTGCCGGGGTTCTTCTTGCTGCGGGTGTGCGAGCCGCGCTCCAGGCTGCGCTTTTGGCCCACGGCCAGCTTGCGCGTGGGGGTGCCGGGCAGCGGCGGGGTGGCCTTGCGCATGGCTTCGGTGACGATTTGCTTGCCCATGGTGTGATCCTTTTTGGTGTGTTGGTTGAAAACCCTCTATTTTCACCGATTTTGGTGCACGCCTTGCCGGCTGGCGCGCCGGACGTTGCAAGGACGCTGAACCAAGGGAAAACCCCAGGCTTCGTCCCATTGGTTTTTGCACACTGAACTGTATACAATTTATCCTGGTCGCAGCGGTGCAAGGAAGGGCGGGCCCATGGCCCCGCCAAGTCTCCAAGCGCGATCACCTGAAGACGGCTCGCAGCGCCCGCGGTGGCGAGCCGCATCGAGAGGAGACTCGCCTTGGAAACCTATCTGCTCGACTGGGCCAACCTGCTGCTGCGCTGGCTGCACGTGATCGTGGCCATTGCCTGGATCGGCTCGTCGTTCTACTTCGTCTTTCTGGACAGCAACCTCGAGCCCCCCAAGGCCGACGACCTGAAGAAAAAAGGCGTGGACGGCGCCATCTGGTCGGTGCACGGCGGGGGCTTCTACAACGCCCACAAGTACATGGTGGCGCCGCAGGGCGGCATCGACAGCAAGCTGCACTGGTTCTTCTGGGAGAGCTACTGGACGTGGATCTCCGGCTTCTCGCTGTTCGTGGTGCTGTACCTGTGGAACGCCAGTATCTTCCTGGTCGACAAGAACGTGTTCGACTGGTCGCCGGTGGCGGCGGGCTTCGGCGCCGTGGGCTTTCTGGTCGGCTTCTGGCTCATCTACGACACCATCTGCCGCGTGTTCGGCTTTCGCGCCAATGGCGAGCGCATCGTCGGCGCGCTCATCCTGGTGGTGGTGGCCCTGGCCGCCTGGCTGGCCTGCCAGCTGTTTGCCGGGCGTGCCGCCTTCCTGATCGTGGGCGCCATGATCGCCACCACCATGAGCGCCAACGTGTTCTTCTGGATCATCCCCGGCCAGCGCAAGGTGGTGGCCGCCATGACCAGCGGCCAGCCCTACGACCCGGCCGACTACGCCATCTACGGCAAGCGCGGCAAGCAGCGCAGCGTGCACAACACCTACTTCACGCTACCGGTGCTCATCGCCATGCTGAGCAACCACTACAGCTTCGTCTACAGCCACCCGCAGCGCTGGCTGGTGCTGGCGCTGCTGATGCTGGCCGGCGCGCTGATCCGCCAGTTCTTTGTCGCGCGCCATGCCTGGCACCTGGGCAAGCGCAGCCACCCGTGGCCCTACGCCGCCGTGGGCGTGCTGCTGCTGGTCGGCCTGGTGGTCTGGATGAAGCCCGCGCCCGAGGCCCCCGGCGCCGCCGCGCCCGCCACGGTGGACTACGCCCAGCTCAAGCCCATCCTGGAGCAGCGCTGCTACATGTGCCACGGCGAGGCCGTGCAACAAAAGGGCCTGCGCTTCGACTCCGAAGACCACGCCAAGACCAACGCCCAGCTGATCTACCAGCAGGTGGTGGTGCAAAAGCTGATGCCCCTGGGCAACGCCACGCAGATGACCGATGCCGAGCGTGGCATGGTCAAGCGGTGGTTTGAGGGTGGGGCGAAGTAGAACTGGCGCTGGCTCCCCGAATCAAAAACGGCGCTCGAGAGCGCCGTTTTTCGTACGCGTGTGACCCGTCCTGCCCTGTGTTGACACCTTTCTGGCCCTCAGAAAGGAAAGTCAAATGGATCAAAGGGTTAAGAGAACGCAACGGGACTACACGCTGGCTTTTTAGCTGGCGGCGGTTGCCGAGGTAGAAAAAGGCCAACTGACGTACAGGCAGGCACAGGCCAAGTACGGGATTTAGGGCCGCTCCATGGCGCTGGTGTGGCTGCGCAAACACGGGCGCCAAGGCTGCTCACCTGATGTCAACCATGGCAACATGTAGGCACAGCTGCGGCCACCACCAGCCGCATAAATCACGTTAGGCGTCGCGAACACCGGCTGCGATCGGCATGCTCCGAGACCTCCGCTCAGGTCCGTGCCGCTTTTGTTTCCGCTCGTGCTGAGCTTTAGCTTGGTCGGCAAGCTCAAATGCACCTAGACTCGCAGCACGATCTGCCACCCCAGCGAGTCCTTCATGCTTGAATTGCGCCCTTCTTGCGAGTGCTGCAATGTCGAACTGCCTCCCAGCGCGGCCAACGCATTCATTTGCTCTTTCGAGTGCACCTTCTGCGAGCGGTGCGTCACCACGAAGCTGGCGGGCACTTGCCCCAATTGCGGCGGTGAGCTACTGCGCCGGCCCATCCGTCCAGTATCGAAACTGGGCATGTATCCGCCCTCCACCGAACGAGTATTCAAACCTGAGGGCTGCTCCACTCGAAGTTGAAACCCCGTGTCAGGCCACGAAGCGCCGCCTAATCCTTCGCTGGAGCGGACCTCCACCGGCATGGCCCCGCGCTACAGTGTTGTCCATCATCTTCCGCGCGGGGCCACGCCGGCGGCGGCCGCTCAGCTCAAACGTTAGGCGCCACAAACCCATGTCTGCCGACCATCGACTCGAAGCCCAAGCTCAGTCACTGGGCTTTCCACTGTCTTCGCCAATCAAGATCGGCGGAAACTACACACCCGCTCTTCGCGACGGTGAACTCATCTACGTCAGCGGCCAGATTCCTCGCGTTGGAGATTCCATTGCGGTCGTAGGCAGCGCGGGGGCCGAGGTCACATTCCAGCAGGCTTGCCTCGCTGCGCAGCTGAGTACGCTGCGCGCGCTCGTGCTGGTCAAGCAAGTCTGCAGCTCGCTCGAGGCTGTTGTCTGCATCCCTCGCATGAGCGTCTTCATTCGCTCCGCGCCATCGTTCACTCAGCACAGCGAGGTCGCGGACGCCGCTTCCAATCTCTTGGTTGCCGTCCTTGGCGCCAGCTCGGCGCACGCGCGCACTTCTGTTGGCGTCGCCCAGTTGCCCAAGGGCGCAGCTGTGGAACTGGACTTCATCTTCAAGGTCTCTGCCCAAGCGGGTGGCGCCTAACCCTTCGCTCGAGTGGACCGCCACCGGCATGGCGCCTGGGCCGCGAGGCGCTCAGGCTTATGCTACGCCTCGCGGCCCAGGCGCCATGACCGTTCATGAAGACCCGGTGAGTGCCCGCTGTATCCGCAGCGGGTTGCGGCGGCAGTCAAGAACGCGCCATATCTCGATGTCGTCCGCGTTCAGGCGGTAATACACCGCGAAAGGAAAGCGCGTTGCCAGCCTGCGGTAGTAGCCGAAATGCTGTTCATGCACGCCCGCATACAGCAGCAGCGCGTCGATATCGGCAAACAGACTGTCCAGAAAGTAGTCGCCAATGCCTGGCTGCTGGGCCTCGTAGAAGTTGCGCCCTTGTTCCAGGTCCCGCATGGCGATGCTGAGGATGCGGATCTGCCTCATTCGCCGCGCAGTTGCCGCTTGGCCTGTGCCCAGTCAATGAATGGTGCCTGGCCGGCGGCATGGGCTTGTTGCGCGGCGTCCAGCGCGTCGGCATGCCAATCGGGGGAGGTGAGTTTGTCGGCTGGGTCGCTCAGGTCGGCCCACAGTGCTTCCATCAGTTTGAGCTTGTCCGCACGGGACAGGGTTTCAAGCGCGAACATGGTCGGGAGCCTTTGCGTTGTCAGCCAGTGGTGCTGTGGGCATGATACCCATGGAGACTGCTGGCGGCATGATTCATCGACCAGCAGTTTCATGCCGGCGTTCAAGCCGCTGCCATGGGCGTCGAGCCAACTGCTCGTCCCCGCCGAACATACGCAGCGCTTGCGGCAGCCCGCCCATGAGGGCGCAGGGCATGACCTTGCCCCTGTTTCGTGTCGCCCTCGCCCCGGGGCAGCCGCGTCAGCTCTTCTTGGTGACCAGGCCGTAGATGAACAGCACGATGATGGCGCCGACCACCGAGGCGATCCAGCCCGCGGGCGTGCCTTGGGCGTACAGGCCCAGCGCGGCGCCGCCGTAGCTGGCCACCAGCGAGCCGACGATGCCCAGGATGGTGGTCATGATCAGGCCCATGCTCTGGTTGCCGGGCATGACGGCGCGCGCGATCAGGCCGACGATGAAGCCGACGATGATGGTGATGATGATGCTCATGGCATTTCCTTTCCACCCCTGGGGGTTGTTGTCGTTGAAGGCCTGCTACTGTAATCGCCTGCTGGCCAGTCGGGAAAGGGCCGGGTGGGGCGCCGACAGCTTCCGGTGTGCATTTATCGCTTATCGGCTTATCGCGCCTGCGGCTCGGCGCTGAGCGCCTCGATGGCGCCGGCGTGGGCCAGCCAGGCTTCTTCCAGTTGCGCCAGCTCGTCCTGCAGGGCCTTCAGCCGGCGGCCGGTGTCGGCCAGGTCGGCGGGGGGCAGGCCGGCGGTGCCCAGGCGCTCCTGCAGCGCGCTGCGCTCGCGCTCGATGGCCTGCATGCGCTGCTCGGCCTGCTGCAGCGCGCGCTGGTGCGGGCGGGCGCGCTCGGCCTGCTGCTGGCGGCGCTGGGCGTCCTGGCGGCGCTGCTCGGCGGGGTTGACGGCGGCGGCCGGCGGCGGCGGGGCGGGCGCGCGGCGGGTGTCGGCGTCACGCGCAGATGCGGGCGGGGCGTCGGCGGCCTGGCTTTCGTCGCGGCGCCGGCGGCTTTCGTCCTGCAGGTGGCGCTGGTAGTCCTCCAGGTCGCCGTCGAAGGGCGCGACCTGGCCGCGCGCCACCAGCCAGAACTCGTCGCACACGCTGCGCAGCAGGGCGCGGTCGTGGCTGACGAGCATGACGGTGCCCTCGAACTCGTTCAGCGCCACCGCCAGCGCCTCGCGCGTGGCCAGGTCCAGGTGGTTGGTGGGCTCGTCCAGCAGCAGCAGGTTGGGGCGCTGCCACACGATCATGGCCAGCACCAGGCGCGCTTTTTCGCCGCCGCTGAACTGGCCCACGGGCTGGCCGACCATCTCGCCCGGAAAGTTGAAGCGGCCCAGGAAGTTGCGCAGCTGCTGCTCGCGCGCGGCCTCGCTGTTTTGCTGGCCGGTTTCGCGCGCCAGGCGCACCATGTGCTCCAGCGGCGTGTCCTGCGGGCGCAGCACGTCCAGCTCCTGCTGCGCGAAGTAGCCGATGGACAGGCCCTTGCCTTCGGTGAGCTGGCCGCCCAGCAGCGCCAGCGTGCGCGCCACGGTCTTGACGAAGGTGGACTTGCCCTGGCCGTTGGCGCCCAGGATGCCGATGCGCTGGCCGGCCAGCACCGTACGGTTGACGCCGCGCAGGATCACACGCGGGCTTGCGTTTTTTGAATCGAATGGGGCTGTAGCCGGCACCGAGTCTGCGTCAGAAGCTTCTGTTTCAGTAGCATCCTGGACCTGCGCGGGCGGGTAGCCGAACACCCCGTCGCGGATCGCCAGCATGGGGTTGGGCAGGTTGGCCGGCTCCATGAACTCGAACTGGAACTCGGCCTCGGCCAGCACCGGGGCGATGCGCTCCATGCGCTCCAGCGCCTTGACGCGGCTTTGCGCCTGGCGCGCCTTGGTGGCCTTGGCCTTGAAGCGGTCGATGAACTTCTGCAGGTGCGCGATCTTGTCCTGCTGCTTGGCGAAGGCGGCCTGCTGCAGCGCCAGCTGCTGGGCGCGCAGTTCTTCGAAAGCGCTGTAGTTGCCGCCGTAGCGCGTGAGCCGGCCGGCGTCGATGTGCAGCGTGGCGCGCGTGACGGCGTCCAGGAATTCGCGGTCGTGGCTGATGACGATCAGCGTGCCGGGGTAGCGCGCCAGCCAGCCTTCCAGCCATACCAGGGCGTCCAGGTCCAGGTGGTTGGTGGGCTCGTCCAGCAGCAGCAGGTCGCTGGGCGCCATCAGCGCGCGCGCCAGCTGCAGGCGCATGCGCCAGCCGCCCGAGAAGTGGTTGACGGGCTGATCGAGCTGGCCGGGCAAAAAGCCCAGGCCCAGGATCAGCGCCTGGGCGCGCGCGCGGGCGTCGTGCGCGCCGGCGTCCTGCAGGTCGGCGTGTGCCTGGGCCATGGCCATGCCGTCGCCCGCTTGCTCTGCATTGGATAGCTGCTGGCGCAGCAGGGACAGGCGCTCGTCGCCCGCCAGAACGAAGTCGGTGGCGGGCTGGTCGGTCTCGGGCATGTGCTGCGCCACCTGCGCCAGGCGCCAGTGGGCGGGGATGGAGAACTCGCCCCGGTCCTCGTGCAGCGCGCCGCTGAACAAGGCCATCAGGGTGGACTTGCCGGCGCCGTTGCGCCCGATCAGGCCGATCTTCTCGCCCGGATGGATGGTGGCGCTGGCGCCTTGCAGCAGGACCTTGGCGCCGCGGCGCAAGGTGACGTCGTTGAGTTGGATCATGGCGGATGAAAAAGGCCGCGCCAGCGCGGCGTGCCACGCTGGCGTGTGCGGATGGGGTGTGCTGGCGGCGGCCGGTGGCGGCCGTGCCGGTCAGGCCTCGCCCAGGCGCGAATCGACGGCGCTGCCCAGGCGCGAGTCGCGAAAGCCCGACAGTTCGTAGCCCGTGGAGCCGAAGCCCGAGGCGCCGAAGCCGCTGGGGCGCACGTCCAGCGTGATGTCGGTGAAGGTGGGTTCGTTGCTGGTCGCGTCGTCGTTCTGCGCCTGGTTGGCCGAGTAGCGCGTGGCCTCGTTCTGCAGCCGCCACAGCAGGTTGGTGGGCGAGTCGGCAAAGGCCAGCGCCTGCTTGCGGTCGATGCGCTGCTCGCGCACCAGGCGCGACAGGTCCTGCTCGAAGGTCTGCGAGCCCTCGGCGATGGCGTTGTCCATGGCTTCCTTCACGCCGCCGAAGTCGCTTTTCTCGATCAGGTCGGCCACCAGCTTGGTGTTGAGCAGCACCTCGACGGCCGGCACGCGGCCGCCGTCCAGCGCCGGGATCAGGCGCTGCGAGACGATGGACTTGAGCGCCGCCGCCAGGTCGCCCAGCAGGGTGGGGCGCACCTCGACCGGGTAGAAGCTGAGGATGCGGTTGAGCGCCTGGTAGCTGTTGTTGGCGTGCAGCGTGGCCAGGCACAGGTGGCCCGATTGCGCGTAGGCGATGGCCGCCGTCATGGTCTCGCGGTCGCGGATCTCGCCGATCATGATCACGTCCGGCGCCTGGCGCAGGGCGTTCTTCAGCGCCATCTGCAGCGTGGCGGTGTCGGTGCCGACCTCGCGCTGGTTGACCAGTGACTTCCGGTTGGTGAACATGTACTCGATCGGGTTCTCGATCGTCAGGATGTGGCCCGGCACGCGCGCGTTGCGGTGGTCCAGCATGGCCGCCAGCGTGGTCGACTTGCCGGCGCCGGTGGCGCCCACCATCAGGATCAGGCCGCGCTTTTCCATCACCAGGCGCTCCAGCACCACCGGCAGGTTGAGCGAGCCCAGCTTGGGGATGTCGGGGCTGATGAAGCGGATCACCGCCGCGTAGGTGCCGCGCTGGCGCATGGCCGAGATGCGGAAGTTGCCCACGCCCGCCATAGGGTGGGCCATGTTCAGCTCGCCGGTCTCGCGCAGCTCCTCGATGCGGTTGGGCGGCAGGATGTCCATCAGCAGGTTCATCGTCGCCTCGGGCGGCAGCGCCTGGTTGTTGATGGGCACGCATTCGCCGTTGATGCGGATGGTGGCCGGGGCGTGCGCCGTCAGGTACACGTCCGAGGCCTGCTTGTCGGCCATCAGGCGCAGGATGCGCTCCATCATGGTGCTGGGGGCTTGCATGGCGTGGTTCCTTGCGGTTGGCGACGGGCGGTGGACGAGGGGCGGGCGCGAGGGTTTCGCCGGTGCCTTGCCACCGCCGCCAACTCCCGTGTCCTCAACGTCGGCATTGTAGGGAGCGCGGCCCGGCTTTGGCGCGGCGGCGCCCCAGGGCGGCAACGCTATGGAAATTCCCTAGACCGTCCGCCTTGCCAAGCGAGAGGTTTCACTTTGTAATGTAGAACTTGTTTCTAATGTCTGGGCTTGCCGGTGACGCTGTACACCAAATCCGATGGGGGCCTGCGGGCCATGAAGGATCGCCATGCGGTGGACATCACGCGCGTGCAGCGCTCGGCCCTGATCCTGTTCGACGGCCAGCGGTCGGTGCGTGCGGTGCTCGAGGCCACGGCGGCGATGGGCGTCACGGCGGGCGACGTCGACCGGCTGCTGGCCCTGGGCCTGCTGCAGCCGGTGGCCGAGGCAGGAGCTGCCCCGGCCCCTTCGCCGATGGCTGCCGCCGCCCAGCCCGCGCTGCCTGCGGCGCAGCCCAGCGCGCAAGAGCGGGCCCAGCGCTACCGCGCGGCCTACCCGCTGGCCAGCGAGCTCACCGCCCAGCTGGGGCTGCGCGGCTTCACGCTGAACCTGGCGGTGGAGGCGGCGCAGGGCTTCGAGGGCCTGCTCGAGCTGCTGCCCCGGCTGCGCGCGGCCGTGGGCGACGAGCGCATCCGGCCGCTGGAAGACGCGCTGCTGGGTCCCTGATTCGCAGGCCGGCGTTTCGTGCATCTTCGCACGGCTTAGAGCCTGTTCATGATCTTTTGTTGCCTTTGCCGCCGAGCGCCGTGTCGGCGCGCGCCGTGGTCGGCGCGTTGGGCCATCACGCATGGCTTTCATGCGCGTGCAACCCCGATGAGGAGATGGATCATGAAGATTGCCCCGATCATGCTGGCGCTGGGCCTGGTGCTGGCGCCCGCGGCCTTTGCCCAGGCGCCCGCGGCCACGGCCACGGTGCACGCCGTCTGCAAGGACGGCAGCCCCTTCGAGGGCGCCAGCCTGCGCGGCGCCTGCCGTGGCCACGGTGGCGTGGACAAGAAGGCCAGCAAGGCCGCCGCCGGGGCTGGCGCGGCACCCGCCGCCAAGGCCCCGGCCGCCGCGCCGGCCGCGCCCGCCGCGCCGGCTGCGGCGGCGGTCGCACCCGCGGCCAAGGCCAAGCCGGCCGCCACCACGGCGCGCGCGCCCGGCGGCGGTGCCGGCCAGGTGTGGGGCAACGACGCCACCAAGGTCTACCACTGCAGCGGCGACCGCTACTACGGCAAGACCAAGCAGGGCGAATACATGAGCGAGGCCGACGCCAAGGCCAAGGGCTTCCACGCCGCGCGCGGCAAGGCCTGCGCCAACTGAGCACCTGCCCATGGGCCGGGCTGCGCACGCCGCAGGCCGGCCCATGTCGTTGGGGCGGTGTGTGGAGCCAAATTACCATCCAGCCCGGATGGAATCAGCCCCGGCAGCTATCGAACTTGAAGTGAATCCGGACTGGAAACAGGGTGTGCGGCACACACCCTGAGTCGGGGGAAAGCGGCGGCTGCACGGTATCATCGGTGGTTTGCCACGTCCCCTACTGCGCCCCGCGTGGGCTGCGCGCCAGTGCGTCTCAACTCCATCAAGCTCTCGGGCTTCAAGTCCTTCGCCGAGCCCACCACCTTCATGCTGCCCGGCCAACGGGTCGGCGTGGTGGGGCCCAATGGCTGCGGCAAGTCCAACATCATGGACGCCGTGCGCTGGGTGCTGGGCGAGTCCAAGGCGTCGGAGCTGCGCGGCGAGTCGATGCAGGACGTCATCTTCAACGGCACCACCAGCCGCAAGCCGGCCTCGCGCTCGTCGGTGGAGCTGGTGTTCGACAATGCCGACCACCGTGCCGGCGGGCAGTGGAGCCAGTTCACCGAGATCGCCGTCAAGCGCGTGCTGACGCGCGACGGCACCAGCAGCTACTACATCAACAACCAGCCGGTGCGCCGGCGCGACGTGCAGGACGTGTTCCTGGGCACCGGCCTGGGCCCGCGCGCCTACGCCATCATCGGCCAGGGCACCATCAGCCGCATCATCGAAAGCCGCCCCGAGGAGCTGCGCCTGTTTCTGGAAGAGGCGGCCGGCGTCAGCAAGTACAAAGAGCGCCGGCGCGAGACCGAAAACCGCCTGTCCGACACGCGCGAGAACCTCACGCGCGTCGAGGACATCCTGCGCGAACTCAACAACAACCTCGACAAGCTGGAAAAGCAGGCCGAGGTGGCCCAGCAGTACCAAAACCTGCAGGCGTCGGCGCAGCTCAAGCAGAACCAGCTATGGTTCTTGAAGCGCGCCGAGGCCGACGAGGGCCAGGGCCGGCTCAAGCAGGAGGCCGACAAGGCCGCCACCGACCTGGAGGCGCGCGTGGCCGACCTGCGCCACGTCGAGGCCGACCTGGAGACCATCCGCCAGGCGCACTACGCCGCCGGCGACGGCGTCAACCAGGCGCAGGGC
Source organism: Burkholderiaceae bacterium (assembly GCA_024235995.1). Taxonomy (NCBI): domain Bacteria; kingdom Pseudomonadati; phylum Pseudomonadota; class Betaproteobacteria; order Burkholderiales; family Burkholderiaceae; species Burkholderiaceae bacterium. The sequence continues at coordinate 2,025,741 of JACKLI010000001.1, forward strand.
CGGCTGTACGAGGCCAGCGCCGAGGTCGGCCGGCTGGAGGCCGAGATCCGCTTCGTGGTCGAGGGCCGCCAGCGCGCCGAGGTGCGCCTGGTGCAGCTGAGCGAGCAGATCGCCCAGTGGGCCACGCGCCGCGCCGATGCCGAGGCCGAGATCGAGCAGCTGGCCGAGCAGGGCGCCGCCGCCGAGGACGCGGCCATCACCCTGGCCGCGCAGCTCGAAGACCAGCAGCAGGCCCTGCCCGAGCTGGAAGACGCCCTGCGCGCGGCGCAGGCGCGCGCCGGCGAGCAGCGCGGCGCCGTGGCCCAGGTGCAGCAGCAGATCCAGGTGCTGGCCGCCGAGCAGCGCGGCATCGAGGAGCAGGCGCGCCAGCTGGGCGCGCGGCGCGACCGGCTGGGCGCCGACAAGAATGCGCTGGCCGCGCCCGACGAGCAGCGCCTGGCCAACCTGCAGGCCCAGCTGGCCCAGGCGCAGGAGGCGGCCGAGGTGCAGGAGGCGCGTCTGCACGAGCTGCAGGACAGCGTGCCCCAGCTGGACGAAGCGCGCCGCGCCGCGCAGCAGGCCGTCAACGCCGAATCGGCCCGGCAGGCCGATTTGTCGGCGCGCATGGAGGCCTTGAAGGCGCTGCAGGAGCGCGTCAAGACCGACGGCAAGCTCAAGCCCTGGCTGGCCAAGCATGGGCTGGACGGCCTGCAGGGCCTGTGGAGCCGCATCCACGTCGAGCCCGGCTGGGAGAACGCGCTGGAGGCCGCGCTGCGCGAGCGCATGTCGGCGCTGGAAGTCAGCCGCCTGGACATGGTGCGCGCCTTCGCGGCCGATGCGCCGCCCGCCAAGCTGGCCTTCTACACCCCGCCAAGCGCGGCGCTGCCTGACCAGGCCGGCCGCCGCCTGCCGCGCCTGGCCGACTTGCTGCGCCTGCACGACGCCGGCCAGAAGGCGCTGCTGGCCGACTGGCTGGCCGGCTGCCACACGGCGCCCAGCCTGGAAGACGCCCTGGCCGCGCGCGCCCAGCTGCAGGGCGGCGAGGCGATCTACGTGCCCAGCGGCCACTGCGTCACCGCGCACGGCGTCGCCTTCTACGCGCCCGACTCCGAGCAGGCCGGCCTGCTGGCGCGCGCGCAGGAGATCGAGAACCTGGACAAGCAGCTGCGCGCCCAGGCCCTCATCGGCGAGGAGGCGCGCAGCGCCCTGATCCGCGCCGAGGCGGCCTACAGCGACGCCTCGCAGCGCCTGGTCGCCACGCGGCGCGAGGCCAGCGAGGCGCAGCAGCGCGCGCACGGCCTGCAGGTCGAGACCCTGCGCCTGGCCCAGCTGGCCGAGCAAAGCCGCGCGCGCAGCCAGCAGATCGACGGCGACCTGGCCGAGGTGGACGCCGCGCTCGAGGCGCTGCAGGAGCGGCGCGTGACCGCCGAGGCCCGCTTCGAGGAGCTGGACCTGCAGTTGGCCGACGCGCAGGAGCGCCACGCCCAGCTCGACGAGCACGTGATCGGCGCCGAGCGCAGGCTGGGCGAGGCGCGCGAGCAGCAGCGCACGCTGGAGCGCCAAGCCCAGGAGGCTCAGTTTGCCCAGCGCAGCCTGCAGGCGCGGCGTGATGAGCTGGCGCGCACCATCGACACCGCCACCCAGCAGGCCAGCGGCCTGGCCGCCGAGCAGCAGCGCGCGCAGGACGAGCTGACACGCCTGAGCGATGCCGCCGCGCAGGCCGGCTTGCAGGATGCGCTGGCCCTGAAGCTGGAGCGCGAGCAGGCGCTGGGCGCCCTGCGCAGCGGCTACGACGACCTGACCGCCAAGCTGCGCGCCAGCGACGAGCGGCGCCTGGGCCTGGAGCGCGAGCTCGACCCGCTGCGCCAGCGCATCACCGACCTGCAGCTCAAGGAGCAGGCCGCGCGCCTGGGCACCGAGCAGTACACGCAGCAGCTGGCCGAGGCCGGGGCCGACCTGGAGACCGTGGCCAAGTCCATCGAAGAAGGCAACGTGCGCCTGTCCGGCCTGCAGGGCGAGATCGACCGCCTGCACCAGGCCATCCAGGCGCTGGGCGCCGTCAACCTGGCCGCACTCGACGAGCTGGCCAGCGCGCGCGAGCGCAAGCAGTTCCTCGATGCGCAGTCGGCCGACCTGACGGAGGCCATGACCACGCTGGAAGACGCCATCAAGAAGATCGACGGCGAGACGCGCGAGCTGCTGGGCGGCACCTTCAACACCGTCAACGAGCACTTCGGCCGCATGTTCCCCGAGCTGTTCGGCGGCGGCCAGGCCAAGCTGGTGATGACCGGCGAGGAAATCCTGGACTCCGGCGTGCAGGTCATGGCGCAGCCGCCGGGCAAGAAGAACCAGACCATCCACCTGCTGTCGGGCGGCGAGAAGGCGCTCACCGCCATCGCTCTGGTGTTCGCCATCTTCCAGCTCAACCCGGCGCCGTTCTGCCTGCTGGACGAGGTGGACGCGCCGCTGGACGACGCCAACACCGAGCGCTACGCCAAGCTGGTGTCGGCCATGAGCCGGCAGGGCACGCAGTTCCTGTTCATCAGCCACAACAAGATCGCCATGGAGATGGCCGAGCAGCTGATCGGCGTGACCATGCAGGAGCAGGGCGTCTCGCGCATCGTGGCGGTGGACATGGAAGGCGCCCTGGGCATGGCGGAGGCATGATGAATTCCTTGCAAGTGGGCCTGGCCATTGCCGGCGGGCTGATCCTGATGGGCGTGATCGCCTACAACACCTGGTACGCGCGCCGCAACGAGCCGCGCCAGGCCCAGCCCGAGGGGCCGCCGCCCGACGAGCGCCAGGAGCCGGTGGCCATCGTCCAGGGCGCGCCCATGGCCGAGCCCGAGCGCGTCGAACCGTCCTTCGACGGCGACGCCGCCATGCCCCCGCTGGGCCCGCTGCCCGTGCCCGACAAGCGCCCCAGCCTGGACGCGCTGATCGACGTCATCACCCCCATCGCGCTCGACGGCCGCGTGGTCTCGGGCGACGCGCTGCTGGCCGCGCTGCCGGCCACGCGCCGCGTGGGCAGCAAGCCCTTTGCGGTCGAAGGCCAGCCCGAGGGCGCCAGCGAGTGGGAGTTTCCGGTCGCCGGGCGGCGCTACACCGCGGTGCAGGCCGGCGTGCAGCTGGCCAACCGCACCGGCGCGCTCAACGAGATCGAGTTTTCCGAGTTCGTCGCCAAGGCGCAGCACTACGCCGACACCGTGGGCGGCGCGCCCGAGTTCCCGGACATGCTGCCCGAGGTGCTGCGCGCGCGCGAGCTCGACCAGTTCGCCAGCCAGCACGACGCCCAGCTGGGCCTGAGCCTGCGCGCCCGCGGCGCCGCCTGGAGCCCCGGCTACGTGGCCCAGCAGGCCGCGCGCCTGGGCTTCGTCGCCGGCGCGGTGCCGGGGCGCATGGTGCTGCCGGCCGCGCAGCCGGGTGTGCCGCCCATGCTGGGCCTGGCCTTCGACGCGCAGGCCGCGCTGGCCGAGCAGCCGGATCAGGCCGCCGTGCACGAGGTGACGCTGAACCTGGACGTGCCGCAGGTGGAGCGCGCGCAGCAGCCCTTCGCGCGCCTGTGCGATGCCGCCTTCGCCCTGGCCGAGGCCATGGACGGCGTCATCACCGACGACGCCGGCCAGGTGCTGCGCCCCGAGATGATGGCGTCCATCGGCGTCGACCTGGAGCGCCTGTACGACACGCTGGAGCAGCACGATCTGGCGGCCGGCTCGCCGCAGGCGCGCCGCCTGTTCAGCTGATTTTGAATGGATGGGGCCCCTGGCCCGCATCCATGGTGCGCAAGCAGCTATGAATACCGAAGCAACCAGCGCCCGGCGAGCGGCCGAGCTGCGCGCCGCGCTCAACCGCGCCGCGCACCAGTACTACACGCTGGACGCGCCCGAACTGCCCGACGCCGAATACGACCGCCTGTTCCGCGAGCTGCAGGCGCTGGAGGCCGCGCATCCCGCGCTGCGCACGCCCGACTCGCCCACCCAGCGCGTGGGCGGTTCCGTGCTGGATGGCTTTGCGCCGGTGCGCCATGCCGTGCCCATGCTCAGCATCCGCACCGAGACCGACACCAGCGCCGCCGGCGCCCAGGCCTTCGACGCGCGTGTGCGCCGCGAGCTGAAGCTGGCGGACGATGCACCCGCCATCGCCTACGTGGCCGAGCCCAAGTTCGACGGCCTGGCCATGAACCTGCGCTACGAGCACGGCGTGCTGGTGCAGGCCGCCACGCGCGGCGACGGCGAGACCGGCGAGGACGTGACGCAGAACATCCGCACCATCGGCCAGATTCCACTGAGGCTCACGGGCGACGCGCCGGCCGTGCTGGAGGTGCGCGGCGAGGTCTACATGCGCCGCGACGACTTCGAGCAGCTCAACGAGCGCATGCGCGCGCGCATGGCCGCAGGCGACAAGGCGGCCAAGACCTTCGTCAACCCGCGCAACGCCGCCGCCGGCGCCGTGCGCCAGCTCGACCCGGCCATCGCCGCCGAGCGGCCGCTGAGCTTCTTCGCCTACGGCCTGGGCGAGCTGACGCCGCCCGAGCAGGGCGGGCCGGCGTTCAACACGCATTGGCAGCTGCTGCAGGCGCTCCAAGCCTGGGGTTTCCCGGTCTCGGCCCTGGCCCGGCGCGCGCAAGGTGCTTCTGAGTTGATAGCATTCCACGACGAACTCGCGGCGCAGCGCGACGGCCTGCCCTTCGACATCGACGGCGTGGTCTACAAGGTCGACAGCCTGGCGCTGCAGCAGCAGATGGGCTTCGTCACGCGCGAGCCGCGCTGGGCCGTGGCGCACAAGTATCCGGCCCAGGAGCAGCTGACCACGGTCGAGGCCATCGACGTGCAGGTGGGCCGCACCGGCAAGCTGACGCCGGTGGCCAAGCTGGCGCCGGTGTTCGTCGGCGGCGTGACCGTCACCAACGCCACGCTGCACAACGAGCTGGAGGCGCGCCGCAAGGACGTGCGCGTGGGCGACACCGTGGTGGTGCGCCGCGCGGGCGACGTGATCCCCGAGGTGGTGTCGGTGCTGCCCGACAAGCGCCTGCCCGATGCGCCCGAGTTCAGCATGCCCGCGCAGTGCCCGGTGTGCGGCAGCGCCGTGGTGCGCGAGGAGGGCGAGGCCGACCACCGCTGCACCGGCGGCCTGTACTGCAGCGCGCAGCGCAAGCAGGCGCTGCTGCACTTTGCCAGCCGCCGCGCCATGGACATCGAGGGCCTGGGCGAGAAGCTGGTCGACCAGCTGATCGACGGCAATGTGGTGCGCATGCTGCCCGACCTCTACCGCATGGGCTTCGTCAGCCTGGCCGCGCTCGATCGTATGGCCGACAAGTCGGCGCAGAACCTGATCGACGCGCTGCAAAAATCAAAGCAGACCACGCTGGCGCGCTTTCTGTACGCGCTGGGCATCCGCCACGTCGGCGAGAGCACCGCCAAGGCGCTGGCGCGCCATTTCGGCCGGCTCGATGGCGTGATGGATGCCAGCGTGGAGCAGCTGGCGCAGGTGCCCGACGTCGGCCCCGTGGTGGCCGAGAGCATCCACACCTTCTTTGCCCAGCCGCACAACCGCGAGGTGGTCGAGCAGCTGCGCGCCGTCGGCATCGGCTGGCCCGAAGGCGAGCCCGCCCCCGCCGCGCTGCTGCCGCTGGCCGGCCAGACCTTCGTGCTGACCGGCACCTTGCCCAGCCTGAGCCGCGACGAGGCCAAGGCCCTGCTGGAGGCCGCCGGCGCCAAGGTGGCCGGCAGCGTCAGCAAGAAGACGCACTACGTCGTCGCCGGTGCCGAGGCGGGGAGCAAGCTGGACAAGGCCCGCGAGCTGGGCGTGCCGGTGATCGACGAGGCGCAGCTGCGCGCGCTGCTGGCGGAGGGGCCGTGAACGGTATTCGCCTGGGCGTCGACCTGGGCGGCACCAAGATCGAGATCGCGGCGCTGGATGCTCGGGGCGCATTCGTGCTGCGCGAGCGCATGCCCACGCCGCAGGGCGACTACGCGGGCACGCTGGTCGCCATCGCCCGTCTGGTCGCCACGGCCGAGGCCAGGCTGGGCGCCACGGGCCTGCCGCTGGGCGTGGGCATGCCCGGCAGCCTGTCGCCGCTGACGGGCCGGGTGCGCAACGCCAACAGCACGGTGCTCAACGGCCAGCCGCTGCGCGAGGACCTGCAGCGCCTGCTGGCGCGCCCGCTGCGGCTGGAAAACGACGCCAACTGTCTGGCCCTGTCCGAGGCCACCGACGGCGCCGGCGCGGGCGCCGAAGTGGTGTTTGCCGCCATCCTGGGCACCGGGGTGGGCGCCGGCATTGCCGTGCGCGGGCGGGTGCTGCACGGTTGCAACGGCATCGCCGGCGAGTGGGGGCACAACCGGCTGCCGCTGCTGGCGGGCGAGCCGCGCGCGGCCCGCACCTGCTGGTGCGGCCGGCCCGACTGCGTGGAGGCCTGGCTGTCGGGCCCCGCGCTCGCGGCCGACCACGCGCTGGCGGGCGGCGGCGCGCTGAATGCCGAACAGGTCGTGGCCGCCATGCGCGCCGGCGACGCGGTGGCCGCGGCCAGCTTCGAGCGCTACGCCCGCCGCCTGGCGCTGGCCCTGGCCGGCATCGTCAACGTGCTCGACCCGCAGGTGATCGTGCTGGGCGGCGGCCTGAGCCAGGTGCCCGAGCTGTTCGAGCGCGTGCCTGCGCTGTGGGGGCCGCACGTCTTCAGCGACCGCATCGGCACCGCGCTGCGTCCGGCGCGGCACGGCGATTCGTCGGGCGTGCGGGGCGCGGCCTGGCTGGCGGGTGCAAGCGATTGAAAGAGTGTGCGAAACGGGTCGGCCGCCAGGCCCGGTCGGGCGTTCAGGACATGCGAAGGTGCCGCTTCATGCGGGGTTTACATCGGGCGCGTACAGTGGCTGGCACGATCCGGCTGCGACACGCCGGGCTCATTGCGGAGGTATCACCATGACAACTCGGGCTTCTTCTTTCGGTGGCGGCCGGCTGCTGCTGGGCGCTGCCGCCGCGACCCTGATGCTGCTGGGCGGCTGCGTGATGGCGCCGGTGGACCCGTACTACGACGTCGGCACCCCGGTGACCAGCTACCCGGCGCCGGTGTACGGCCCGTCCTACGTCGCGCCGGCGTATCCGGCCTATTCGGCGCCGTACTACTACGGGCCGTCCATGTCGCTGGGCATCTACGGCGGCTGGTCGGACGACCATCGCCATGGGCGCGACCGGCCGCGCCGCCCGAACTGGGGCGACCGCGACGGTCCGCGCCCCGGCTGGAACGGTCACAACGGCCCGCGTCCCGGCTGGAACGGCCAGCCAGGCCCGCGCCCGGGCGCGGGGGATCGCCCCGCGCGCCCCAGCCGGCCCTACGTGCGCCCGCCGGTCAGCTCCAACCCCGACTGGCGCCCCGGCGCGCCGCAAAACCGCCTCAGCGGCGTGGATGGCGGCGGTTGATGGCCGCTGACTTGGCATGGCCATCCGCGAGATCCTGAAGATGGGCGACGCCCGCCTGCTGCGCGTAGCGCGGCCGGTGGAGGCCTTCGACACCGACGCGCTGCACGCCCTGGTGCGCGACATGGTGGACACCATGCGCGCGGCCGACGGCGCCGGCCTGGCCGCGCCGCAGATCGGGGTGGACCTGCAGCTGGTGATCTTCGGCAGCGGCGCCGTCAACCCGCGCTACCCCGACGCGCCCGCCGTGCCGCGCACGGTGCTGTGCAACCCGGTCGTCACGCCGCTGTCGGATGAAGAGGAAGAAGGCTGGGAGGGCTGCCTGTCGGTGCCTGGCCTGCGGGCGGTGGTGCCGCGCTGGCGCCGCATCCGCTATGCCGGCATGGACGTGTACGGCGACGCGATCGAGCGCGAGGCCGAGGGCTTTCATGCCCGCGTGGTGCAGCACGAGTGCGACCACCTGCAGGGCGTGCTCTACCCCATGCGCGTGCGCGACTTCACGCGTTTCGGCTTCACCGAGGTGCTGTTTCCGGGCCTGGATGCCCAGGACGATTGATCTTCCATCGTCTTCTCCGAAGCCAAAAAAGAGGGCCCTTGCGGGCCCCGTACCTTTGGAGGAGGTAAAACCGGTTGCGTGGGCGTCGCCGCGCCACCCCCATGTTTCAGATGTCGCCCGTCATCGGCGCGCGACGGGTGTCCGCGGGCGAGGCCGGCTCGCTGTCGGCGCTGCCGGTGCCGCCCAGGCGCACCGCGCTGGGCGCCGGCGTGTCGCGCGCCAGCACGCTGGACGAGCGCAGCATCATGGGCGCGGCGGCGGTGTCGGTGCCGGCGGCGGCCTTGTCGTCCAGCACGCGGCGTGCGCCATTGAAGCGCTTTTTCCAGTAGCTCTGGTCCATGCTTTCCACGCGCACCCGCGCACCCGAGCGCGGCGAGTGGATGAACTTGCCTTCGCCCAGGTAAATACCCACGTGGCTGTAGGCGCGGCGCAGGGTGTTGAAGAACACCAGGTCGCCCGGCTGCAGCTCGGTCTTGTCGATCTTGTGCGCGGCGGCGGCCTGCTCCTCGGCGCGGCGCGGCAGCATCAGGCCCATGGCCTGCTCGTAGGTGGCGCGCACGAAGCCGCTGCAGTCGAAGCCCGTCTCGGCCGAATTGCCACCGCGCCGGTAGGGCACGCCGATGGCCGCCATCGCGCTCCTGACCAGGCTGCCGGCGCGGTCGGTGGCGTGCAGGATGGTGTCGCCCAGGCGTGTGGCGAGGCCTTTTTGTTGCAGGAATCCGTCCAGATCGTCTTGCGGCGGCGTCGCGTGGGCCAGGGGAGAGACAAGCACGGCGGCAGCAACGATCAGGGCTCTGAGCATGTGTCTGGACAGGCAGGGTGTCGGCGAACCGACACCGGGAAAAGGCAACCCATCGCCCATGGCGAGGGGTCTCGAACGATGAAGACGGCAAGACGCCCCAGGCGGAGCGGCCGACGGCGTAGTGTAGGCCATGCCCCGGCCTTGGCGGGTACGTGGCCTCGCTGAGGATTTGGGGTTTTCCCTGTAGGCAACAAGTTTTGCTTGCTTGGCGTGCAAGATGTCGCAGCATCAAGGCATGTGGGTTCTGACCGTGGAGGTGGACGATGGGCATGGCCGCAAGCTTTCGGGCGCCGCGAGGCGCTGTCTCAGCCGTCCTGGCCGGTGCCCTGGCGCTGGTCGGCCTGGCTTCGGCCGCACGCGCCCAGGCTGTGGCGCCGCCGCGGGTGCAGACGGTGGCGGCGGGCCTGGAGCATCCGTGGGCGGTGGCCTTTTTGCCCGGCGGGCGCTTTCTGGTCACGGAGCGGCCTGGCCGCTTGCGCCTGATCGACGCCGACGGCAGCCTGCGGCCGCCGCTGGCCGGCCTGCCCGAGGTGGCCGCGGGCGGGCAGGGCGGCCTGCTGGACGTGGTCACCGACTCGGACTTCGCGCGCAACCGCACGATCTATTTTTGCTTCAGCGAGCCCGGTGCGGGCGGCACCAACGGCACGGCGCTGGCGCGCGCGCGGCTGGCCGAGGACGAGCGGCGGCTGGAGGACGTGCGCGTGATCTTCAGCCAGCAGCCCAAGGTGCGCAGCAGCTTGCACTTCGGCTGCCGCATCGCCCTGCGCCGGGTGGACGGCCGGCCCGACGGCACGCTGTTTTTGACCCTGGGCGAGCGCTTTTCGCAGCGCGATGCGGCGCAGCAGCTGGACAACGACCTGGGCAAGATCGTGCGGGTGGGCAAGGACGGCCGCGTGCCGCCCGACAACCCCTTTGTCGGCCAAGCGGGCGCGCGCCCCGAGATCTGGAGCTATGGCCACCGCAACGTGCAGGGCGCCGCGCTGGCACCCGATGGCACGCTGTGGACGCACGAGCACGGCCCGATGGGCGGCGACGAGATCAACCTGCCCCAGGCGGGCAAGAACTACGGCTGGCCGCTGGTGAGCTTCGGCCTCAACTACGACGGCACGCCGGTGGGCACGGGCCAGAGCAGCGCGCCCGGCCTGGAGCCGCCGCTGCATCACTGGACGCCCTCGATCGCGCCCTCGGGCATGGCCTTCTTGACCAGCGACCGCTACGGCCCGGCGTGGCGCGGCAACCTGTTCGTCGGCTCGCTGAAGTTCATGTACCTGGACCGCATCGAGCTGAAAGACGGCCGGGTGGTGGCCGAGCACAAGCTGCTGCAGGACGTGGGCCAGCGCATCCGCGACGTGCGCCAGGGGCCCGACGGCCTGCTCTACGTGCTGACCGACAGCCGCGATGGGCGCCTGCTCCGGTTGCTCCCCAATCCATAGCTTATGACGCTTGATCGGCGCCGGCTACAAATGAATTTGGTCAATAAAACGGCGTCGCGCCGGCCTACTTGAAGCCCACCCGGTCCAGCATCTGCTGCACCTGCACCTGGTGCTCGCCCACCTTGCCGACGGGAATGGTCTCGGCCTTGAAGCTGCCGCTGCCGCCGGTCATGGCCTTGAGGGCGGGGTTGTCGGTCACCACGCCCTTGGCCACCGGCCATTCGTTGTTGCCGTTGGCGAAGTAGTTCTGTGCCGTGGGGCTGGCCAGGTATTCGAGAAACCTGACGGCGTTGCCCGGGTGCTTGGCGTGGCGCGCCACGGCCGCGCCGGCGATGTTGACGTGCGTGCCCCAGCTGGCCTGGTTGGGAAACACCACGCCCACCTTCTCGGCCACCTGGCGGTCCTCGGGCTTGGCCGAGCGCATCAGCCGCGCCAGGTAGTAGCTGTTGGTGACCGCGATCTGGCATTCGCCCGCCGCCACGGCCTTGATCTGGTCGGTGTCGCCGCCCTTGGGGGCGCGCGCCATGTTGGCCACCATGCCCTTCAGCCAGGCCTCGGTCTTCTCGGGGCCCATGTGCTCCAGCTGCGCGCCGAACAGGCTCAGGTTGTAGGGGTGCGAGCCGCTGCGGATGCACAGCTTGCCCTTGTTCCTGGCGTCGCCCAGGTCGGCGTAGCTGGCCACGTCGGCCGGCTGCACGCGCACCTTGTCGTAGACGATGACGCGCGCCCGGGTCGAGAAGCCGAACCACGGGATGCCGCCGTCGGCCGCCGGCTGGGCGCGCAGGCTGGCCGGGATGGCCTCGTCCAGCAGCTTGGAGCGGACCGGCTGGAACAGCCCGTCGTGCTCGCCGCGCCACAGGCGCGCGGCGTCCACCAGCAGGATCACGTCGGCCGGCGAGGCGCTGCCCTCGGCCTTCAGGCGCGCGATGATGCCGGCGTCGTCGGCGTCGACGCGGTTGATCTTGATGCCCGTGGCCTGGGTGAAGCCGTCGTACAGCTGCTCGTCCGACGCGTAGTGGCGCGCCGAATACAGGTTGAGGACGGCGGGCTCTTGCGCGTGCGCCGCGCCGGCGGCCAGGGCGGCCGTGGCGGCGGCCAGGAGAAGCAGTTTTTTCATGTTCAAGCGGGTTTCGAGGGAGAAGGGGCGGCCGATTGGCCATGCCCACATCCTAACTCAAACGAGAATGGTTCTCGTTCTGATGTGTGTCAAGCAACCCTTGCGGCAGGCGGGCCGCAAAAAAAGGGCTGATCTTGCGATCAGCCCTTGAAGGGATCCCTGAGCCCGCGAGGGGCTGCGAAAGGATCCGAGGAGACAAGCGTTCGGGTGCTCGGGTCACCCAGGAACAAGGGCACGTACCGGAGGGCGTGCCTGCCCTTGTTGCTGGGCGCTCGGCCGGCCGGGGCAGGCCGAGCGTCATGCCGGGCGCCGGGTGAGGGCGCGCCGGCGGCGGTCGATCAGCGCTTCTTGGCGGTCACGACGGTGGCGTTCTTCGCGGCGTTGGTGGCGCTGGTGGCCACGGCGTTGAAGTTGGCTTCGGCCATGTCCGAGGCTTGCTTGACGGCCTTTTGCACCGATTCGAAGGCGTTGTTGGCGGCAGCCACGGCGCTCTTCATCATGGCGACGGCGGTGTCGGAGCCGGCGGGGGCGTTCTTGGCGGCGCTGTCCACCAGCGAGGCGAACTGGGCCTGGCCTTCGGCCACGCGGGTTTCAAAGGCCTTGCTGAATTCGCTGCTGGTGCCGGAAGCGATGTCGTACAGATGACGGCTGTAGGCGGCGGCCTTCTCGGCCAGGGGCTGGAACAGGCTGGCCTGGATGCTCAGCAGCTCTTGCGCGTCCTTGACGGACAGCAGCGCCTGGGCGTGGGACTGCGACTCGGTCAGCGCGGCCTTGGTGGCTTGCAGGTTCAGCTCGACCAGCTTCTCGACGCCTTCGAAGGCCTTGTTGGTCAGGCCGTTGAGGGTCTCGAGGTTGGCTTTTTGCGAGGCGACGAATTGCTCGGGGGTCAGCATGATGGAAATCTCCTGGTAACGGTGGAAAAGGTTGATAGAGATGCCGCCTTCAACCGCTACTTCTTTATGTTGCAGTGCAGCATGGGACGAATTTTAGGGATTTCCCGAATCAAATCAAGGCATTTTGCGGCGCCGCGGCGCTTTTAGGTGCGACGGTCTAACACGGCCGGGCGCGGCAGGAGGCCGCTGGCAGAATGGCGGGCCATGGCGTGCAGGTGCCGGCCATGCGGCCGGCTGCGCCTGCAGCCCTTGAACCTTCCCCCCGTCACCATGTCCCAGCTGCATGCCCCCATCGCCGATCCGGCCAGCGTCGACGCCGCGATCGAGAACCGCTTTTGCGTGCGCGCCTTCGCGCCCACGCCAGTGCCGCGCGCGACCGTGGCCGACATCCTGCGCGTGGCCGCGCGCGCGCCCTCGGGCACCAATGCCCAGCCCTGGCAGGTGTACGTGCTGCAGGGCGCCAGCCGCGACGCGCTGGTGGACAAGGTGTGCGCGGCCTACGACGCGGGCTATGCCGACCCGCAGGTGGCCGCGCGCTACCGCGAGGAGTACGACTACTACCCCAGCCAGTGGATCGAGCCCTACCTGGGCCGCCGGCGCCAGAACGGCTGGAGCCTGTACGGCCTGCTGGGCATCGCCAAGGGCGACAAGGACCGGATGCACGCGCAGCACCGGCGCAACTTCCGCTTCTTCGACGCGCCGGTGGGCCTCATCTTCACCATCCACCGCGCGATGGGGGTGGGCTCGCTGCTGGACTACGGCATGTTCATGCAGAACATCATGGTGGCCGCGCGCGCCCGCGGCCTGCACACCTGCCCGCAGGCGGCGTGGAACCACTACGGCTCCATCATCCTGCCGCACGTGGGCGCGGGGGCCGACGAGAAGCTGGTGTGCGGCATGGCGCTGGGCTGGCCCGACGCCGCGGCGCCGGTCAACGGCTTCGAGACGCCGCGCGAGGGCGTCGAAGGCTTCACGCGCTGGCTCGATTGAGCCCGCGGCCGGGCGCTACACTGGGCCACGACACCCAGACCGATGAGAGACAAGCCCGCCATGATCATTGAAAGCCTGCTCGACACCGACCTGTACAAGTTCACCATGATGCAGGCCGTGCTGCATCAGTTTCCGGGCGCCGAGGTCGAGTACAAGTTCAAGTGCCGCACGCCCGGCGTGCAGCTGACGCCCTACATTCACGAGATCCACGACGAGCTGCGCTCGCTGTGCAGCCTGCGCTTTGCCGAGGACGAGCTGGCCTACATGCGCGGCATGCGCTTCATCAAGAGCGACTTCATCGACTTCCTGGGCCTGTTTCGCCTGAGCGAAAAGCACATCACGCTGACGCCGCAGGACAACGGCGAGATCGACATCCGCGTGCGCGGGCCGTGGCTGCACACCATCCTGTTCGAGATCCCGGTGCTGGCCATCATCAGCGAGGTCTACTTCCGCAACACGCAGCCCAGGCTGGACCTGGCCGAGGGCCGCCGCCGCCTGGCGGCCAAGATCGAGCTGATGAAGGCGCCGGGCCTGGAGCAGCTGAAGATCGCCGACTACGGCACGCGCCGGCGCTTTTCGCGCGTCTGGCAGCGCGAGGTGCTGCAGACCCTGCAGCAGCGCCTGGGCACCGGCGACGCGGGCCAGCTCACCGGCACCAGCAACGTGCTGTTCGCCAAGGAGCTGGGCCTGCGCCCCATGGGCACCATGGCGCACGAATACCTGCAGGCCTGCCAGGCGCTGGGCCCGCGCCTGCGCGACACGCAGGTGTTCGGCTTCGAGAAGTGGGCGCAGGAGTACCGGGGCGACCTGGGGATCGCGCTGTCCGACGTGTACGGCATGAACGCCTTCCTGCGCGACTTCGACATGTACTTCTGCAAGCTGTTCGACGGCGCGCGCCACGACTCGGGCGACCCCTTTTTGTGGGGCGAGCGCATGATCGAGCACTACAAGGCCAACCGGTGCGACCCGCGCACCAAGACCCTGATCTTCAGCGACGGCCTGACCATTCCGCGCTGCATCGAGCTGTTCGAGCGCTTTCACGGCCGCGTGCAGGTGGCCTTCGGCGTGGGCACCAACCTGACCAACGACGTCGGCCCCAACGCCCTGCAGCTGGTGCTGAAGATGGTGCAGTGCAACGGCCAGCCGGTGGCCAAGATATCGGACACCCCCGGCAAGACCATGGTGGAGGACGAGGGCTACCTGAGCTACCTGCGCCAGGTGTTCGACCTGCCGGCGCCGCCCACGCCCGGCAGCGGCCCGGTCATCCGCACCGCGCCGGTGATGCTCTGATACTACTTTTTTTATAGCTGTTGGCGCATGTTCCATGAGCGCCATGGCCCGATTCAATCTGAAAATGACCATGACCCCCGCTTTCTGCCTCGCTTCTCGACCGCCGCGTCGGCGCATGGCGCTGGCGCCCGCGTGGTGCTTGCTGCCCGTCCTGCTGGCGCTGGCCGCGCCCGCCCACGCGGCCGAGCTGGACGGACGCCAGCTGTCGGCGCTGTGGGGCCTGCCCTTCGTCGGCATCCTGCTGTCGATCGCGGTCTGGCCGCTGGTCGGCCCGCACTTCTGGCACCACCATTTCGGCAAGATCGCCGCCGCCTGGTCGCTGGCCTTTTTGCTGCCGTTCGCGGGGGTGTTCGGCGCGCACACGGCGCTGGCCGGCCTGGTGCACGCGCTGCTGGCCGAATACATCCCTTTCATCCTGCTGCTGGTGGCGCTGTTCACCGTCTCGGGCGGCATCTACATCCGCGGCAACCTGCACGGCACGCCGCAGCTCAACGTGGCCATGCTGTTGATCGGCGGCGTGCTGGCCAGCTTCATGGGCACCACGGGCGCGTCCATGCTCTTGATCCGCCCGCTGATCCGCGCCAACGACAACCGGCCCGGCTGCGCGCACGTGGTGGTGTTCTTCATCTTCATCGTCAGCAACATCGGCGGCTCGCTCACGCCGCTGGGCGACCCGCCGCTGTTCCTGGGCTTTCTCAAGGGCGTGACCTTCTTCTGGACGGTGGACCACGTGTTCAAGGAAACGCTGTTCCTGGCGGCCATCCTGCTGGCGCTGTTCTACGCCATCGACCGCCACCTGTACCGCAAGCACGGCGTGACGCGGCCCGACCCCACGCCCGACACGCCCACGTTCGGCTTCGACGGCGCCATCAACTTCGTGCTGCTGGGCGCGGTGGTGGCGCTGGTGCTGATGAGCGGCGTCTGGGCGAGCCCGGTGTCGTTCGACGTCATGGGCACCGCCGTCGGCCTGCCGGGCCTGGTGCGCGACGTGGGCCTGGTGGTGGTCACCGGGGTGTCGATCGCCATCACGCCGCGCGCGGTGCACGAGTCCAACCAGTTCGACTGGGGCCCCATGCAGGAGGTGGCCAAGCTGTTCGCCGGCATCTTCCTGACCATCATCCCGGTCATCGCCATGCTGCAGGCCGGCGTGGACGGGCCCTTCGGCGCCATCGTGCGCGCGGTCACCCGCGCCGACGGCACGCCCAACCCGGCGGCCTACTTCTGGGCCACCGGCGCGCTCAGCTCCTTCCTGGACAACGCGCCGACCTACCTGGTGTTCTTCAACACCGCCGGCGGCGACGCCGCGCACCTGATGGGCCCCATGGCCGCCACCCTGGCGGCCATCAGCGCCGGCGCCGTGTTCATGGGCGCCAACACCTACATCGGCAACGCGCCCAACCTGATGGTCAAGGCCATCGCCGAGGACCGCGGCGTGAAGATGCCCAGCTTCTTCGGCTACATGGCCTGGAGCGGGGGCATCCTGATTCCGCTGTTCCTGCTCGTCACCTGGATCTTCTTCTGACATGCCGGAGCACGCCCCGCTCATCATCGACATCGCCGGCACCGCGCTGGCCGACGTGGACCGCCAGCGTCTGGCGCACCCGCTGGTGGGCGGTCTGATCCTGTTCGCGCGCAACTGGGAAAGCCGCGCGCAGCTGACGGCCCTGTGCGCGGCCGTCAAGCGCGTGCGGAGCGACCTGCTGATCGCGGTCGACCACGAAGGCGGGCGCGTGCAGCGCTTTCGCACCGACGGCTTCACCCACCTGCCGCCCATGCGCCGCCTGGGCGAGCTGTGGATGCAGGACGCCATGCGCGCGCAGGACGCCGCCACCGCCTGCGGCCACGTGCTGGGCGCCGAGCTGCGCGCCTGCGGGGTCGATCTGAGCTTTGCGCCCGTGCTCGACCTGGATTGGCAAATCATGACCCCCACGCCAGCGCATGCGCTGGCTGCCCCCAAAGGGGACGCGGGAAGCTTGGGGCGGCCCGGCGCTTCCCGTTCCGGCGTGATCGGCGACCGCGCCTTTCATGCTGATGCCCGCGTGGTCACCCTGCTGGCCAAGGGCCTGATGCACGGCCTGCTGCTGGCGGGTATGGCGCACTGCGGCAAGCACTTTCCCGGCCACGGCTTCGTCGCAGCCGACTCGCACACCGACGTGCCGCGCGACACGCGCTCGCTCAAGGCCATCCTGCAGGACGACGCCGCGCCCTACGGCTGGCTGGCCTGCAGCCTGCGCGCCGTCATGCCGGCGCACGTGATCTACAGCAAGGTGGACCGCCGCCCGGCTGGCTTCTCGACGCGCTGGCTGCAGGCCATCCTGCGTGAGCAGCTGGGCTTCGACGGCGCCATCGTCAGCGACGACCTGAGCATGGCTGGCGCGCGCCAGATCGAAGGGCGCACCGTCAGCCCGGCCGAGGCCGTGCTGGCCGCGCTGGACGCGGGCTGCGACCTCGCCCTGCTGTGCAACCAGTCGCTGGGGCAGGGCGCGGTGATCGACGACACCATCGACGCGCTGGCGCAGGCGCAGCTGCAAGGTCGCTGGCAGCCCAGCCCGGCCAGCGCCCAGCGCCGCATGGCCTTGTTGCCCGTGGGTGCGGCGCCCGACTGGGATGCGCTGATGCGCACGCCGGCCTATATTCATGCCCTGGAGCGCCTGCCTTGAACTTGTGGCCCCGGCCCGCATCTGAATCACCATGACCCACACCCCCTACGGATACCTGCCGCCCTCGGCGGCATCGCACGCCAACCCGCTGGAGCGCCTGCTCGGCCGCGTCATGGGCTGGCTGGGCTGGGTGGTGCTGATGCTGCTGGGCCTGGTGTTCGTCGTCAGCCTGCTGTTCTGGCTGGCCGTGATGGTGCTCTACAGCCTGGTGGCAGGCTGGATCACCGGCCGCCCGGCCACCGTCACCCTGCTGTGGCAGCGCTACCGCGCCATGGCCCGCCAGCACTGGCCGCGGCGCCCGGCGCGCCAGGGGACATCGCCCACGCCGCGTGCCGATGCCGCGCAGGCCACTGGCGCGGCGATGGAAACGGGCGTGCAGGACGTGGGCTGGCGCGAAGTGCAAGGCGGCGAAGAGGCGCCGCGCAAGGACTGATCACACCGCCACCGCCCGCGCCGAAATGGCGTAGCTGAAGTGCGCCGGGTCGTATTGATCGAACCAGCCCTCGGCGTTCTCGGCCATGGGGTACATCAAAAAACCGATCGGCTCGGCCGCCATGCTGCCCGGCAGGCGCACATCGTGCGCCCGGTTGTAGGCCATCCAGTTGCCCTCCCAGGCCCCGTGCAGGGCTGAGTACACCGGGGCGATCAACGGGTCGTCGCTGCGCTTGATCCACTCGGGGTGCTCCTGGCGCATCACCTTGGCCACGTCGGCCGGGTCCATGGCGGTCCAGCCGCTGGCCTGTAGGTAGACCTCGGCGCGGCAGTGCTGGGCACCGGTCAGCTTGTCCGAACCGCTGCCCAGCTGCTGGTAGCCAAAGGCCGAGGGCGCCAGGCGAATGCCGTACACGTCGCGTGCCGGCACGCCGACGGCGCGGCACAGGCCCACGAACAGCGCGTTCAGGTCGGCGCACTTGCCGCCCAGGTTGCCGGTTTCCAGCATGGTCTTGATGTCGCCTTCGCCGCAGCCCTTGACGGCGGGCTCGCGCCAGGCGTTGGCCACCATCCAGTCGTAGATGGCGCGGGCCTTGGCCTCGTCGCCGCGCGCGCCGCGGGTGGCTTGCAACGCCGTCTTGCGCACGATGCCGTCGGTGGGAATCCAGCGCGTGGCCTGCAGCGCGGCGCGCAGGGTGCTGGTGTCCTCGGGCACGGGGCGGGTGCCGGCCACCCGGCTTTGGGTGCGCACGCGGCAGGTCACTTCCAGGAAGGGCTGCTCCACGCCGGCATCGAACTGCGCCGCCACCATGCGCACGCCCTGCGCGCCGTCGAAGGCGATGCGGGCCTGGCCGTTGCTGCTGAAGCTGTCGGCCAGCGGAGTCTGCCAGCTGTCCTGCACCGAGGGCAGCGGCACCCAGGCGCGGGTGGCGCTGGTGGTGGCCGGCAGGGTGACGCGGGTGACGAGATCGAAGGTGCGCCAGTCGCCGGCTTGCGGCGCAAAGCGGGGGCTGCTGGCGGCGGGGGCGGCAAAGGCGCGGGGCAGGCTGGCGACAAGGCCAAGTCCGGCCGCGCGCCCGATGAGGGTGCGGCGATGCAAGTTCATGAAAGAGAACTCCGTTGGGTGAGGAAACACCTGTCGGCGCACACGAGGCCCGCGAAGCATGTCCGCGAAAAGCCAATGCCCCGAAGGCAGGTGGCCGCTGCACCCCGAGGGATACGCGGCGGAGCGGATTATCCGCCCAGCGCCTGGACCCAGCCCAGCGCCGGCGCGTCGCTCCAGTCCACCGCGCCGGTGATGGTGCGCTGCGGCCGGCCCCGGGTGTCGATCAGCACGGTGGTGGGAAACACCGTCACGCCCCAGGCGCGGGTGATGGCGCCTTGCGGGTCGGGCAGCACCGGCAGCGTCAGGCCGGTGGCCTGCGCGTAGCGGCGCACGCGCGGCAGGGGTTCGCGGGCGTTCACGGCCAGCACCGCCAGCCGCTCGCCTTCCAGCTCGGCCAGGGTCTGCAGGGCGGGCATTTCCTCCTTGCAGGGGGCGCACCAGGTGGCCCAGAAGTTGACCAGCACCGCGCGCCCGCGCAGGGCGGCCAGATCCCAGGCCTTGCCTTGCAGGTCGGTACCCGCCAGGGGCGGCAGGGCGCGGCTGGCGGGCCAGGGCTTGGCCACGTTCTGCGCCTGGGCGCCGGGCAGTGCCCCCGCCAGCAGCAGGCCGGCCAGGGTCAGGCGCCGCGTGGGCATCACACCCGCTCGGCCACCCAGGCCTGCACGCTCGCCAGCGCAGCGGGCAATGCCGCGGCGTTGGTGCCACCGGCCATCGCCATGTCAGGCTTGCCGCCGCCCTTGCCGCCCACCTGCTGGGCGACGAAGTTGACCAGCTCGCCGGCCTTGACCTTGGCGGTCTCGGCCTTGGTCACGCCGGCGGCGATCTGAACCTTGTCACCCTCGACGGCGGCCAGCACGATGGCGGCGGCCTTGAGCTTGTCCTTGAGCTTGTCCATCGTCTCGCGCAGCGTCTTGGCGTCGGCACCGGGCAGGGTGGCGGCCAGCACGCGGATGCCCTTGACCTCGACGGCCTGACCCGCCAACTCGTCGCCCTGCGATGAGGCGAGCTTGCCCTTGAGCTGGGCGATTTCCTTCTCGAGCGCGCGCACGTGCTCCAGCGTGCCGGCGATGCGCTGCGTCAGCTCGGCGCTGGGGGCCTTGAGCGCGCCGGCAGCTTCGTGCACCGTGGCTTCCAGCGACTGCAGGTAGGCCAGGGCGTTGACGCCGGTCACGCCTTCCACGCGCCGCACGCCGGCGGCCACGCCGCTCTCGGCCACGATCTTGAACAGGCCGATGTCGCCCGTGCGCGCCACGTGCGTGCCGCCGCACAGCTCGCGGCTGCTGCCGATGTCGAGCACGCGCACGCTCTCGCCGTACTTCTCGCCGAACAGCATCATGGCGCCGGTCTTTTGCGCGCTCTCGATGTCCATCACGCGCGCCTGGGTGGCGCTGTTGGCCAGGATTTCGGCGTTCACGCGCTGCTCGATCTCGGTGATCTGCGCGGGCGTGACGGGCGCGTTGTGCGCAAAGTCGAAGCGCGTCTTGTCGGCATCGACCAGCGAGCCCTTTTGCTGCACGTGCGCCCCCAGCACCTCGCGCAACGCCTTGTGCATCAGGTGCGTGACGCTGTGGTTGCGCATGGTGGCGGCGCGGCGCGCGGTGTCCACCTGCGCCTGCACGCTGTCGCCCACCTTCAGGCTGCCCGCTTGCAGCGTGCCGTGGTGGCCGAACACGTCGGCCTTGATCTTGAGCGTGTCGGTGACGGCGAAGCGCGCGCCGCCGGCGGTGATCGCGCCCGCATCGCCCACCTGGCCGCCGGATTCGGCGTAGAACGGGGTCACGTCCAGCACCACCACGCCGTTCTGGCCGGCTTTCAGCTCCTTAGCCGGTATGCCGTCTGCGTAGAGCGCTACGATTTTTGCAGTTTCTGCCAGGTGCTCGTAGCCGGTGAAGGTGCTGGCCGCGCCTTCGTAGGCCAGCGCGCGGTCCATCTTGAACTTGCCGGCCGCGCGGGCAGTGTCCTTCTGGTGCTGCATGGCGGCGTCGAAGCCCGCCTCGTCGACGGCCACGCCGCGCTCGCGGCATACGTCGTTGGTCAGGTCCAGCGGAAAGCCGTAGGTGTCGTGCAGCTTGAAGGCCAGCTCGCCGGGCAGCGTTTTGGCGCCCTCAACGGCTTGACCGTTGACCACGGTCGGGGCCAGCGCGCCGTCGAGGATCTCCATGCCATGCGCCAGCGTCTCGAAGAAGCGCTCTTCCTCGGCCTTCAGCACGCTGGTGATGTGCGCCTGCTGCTCGGCCAGGCGCGGGTAGGCGGTGCCCATCTGCGCGACCAGCGGCGCCACCAGCTTGTGGAAGAAGGGGGTCTTTTGCCCCAGCTTGTAGCCGTGGCGGATGGCGCGGCGGATGATGCGCCGCTGCACGTAGCCGCGGCCCTCGTTGCCGGGGATCACGCCGTCGCTGACCAGGAAGGACGTGGCGCGGATGTGGTCGGCAATCACCTTGAGCGAGGGGTTGGCCAGGTCGGTGCAGCCGGTCTCGCGCGCGGCGGCGGCGATCAGCGCCTGGAACAGGTCGATCTCGTAGTTGCTGTGCACGTGCTGCAGGATGGCGGCCAGGCGCTCCAGGCCCATGCCGGTGTCCACGCAGGGCGCGGGCAGCCTGGTCACGCTGCCGTCCTCGGCCATGTCGAACTGCATGAACACGTGGTTCCAGATCTCGATGAAGCGGTCGCCGTCCTCGTCGGGCGATCCGGGCGGGCCGCCCGGGATCTCGGGGCCGTGGTCGTAGAAGATCTCGCTGCACGGCCCGCAGGGGCCGGTGTCGGCCATCATCCAGAAGTTGTCGCTCTTGTACTTGCCGCCCTTGTTGTCGCCGATGCGGATCACGCGCTCGGGCGGCAGGCCGATCACCTTCGTCCAGATGTCGTAGGCCTCGTCGTCCTCGTGGTAGACGGTGGCCAGCAGCTTGTCGGCCGGCAGGCCGTAGACCCGGGTCAGCAGCTCCCAGCCCCATTCGATCGACTCGCGCTTGAAGTAGTCGCCGAAGCTCCAGTTGCCCAGCATCTCGAAGAAGGTGTGGTGGCGCGCGGTGTAGCCCACGTTCTCCAGGTCGTTGTGCTTGCCGCCGGCGCGCAGGCAGGCCTGCACGCTGGTGGCGCGCTTGTACGGGCGCTGGTCGGTGCCCAGGAACACGTCCTTGAACTGCACCATGCCGCTGTTGGTGAACATCAGCGTCGGGTCGTTGCCGGGCACCAGCGGGCTGGAGGGCACGACGGTGTGGCCCTTGGCGGCAAAGAAGTCCAGGAAGCTCTGGCGGATGTCGGCGACCGACATGGGGGGTTGGCTGGTTTTCATAAACGTTTTGGCTTGTAGCGCTTGTCCAGAAAGCGCAATCAGCTCAGCAATTGATAGCGAAGTCCGGTGAATTTGGCAAAATCCTTGTCGAAGGTCAGCACCTCGGCGCCGTGCTCGATGGCCAGTGCGGCGATGTGGGCGTCGTTGGTCAGGTTGCCGGCCACGCCCGCTTCGAGCAGCAGGCGCGAGACGAGATCCAGGTGGCGAACCCCCGGCTGGAGCAACTGCGCCCGGGGGTGCTGCAGCCATTCGTGGACCAGCGCCAGCGCGTCGGCTACGGCCAGTGGCCTGGGCATGATGCCGCTGCGCGTGGCCACGCGGATAAAGCCGATCAGCGGCAGCCAGGCGAGTGCCACGCCTGCGTTGTCGGAGAACGCTTGTTGCAATGCCTGTTGCGCGACCCGGTGGTGCGGGCTGCGGTCATATACCGCGTTGAACAGCACGTTGGTGTCCAGCAGCCTCATGGTTCACGCAGCATCTGGGCGATCAGCTCGGCGTCTTCCAGGTTGCCCGCCAGCTTGTTGAGCTGCGTCAGGTCGATCGTGGGCTCGCCCATGTCGAAGGTGCGCTGCACGAAGGGCGGTATGTCCTCGGCCACGCGCGCGGGCACCGCCGAGATCGGCACGATCTTGGCCACCGGCTTGTTGTGGCGCGTGATGACCACTTCCTCGCCGCGCTCGGCGCGGGCGACCAGCTCGCTCAGGTGGGTCTTGGCCTCGAACAGGCCGATGGCGGCAGCGGTCATGGCGGGCCTTTTGGAAATTGGTTGAATCAACCAGATTTTACGTGCAAAGGCGCCCCATGCCGGCGCCCGGGCCTCACGCCGCCTGCTTGGCCACCGCCGCAAACGCGCTGCCCGGCAGCCAGGCGCGCAGCCGGGCCGCCAGCTCGGGCGTGCCGGTCAGGCGCAGCGCGCCGCTGCCCATGGCGCGCTGCCAGTCGCTGTAGCCCAGCCACACCTCGGTCAGCGTGCGCAGGTCGGTGCTGACGTACAGGTCGACGTCGAAACCCGGATCGACGGTGCACAGGTCGGGCTCGTGCCCGCGCTCGACCAGCAGCCAGTAGTTGCGCTCGGGCGGCGCGCGGTCGCTGAAGATGAATTCGATGGTGGTGCGCGCCGCCGGCACCGGCTCGGGCCGCACGTTGCGGCGGATGTCCCACATCAGCAGGTTGGCGTCCAGGTGCCGCAGCGTGGCCTCGGTCGTCACCCAGCGCTGGCCCCACACGCCCACGGCCTCGACGATGGGGCGCAGCTCCTGGCCGGCCGCCGTCAGGTGGTATTCGTGCGCATCGGCGCCGCGCGCCGGCGCCGTGCGCGCCACGATGCCGCAGGCCTCCAGCTCCCTCAGCCGCTTGGCCAGCAGGGCCGAGGACATGCGCGGCACGCCGCGGCGCAGGTCGTTGAAGTGGCACGAGCCCAGCATCAGCTCGCGCACCAGCAGCAGCGTCCAGCGGTTGCACAGCACCTCGGCGGCCATGGCCACGGGGCAGAACTGGCGGTAGCTGACGTTGGACATGGACGTTCTCCGGCGCCGGCGGCGGCGCTGCGCCATTCAATCTACGCCGCCGGGGGCGCGAGCGCCAGTTCAGAAGCTGAACCACCGCGGTTCAGAACGAGAACTTGAAAGCCGCCGGGCCCACCGCGCAGCATGGGTGCCCCGGTTCACGCCGCTTCTTGCTGGAGAGTCTCATGTCCACCGCCACTCTTGAATCGCCCGCGCTCGACTACGCCGCGCTCAAGCAGCGCCAGCACGCCGTCTGGTCCTCGGGCGACTACGCCATCCTGGGCACCACCCTGCAGATCATGGGCGAGAGCCTGTGCGAGGCGGTCGATTTGCGCGCCGGCAGCCAGGTGCTGGACGTGGCCGCCGGCAACGGCAACGCCACGCTGGCGGCGGCGCGCCGCTTTGCCCACGTCACCTCCACCGACTACGTGGACGCGCTGCTCGAGCGCGGGCGCGAGCGCGCCGCCGCCGAGCGGCTGCAGGTCAGCTTTCGGCACGCCGACGCCGAGGCGCTGCCCTTTGCCGACGCGCGCTTCGACGTCGCGCTGTCCACTGTGGGCGTGATGTTCACCCCCAACCAGCAGCGGGCCGCCGCCGAGCTGGTGCGCGTGGTGCGCCCGGGCGGGCGCATCGGCCTGGCCTGCTGGACGCCCGAGGGCTTCATCGGCCAGGTGCTCAAGGCCGTGGGCCGCCACCTGCCGGCGCCGCCCGCCGGCCTGAGCTCGCCCCTGCGCTGGGGCACCGAGGCCGGCCTGCGCGAGCTGTTTCCCGGTCAGCGCATCCAGGCCACGCCGCGCGAGTTCATGTTCCGCTACGAATCGGCTCAGCACTGGGTGGACGTGTTCCGCGCCTTCTACGGCCCGGTGCACCGCGCCTTCGCCGCGCTGGCGCCCGACGAGCAGAAGGGGCTCGAAGGCGAAATCCTGGAGTTGCTGGCGCGCTTCAACCGCGCCGGCGCCGATTCGCTGGTGGTGCCCGGCGCGTACCTGGAGGCGGTGATCGAGCGCGCCCCGTGAGCGGCCTTGCAG
The DNA here is from genome assembly GCA_024235995.1 of Burkholderiaceae bacterium. Taxonomy (NCBI): domain Bacteria; kingdom Pseudomonadati; phylum Pseudomonadota; class Betaproteobacteria; order Burkholderiales; family Burkholderiaceae; species Burkholderiaceae bacterium. The sequence continues at coordinate 2,050,236 of JACKLI010000001.1, forward strand.
CAACCGAGCACGCACCTCGACTCCGGGAGCCTTCCATGACCGACACGACCAAACTCCGCGTCCTGCCGCTGGCGCTGCGCACGATCGGCGTGGTGCTGATCTTCGGCCTGTACCCGCTCACGGTGCTGTGGCCCAGCGGCTGGACCTGGCACCACGGGGGCCCCTCGTACTACCTGCAGATGATCCTGGGCATTTACGCGAGCCTGGGCGTCTTCCTGTGGCTGGCCGCCCGCAACCCGGCGCTTCACCAGGGCCTGATCGCGTTCACCATCTGGTCCAGCGTGGTCCACGCCCTGATCATGGCCGTCCAGGCCATCGTCAGCCCCGAGCACATGGGCCACCTGGTTGGCGACGTCCCCGCGCTGCTGCTGATCGCCGCCGTGCTGGCCTACCTCTGCCCCAGCGCCGCGCGGGGCGACTTCAGCGCGGCCTTCACCCAGCCGGGTGGCCCCGCCGCCACCCGTCAGCGCGCCGCAAACGTCGCCAGCCGGTGATAGCGCGGCGGCTGCGCCTGCAGGTCCGACCAGACCAGGTCGACCGCCTGCACGCGCCAGCCGATGGGCGCGGGGCGCAGCACGGCGATGGTGCCGCGCGGGGCATGCCACAGCTCGGCGCGCGTCAGCGCAAGGTCGAACGGCGCAAAGCGCAGCTCCGCCAGCGCGGCGCGCCAGGCCCGCTCGCGCCCGGCGTCCACCGCGTTGAAGAACTGCAGCGTCACGTGCATGCGCTCGGGCAGCGGGCGCAGGCGCGCCGGCAGTCCGCTCCAGCCCTGGCGCGCGGCGTCGATGGCCGCGCGCGCCGGCGCATCGGCAAACAGCGCGGTGAACAGGCGGCGCGGGGCGGGGACTCGGGCGCTTCGGTCATGGCGCATTGTCTCGCCACGGGTGCGGCCCGCGCATGGGTCAGAATGGCTGGTCCGGGCTGAAGGTGGCCAAGGGGCAGTTTTACAAACAAAATGAGCCGATGGCCCGTGCCAACAAAGCGCAAACAGCTATCAAACCAATAGTAACCTGGTCTTGATCACCCCCACCGATTTCATCGCCCAATGGGGCCCTGGCGGTCCCGCCGCGCACCTGAACGAGGAGCAGGGCGCGCAAAGCCACTTCCTGGACCTGTGCGATCTGCTGGGTGGTTGCAAGGAGGCTGGTTCATGAGCGATCACCGAGCATTGCAAGCGGCGATGCTGGGCATCTGCCTGGCGGTGGGGACAGCGGCGCCCGCCATGGCATGGAAGCTCACCCCCGAGGCGACGACGACCGAGCGCAGGCTGGCTGCGTATTCGGCCAGCCGCTTGCAACGCGCGATCAACAGCGGGGCTTTTTGGGGTGTGGCGGTGGTAGGGCACCCGGTGCACGAAGACATCACGCGGCGTGCGCTGCAATGCCCAGCCGATGGGGCTGAGACGCCAGGTTGCGAGTTTGATATCCGCTATCAGGTGGCGGGTGTGCGCTGGAATGACGACCCAGCGTTCAAGTTTCTGCCGGGGCGAGGCGGGTATGCGGGCTGCACGGCGGGCCAGACGGTGCGTTTGGTCACGCAGCCGATGTGCTGGGGGCAAGTGTTTCGGCATGGCGAGAGTGCGGCCGGCCGTGGCGTGCGCATGACCGGCGCCAACTCCAATTTGCTGGTGCGTTCGCACTTCGGTGACCTGCAATTCCTGCACGCCATGGCGATCGCGGACGGCGAGGCACCCGAGCAAACCCGGCGCAATGTGCTGGCGTGGGCGGAGTTTGCCTGGCGTACGGCGATTGGCGAGCCAAGGTTCGACTCCCAGCGCATGGTGGCCAGCCTGCCCATCGACGGGTTTGCCCAGCGTTTTCGGTTCAATCAAGGCTGGCGTATCCAGGACTTGTTTGCGCTGGGCGATCCCTCGGCGCGCCGGGACGACCGGCTGCAGCGCATTGCCCTGGGCAGCCTGTTGCACGTGGTGCAAGACTCGTTTGCCGCCGGCCACACGCAGCGCGCGGTGCCCGTGCCCGGCTCCACCTGTGCCGGGCGCGCCGACTGGCCGGCACCGGGTCCCATCGTCGAGTTTCACTCCTACCCGCACCAGGACTCGCGCAAGCACGGCCGTGCCGATCAACCCGATGCGCTGGCGGCCCACCTGCTGGGGGCACAACCCAACGTGATCGACGTGGTGCGCACGCTGGCCGAGCTGTGGCGGGCCAGGACGGCGTGGGACGATGCGCGGCCCTATCTCGAGTGCGTGTTCATGCTGACGCCCGATGCGCGCCCCGCGTCGCCGGGCGACGACTACCGCCCCGGCGCGTTTCCCGATCCCGCGTTGTGGAGGGGTTGAGATGCGGCGTCCGATGATGTGGGCGCAGCCGTGCACGAGCCGCGGCTCTATGAGAAGCACTTCGGGCGCGAGCAACTGGACCAGGCGCGGCTGCGGCTTGAAGAGCTCGATCGGCTGTTGCGTGCATTGACCGGGTACGGCTGTTGAGCGCTTGCGCACGACACCGTGGGTGCACCAGGCGAGCACCTTGCATGCATTGGCCGGCCGGCATTCACCCCTGCGCCGCCAGCAGGCGGGCCATGCTCGGGAGCACTTCGCCCACGGGCTGCGTCACCTTGAGCGCCAGCATGTCGTCGGCGCGCGTGCGGCCCAGGTTGATGGCGGCGATGGGCTTGCCGGCAGCAGCAAAGGCCTGGGCAAAGCGGTAGCCCGAATACACCATCAGCGAGGAGCCGGCCACCAGCAGCGCGTCGGCGCGCTGCAGCGCGGCCATGGCGGCGTCGACGCGTTCGCGCGGCACGTTTTCGCCAAAGAACACCACGTCGGGCTTGAGCATGCCGGTGCCGCAGCGGGGGCAGGCGAGCACCTGGAAGGTGGAGAAGTCCAGGCCGTCCAGGTCGGCATCGCCGTCGGGGGCGGTGGCGGCCTGGTGACGATGCCAGCCGGGATTGCGCGCGTGCAGCAGCGCCTGCCAGTCGGTGCGCGGCAGGCGTGTGTGGCAGGCCAGGCACACCACGGTGTCGATGCGCCCGTGCAGGTCGATGACGCGCCGGCTGCCGGCGGCGCCGTGCAGGCCGTCGACGTTTTGCGTCAGCAGCAGCTCGACGTGGCCGGCCGCTTCCAGCCGCGCCAGCGCCTGGTGCGCGGGGCCGGGGCGGGCGGCGCTCATCACGCGCCAGCCGATCAGGCTGCGCGCCCAGTAGCGCTGGCGGGCCCGTTCATCGCCGGTGAAGGCCTGGAAGGTCATGGGCGGCGCGCGCTTCCACTGGCCCTGGGCGTCGCGGTAGTCGGGAATGCCGCTGTCGGTGCTGCACCCCGCGCCCGTCAGCACCAGCAGGCGCGGATGGCGGTGGGCGAAGGCGGCGAGGGCGTGCAGGTCGGCCGGCATGGATGGGCATGATGCCGCAGGCGGGCGGCGCGCCAGCGCCCCTGCACCACGCCAAAATCTTGTTGTATACTCTCACGCTTTCCTGTGCGGCTGTAGCTCAGTTGGATAGAGTACTTGGCTACGAACCAAGGGGTCGTGGGTTCGAATCCTGCCAGCCGCACCACCTATCGAAAAAAAGAGCCTGAACGATGTTCAGGCTCTTTTTTTATCGGCGCTCGGTTGCTTACTTGCCCGGGTCCTTCACCGCCTTGATGGTGTCGAACTCGACGTTCTGTAGCACGCCGCCCACGCGCTCGACCTTGCGGATGTAGACGTTCTGGACGATGTCGCGCGTTTGCGGGTCGATCTCGACCGGGCCGCGCGGGCTGCTCCACTTCAGGCCCTTGGCGGCGGCCATGAAGGCGTCGGCGCTGGCGTCGCCCTTGGTCTTGGCCAGCGCCAGGTCGATCAGGTGCATGCCGTCGTAGCCGGCCACGGCCACGAAGTTGGCGCGGTCCTTGGGAAAGGCCTTGGCGTAGGCGGCGGTGAAGGCCTTGTTCTCGGGCGAGTCGTGCGCAGCCGAGTAGTGGAACGAGGTGATCATGCCGAGGGCGGCGTCGCCCATGGCGTCGAGCACGTCCTCGTCGGTCACATCACCGGTGGCCAGGGCCTTGATGCCGGCGGCGGCCAGGCCGCGCTCGGTGTAGCCCTTGGCCAGCGCCACGCCGGGCTCGCCGTTGGGCACGAACAAAAAGACGGCGTCGGGCCTGGCGTCCTTGATGCGCTGCAGGAAGGGCGCGTAGTCGGGCGTGGCGACGGGGGTGCGTACCTCGCCCACGATCTGGCCGCCCAGGCTGGTGAAGGTTTTCTTGAACTGCTGCTCGGCGTCGTGGCCGGGGCCGTAGTCGGCCACCAGGGTGTAGACCTTCTTGATGCCGTTGGCGTGCGCCCACTGGGCCAGGGGCGCGGTGTCCTGCGGCAGCGTCATCGACACGCGCACGATGTTGGGCGACTTCTCGGTGATCGAGGAGGTGGCGGCGTTGAGCACCACCATGGGCACCTTGGCCTCGGTGGCCAGCGGCGCCACCGAGAAGGCGTTGGGCGTGAGCGTGAAGCCGGCCAGGATGTCGACCTTGTCCTTGATGATCAGCTCCTGCGCCAGGCGCTTGGCCACCGCCGGCGCGATGCCGGTGTCGTCCTTGACGATGAGCTTGACCTTGCGCCCGCCCAGGGTGTTGTCGTGCGCCGCCAGGTACAGCTCGATCCCGTGCTTGAGCTGCTTGCCGTGCGCGGCGAAGGGGCCGGACATGGGCATGACCAGGCCGATGGCGAGGTCCTTGGCCTGCGCCGTGGCGGATGCGGCCAGCACGCTGGCGGCCAGGCCGAGGGCGCCGAGGATTTTCAGGGGTTTCATGCAGGGCTTTCTGGGTGGCGGGATGGGGATGGGGGAGGGGGTCAGCGCTGCGGCAGGGCAAAGCCGGCGATGAAGGCGCCCAGCGCGTCGGTGGCCGTCAGCGGCAGGACGTGGGCCACGTATTGGTCGGGGCGCACCAGCACGATGGCGCCCTGGCGGTCGATGCCGCGCACATCGAAGATGTCGTCGCCGGGCGTGGTGGCGTACACGCCCTCGTAGTCGATCAGGCCATGGGCGCCGATGCGCGGCAGGAAGACGGCGGGCACCTGGCCCAGATCGACCGCGGTGTGCTCCTGCTGGTAGATCAGCTTGAGCTCGAACCAGGCGTTGGCGTCCAGGCCCGCCGGCGTGAAGCCGCGCACCGGCGACTGGGGCGAGTGGGCCAGCCAGTCGGCCAGGGTCTTGACGGCCGAGTCGGCGCCGGCCGGCGCCGCGTCGGCAAACACATAGAGGCGCCAGCGGCCGTCGGCGCGCGCCTCGTGGCCGATCTGCAGCGCCGCGCCGTCGGCCACGCGGGTGGCCCGGGCCGAGCGAAAGCGCTTGCCGATCGGGTAGCCGGTGGCCAGCGCCTGGTGCTGCGCGGAGCCCGTGATCATGGAGGGCTGGTACTGCGTCATGAAGCCCTGGGCGAACTCGGTGATCTGCAGGTAGCCCTGCTCCAGCTCGCTGGTGTCCCGGGCCTCGCCGGGCGGCTTGGCCATGATGGAGGCCCAGCGCTTGTCGAAGGCGATGATGTCCTGGCCGATACGCTGGCGCTCGGTGGAATAGGTGGACAGCAGGCGCGCGGGGCTGCGGCCCTGCAGCACGTGGGCCAGCTTCCAGCCCAGGTTGAAGCCGTCCTGCATGGACACGTTCATGCCCTGGCCGGCCTTGGCGCTGTGCGTGTGGCTGGCGTCGCCGGCGATGAACACGCGCGGCGCCCGCTGGCCCGCGTGCCCGGCCGGCACGTCGTCGAAGCGGTCGCACACGCGGTGGCCCACCTCGTACACGCTGTACCAGGCCACCTCGCGCACGTCCAGCGTGTAGGGGTGCATGATCTTTTGCGCGCGGGCAATCGTCTGCTCCACCGTGGTCTGGCGCACCGCGGCACGGGCGCTGGGGTCCACGTCGCCCAGGTCGACGTAAAAGCGCACCATGTGCCCGCCTTCGCGCGGAATCAGCAGGATGCTGCCGTCCTGCTGGGACTGGATGGCGCATTTGACGCGGATGTCCGGGAAGTCGGTGACGGCCAGCACGTCCATCACGCCCCAGGCGTGGTTGGAGCTGTCGCCCGAGGGCGTGCAGCCGATGGCGCCGCGCACCCGGCTGTGCGCGCCGTCGGCGCCCACCACGTAGCGCGCGCGCACGCGGCGGGTCTGGCCCTTGCGGGGGCCGCCGCTGTGGACCAGCGTGACGGTGACGGGGTACTCGCCCGCGTCGGCCACCTGCAGGTCCTGGAACTCCAGACCCCAGTCCGGCGCCATGCGCGTGGGGGCGTTGGCCATGGCCTCGGCAAAGTAGTCCAGCACGCGCGCCTGGTTGACGGTGATGTGCGGAAACTCGCTGACGCCGTTGGGGTCCTCCAGCACGCGCGAGGTGCGCACGATGCGCTCGGGGGCCTGGGGGTCCGGCTTCCAGAAGGCGGTCTCGACGATCAGGCAGCCCTCGGCCACGATGCGGTCGGCAAAGCCGAAGGCCTGGAAGGTCTCCACGCTGCGCGGCTGAATGCCGTCGGCCTGGCCCACTTCCAGGCGGCCGCAGCGGCGCTCGACGATGCGGGTGTCGATGTCCGGAAACTGCGCCAGCTGGGCGGCGGCGAGTATGCCCGCCGGCCCGGCGCCGACGATCAGCACGTCGACCCGATCGGGCAGGTCGGTGGGGCGGTCGATGCCGCTGCCCTGGGCCGGCTGGATGCGCGGGTCGCCGGACACGTAGCCTTGGTGGTGGAACTTCACGGCATTGCCTCTCGTCGGGGTTCGGTGTTGGATGTGGCGCCGGCGCCCAGCCAGGCGTCCAGCGCGGCGTCGTCGCGCAGCAGCGCGTCGCTGGGGCCGGCGTGCACCACGCGCCCGCGCTCGAGCACCAGCGCCTGGCGCGTGATGGGCAGGATTTGGCGCGCGTGCTGCTCGACCAGGATCACGGCCATGCTGCCGGAGCGCACCATGCGGTCGATGATGTGCAGCAGCTCCTGCACGATGATGGGCGCCAGCCCTTCCAGCGGCTCGTCCAGCAGCAGCACCTTGGGGTTGAGCATGAGCGCGCGGCCCATGGCCAGCATCTGCTGCTCGCCGCCGGAGAGCTGGTTGCCCATGTTGGCGCGGCGCTCCTGCAGGCGCGGAAACATCTCGTACACCCGGGCCAGGTTCCACTCGCCCGGCCGCGCCACGACGGTGAGGTTCTCCTCCACCGTGAGCGAGCGGAAGATGTCGCGTTCCTGCGGCACCCAGCCCAGGCCGGCGCGGGCGCGCCGGTGGCTGGGCAGCGTGGCGATGTCGCGGTCCCCGAAGTGGATGCGGCCGCGCCGCAGGCGCGTGGCGCCCATCAGGGTCGCCAGCAGGGTGGTCTTGCCCATGCCGTTGCGCCCCAGCAGGGCCAAGCTGTCGCCGGCCTCCAGGGTGAACGACACGTCCTCCAGGATGATGGCGTCGCCGTAGCCGGCCCACACCTGCTCCATGCGCAGCCGTTCAGCCATGCGACTCTCCCAGGTAGACCTCTTTCACGCGCGGGTGCCGGGCGATCATGTCGGGCGCGCCTTCGACCAGGATCGCGCCCGAGACCAGCACCGAGATGCGCTCGGCAAAACGGAACACCAGGTTCATGTCGTGCTCGATCAGCAGGATGGTCACTTCGCGCGGCAGCTCGGCAATGGTCTCGAACAGCTCCTGGCTTTCGCTGGTGGGCACGCCGGCAGCGGGCTCGTCCAGCAGCAGCACCTTGGGGCGCATGGCCAGCGCCAGCGCGATCTCGATCAGGCGTTGGCGGCCGTAGGCCAGGTTGCGCGTGCGCGCGTAGGCGTCGGGCAGCAGCTTCAGGCGCTCCAGGATGGCGGCCGCCTGGTCCACCACCTCGCCGTGTCCGGCCAGCGGCTTCCACCCGTGCGTGCCCAGGCCTTGTTGCTCGCTGACGGCCATGGCCACCGACTCGAGCACCGTCATGTTGGCAAACAGCTGGTTGATCTGGAAGGTGCGCACTAGGCCCTGGCGGCAGCGCTCGTGCTGCGCCATGGCGGTCACGTCCTGGCCCAGCAGCTCGACCCGGCCGGCGGTGGGCTCCAGGTAGCCGGTCAGCAGGTTGATCAGCGTCGTCTTGCCGGCGCCGTTGGGCCCGATGAGGGCATGGCGCGCGCCCGGCTCGACCACCAGGTTGACGTGGTCGGTGGCGACAAAGCCGCCGAAGGTGCGCACCAGGCCGTGCGTTTGAAGCGCTGGCGCGTGCAACACGCCCCCACGCTCCGCGGCTGCGCCTGCTGCGCCGCCCCCCGAGGGGGCCTTCGCGCCTTGGGATGGCCCGGCGGCGCTCATGCTGCGCTCTCCGCGCGCTGGCGCGCCTGCGCCCGCTGGCGGCGCGACTCGATCCATTGCTGCGCCGTGCCCAGGATACCGCCGCGCGCGAACAGCACCAGCAGCACCAGGATCAGGCCCAGCCAGAACTGCCAGTACTGCGGGTTCAGGTCCGACAGCTGGTCGTGCAGCACCACGAACACGACGGCCCCGATCAGCCCGCCGTACAGGTGGCCGGCGCCGCCCAGGATCAGGATCAGGAGCAGGTCGGCCGAGCGCTGAAAGCTCAGCACGTCGAGCGAGACGAACTGGTTGGTCTGCGCCAGCAGTGCCCCGGCCACGCCGGCATAGGCCGCGCCGATGGTGTAGATCTTGACCAGGCGGCGATTGACCGGCACGCCCAGCGCGGGCATGCGCAGCGCGTTCATGCGGATGCCGCGCAGGCTCTGGCCGAAGGGCGAATGCACCAGCCGGCGCGCCAGCCAGAACAGCACGAACAGCACGACGACCGAATAGATGTAGCCCGCGCGGCCGAACATGTCGAAGTCGAACACGCCCAGGATGGGGCCGATGGTGATGCCGGGCAGGCCGTCCACGCCGCCGGTGATGCGCGTCAGCTTGTTGGCCAGCTCGAAGAACATCAGCGCCACGCCCAGCGTGACCATCAGGCGCGACAGGTCGTTGCCGCGCAGCAGCAGGAAGCTGCTGAGAAAGCCGACGATGCCGGCGAACAGCGCGCCCAGCAGCAGGCCCAGCAGCGGGTCGCTCCAGCCGTGCGAGCCCATCAGCCCGACGGTGTAGGCGCCCACGCCGAAGAAGGCCGCGTGGCCCAGCGAGATCACGCCGGCGTAGCCGAAGATCAGGTCGAGCGACAGCGCGAACAGCCCGGTGATGGCGATCTGGCTGAGCAGCAGGTAGTTGCCCGGAAAGGCGAAGTAGGCCAGCACCGGCAGGCACCAGAAGGCGTATTCGAGCGGTTTCCAGTTTGCCGAGCGCCGAAAGCGGGCCAGCGCGTCGGCGTTCGCCGCGCCGCGAATCGAGGTCGTCATGCAGGGGCCTCTTTATTTGTGGGCACGGCCGAACAGGCCATGGGGGCGAAAGATCAGGGTGGCCACCATGACGGCGTAGATGATGAAGGCGCCGATCTGCGGGATGTAGTACTTGCCCACCACGTCGGCCACGCCCAGCAGGATGGCGGCGTACAGCGAGCCCAGGATGTTGCCGCTGCCGCCCACCGAAACAACGATCAGAAAGTACACCAGGTACTTGACCGGAAACTCCGGGTCCAGCCCCAGCATCTCCACCCCCAGCGCGCCACCCAGGCCGGCCAGGGCCGAGCCCAGGGCGAAGGTCAGGCTGAACACGCGGCTGACGTTGATGCCCATGCCGCGCGCCACGCGCTGGTTGTCGACCGCGGCGCGCAGGCGGGCGCCGAACGCGGTCTTGACGACCGACCACTGCAGGCCGAAAGCCACCGCCAGGCCGACGATGACCAGAAACAGGCGGTACACCCCGACGTCCAGGCCCGGCAGGTGGATTTGCCCCTTCAGGAAGTCCGGCAGGTGCAGCGGCTGCTGCTGGGCGCCGAAGAAGTAGTGCGCGGCGGCCACCGCCATGAAGACCAGGCCCAGCGAGAACAGTACCTGGTCGAGGTCGGAGGCGGCGTACAGGCGCCGGTACAGCGTGCGCTCCAGCACGATGCCGACCAGCGCCGGCACCAGCACCGCGAACGGCAGGGTGGCCAGAAAGGGCACGCCGTAGTCGTTCAGCAGCACCACGCAGGCGTAGCCGCCGATCATGGCGAAGGCGCCGTGCGCCAGGTTGACGAAGTTCATCAAGCCCAGAGTCACCGACAGGCCGACGCTGATCAGAAACAGCAGCATGCCGGAGGCGATGCCGTCGAAGAGGATCGTCATGGTTGTTCCCTGGGAGCTTGCACCGCCCTCCGGGTCAGGGCGTCTGCGGGTTGACGGCCTTGAAGGTGTCGAACTCCACGTTCTTGAGCACGCCGTTCACGCGCTCGAGCTTGCGGATGTACTCGTTCTGGACGATGTCGCGCGTCTGCGGGTCGATCTCGACCGGGCCGCGCGGGCTGGTCCACTTCAGGCCCTTGACGGCGGCGATGAAGGCATCGCCGCTGGCGTCGCCCTTGGTTTTCTTCAGCGCCTCGTAGATCACGTGCATGCCGTCGTAGCCGCCCACCGCCATGAAGTTGGGGCGGTCGTCCTTGTAGGCCTTGGCGTAGGCGGCGGTGAAGGCCTTGTTCTCGGGCGAGTCGTGCGCGTCGGAGTAGTGGAAGGCGGTGATGAAGCCCAGGGCGGCGTCGCCCAGCGCGGCCAGCGAGCTTTCGTCCGTCATGTCGCCGGGGCCCATTTCCTTGATGCCCAGCTTGTCCAGGCCCAGCTCGCGAAAGCCCTTGGACAGCGCCACCATGGAGCTGCCGGGCGGCACGAAGAAGTAGGCCGCGTCGGGCTTGGCGTCCTTCAGGCGCTGCAGGAAGGGCGAGTAGTCGGTGGTGTTCACCGGCGTGCGAACCTCGCCGACGATCTTGCCGCCCAGGCTGGTGAAGGTCTTGGTGAACTGCGCCTGCGAGTCGTGGCCCGGGCCGTAGTCGGCGACCACGATGTAGGCGCTGCCGACCTTGTTGGCGTGCGCCCACTGCGCCATGGCCCAGGCGCTTTGCGGCATGGTCATGGAGGTGCGCACGATGTAGGGCGACTTCTCGACCACCGAGGCGGTGGCCGCGTTCATCACCACCATCGGCACCTTGGCCTCGGTGGCCAGCGGCGCGGCCGAGAAGGCGTTGGGCGTGAGGTCGTAGCCGGCCAGGATGTCGACCTTGTCGTTGATGATGAGCTGCTGCGACTCGCGCTTGGCGATCTGCGGCGCGATGCCGGTGTCGTCCTTGACGATCAGCTTGACCTTGCGGCCCGCCACGGTGTCGCCGTGCTCGGCCATGTACAGGTCGATGCCGCGGCGAATCTGCTTGCCGTAGTCGGCGTAGGGCCCGGAGATCGACAGCACCAGGCCGATCTTCAGGTCCTTGGCCTGCGCCGGGCCGAAGGCCAGGGCGGCGCCCAGCGCGAGGGCGGCGACGCCCAGGGTCTTGCTCAGTCTCATGTCGTTCTCCTTGGTTGGCGGATCAAAAGGGTGGGTGTCGTCGGTCAGGCGTTCAGCTGCTGCTCCAGCTGCTGCAGCACCTCGTAGCAGGGTAGGACCTGGGCGACGCTGGCGTTGGGCTCGCGCCCCTCGCGGATGGCGGCGAAGAACTCGCGGTCCTGCAGCTCGATGCCGTTCATCGACACCGCGACGCTGGACACGTCGATTTTCTCTTCCTTGCCGTTCACCAGGTCGTCGTAGCGCGCGATGTAGGTGGCGCTGTCGCCGATGTAGCGGAAGAAGGTGCCCAGCGGCCCATCGTTGTTGAAGCTGAGGCTGAGCGTGCAGATGGCGCCGCTGGCGGCCTTGAGCTGGATGCTCATGTCCATGGCGATACCCAGCTCGGGGTGGACAGGCCCCTGCAGCGCGTTGGCCTGCACGATGGGGCTGCCGGCCTGGTAGGCGAACAGGTCGACCGTGTGCGCGGCGTGGTGCCACAGCAGGTGGTCGGTCCAGCTGCGCGGCTGGCCCAGCGCGTTCGTGTTGGTGCGGCGAAAGAAGTAGGTCTGCACGTCCATCTGCTGGAGGTGGAATGCGCCCGCCGCGATTTTCTGGTGCACGTACTGGTGGCTGGGGTTGAAGCGGCGCGTGTGGCCGCACATGGCCACGCGGCCGGCCTTGCGCTGCGCGTCGAGCACGCGCTGGCCGTCGGCCAGCTTGTCGCACAGCGGAATCTCGACCTGCACGTGCTTGCCGGCCTGCAGGCACGCGATGGCCTGCGCCGCATGCATCTGCGTGGGCGTGCACAGGATCACCGCGTCGACGTCGGGCCGCGCCAGGCTCTCGGCCAGGTCGGTGGCCACGTGGGCGATGCCGTACTTGTCGGCCACCGCCTGCGTGGGTTCGCGGCGGCGCCCGACCAGGGACACCACCTCGACGCCGTCGATGTTCCGGATGCCGTCCAGGTGCTTGATGCCGAAGGCGCCGGCGCCGGCCAGCGCGACCTTGATGGGTTGAGTCATGATGCTTCTCGTTTGATAGCTGTTGGCGCTTGTTGGGTGCGGGCTATCAGCCTATCAGGCTTGGTTTTCGAGTATGAGGTGGCCGACGGCGGTGTTCGAGGCCGGCACGTGGTAGAAGCGGTGCGCCACGCGCGGCGCGCGTCCGCCGCCCGCGTCGGCCATGGCGCCGCGGGCGATCAGCCACATCACCAGCTCGATGCCCTCGCTGCCGGCCTCGCGCACGTAGTCGATGTGGGGCATGGCCGACAAGTCCTGCGGGTCGGCGATCAGCCTGTCGAGGAAGGCGTTGTCCCACGCGCGGTTGATCAGGCCGGCGCGCGGGCCCTGCAACTGGTGGCTCATGCCGCCGGTGCCCCAGACCTGCACGTTCAGCGGCTCGTCGAAGCTCTCGATGGCGCGGCGGATGGCCTGCCCCAGGGCGAAGCAGCGCGCGCCCGAGGGCACGGGGTACTGCACCACGTTGACGTGGAATGGGATCACCCGGCACGGCCATTCCGCGGGCGTGCCGAACATCAGGTTCATGGGCACCGTCAGGCCGTGGTCCACCTTCAGCTCGTTGACCAGGGTCAGGTCGAACCCCTGCTGGATGACCGACTGGGCGATGTGCGAGGCCAGCTCGGGGTGGCCGTACAGCTTGGGCACCGGGCGCGCGCCGTAGCCCTCGTCGGCGGGCTCGAACTCGGCCGCCGTGCCGATGGCGAAGGTGGGAATCACGCTCAGGTCGAAGTTGGTGGCGTGGTCGTTGTAGACCAGGAACACCACGTCCGGCCGATGCGCCTTCATCCACGCCTTGCTGGGCTCGAAGCCGGCGAACATGGGCGCCCAGTAGGGTTCGGCCGTCTTGCCATGATCGATCGCCGCGCCGATGGCCGGCACGTGCGAGGCGTACACCGAGGCGCTGATGCGCGCGTGGCCGCTTGCTCCTTGTTTGGGAGCATCGTGCGCTTTCTGCACGGCCGCTGCAAGGCGATTTTGTGCCTGCTTCTCCCAGTCCTGCCAGGCCGCGCTCTGGGTGACCGGGCCCTGCGCGTCGCCGTGCTCGCCCACCACGCGGTTGCCCTCGGGGCTGCGCCCGCCGGCCACCATCATGGCGCGGTACTGCTGCTCGGTCATGCCGGTCATGCTGCCGGCCATCTGCTGGAAGCTCAGGCCGTCGGTGGCGCCCAGCTTGGACAGGAAGTAGATGTTGCCGCCGGTGCGCATCATCCAGTTGAGATCGCGCGCGCGCACCGCCGCCTTCTGCTCGTCGGTCATGGGCCATTCGGCCAGGTAGGCGTCCTCGTCCTGCTTGAAGCGGGTGCGGTTCTCGGCCTTCATCAGGCTCATGCAGAACTGGTTGAGCCAGTAGCCCTTGCGGCTCTGGTCGGCATCGAAGATGGTGGTGCCGGGGACGTCGAGATAGGGTTTGTTCAGGGACACGGTCAGGCCTCCTCGGGCCAGTACAGGCGCATGGGGTTGTCCACCAGCAGCTTGCGCTGCAGCTCGGCGGTCGGCGCGATGTGCGGGATGAAGTCCACCAGCAGCCCGTCGTCGGGCATGTGCTGCTTGAGGTTGGGGTGCGGCCAGTCGGTGCCCCACAGCACGCGGTCGGGAAACGCCTCCACGATGCGGCGCGCGAACGGCACCACGTCGCGGTAGGCGGCGCGTTCGCCGTCCAGCGCCGGCGGGCCGCTCACCGACAGGCGCTCGGGGCAGCTCACCTTGCTCCACACGTTGGCGTGCTCGCGCATGAACCGGATGAACAGCTCGAACTCGGGACCGTCGACCGGCTTGCTCACGTCGGGCCGGCCCATGTGATCGACCACCACCGTGGTGGGCAGCGCGGTGAAGAAGTCCCACAGCTCGGGCAGGTCGACCGCCTCGAAGTAGATCACCACGTGCCAGCCCAGCCGGGCGATGCGGCCGGCGATGTCCATCAGCTCATCGCGCGGCGTGAAGTCCACCAGGCGCTTGACGAAGTTGAAGCGCACGCCGCGCACGCCGGCCGCGTGCAAGCGCTGCAGCTCGGCGTCGCTCACGTCGCGGCGCACGGTGGCCACGCCGCGCGCATTGCCCTGGGCGGCCTGCAGCGCATCGACCAGCGCGCGGTTGTCGGCGCCGTGGCAGGTGGCCTGCACGACCACGTTGCGCGCAAAGCCCAGGTGGTCGCGCAGCGCGAACAGCTGCGCCTTGCCGGCGTCGCAGGGCGTGTACTTGCGCTCGGGCGCATAGGGAAACTGCGCACCCGGGCCGAACACGTGGCAATGCGCGTCGACGCTGCCGGGGGGCAGCGCAAAGCGCGGCCGGCTCGGGCCGTCGTACCAGTCCAGCCAGCCCGCTGTCTTGGTGAAATCACCGCTCGTCGGCTTGGTCATTGCGTACCTTGCTTCAATCGATGTAGCGCAGGCCGGCCTGGGCCAGGCCTTCGCGCATCTTGTAATAGTCCAGCCCCAGCACGCCGCTGGCGAAGATCTCGCGCTTGCCGGTCTCGTTGGCCTCGCGCTTTTGCGCGGCCTCGAGCGTCTGCGCGGCGCGCGCGGCGGGCACGCAGACGATGCCGTCGTCGTCGGCCACGATCACGTCGCCGGGCGTGACCAGCATGCCGGCGCAGACGATGGGGATGTTGACCGAGCCCGGCGTGGCCTTGATGGTGCCCTTGGCGCTGATGGCCTTGCTCCAGACCGGAAAGCCCATTTCGTGCAGGGTGCGCACGTCGCGCACGCCGGCGTCGATGATGAGCGCCCGCGCGCCGCGCGCCTTGAAGCTGGTGGCCAGCAGGTCGCCGAAGTAGCCGTCGGTGCATTCGGCGGTGACGGTGGCCACCACGATGTCGCCCGGCTGGATCTGCTCGGCGGCCACGTGCATCATCCAGTTGTCGCCCGGCTGCAGCAGCACGGTGACCGCCGTGCCCGACACCTGCGCGCCCGGGTAGATGGGGCGCATGTAGGGCTTGAGCAGGCCCACGCGGCCCATGGCCTCGTGCACCGTGGCGCTGCCGAAGTGCGCCAGCGCGTCGGCCGCCGCGCGGTCGGCGCGTTGGATGTTTCGATAGACGACGCCCAGTTCGTACATGGCTTATTTCCCCTTTGCTTTCAGAGCGGCGTCCAGGCGCGGATACACGCGCCGCGCATTGCCTTCGTAGATCTTGTGGCGCTGTTCGTCGCTGAGATGGGCGGTGGCCTGCACGTAGCGCCTGGTGTCGTCGTAGTGGTGGCCGGTCTCGGGGTCGATGCCGCGCACCGCGCCGATCATTTCGCTGGCAAACAGGATGTTGTCCACCGGGATCACCTTCATCAGCAGGTCGATGCCCGGCTGGTGGTACACGCAGGTGTCGAAGAACACGTTGTGCAGCAGGTGCTCGGTGAGCAGGGGTTTCTTCAGCTCCTGCGCCAGGCCGCGGTAGCGGCCCCAGTGGTAGGGCGCGGCGCCGCCGCCGTGCGGGATGACGAACCTGAGCGTGGGAAAGTCCTTGAACAGCTCGCCCTGGATGAGCTGCATCACCGCCGTGGTGTCGGCGTTGATGTAGTGCGCGCCGGTGGTGTGAAAGCAGGCGTTGCAGCTGGTGCTGACGTGGATCATCGCCGGGATGTCCCACTCGACCATCTTCTCGTAGAGGGGGTACCAGTGGCGGTCGGTCAGCGGCGGGCTCGTCCAGTGGCCGCCGGAAGGGTCGGGGTTGAGGTTGATGGCGACGAAGCCGTAGTCCCTGATGCACCTTTCCAGCTCGGGGATGCAGCTGGCCGGGTCGACGCCGGGCGACTGCGGCAGCATGGCGGCGCCGATGAAGTGCTCGGGAAAGAGCTGGCTCACGCGGTGGCACAGCTCGTTGCAGATGGCCGCCCAGGTGCTGGAGACCTGGAAGTCGCCGATGTGGTGCGCCATGAAGCTGGCGCGCGGGCTGAAGATGGTCAGGTCCGAGCCGCGCTCGCGCATCAGGCGCAGCTGATTGCTTTCGATCGATTCGCGCAGCTCGTCGTCGGAGATCTTCAGCTCGGCCACGCGGGGCATGGCGGCCGGGTCCTGGATGCCGGCGATCTGGCGGTTGCGCCATTCGCCCAGCGCCGCGGGGGCAGTGGTGTAGTGGCCGTGGCAGTCGATGATCATGGTGGGTTCTTCCCGTGCGTGAAGGCGTTACATGAGCGAGCGCTCGGCGAAGTCCAGCGGCAGGCCGACGTAGTTCTCGGCGATGGTGCGCAGGCCGGCCTCGGAGTGGGTCAGGTAGTCCAGTTCGGCGTGCTGGAACTTGGCCGTGATCTGTTCGTCGTGCGGAAAGCGGTGCATCAGCTGCGTGAGCCACCACGAGAAGCGCTCGGCGCGCCAGATGCGGCCCAGGCACTTGCGCGAATAGTCGTCGATGCCGGCCTCGCTCCTGTCGCGGTAGAACTCGACCAGCGCGTTGCTGAGGTACTTGACGTCGGTGGTCGCCAGGTTCAGGCCCTTGGCGCCGGTGGGCGGCACGATGTGGCCGGCGTCGCCCGCCAGGAACATGCGGCCGAAGCGCAGCGGCTCGGTGACGAAGCTGCGCAGCGGGGCGATGCTTTTCTCCAGGCTGGGGCCGGTCACCAGCTTGTCGCGGCCTTCGTCATCCAGGCGCAGCTTCAGCTCCTGCCAGAACGCGTCGTCGCTCCAGTCCTCCACGTGGTTCGTCAGCGGCACCTGCAGGTAGTAGCGGCTGCGCGTCTTGCTGCGCTGGCTGCACAGGGCAAAGCCGCGCGGGCTGTTGATGTAGATCAGCTCGTCGTTGACCGGCGGGGTGTCGGCCAGAAGGCCCAGCCAGCCGAAGGGGTAGACCTTCTCGTATTCGGTGATGGCCGAGCGCGGCGCGCTGGCGCGGCACACGCCGTGGAAGCCGTCGCAGCCGGCGATGAAGTCGCAGTCCAGGCGGTGCGACTGGCCGTCCTTGTCCCAGGTGACGTAGGGGCGGGTGGTGCCGAAGTCGTGCACGGCGGTGTTGCGGGCCTCGTAGACCGTGGGCAGCCCGGCCACGGCGCGCGCCTGCATCAGGTCGTGCGTGACCTCGGTCTGGCCGTACACCATCACGTTCTGGCCGCCGCTGTACCGGTTCAGGTCCACGCGGTGGCGCCGGCCGTCCCACATCAGCTCGATGCCGCCATGCACCAGGCCTTCCTGGTGCATGCGCGCGCCCACGCCGGCCGCGTCCAGCAGGTCGACGCTGACCTGCTCCAGGATGCCGGCGCGGATGCGGCCCAGCACGTAGTCGCCGCTCACGCGCTCGATGATCACGGCGTCGATGCCGGCCTTGTGCAGCAACTGGCCCAGCAGCAGCCCGGACGGGCCGGCGCCGATGATGGCGACCTGGGTCCTCGACGTCTTCGACGTGCTCATGAAGTCTCCTCGTGGCGGCAACGGGGCACGGCGCCTCGTCGATGGGTCATTGTTCAGCAGTGCCGATCGCCCCGCCATCGGCCTGGGACACTAGCAGCTAGATCAAAATGGCATACCTCGCCTCCAGACATCACTCTGCCCATGGATCTGCGTCAACTCGAATACTTCGTGACGGTGGCCGAGCTGGGCAGCTTCAGCCGTGCCGCGCTGACGCTGGACGTGGCCCAGCCGGCGCTCAGCCGCCAGGTGCGCCTGCTGGAGGTGGAGCTGCGCCAGAACCTGCTGCAGCGCCACGGCCGCGGCGCCGTGCCCACCGAGGCGGGCCAGGTGCTGCTGGAGCACGCGCGCGGCATCCTGCACCAGGTGGGGCGCGCCCGCGACGAGTTGGCGCGGCTGCGCGGCGGCCTGACCGGGCGCGTGGCCGTGGGGCTGCCGCCCAGCGTGGCGCGCGCGCTGGCCGTGCCGCTGGTGCGCGCCTTTGGTCGGCAACTGCCCGAGGCGCACCTGTCGATCGCCGAGGCGCTGTCGACCAACATGCAGGAGCAGGTGGCCAGCGGGCGCCTGGACATCGCCGTGCTGTACAACGCCCGGCCCGTGCCGGGCCTGGAGATCGCGCCTCTGGCCATGGACGAGCTGGTGCTGGTGCAGAGCGCGCGCGCGCCGCGCCACGCGCCGCCCGGCACGCCCATCGGCCTGCCGGAGCTGGCGCGCCTGCCGCTGGTGATCCCCAGCCGGCCCAACGCCATCCGCATGCACGTCGAGCACCAGTTGGCCGCCCTTGGCGTCCAGCCCCAGGTGGCGCTGGAGATCGACGGCGTGGCGGCCATCCTCGACCTGGTGGCCGATGGCGCCGGCTGCGCGGTGCTGTCGCGCCACGCGCTGGCGGCGGGCGCCCGGCCCGCGATCTTCCAGCTGCGCTCGATCGAGACCGGCCCGGGCCAAAGCCTGCGGATCCCGCTGTTCACGGCGCTGAGCCCGCTGCGCCCGGCCACCGGCGCCCAGCGCGCGGTGCTGGCCCTGCTGCAGGAGCTGGCGCCGCAATACCTGGGCTGAAGGTGTGAACGATCCCGCCGCCCGCAAGATGACCGACACTTGAGCACCGATCGATGCCCGACGGCCGCCGCTGGCGCGGCGGGGCACGCGACTGACGAGGTTCCAACCATGATGCTGCAAGCCGACGACTGCCAACTGGTGCTGGTCGATTTCCAGGCCCGCCTGATGCCCGCCATCCACGAGGGGCCGGCCGTGCTGGCCAACGCACGCCGCCTGGCGCAGATGGCGCGCTGGCTGCAGGTGCCGGTGTGGGCCACCGAGCAGGTGCCCGCCAAGCTGGGCGCCACCGACGAGGCGCTGGCCGCGCTGTGCGAGCGCATCGTCGCCAAGACGGCGTTCAGCGGCGCGGCCGCGCTGCAAGCCCTGCTGGCGCCGCCGGCGCCCGCGGCGCGCGGCAACGCCCGCAGCCTGCCCAAGCACCTGCAAAAGCCGGCCCCTGCCGCGCCCGAGCGCGGCACCCTGGTGCTGGCCGGCTGCGAGGCGCACGTGTGCCTGCTGCAGACCGCGCTGGATTTGCTGGAGCAGGACTGGGACGTGTGGGTGGTGACGGACGCCTGCGGCTCGCGCAGCGAGCGCAACCGCGACGCCGCCTACGACCGCCTGGCCAGCGCCGGCGGCGAGCTGGTCAGCACCGAGATGGTGGGTTTCGAGTGGCTGGGCGACGCCGGTCATCCCCGTTTCCGGGACTGGCAGGCCTTGATCCGGTAGCCGTCAGGTCGTTGTCAATATCCCGAGCCTATCATCGGGCAGAGCGGGGCATGTGACCCCATGAAAGGAGACACGAGATGAGCGGCAACCCCCGTGGCAATTACGAGCAGGCCTTTGCGGCAGCGCTGTCCGACCCGGCGGCATTCTGGGCCGACAAGGCCGAGGGCATCGACTGGATCAAGCGCTGGGACCGCGTCATCGACGACACGCGCAAGCCCTTTTACCGCTGGTTTGCCGGCGGCGTGCTCAACACCTGCTACAACTGCGTCGACCGCCACGTCGAAAAAGGCCGGGGCGAGCAGCTGGCGCTGGTCTACGACAGCCCGCTGGCCCAGACCCAGCGCAAGAAGATCACCTACCGCGAGCTGCAGGCCCTGACCGCGCGCTGCGCCGGCGCCCTGCTGGCGATGGGGGTGAAGAAGGGCGACACCGTCATCATCTACATGCCCATGGTGCCCGAGGCGGTGGTGGCCATGCTGGCCTGCGCGCGCATCGGCGCCGTGCACTCGGTGGTGTTCGGCGGCTTTGCCGCGCCCGAGTTGGCCAAGCGCGTGGTCGACGCCAAGCCGGCGGCCATGATCTCGGCCTCGTGCGGCCTGCTGCCGGGGCGCAGCGTGCCCTACAAGCCGCTGCTGGACGAGGCGCTGCGGATCGCCGGCGTGCCGCAACTGCCGTGCCTGATCCTGCAGCGCCCCGAGCTGAAGGCCGACATGGTGGCCGGGCGCGACATCGACTGGGACGAGGCCATGGCCCGCGCCCAGCCGGCCGACTGCGTGCCCGTGGCCGCCACCGACCCGCTGTACGTCATCTACACCTCGGGCACCACCGGCAAGCCCAAGGGCGTGGTGCGCGACAACGGCGGCCACGCCGTGGCGCTGCGCTGGTCGATGGAGGCCGTCTACGGGGCCAAGCCGGGCGACGTGTTCTGGGCCGCGTCCGACGTCGGCTGGGTGGTGGGCCACTCCTACATCGTCTACGCGCCGCTGCTGCAGGGCTGCACCACCATCCTGTACGAGGGCAAGCCGGTGGGCACGCCCGACGCCGGCGCCTTCTGGCGCCTGTGCGAGGAGCACAAGGTGAACGTGCTGTTCACCGCGCCGACGGCGTTTCGCGCCATCAAGAAGGAAGACCCCAGCGGCGCGCTGGTCAAGAAATACGACATGTCGGCGTTCCGCATGCTGTTTCTGGCCGGCGAGCGGGGCGATCCGGACACCATCGAGTGGGCCGGCAAGATCCTGGGCGTGCCGGTGATCGACAACTGGTGGCAGACCGAGCTGGGCTGGCCCGCCCTCAGCAACTGCATGGGCATCGAGCCGCTGCCGGTGCGGCCCGGCTCGCCCACCAAGCCGGTGCCCGGCTTCGACATCCGCATCCTCGACGAGGAGGGCCGCGACAAGGGGGCCGACGACATCGGCAGCCTGGTGATCAAGCTGCCGCTGCCGCCCGGCAGCCTGACCACGCTGTGGAACAACGACGACGGCTTCGTCGAGACCTACCTGGCGCGCTACCCGGGCTACTACCTGTCGGGCGACGCCGGGTATTTCGATGCCGACGGCTACGGCTGGGTGATGGCGCGCATCGACGACATCATCAACGTGGCCGGCCATCGCCTGTCCACCGGGCAGATGGAGGAAATCCTGTCCGCCCACCCGGCCGTGGCCGAGGCCGCCGTGGTCGGCGTGGCCGATGCGCTCAAGGGCCAGGTGCCGGTCGGGCTGGTGGTGCTCAAGTCGGGCGTGGCGCAGCCCGAGGCCGAGATCTGCGCCGAGCTGGTGGCCAAGGTGCGTGCCCAGCTCGGCGCCGTGGCCGACTTCAAGAGCGTGCAGGTGATCGCGCGGCTGCCCAAGACGCGCTCGGGCAAGGTGCTGCGCGTGACCATCCGCAGCATGGCCGACGGCGACGCGCTGAAGGTGCCGGCCACCATCGAGGACGACACCGTGCTGCCCGAGATCTCGGCGGCGCTCAAGAGCCTGGGCTACCCCCGCCCGCACGCCTGATGGCGGCCCCGGCGCATGGCCTTGCGCGGGCCGTGCGCCCGCGCGCCGTCGCACGCGCGGCCGATCGGTGGCAGAATTCGACCCTTGCGAAATCCAGGCCCTTCCCAGCCAGTCGCGTCCGCCAACCGGTTCAGCCGTGACGCGGAAGGTTTCCCAACCATCTTGAGCGCCCTGCAGGGGCGCAAAAGGCAAGCGCAGCATGAGTGACACCCAGTCCGTCTATCAAACCTACGAGGGCAACAGCTACCTCTTCGGCGGCAACGCGCCGTACGTCGAGGAGATGTACGAGAGCTATCTGGCCAACCCGGGCAGCGTGCCCGATTCCTGGCGCGAATACTTCGACGCGCTGCAGCACGTGCCGGCCGTGGACGGCAGCAATGCGCGCGACGTGCCGCACCTGCCGGTCATCAACGCCTTTGCCGAGCGCGCCAAGCAGGGCGGCACGCGGGTGGTGGTGGCCACCGGCGCCGACTCCGAGCTGGGCCGCAAGCGCACGGCGGTGCAGCAACTGATCGCGGCGTACCGCAACGTGGGCGCGCGCTGGGCCGACCTGGACCCGCTCAAGCGCGCCGACCGCCCGCAGATTCCCGAGCTGGAGCCGTCCTTCTACGGCTTCACCGACGCCGACATGGAAACGGTGTTCAACGTCAGCAACACCTTCTTCGGCAAGGAAAGCATGCCGCTGCGCGAGCTGATCAACGCGCTGCGCGAAACCTACTGCGGCACCATCGGCGCCGAATTCATGTACGCCACCGACCAGGTGCAAAAGCGCTGGTGGCAAGAGCGCCTGGAGCGCGTGCGCGCCAACCCGCAGCTCGACGCCGAGCAGAAGAAGCACGTGCTCGAGCGCCTGACGGCGGCCGAGGGCCTGGAGCGCTTCCTGCACACCAAGTACGTGGGCCAGAAGCGCTTTTCGCTGGAGGGCGGCGAGAGCTTCATCGTCTCCATGGACCAGATCGTGCAGTCGGCCGGCAAGCAGGGCGTGCAGGAAATCGTGATCGGCATGGCCCACCGCGGCCGCCTGAACGTGCTGGTCAACACCCTGGGCAAGATGCCCTCGATGCTGTTTGCCGAGTTCGACCACACCGCACCCGAGGAACTGACGGCTGGTGACGTGAAATACCACCAGGGCTTTTCCTCCGACGTGTCCACCGCCGGCGGGCCGGTGCACCTGTCGCTGGCCTTCAACCCCTCGCACCTGGAGATCGTCAACCCCGTGGTCGAGGGCAGCGTGCGCGCGCGCATGGACCGCCGCGGCGACGCCGAGGGCGACAGCGTGCTGCCGGTGCTGGTGCACGGCGACGCGGCCTTCGCCGGCCAGGGCGTGGTGATGGAGACGCTGGCGCTGGCGCAGACGCGCGGCTACTACACCGGCGGCACGGTGCACATCGTCATCAACAACCAGATCGGCTTCACCACCAGCGACCCGCGCGACACGCGCTCCACGCTGTACTGCACCGACGTGGTCAAGATGATCGACGCGCCGGTGCTGCACGTCAACGGCGACGACCCCGAGGCCGTGGTGCTGTGCACCCAGCTGGCGCTGGACTACCGCCAGCAGTTCAACCAGGACGTGGTGGTCGACATCGTGTGCTTCCGCAAGCTGGGCCACAACGAGCAGGACACCCCCATGCTCACCCAGCCGCTGATGTACAAGAAGATTGCCGCGCACCCCGGCACGCGCAAGCTGTACGGTGACAAGCTGGTCACCCAGCAGGTGCTGCCGGCCGACGGCCCCGACGCCATGGTCGCCGCCTACCGCGCCGCCATGGACGCCGGCCGCCACACGGTCGACCAGGTGCTGACCAACTTCAAGAGCAAGTACGCGGTCGACTGGTCGCCGTACCTGGCCAGCAAGTGGACCGACGCCGCCGACACCGCCATCCCGCTGGCCGAGTGGAAGCGCCTGGCCGAGCGCATCACCACCGTGCCCGAGGGCTTTACCGTTCACAACCTGGTCAAGAACGTGCTGGAGCACCGCGCCGCCATGGGCCGCGGCGAGATGAACGTGGACTGGGGCATGGGCGAGCACATGGCCTTCGCCTCGCTGGTGGCCTCGGGCTACCCGATCCGCCTGTCGGGCGAGGACTGCGGGCGCGGCACCTTCGTGCACCGCCACGCCGTGCTGCACGACCAGAAGCGCGAGAAGTGGGACGTGGGCTCCTACACCCCGCTGCAGAACGTCACCGAGGGCCAGGCGCCCTTCGTGGTCATCGACTCCATCCTGTCGGAGGAGGCGGTGCTGGGCTTCGAGTACGGCTACGCCTCCAACGACCCCAATACCTTGGTGATCTGGGAGGCGCAGTTCGGCGACTTCGCCAACGGCGCGCAGGTGCTGATCGACCAGTTCATCGCCTCGGGCGAGGTCAAGTGGGGCCGCGTCAACGGCCTGACGCTGATGCTGCCGCACGGCTACGAGGGGCAGGGCCCCGAGCACTCGTCGGCGCGCGTGGAACGCTTCATGCAGCTGGCGGCCGACACCAACATGCAGATCGTGCAGCCCACCACGGCCAGCCAGATCTTCCACGTGCTGCGCCGCCAGATGGTGCGCCCGCTGCGCAAGCCGCTGGTTATCTTCACGCCCAAGAGCCTGCTGCGCAACAAGGACGCCACCTCGCCGCTGTCCGAGTTCACCAGCGGTGGGTTCCAGACGGTGATCCCCGACAGTGGCGAGCTGAAGGGCGACAAGGTCAAGCGCGTGCTGGCCTGTTCGGGCAAGGTCTACTACGACCTGGTGAAAAAGCGCGAGGAAAAGGGCTCGCACGACGTCGCCATCCTGCGCGTCGAGCAGCTCTATCCGTTCCCGCACAAGGCGTTTGCCGCCGAGCTCAAGAAGTACCCCAACGCCACCGAGATCGTGTGGTGCCAGGACGAGCCGCAGAACCAGGGCGCCTGGTTCTTCGTGCAGCACTACATCCACGAAAACATGGTCGCCGGCCAGAAGCTCGGCTACGCCGGCCGCGCCGCCTCGGCCTCGCCCGCGGTGGGCTACGCGCACCTGCACCAGGAGCAGCAAAAGGCCCTGGTCGACGCCGCCTTCGGGCGCCTCAAGGGCTTCGTGCTGAACAAGTGATTGCATCCGCGCGGCGCGGGGCGCCTGCGCCTCGCCGCGCCTGTCCGAACAGAACCAGGAAAAACATCCCATGGCTATCGTAGAAGTCAAAGTCCCCCAGTTGTCCGAATCCGTGTCCGAGGCCACGCTGCTGCAGTGGAAGAAAAAGCCCGGCGAGGCCGTCAAGGCCGACGAAATCCTGATCGAGGTCGAGACCGACAAGGTCGTGCTCGAGGTGCCGGCCCCTTCCGCCGGCGTGCTGACCGAAATCCTGCAGGCCGACGGCGCCACGGTGGTGGCCGACCAGTTGCTGGCCCGCATCGACACCGCTGCCGTCGCGGGCGCCGCGGCGCCGGCCCCTGCCGCGGCGCCAACGCCTGCGGCCGCGGCCGCGCCGGCCGCAGCTCCGGCGGTCGCCGCCGCTTCCGGCAGCAAGGCCGATATCGCCATGCCGGCCGCCGCCAAGCTGATGGCCGACAACAAGCTGCCTGCCGGCTCGGTGGCCGGCACCGGCAAGGATGGCCGCGTGACCAAGGGCGACGTGCTGGGCGCCCTGCAATCGGGTGGCGCCAAGCCGGCCGCCATTCCCACCGGCGCGCCCACCAGCAGCCTGCCGCAGGTGGCCGCGCCCGTCGCGCCGCCCAGCCTCGGCGATCGCCCCGAGCAGCGCGTGCCCATGACGCGCCTGCGCGCGCGCGTGGCCGAGCGCCTGCTGCAGTCGCAGTCCACCAACGCCATCCTGACCACCTTCAACGAGGTGAACATGCAGCCGGTGATGGACATGCGTAAGCGCTTCCAGGAGAAGTTCGAGAAGGAGCACGGCGTCAAGCTGGGCTTCATGAGCTTCTTCGTCAAGGCGGCGGTGCACGCGCTCAAGAAGTTTCCGGCCGTCAACGCCAGCATCGACGGCAACGACATCGTCTACCACGGCTATTTCGACATCGGCATCGCCGTCAGCAGCCCGCGTGGCCTGGTGGTGCCCATCCTGCGCAACGCCGACCAGATGAGCTTTGCCGACGTGGAGAAGAAGATCGCCGAGTTCGGCGCCAAGGCGCGCGACGGCAAGCTGGGCCTGGACGACCTCACGGGCGGCACCTTCTCCATCAGCAACGGCGGCGTGTTCGGCTCCATGATGTCCACGCCCATCATCAACCCGCCGCAGTCGGCCATCCTGGGCGTGCACGCCACCAAGGACCGCGCCGTGGTCGAGAACGGTCAGGTCGTGGTGCGGCCCATGAACTACCTGGCGATGAGCTACGACCACCGGCTGATCGATGGCCGCGAGGCCGTGCTGAGCCTGGTGGCGATGAAGGATGCGCTGGAAGACCCGGCGCGCCTGCTGTTCGACATCTGATCGCCCATCCGCCTTTTGAAACCCACCCGCGCGGTGGGTTTCTCTCTCGCCCTTGAGGAAACCATGAGCAAACAATTCGACGTCATCGTCATCGGCGCCGGCCCCGGCGGCTACATCGCGGCCATTCGCGCCGCACAGCTGGGCTTCAATGTGGCCTGCATCGACGAGTGGAAGAACGCGGCGGGTGGTCCCGCGCCAGGCGGCACCTGCACCAACGTGGGCTGCATTCCGTCCAAGGCGCTGCTGCAGTCCAGCGAGCATTTCGAGCATGCCGGCAAGCACTTTGCCGAGCACGGCATCAGCCTGAAGGACCTGAAGATGGACGTGGCCACCATGATTGGCCGCAAGGACGCCGTGGTCAAGCAGAACAACGACGGCATCGCCTACCTGTTCAAGAAGAACAAGGTCACGTTCTTCCACGGCCGCGGCTCGTTCGCCCGGGCGGTCGAGGGCGGCTACGAGATCAAGGTAACGGGCAAGGCCGAGGAGGTCTTGACCGGCAAGCAGGTCATCGTCGCCACCGGCTCCAGCGCGCGGGCGCTGCCGGGCGCGCCGTTCGACGAGCAGACCATCCTCAGCAACGACGGCGCGCTGGCCATCGGCGCGGTGCCCAAGCGCCTGGGCCTGATCGGCTCGGGCGTGATCGGCCTGGAGATGGGCAGCGTGTGGCGCCGCCTGGGTGCCGAGGTGACGGTGCTCGAAGCGCTGCCCACCTTTCTGGGCGCGGTGGACGAGCAGATCGCCAAGGAAGCGCGCAAGGCCTTCGACAAGCAGGGCCTGAAGATCGAGCTGGGCGTGAAGGTGGGCGAGGTCAAGGGCGGCAAGAAGGGTGTGACCATTGCCTACACCAACGCCAAGGGTGAGGCGCAAACGCTGGAGGTGGACAAGCTGATCGTCTCCATCGGTCGCGTGCCCAACACCACGGGGCTGAACGCCGAGGCCGTGGGCCTGAAGCTGGGCGAGCGCGGCGACGTGCTGGTGGACGGCGAGTGCCGCACCAACCTGCCCGGCGTGTGGGCCGTGGGCGACGTGGTGCGCGGCCCCATGCTGGCGCACAAGGCCGAGGAGGAGGGCGTGGCCGTGGCCGAGCGTATCGCCGGCCAGCACGGGCACGTGGACTTCAACCTGGTGCCCTGGGTCATCTACACCAGCCCCGAGATCGCCTGGGTCGGCAAGACCGAGCAGCAGCTCAAGGCCGACGGTGTGAAGTACAAGGCCGGCACCTTCCCCTTCATGGCCAACGGCCGCGCGCGCGCGCTGGGCGACACCACGGGCATGGTCAAGTTCCTGGCCGACGCGGCCAGCGACGAGATTTTGGGCGTGCATATCGTCGGCCCCATGGCCAGCGAGCTGATCGCCGAGGCCTGCGTGGCCATGGCCTTCCGTGCCAGCAGCGAGGACATCGCCCGCATCTGCCACGCGCACCCCAGCTTGAGTGAGTCCACCAAGGAAGCGGCGCTGGCGGTGGACAAGCGCACGCTCAACTTCTGAGCGAGTTCAAGGCAAAAAATGCCTCTGGCCCGCATGAAGAAAGCGCGAGCATCAATTAAAAACATAGCAAATGGATGCCGTCGTGAGCGCGGTGCGCGCAGCCTACGAGCGTGAACTGGCCGCGCGCGGCTACCAGGCCGACCCGGCGCAGCTGCGTGCCGTGGAGGCGCTGCAGCGCTGCGCCGACGCGTGGGCGGCGTACAAGAGCCAGCGCTCCAATCGACTGAAAAAGCTCTTCAACCATCCCGACATCCCCAAGGGCGTGTACATGTACGGCGGGGTGGGGCGCGGCAAGAGCTTTCTGATGGACTGCTTCTTCGAGGCGGTGCCGATCCGCCGCAAGACGCGGCTGCACTTTCACGAGTTCATGCGCGAGGTGCACCGCGAGCTGGCGGGCCTGCAGGGCACCGTCAATCCGCTGGACGAGCTGGGCCGGCGCATGGCGCGGCGCTTCAAGCTGATCTGCTTCGACGAGTTCCACGTCGCCGACATCACCGACGCCATGATCCTGCACCGCCTGCTGGCGGCGCTGTTCGACAACGGCGTGGGCCTGGTCACCACCAGCAACTTCAGG
The DNA here is from genome assembly GCA_024235995.1 of Burkholderiaceae bacterium. Lineage (NCBI taxonomy): Bacteria > Pseudomonadati > Pseudomonadota > Betaproteobacteria > Burkholderiales > Burkholderiaceae > Burkholderiaceae bacterium. Next base: position 2,078,130 of record JACKLI010000001.1, read on the forward strand.
CCCGACGAGCTGTACCCCGACGGCCTGCACCGCGACCGCATCCTGCCGGCCATCGACCTGCTGAACGAGCGCATGGAGGTCATCAACGTCGATCACGGCGTGGACTACCGCCGGCGCACGCTGCAGGACGTCAAGCTCTACCACACCCCCCTGGGCGCGGCCGCCGACGCGGCCATGGCGGCGGCCTTCGCGCGGCTGGCCAGCGGACCGGACCAAGACCCGGTGCTGCACATCGAGGCGCGGGAGATCCGCGCGCGCCGGCGTGCTGGCGGCGTGGTGTGGTTCGACTTTCGCACCCTGTGCGGCGGCCCCCGCTCGCAGAACGACTACCTGGAGATCGCCAGCCAGTTCCACACCGTGCTGCTGTCCGACGTGCCGCACATGCCGGTGCGCATGGCCTCCGAGGCCAGGCGCTTCACCTGGCTGGTCGACGTGCTGTACGACCGCCGCGTCAAGCTGATCCTGTCGGCGGCCGTCGAACCCGAGGGGCTGTACACCGAGGGCCCGCTGGTGCATGAGTTTCCGCGCACCGTCTCGCGCCTGGCCGAGATGCAGTCGCTCGAATACCTGGCCGAACCCCACCGCACGGTGGACACGCACCTCACATGAACCTGCGCCTGTTGCCCATCCTCGTGTTGGCCCTGCTGGCCAGCAGCTGTGCGCCGAGCCCCGTGGCGCCGGCGGCAGCCGGCGTGGCGCCGATGCTGCAGGCACCGGCGGGCCAGCCGTTCGAGCCCTGGCTGAAGGCCGAGCGCGAGCGCGTGGCCCGGCAGCGTGAGGCGGCGCAGCAGCGCTACCGCGACGAAGAGCTGGTGTGCTGGCGCCGCTTTGCCGTCAACGACTGCCTGGGCGAGGCCAAGCGCGAGCGGCGCGGCCAGCTGGATGTGCTACGCCAGCAGGACCTGCAACTCAACGCCCTGGAGCGCGAGCGGCGCACCGCCCAGCACCTGCGGCAGATCGAGCAGAAGGCCGCGCCTGCGCCGGGTGCGCCTTCAGTTGAGCGGCGTCAGTGAGGTGCGCCGCGCCGGTTTGGTTTCCACCGGCGGCTCCACCTTGACGATCACCAGCGACAGGTTGTCGCCCGTGCCGCTGGCGCGCTGGCGCGCCTTCTCGACCAGGAACTCGCTGGCCTCGCGCGGGCTCAGGGTGTTCAGCACCGAGCCCAGCTCCTCGGCGTTGAAGTAGTGCCACACGCCGTCGGAGCACGCCAGCAGCGTGTCGCCGATCTGCAGGCGCGGGATGAGTTGCGCGGTGAAGGTCGGCTCGGGCTCGGTGCCCAGGCACGAGGTCAGCACGTTGGACTTGGGGTGGTCGCTGGCTTCCTCTTCGGTCAGCTGGCCCTGCGCCACCAGCGTCTGCACGAAGGAATGGTCGGTGGTGCGCCGCACCAGCTGCGTGCCGCGAAAGTGGTGGATGCGCGAGTCGCCGCAATGCAGCCAGTGGCATTCGCCACCGGGGTTGATCAGGAAGACCGCCATGGTGCTGTGCGGTTCCTGCTCGGCGGCGATGGCCGTCAGCTTGATGACCAGGTGCGCCTCCTGCCCGATCTGGCGCAGCAGGGCCGCGGCGTCGTCGGTCTCGGGGTCGTAGCGCTCGAACAGCTGGCGCGCCGTCAGCAGCACCTGGTCGGCCGCCTTGCGCCCGCCCGTGCGTCCGCCCATGCCGTCGGCCACCACGGCCAGCAGGCAGCCGCTGGCACGTGGGTGGGTCAGCAGGGCCACCTGGTCTTGCTGGTAATCGCGGTCGCCCTTGTGCAGGCCGGTGGCGGCGCTGAGTCGGTAGCCTTTGTCCATGTTTGTGCTTCCCTGATGCTGCCGTGGCTGGTGACACCGTATTATGGGATGCCGGCGCCGCTTCGGGTCGGTTGTGTTTGTCGTTGTTGTCGGATCCCGTGAATTCACCCCTCCCGCTGGAACATGCCGTGCTGGCCGCCTTCGAGCCGGAAGGCCCCGTGGCCCGCGCTGCGGTCGGTTTTGCGCCGCGCGCCGGGCAATTGCGGATGGCCACCGCGGTGGCGCGCACCGTGGCGCAGGGCGGGGTGCTGGTGGCCGAGGCCGCCACCGGCGTGGGCAAGACCTTTGCCTACCTGGTGCCGGCTCTGCTGTCGGGCGAGCGCGTGCTGCTGTCCACGGCCACCAAGGCGCTGCAGGACCAGCTGCATGGACGCGACCTGCCGCTGCTGACCCAGGCGCTGGGCGTGCCGGTGCGCACCGCCCTGCTCAAGGGGCGCGGCAGCTACCTGTGCCTGCACCGCCTGGATATGGCAAGCCAAAGCGCCGATGCGGCCAGCCTGCACCTGCGCCATGCACTATCGAAAATAGAGCGATGGGCCAAGACCACGCGCACCGGCGACCTGGCCGAGCTGCCTGGCCTGGACGAGCGCTCGCCGGTGATTCCGCTGGTGAGCAGCACGCGCGAGAACTGCCTGGGCGCCGACTGCCCGCAGTTTCGCGCCTGCCACGTCAACCAGGCACGGCGCGAGGCGCTGGCCGCCGACGTGGTGGTCATCAACCACCATCTGTTCTTTGCCGACCTGGCGATCCGCGAGTCGGGCATGGCCGAGCTGCTGCCCACGGTCCGCGTGGTGGTGTTCGACGAGGCCCATCAGCTCAACGAGATCGGCATCCAGTTCCTGGGCCAGCAGCTGGGCACCGGTCAGCTGCTGGACCTGGCGCGCGACCTGCTGGCCGCGGGCCTGGAGCACGCCCGGGGCCAGGCCGACTGGAACGCCCTGGCCGCCGGCGTGGAGCACGCCGCGCGTGAGCTGCGCCTGGCGGGCGGACCGGCGCGCGGCAACACCCGCCTGCGCTGGGGCGAGGCCACGCCGGACGGGGTGGACGCCGCCGCGTGGCAGGCCGCGCTGGCGCGCGTGGGCCAGGCGCTGACGGTGACCGCCGACGCGCTGGCGACGGTGGACGAGCAAAGCCCCGATCTGCGGCGCCTGCACGAGCGGGTCGCGCTGCTGGGCGAGCGCGCGGCGCATTTCCAGGCGCCGGGCGATCCGGCCCTGGTGCGCTGGGTGGACCTGGGCGCCGCGCTGCGCCTGCGCGAATCGCCGCTGGACATTGCCGAGGCGGTGCACACGCGGCTGCTGGGCGAGCCCCAGGCCGAGCGCGACGCCGCAGAACCCTCGCACCCCGAGCCGCCGCCCGACGCCCGGGAGCGTGCGCGCGCCTGGGTCTTCACCTCGGCCACCCTGGGCGACGACGAGCGCCTGTCCTGGTTCACCCAGCCCTGCGGGCTGGAGCAGGCCGACATCCTGCGCGTGGACAGCCCCTTCGACTATGCGCTGCAGGCCGCGCTGTACGTGCCCGCGCAGGGCGCGCGGCCGGGCGATGCGGCGCATTCGCTGCAGGTGGCGCGGCTGGCGGGCGATGGCGCGCAGCGGCTGGGCGGGCGCACCCTGGTGCTGACCACCACGCTGCGCGCGTTGCGCGACATCGGCGAGGCCTTGCGCCAGCGCTTCGACGCGGCCAGCGGCATCGAGGTGCTGGTGCAGGGCAGCCTGCCCAAGCGCGAGCTGATGGCGCGCTTTCGCCAGGCCGGCGAGCCGGGGCGACCCGGTTGCGTGCTGGTCGGCTCCAGTTCGTTCTGGGAAGGGGTGGACCTGCCGGGCGACGCGCTGCAGCTGGTGGTGATCGACAAGCTGCCATTTCCGCCGCCGGGCGACCCGCTGGTCGAGGCGCGCTGTCGCCGCATCGAGGCGGCCGGGCGCAGCGCTTTCTCGAGCTATTCGGTGCCCGAGGCGGCGGTGGCGCTCAAGCAGGGTGCCGGGCGGCTGATCCGCAGCGAGAGCGACCGCGGCGTGCTGGCGATCTGCGATCCGCGCCTGGCGAGCATGGGCTATGGCCGCCGGCTGCTGGCTGCCCTGCCGCCGATGCGGCGGCTGGCCGGGCGTGAGGCCTTCGACGCGGCGCTGGATGAACTGGCGAGCGCGGGCGAAGCCGCCGCGCCGCAAGACGCGCTGTTGAACGAGCTGCCGCCGTTCTGAAAACCTCGAGGCCTGTTCGCAGGCCCTACCAGAGCTGCCACCAGGGCTTGCTGCCGCCCTGGAAGCCCCGCGCCAGGTAGGTGCTTTGCGGGTAGTTCTGCTCCAGCACGCGCTTGGCGTCGTCGCTCAGTTGCGTCATGCCCAGCTTGTCGTAGGCGCGCACCAGGATGTACAGCCCTTCTTCCAGCGCGGGGGCGTCGCGGTAGTCCTTGATGGCCTGCTGCGCGCGGTTGACGGCCGCCACGTAGGCGCCGCGCTGGTAGTAGTAGCGCGCCACGTGCACCTCGTACTGCGCCAGCGCATTGACGGTGTAGCGCATGCGCGCCTTGGCGTCGGGCGTGTAGCGCGAATCGGGAAAGCGCTTGACCAGCTCGTCGAAGGACTCGAACGCCTGCTTGGCCGCCTTCTGGTCGCGCTCGGACAAATCCTGGCGCGACAGGAAGGAGAACAGCCCCAGCTCGTCGTTGAAGTTGATCACGCCCTTGAGGTACAGCGCGTAGTCGATGGCCGGGCTGGCCGGGTGCAGGCGCATGAAGCGGTCCAGCGTGGCGATGGCCTCGGCTTTTTGCCCGTCCTTGAACTGCGAATAGGCCTTGTCCAGCTGCGCCTGCTGCGCCAGCGGCGTGCCGGCGGCGCGGCCTTCCAGCGTCTCGAACAGCGGCACCGCCTTGTCGTAGGCGCCCGAGTTCTGCTCGTCCTTGGCCTCGGCGTAGATGCGGTTGGGGCTCCAGCCCGCGGTGCGGTCCACCGGCTTGGACGAGCACGCCGCCAGCAGGCTGGCGGCCATCACGGCGGCTGCCGTCGCCGCCGATAATCGGGCGCGTTGCATTGCGGGCAAATCCTCTTGAGTCAAGCTTTTTCGATTATATCGGCCGACCCCTTGGCCAGCGGCCCTGAAACCGGCGCCGAGGACGACACCCCCGAGCCCGGCGCCGAGCTGGAAACGCGCACGTTGGCGGTGCCGGCCGAGGGCCATGGCCAGCGGCTCGACCGCGTGCTGGCCGCGCGGGTGCCCGAGTTCTCGCGCAGCTATCTGCAGCAGCTGGTGGGCGCAGGCGCGGTGCGCCTGAACGGCGTGCCGGCGGCCAAGCCGGCGCAGAAGCTGCGCGCCGGCGACGTGCTCGATGTCGAGCTGCGCCCCACGCCCATGAGCCAGGCCTTCGTGCCGCAAGCCATGGACCTGGTGGTGCCGTATGAGGACGAGCACCTGCTGGTGGTCGACAAGCCCGCCGGCCTGGTGGTGCACCCCGCGCCGGGGCATTGGAGCGGCACGCTGCTCAACGCCCTGCTGGCACGCGACGCGCGGGCCGCAGGGCTGCCGCGCGCCGGCATCGTGCACCGGCTGGACAAGGACACCAGCGGCCTGATGGTGGTGGCGCGCTCGCGCCAGGCCATGGACGCGCTGGTGGCGCAGATCGGCGCGCGACAGGTGCGCCGCGAATACCTGGCGCTGGCGCACCGGCCCTGGCAGGGCGCGGCCGAGCGCGAGGTGGATGCCCCCATCGGGCGCGACCCGCGCAACCGCCTGCGCATGGTGGTGGTGGACTTGCAGCGCCACCCCGGCAAGCCGGCGCAGACCCTGGTGCAGCGGCTGCAGAACGCCGAAGCCGGCTGCCTGCTGCGCTGCCTGCTGCGCACCGGCCGCACGCACCAGATCCGCGTGCACCTGGCGCAGCTGGGCCACCCGCTGGTGGGCGACGCGCTGTATGGCGGCGCGCCGGCGGCCGGCATGGCGCGCCAAGCCCTGCACGCGCGGCGCCTGTCGCTGACGCACCCGGTCACGGGCGCGGCGCTGGACTTTGTGGCGCCACTGCCGCCCGACCTGGCGGCGGCGCTGGCGGCCTGGGGCCTTACAATCCCGGATGACGACGCGGCCACCGGTTGAGCCAGCGCTCGGGCCGCGTGGCACGCCGGCCCAACATCTTCCTTCACCGGGCACTTCGGCCCGAACCACGCGCCCCGGGCGCGCCCTGCCCAAGAGACCCAAGCCGTGACCTCCGCGGACGCCAAGCGCATCCTTGAAACCGCATTGATCTGCGCCCAGCAGCCCCTGCCCCTGCGCGAGCTGCAGGCGCTGTTTGCCGGCGAGCTGGGGCCGGACACGCTCAAGGCGCTGCTGCTGGAGCTGCAGGACGACTGGGCGCAGCGCGGCGTGGAGCTGGTGGCCGTGGCCAGCGGCTGGCGCTTTCAAAGCCGCCCCGAGCTGCGCGAGTACCTCGACCGCCTGCACCCCGAAAAGCCGCCCAGGTACACCCGTGCCACGCTGGAGACGCTGGCCATCATCGCCTACCGCCAGCCCGTCACGCGCGGCGACATGGAAGACATCCGCGGTGTCACCATCAACTCGCTGCTGCTCAAGCAGCTGGAGGACCGCGGCTGGGTCGAGGTCATCGGCCACCGCGAGACCGTCGGCCGCCCGGCGCTGTACGCCACCACGCGCCAGTTCCTGGACGACCTGGGCCTGCAGTCGCTGGAGCAGCTGCCCATCCTGGAGGACGCCGCCGAGCCCGTGCCCGGCATGTTCGAGGCGCTGCAGGACGAGGCACCGGCGGCGGCCGATCCAGCCATCGATCCAGCGCCCGTCGAGGCCGACGCCGACCCTGCGCCCCCCGTCACCGATGCCGCCGCAGACGCCCCCGAAGAAAGCCCGACGCCATGAACCCCCAGGACAGCACCTCCCCGCCGCCGGATTCGGATCAAAACAAGGCTCCAGCCGGCATGGATCAAGCGCAATCAGCTATCGATAAAATAGCAATCGAGATGCCGGCCACGCCCGCCCCAGGCACCGACGACGACGCGCCCGTGGCCTTCGACGACCTGGTCTCCGGGCGTTTCGACGAGCAGGCCGTCGCGCCCGCCGCGCCGCCCAAGCGCGTGCTGCTGCCCCAGCCCGAGCAACCCAAGCTGCACAAGGTGCTGGCGCAGGCGGGGCTGGGCTCGCGCCTGGAGATGGAGCAGCTCATCCTGCAAGGGCGCATCACGGTCAACGGCCAGCCGGCGCACATCGGCCAGCGCGTGCAATTCGGCGACCAGGTCAAGATCAACGGCAAGCCCATCCATGTGCGCATCGCGCCGCCGCCGGCGCGCGTGCTGGCCTACCACAAGCCGGTGGGCGAGGTGGTCACGCACGACGACCCGGGCAACCGCCCCACGGTGTTTCGCAAGCTGCCGCGCCTGCAGCAGGGCAAGTGGCAGTCGGTGGGCCGGCTGGACCTGAACACCGAAGGCCTGCTGCTGTTCACCACCTCGGGCGAGCTGGCCAACCGCCTGATGCATCCGCGCTTCGGCCTGCAGCGCGAATACGCCGTGCGCGTGCTGGGCGCGCTCACCGACGAGGAAAAGCAGCGCCTGCTCGACGGCGTGCAGCTCGACGACGGCCTGGCGCAGTTCGGCGCCATCACCGAGGAAGGGCAGGGCGAGGGCGCCAACCAGTGGTACCGCGTCACCATCGGCGAGGGGCGCAACCGCGAGGTGCGCCGCATGATCGAGGCCGTGGGCCACGCCGTCAGCCGCCTGATCCGCATCCGCTACGGCGCCATGCTGCTGCCGCGCGGCCTGCGCCGCGGCATGTGGATGGAGCTGGGCGAGCGCGACATCCGCGCGCTGGGTGAGGCCTCGGGCACGCCCGAGCACGTGCTGCGCGGCGCGCCCGAGCCGCAGCCCGGCCGCGCCGATGCGCCCCGCCGCGGCGGGCGTGCCGACCGAGGGCGTGGCAGCGGGCCGCGGCCCAACATGGCAGCCGGCGCCCGCCCGCCTGAGCCGCGCCCGCGCCGCGCCGGCCCCCCGGCACGCCGCCCGGGCGTGGTGCCAGCGCCGGCCAGCCCGACCCGATGCGCACCTCGCAGGGCTACATCGGCGCCGACAGCTATCGCCCACCCCGCGCGGGTGGCGGCCCGCGCGCGGGTGGCCCCGGCGCCGGCGGCTTCAGGGGCCCGCGCCCCGGCGGCGCGGCCGGCGCGCGTGGGCCCTCGTGGCCCCCGTGGGCCGGGCCTGGGCGGCCCCCGGGGTCCGCGCCGGGGCTCCGGCGGCGGCCGGTAGCCCTGAAGCCGGCGCGCGCGCTAAAATCAAAAGCTTTGTTCATTCGGCAAAAACCAATCTTTTTCAAGCAGGAACCTCTCATCCATGGCCACCCAACGCACCCTGTCCATCATCAAGCCCGACGCCGTCGCCAAGAACGTCATCGGCCAGATCTACGCCCGCTTCGAGGCCGCCGGCCTGAAGATCATTGCCGCGCGCATGCAGCACCTGTCGCGCCGTGAGGCCGAGCAGTTCTACGCCGTGCACAAGGAGCGCCCCTTCTTCAAGGACCTGGTCGATTTCATGATCTCCGGCCCGGTGATGATCCAGGTGCTGGAAGGCGAGGGCGCCATCGCCAAGAACCGCGACCTGATGGGCGCCACCGACCCCAAGAAGGCCGACAAGGGCACCATCCGCGCCGACTTCGCCGACTCGATCGACGCCAACGCCGTGCACGGCTCCGACGCGCCCGAGACGGCGGCCGTCGAAGTGGCCTTCTTCTTCCCCGGCCTGTCGATTTACTCCCGTTGATTCCTGGCGGGGCGCCAAGCCCCTCTGGCATGTCCCTTCCTGGCGTCAATCTGCTCGAGTTCGACCTGGACGCGCTGGCCGCGTTCTGCGAGACGCTGGGCGAAAAGCGCTTTCGCGCCACGCAGCTGTTTCGCTGGATTCACCAGCGCGGCGTGGCCGACTTCGGCCAGATGAGCGACCTGGCCAAGTCGCTGCGCGACAAGCTGGCCGGCAGCGCCCACGTGGCGGCGCCGGCGGTGACGACGCAGCACATCTCCAAGGACGGCACCATCAAGTGGCTGTTCGACGTGGGCGGCGGCAACGCGATCGAGACGGTATTCATCCCCGAGGATGATCGGGGCACGCTGTGCATTTCCTCGCAGGCCGGCTGCGCGGTGGGCTGCCGCTTCTGTTCCACCGGCCATCAGGGCTTCTCGCGCAACCTGACGACGGGCGAGATCGTCGGCCAGCTGTGGTTTGCCGAGCACTTTTTGCGCCGGCATCTGGGCCGGGACGAGCGCGTCATCACCAACGTGGTGATGATGGGCATGGGCGAGCCGCTGCAGAACTACGACCGCGTGCTGCCCGCCCTGCGCACCATGCTCGACGACCACGGCTACGGCCTGTCGCGCCGGCGCGTGACGGTGTCCACCTCGGGCGTGGTGCCCATGATCGACCGGCTGGCGCGCGACTGCCCGGTGGCGCTGGCGGTGTCGCTGCACGCGCCGGATGACGCCTTGCGCACGCACCTGGTGCCGCTCAACCGCAAGCACCCCATCGACGAGCTGCTGGCCACCTGCACGCGCTACCTGCCGCACGCGCCGCGCGACTTCATCACCTTCGAGTACGTCATGCTCGACGGCGTCAACGATTCGCCCGAGCACGCCCAGGCGCTGATCGCGCTGATGCGCCGCCACGGCGCGCAAGGCCTGCGCGCCAAGTTCAACCTGATTCCGTTCAACCCGTTCCCGCAGTCGGGCCTGGTCTGCTCGCCGATGCCGCGCGTGCTGGCCTTCGGCAAGGCGCTGAACGACGCCGGCATCGTCACCACCGTGCGCAAGACGCGCGGTGACGACATCGACGCCGCCTGCGGCCAACTGGCCGGCGACGTGCAGGACCGCACCCGCGTGCACGAGCGCATGGCGCGCCAGCGCAGCTACACGCGCCGGCGCGCCGACGCACCCGAAGGATAGACCGGATGAAGACCCTGTTGCCGCACCGCCCCCGCGTTTTGCTGGCCCTGGCCGCCCTGGCCCTGGCCGGATCGGCGCTGCTGGCCGGCTGCGCCGCCCCTGGCGGGGCATCGGGCGCCGCGCCCTCCGAGCTGGCGACCTCCATGGACGACAGCGCCGCGCGCAAGCGCGCCGAAACCCATCTGGCGCTGGCCAGCGGCTACTACGAAAACGGCCAGTACCCGGTGGCGCTGGATGCCGTCAAGGCTGCCCTGCAGGCCGATCCCAGCTACGCCAAGGCCTACGACGTGGCCGGCAGCATCTACGCGGCCCTGGGCGACAACGCGCGCGCCTTCACGCACTTCAACCGGGCGCTGGAGCTCGACCCGCAGAACGCCAACGCCATGCACAACCTGGGCTGGCTGCAATGCCAGGCCGACCACTACGCCGAGGCGCAGGCCCTGTTCGAGCGCGCCGTCGCGGTCCCGGCCTACCTGGGCCGCGCCAAAACCCTGATGGTGCAGGGCATCTGCCAGGCGCGCGCCGGCCAGGCCCGGCAGGCCGAGGCGACGCTGATGCGCTCCTACGAGCTGGATGCCGGCAACCCCGTCACCGCCTACAACCTGGCGCTGCTGCTGTACCAGCGTGGCGACAACGAGCGCGCGCGCTTTTACATCCGGCGGCTCAACAACAGCGAGCTGGCCAACGCGCAGTCGCTGTGGCTGGGCATCAAGGTCGAGCACCGCCTGAACGACCGCAAGGCCATGGAGCAGCTGGCCGGCCAGCTGCGCCGGCGCTTTCCGGCCTCCAGCGAGCTGATTGCCTACGAGCGGGGGCGATTCGATGATTGAACCCCAGTCCGGCTTCGGTCCGTTGGACGCCACGCGGCCGGCTTCGCTCGACGCCACGCTGCCGGCTTCGCTGGAGGCGGCGCCCGTGCCGTCCAGCGCGCCCGCGTCGGCCGGCGCCATGCTGCGCCAGATGCGCGAGGCCGCCGGGGTGGACGCCGGCGTGCTGGCCAGCGCCATGAAGGTGTCGCTGTCCAAGCTCGATGCGCTGGAGCACGACCGGCTCGAGCAGCTGCCCGACGTGACCTTCGCCCGCGCGCTGGCCTCGGCCATCTGCCGCGCCTTCGGCGTCGACCCCGCACCGGTGCTGGCCCTCATGCCGGCCCCTGCCGCGGGCCTGCGTGCGCCCGTCTCCAACGTCAACGAGCCGTTTCACCCAGCGGGTGAAAGCGGCGTGGCCGCGCTGTCGAGCGCCTTCTCGCGCCCGCTGCTGGCCGTCATCGCCGTGCTGCTGCTGGGCGCCGCGCTGCTGTGGCTGTGGCCCACCTGGCCGATTCGCCTGACCGAGCCCGCGCCGGCTGCGATGCCCGACGCCAGCACCGACGCCGCGGCGCCCGCCGCCGAGCCGGTGCCGGCCGAGCCGCCGGCTCCCGCTCCCGCAGCCGCCGAAACCGCGGCGCCGGAACCGGTGTCCGCGGCAGCCACGCCAGCGTCGGCTGCGCAGGCGCCTGCCTCGGCGCCGGCGGCCGTGGCCACGTCCAGCAACGCGCCGCTGAGCCTGAGCGCCAGCGGCGAGAGCTGGGTGACGGTGCACGACGCCAACGACAAGCCCCTGATCAACCGCGCCCTCAAGGCCGGCGAAAGCGTGACGCTGGACGGCGCGTTGCCGCTGTCGGTCACCATCGGGCGCAAGGACGCGGTGCAGGCCACGGTGCATGGCCAGCCGTTCGACATCCGCTCGCTCGGTTCCAGTACGGTGGCGCGTTTTCAGGTCAAGTGATGGATCAGGCCGTGACAGCCCCGCAGGCTATTGCCGTGGCGCAACCGGCGGCACGCCACTCGCGCCAGGCGCGCGTGGCCTGGGGCGCGCGCGTGGTCACCGTGGGCGGCGACGCGCCGGTGCGCGTGCAGTCCATGACCAACACCGACACGGCCGACGCGGCCGCCACCGCGCGCCAGGTGAAAGAGCTGGCCCTGGCCGGCAGCGAGCTGGTGCGCATCACCGTCAACACGCCCGAGGCCGCGGCCCAGGTGGCGCCCATCCGCGAGCGGCTCGACCGCATGGGCTGCGACGTGCCGCTGGTGGGCGACTTCCACTACAACGGCCACCGCCTGCTGACCGAACACCCCGACTGCGCGCAGGCGCTGTCCAAGTACCGCATCAACCCCGGCAACGTGGGCAAGGGCGCCAAGCACGACACCCAGTTCGCGCAGATGATCGAGGCGGCCCTGAAGTGGGACAAGCCGGTGCGCATCGGCGTCAACTGGGGCAGCCTGGACCAGGATTTGCTGGCCGCCCTGATGGACGACAACGCCCGCCGCCCCGAGCCCTGGGACGCGCGCCAGGTGATGTACGAGGCGCTGATCCAGTCGGCCCTGGGCTCGGCCGAACGCGCCGTCAAACTGGGCATGGCGCCGGCGCAGGTGATCTTGTCGTGCAAGGTCAGCGGCGTGCAGGATTTGATCGCCGTGTACCGCGAGCTGGCGCGCCGCTGCGACTACCCCCTGCACCTGGGCCTGACCGAGGCCGGCATGGCCACCAAGGGCACGGTGGCGTCCACCGCCGCGCTGGCCATCCTGCTGCAGGAGGGCATCGGCGACACCATCCGCGTCAGCCTCACGCCGCAGCCCGGCGAGGCGCGCACGCAAGAGGTGGTGGTGGCCAGCGAGATCCTGCAGGCGCTGGGCCTGCGCACCTTCGTGCCCAGCGTCACCGCCTGCCCGGGCTGCGGGCGCACCACCAGCACCGTGTTCCAGGAGCTGGCCAAGCAGATCGACGACCACCTGCGCGCGCAGATGCCGGTGTGGCGCATCAAGTACCCCGGCGTGGAGGCGCTGCGCGTGGCGGTGATGGGCTGCATCGTCAACGGCCCGGGCGAGAGCAAGCACGCCGACATCGGCATCAGCCTGCCCGGCACCGGCGAGATGCCGGCCGCGCCGGTGTACATCGACGGCCAGAAGGCGGTGACGCTGCGCGGCGAGCACATCGCGCAGGAGTTTCACCAGCTGGTCGAGCGCTACATCGAGCAGCGTTTTGGCCCGGGCGGCTCCTGATTTCAAGCCAAACAAGGCTGTGGCCCGCGTCAAACATGCGCGAGCAGCTATCAAAATAACAGTATTCCAATGTCTGGATCGTCTCGCATCAGCGCCATCAAGGGCATGAACGACATCCTGCCGCCGGACTCGGCGCGCTGGGAATGGCTGGAGGACGTGGTGCGCCGCGCCATGGCCGCGCACGCCTACCGCAACGTGCGCACGCCCATCATGGAGCACACCCAGCTGTTCACGCGCGGGCTGGGCGAGGTCACCGACGTGGTCGAAAAGGAGATGTACTCCTTCGAGGACCGGCCCGACCAGCACGGCCGCGCCGACCACCTGAGCCTGCGCCCCGAAAGCACGGCCGGCCTGGTGCGCGCCGTGGTCGAGCACAACCTGCTGTACGACGGCGGCAAGCGCCTGTACTACATGGGCCCCATGTTCCGGCGCGAGCGCCCGCAGCGCGGCCGCTATCGGCAGTTCCACCAGATCGGCGCCGAGGCGCTGGGCTTTGGCGGCCCCGAGGTCGACGCCGAGCTGATCCTGCTGGCCGTGCACCTGTGGGCCGCGCTGGGCATCCGCAACTGGCGGCTCGAACTGAACTGCCTGGGCCAGCCCGACGAGCGCCGCGCCCACCGCGCGGCGCTGATCCAGTATTTCGAGGCGCACGCCGAGCAGCTGGACGAGGACGCGCGCCGGCGCCTGCACAGCAACCCGCTGCGCATCCTGGACACCAAGAACCCGGCGATGCAGGCCCTGGTCGAGGGCGCGCCGCGCCTGCTGGACCATCTGGGCGAGGCCTCGCGCGCCCACTTCGAGGCCGTGCAGGCCATCCTGCGCGCCGCCGGTGTGCCGTATTCGATCAACCCGCGCCTGGTGCGCGGGCTGGACTACTACAACCTGACGGTGTTCGAGTTCATCACCGAAAGCCTGGGCGCGCAGGGCACCATCTGCGGCGGCGGGCGTTACGACTACCTCGTCGAACAGATCGGCGGCAAGCCCGCGCCCGCCGTCGGCTGGGCCATGGGCGTGGAGCGCGTGCTGGAGCTGCTGGCCGAGGAGGGCGTGCACCCACCGCAGCCCGTGCCCGACGCCTACGCCATCCTGCCCGACGCGGCCAGCGTGGCCGCCGCCATGCCCTGCCTGCAGGCCCTGCGCGCATGCGGCGTGGCGGTGCAGATGCACGCCGGCGGCGAGGCCGGCCTGGGCAGCATGAAGAGCCAGTTCAAGAAGGCCGACGCCTCGGGCGCGCGCTTTGCCCTCGTTTTCGGCGCCGACGAAATCGCCGCCGGCGAGGTCACCGTCAAGGCCTTGCGCGACGGCGCCGGCGCGCAGACGCGCCAGCCGCTGGCCGAGCCGGCCGCCTGGGCCGACCGCCTAAAATCCCCCGTTTGATCCGATCCTGACGACCGCCCATGGCCAAACACCTCGACCTCGAAGAGCAGGAACAGCTCGACCAGCTGCGCCACTTCTGGAACACCTGGGGCAACCTCATCACCTGGGCGCTGATCGTCGTGCTGGGCGCCTACGCGGCCTGGAACGGCTGGAACTACTGGCAGCGCCGCCAGGGCGCGCAGGCCGCGGCGCTGTACTCCGAGCTGGAGCGCAGCGCCGACGCCGGCGACGTGCCGCACCTGGAGCGCGTGCTCAGTGACATCAAGGATCGCTTCGGCCGCACCGCCTACGCCGCGCAGGGCGCCCTGCTGGCGGCCAAGGTGCTCGATGAGAAGGGCAAGGCCGCCGAGGCCCGTGCCGCGCTGGCCTGGGTGGCCGACAAGGCGCCCGACGACGGCCTGCAGGCCGTGGCGCGCCTGCGCCTGGCCTCGCTGCAGACCGGCGAGAAGGCGTATGACGAGGCGCTGAAGACCCTGTCGGCCAGCTTCCCGGCAGCCATGGTGCCGCTGGCGGCCGACCGCCGCGGCGACGTGCTGCTGCTGCAGGGCAAGCGCAGCGAGGCCGCCGCCGAGTTCGGCAAGGCTTACCAGGGCCTGGGCGCCGACCGCGGCGACTACCGGCGCCTGGTGGCCATCAAGCTCAACGCGCTGGGCATCGACCCCGAGGCCAAGGCTGCCGCGGCGGGAGCCGCCTCGTGAGCCGGCCCGTGACGACGCCCAGCCTGCGCAGCCTGGCCGGCGCGCTGGCCCTGCTGGCCGCCGCCGTGCTGGCCGGCTGCGCCAGCGGCTCGCCGCGGCCCAAGCCGGCCGAGCTGCCGCCCAACGTCGATCTGATCGGCGTGCGCCAGGCCTGGCACGCCACGCTGGCGCCGATCGCGTTTCCGCTGCAGGTGCACACCCTGGGCAGCCAGGTGCTGCTGGCCAGCGGCGACGGCACGGTGGTGACGCTGGACGCCCGCAACGGCGCCGAGCTGGGCCGCGCCGGCGTCGGCGCGCCCCTGAGCGCCGGTGTGGGCGGCGACGGCCGCATGGCCGCCGTCGTCACGCGCGCCAACGAGGTGGTGGCGCTGGCGGGTGGGCGCGTGCTGTGGCGCCATCGCCTGCCCACGCAAAGCTACACCGCGCCGCTGGTGGCCGGCGGGCGCGTGTTCGTGCTGGGCGCCGACCGCTCGCTGACCGCGCTGGACGGCGGCAACGGCGCCAAGCTGTGGAGCCTGCAGCGCCCGGCCGAGCCGCTGGTGCTGCGCCAGGCCGGCGTGCTGCTGCCGGTGGGCAACACCCTGGTGGCCGGGCTGGCCGGGCGCCTGGTGGGAGTCGACCCCGACGACGGCCGCGTGCTGTGGGAGGCGCCCATCGCCTCGGCGCGCGGCACCAACGACGTCGAGCGCCTGGTCGACCTGGTGGCCGGCGTCGGCCGCGAGGGGCCGGTGATTTGCGCCCGCGCCTTCCAGACCGCCGTCGGCTGTGTCGACACCACCCAGGGCAGCTTGCGCTGGAGCAAGCCGGCCAACGGCGCCACCGGCCTGGCCAGCGACGACAAGAACCTGTACGGCGCCGAGGCCGACGGCACGGTGATGGCCTGGAACGCCGCCACCGGCGAGCGCGCCTGGCAGACCGAGCGCCTGAAGTGGCGCGAGCTGACCGGCCCGCTGGTGCTGGGCCGCTCGGTGGTGCTGGGCGACGGTACGGGCCTGGTGCACCTGCTGTCGCGCCAGGACGGCAGCGCGCTGGACCGCCTGACGACCGATGGCTCGGGCATTGCCGCCACGCCGGTGGCCGCGGGCAACACCCTGGTTGTCGTAACCCGTGCCGGCGGCGTGTACGCCTACCGACCCGACTGATCGACCCAAGGCGCACCGCGTGAAACCCGTCCTGGCCCTGGTGGGCCGCCCCAACGTCGGCAAGTCCACGCTGTTCAACCGGCTGACCAAGAGCCGCGATGCCATCGTGGCCGACTTTGCCGGCCTCACGCGCGACCGCCACTACGGCCAGGGCCACCTGGGCGCGCGCGAGTACATCGTCATCGACACCGGCGGCTTCGAGCCCACGGCCGAGTCGGGCATCTACAAGGAGATGGCCAAGCAGACGCGCCAGGCGGTGGCCGAGGCCGACGCGGTGATCTTCATCGTCGATGCCCGCGCCGGCCTGTCGGCGCAGGACCACGACATCGCCAACTACCTGCGCCGCCTGGGCAAGCCCTGCCTGCTGGTGGCCAACAAGGCCGAGGGCATGACCGAGGGCGCGCAGCTGGCCGAGTTCTACGAGCTGGGCCTGGGCGAGGTGGTGCCCGTCTCGGCCGCCCACGGCCAGGGCGTGCGCGGCATGCTGGAGGCGGCGCTGGACGCGCTGGCGCTGCCCGAAGGCGAGGAGGGTGACGAGCCCGAGGACGACGGCAGCATCCGCCTGGCCGTGGCCGGCCGCCCCAACGTGGGCAAGTCCACCCTCATCAACACCTGGCTGGGCGAGGAGCGCCTGGTGGCCTTCGACATGCCCGGCACCACGCGCGACGCCATCCGCGTGCCCTTCGAAAAGGGCGGGCAGAAGTTCTCGCTGATCGACACGGCCGGCCTGCGCCGCAAGGGCAAGGTGTTCGAGGCGATCGAGAAGTTCTCGGTCGTCAAGACCCTGCAGGCCATCGAGTCGGCCCACGTCGTGTTGCTGCTGCTGGACGCCACGCAGGGCGTGACCGACCAGGACGCGCACATCGCCGGCTTCATCCTGGAGGCCGGGCGCGCCGTGGTGGTGGCCGTCAACAAGTGGGACGCGGTGGACGCCTACCGGCGCGAATGGGTGCAGCGCGACATCGAGGCGCGCCTGGGCTTCCTGAAGTTCGCCAACATGCACTTCATCTCGGCGCAAAAGCGCCAGGGCCTGGGCCCGGTGTGGAAGTCGATCACGCAGGCGCACCAGGCGGCCATGCGCAAGCTGCCCACGCCCCAGCTCACCCGCGTGCTGCAGGAAGCGGTGCAGTTCCAGACGCCCAAGCGCTCGGGCATGTACCGCCCCAAGCTGCGCTACGCCCACCAGGGCGGCATGAACCCGCCGATCGTCGTGGTGCACGGCAATTCGCTCGAGGGCGTCACCGAGGTCTACAAGCGCTACCTCGAAGGGCGCTTCCGCAAGGCCTTCGACCTGGTGGGCACGCCGCTGCGCATCGAGATGAAGACGGCGCACAACCCCTACGCCGACAAGGACGCGTAGGACGGATCGGCACACGAAAGGGGCCCATCGCCCCTTGTGTTCGTCCGTGGCGTCCCCATGTGGTACCTTCCATCCTCTTCAACTCAACTTCCGAACGGAACACGGAGAATATCGTGAGCAACAAAGGGCAACTCCTACAAGACCCGTTTTTGAACACTCTGCGCCGCGAGCACATCCCGGTGTCGATCTATCTGGTCAACGGCATCAAGCTGCAGGGGCAGGTCGAATCCTTCGACCAGTACGTCGTGCTGCTGCGCAACACGGTCACGCAAATGGTCTACAAGCACGCCATCTCGACCATCGTGCCGGGCCGCGCGGTCAATTTCAGCACCGCCGCCGAGACCGCCGAATCCGAGCAATAACCTCGTCTTGACGTTGTCCGGTCTGCGCAAGCAGCTCCTTGTCTTGTAGCAAACCGGCAACGAACGTCCCGCTGCACCCGACGTTGTCACCCGCTCCCGCCGCGCCCCGTACCGCCGCCGTCCTGGTGGGCGTCGACCTGGGCGCGCCGCACTTCGACCGCGACCTCGTCGAGCTGGGCCTGCTGGCCGAGACCGCCGGCATGCAGCCGGTGGCGCGCCTGACCTGCAAGCGCCCCGCGCCCGACGCCGCCCTGTTCGTGGGCAGCGGCAAGGCCGACGAAATCCGCCTGCTGGCCGCCGCCGAAGGCGCGCAGGAGGTGCTGTTCGACCAGGCGCTCTCGCCCGTGCAGCAGCGCAACCTGGAGCGCGCCATCGGCCTGCCGGTCAACGACCGCACGCTGCTCATCCTCGAGATCTTCGCCCAGCGCGCGCGCAGCCACGAGGGCAAGCTGCAGGTGGAGCTGGCGCGCCTGCAATACCTCAGCACCCGCCTGGTGCGCCGCTGGTCGCACCTGGAGCGCCAGCAGGGCGGCATCGGCGGGCGCGGCGGCCCGGGTGAGACGCAGATCGAGCTGGACCGGCGCATGATCGGCGAGGCCATCAAGCGCACCAAGGAGCGCCTCATCAAGGTCAAGCGCCAGCGCCAGACCCAGCGGCGCCAGCGCGAGCGGCGCCAGACTTTCAACATCTCGCTGGTGGGCTACACCAACGCCGGCAAGTCCAGCCTGTTCAACGCCCTGGTCAAGGCGCGCGCCTACGCGGCCGACCAGCTGTTTGCCACGCTGGACACCACCACGCGCCAGCTCTACCTGGGCGAGGCGGCGGGCTCGGCCTCGCTGTCGGACACCGTGGGCTTCATCCGCGACCTGCCGCACGGCCTGGTCGAGGCCTTCGAGGCCACGCTGCAGGAGGCGGCCGATGCCGACGTGCTGCTGCACGTGGTGGACGCCGCCAACCCCGCCTTTCCCGAGCAGATGGCCGAGGTGCAGCGCGTGCTGCACGAAATCGGCGCCCAGGACGTACCGCAGTTGGTGGTGTTCAACAAGCTGGACGCGCTGCCACCCGGCCAGCGCCCCGCCGCGCTGCAGGACGCGATGGACGTCGCCGGCCAGCCGCTGGCGCGCTTTTTCGTCAGCGCCCGCACGGGCGAAGGCCTGGGGCCGCTGCGCGAGGAACTGGCGCGCCGCGTGCAGGCCGCGGTGCAGGCGCGCAAAACCGCACCCGAGGGCGGCGCACATGCGATTGGGCACAATGGATGGATGAACAGCCGAGAAATCGACGAATGAAGCCACGTTTCAATGCCTTGCGTCCGGCGGGTTGGCCGGGCCGGATCCGGGGCATGTTCAACCTGAACGACCCGCAGTGGGGGCGCGGCGACGGGCCCGCCAACGCGGACGAACCTGCGCGCCCGGACGATCGGCGCGCCTCGCCCACCCCGCCGCCTCCGCCCCCGCAACCCCCGCGCGGCAACGGCTCCAACCAGGGTCCGCCCGACCTGGACGAGCTGTGGCGCGACTTCAACCGCAAGCTGGGCGGCCTGCTGGGCGGGCGTGGCGGCAATGGTGGCGGCGGCGGTGGCAATCGCCGTGGCGGCACGGGCGGCGGAGGCGACTTCCAGCCCGACATGAAAAACGCCGGGCTGGGCATCGGCGTGATTGCGGCCATCGCCGTGCTGATCTGGCTGGGCTCGGGCTTTTTCATCGTGCAGGAGGGCCAGCAGGCCGTCATCACGCAGTTCGGCAAGTACCACTCCACGGTGGGCGCGGGCTTCAACTGGCGCCTGCCCTGGCCGTTCCAGCGCCAGGAGACCGTGCGCGTGACGCAGATCCGCTCGGTCGACGTGGGGCGCGACACGGTGATGAAGGCCACCGGCCTGCGCGAGTCGGCCATGCTCACGCGCGACGAAAACATCGTCGAGATCAAGTTCGCCGTGCAGTACCGCCTGAACGACGCGCGCGAGTACCTGTTCGAAAGCAAGAACCCCGACGACGCCGTGGTGCAGGTGGCCGAAAGCGCCGTGCGCGAGGTGGTGGGCAAGATGACCATGGACAACGCCATGGCCGACGAGCGCGACCAGATCGCCCCGCGCGTGCGCGACCACATGCAGGCCATCCTGGACCGCTACAAGGTCGGCATCGAGGTGGTGGCCATCAACATGCAGCAGGGCGGCGTGCGTCCGCCCGAGCAGGTGCAGGCCGCGTTCGACGACGTGCTCAAGGCCACGCAGGAGCGCGAGCGCGTCAAGAACGAGGCGCAGGCCTACGCCAACGACGTGGTGCCGCGCGCCGTGGGTACCGCCGCGCGCCTGAAGGAAGAGTCCATGGGCTACAAGGCGCGCGTGGTGGCGCAGGCGCAGGGCGACGCGCAGCGCTTTTCGTCCGTGCTGACCGAGTACCGCAAGGCGCCGCAGGTCACGCGCGAGCGCATGTACATCGACGCGATGCAGCAGATCTACGGCGGCGTCAACAAGATCCTGGTGGACAGCCGCGCCGGCGGCAACCTGCTGTACCTGCCGCTGGACAAGCTGATGCAGGCCGCCGGCAGCCCCGCGCCCAGCGCGCCCGCCAGCGGCAGCGCGCCGGCGTCCGGCAGCGCGCCCGCCGGCACGCCGGCCCCCGCCACCGACTCCCGCAGCCAGGACAACGGCCGCAGCCGCGACAACGCGCGCAGCCGTCCGGCGGATTTCCGCTGATTTTCACGCCCCCATCCCATGAACAAGATCGGATTCTTCGGCGTTGCCCTTCTCATCGTCCTGGGCCTGCTCGGCTCCATGCTGTTCGTGGTCGACCAGCGCCAGTTCGGCGTGGTCTACCAGCTGGGCCAGATCAAGGACGTGATCACCCAGCCGGGCCTGAACTTCAAGTGGCCGGCGCCGTTCCAGAACGTCAGCTACATCGACAAGCGCCTGCTCACGCTCGACAGCATGGACACCGAGCCGCTGCTGACGGCCGAGAAGCAGCGCGTGGTCATCGACTGGTACGTGCGCTGGCGCATCTCCGACCCGCAGGCCTACATCCGCAACGTGGGGCTGGACGAAAGCGCCGGCGCCACGCAGCTCAACCGCGTGGTGCGCAACGCCTTCCAGGAAGAGATCAACCGCCGCACCGTGGGCGAGCTGATCGCCTCCCAGCGCGACAGCCTGATGAGCGACGTCAAGCGCGAGGTGACCGCCGCCGTCAAGGGCGCCAAGCCCTGGGGCATCGACATCGTCGACGTGCGCATCACGCGCGCCGACTACGTGGCCTCGATCACCGAGTCGGTCTACCGCCGCATGGAGGCCGAGCGCCAGCGCGTGGCCAACGAGCTGCGCTCCACCGGCGCGGCCGAGGGCGAGCAGATCCGCGCCGACGCCGACCGCCAGCGCGAGGTGACGGTGGCCAACGCCGCGCGCGACGCCGAGAAGGTGCGCGGCGAGGGCGACGCCCAGGCCAACGCCATCTACGGCGAGGCCTTCGGCAAGGACCCGCAGTTCGCCGAGTTCTACCGCAGCCTGGACGCCTACAAGGCCAGCATCGGCAAGAAGGGCGACCTGCTGGTGGTCGACCCGGCCTCGTCGGACTTCTTCAAGGCCCTGCGCCAGGCGCCGGCGACGGCGGGCGCGCGCTGACGGGCGAGGCGAGGGCGTCATGAGCGGCGAGACCCTGCTGACGGCCGTGGGCCTGGTCTTCATCCTCGAAGGCCTGCTGCCCCTGGTGGCGCCCGCCGCCTGGCGGCGCGCCTTCACGCAGCTGCTGCAGCTGCACGACGGGCAGATCCGCTTTGTCGGCCTGCTGGCGCTGCTGGCCGGCCTGCTGCTGCTGATCCTGAACGCCGATTGACCCGGCGCCGGCCCGGCTGCCACGCCCGGGCCTTCGACCCCACGCCCGCGAGCGCGACAGGCGCCCGGTAGAATCCTGTTTTCAACAGCGCCGCCAAGGCCTTGCCATGTCCGCCTGGCTCCTGCCGGATCACATTGCCGACGTTCTGCCCTCCGAGGCCCGGCACATCGAAGAACTCCGTCGCGCGCTGCTCGATACCGCGCGCGGCTATGGCTATGAGCTGGTGATCCCGCCGCTCATCGAGCACCTCGAATCCCTGCTCACCGGCACCGGCGAGGCGCTGAGCCTGCAGACCTTCAAGCTGGTCGACCAACTCTCGGGCCGCACCCTGGGCCTGCGCGCCGACACCACGCCGCAGGTGGCGCGCATCGACGCCCACCTGCTGGGGCGCGGCGCCGTCACCCGCCTGTGCTATTGCGGCCCGGTGCTGCACACTCGCCCCGAGCGGGCGCACGCCACGCGCGAGCCGCTGCAGCTGGGCGCCGAGATCTACGGCTACGCCGGCCGCGAGGCCGACCTGGAAGTGCTGCGCCTGGCGCTGGACTGCCTGGGCGCTGCGTCCGTCCAGGGCCTGAACGTGGACCTGGCCGACGCGCGCATCGTGCGCGCCCTGCTGGCCGGCGTGAGCGACGAGGCCGCGCGCGCCGACATCCACCGCGCGCTGGCCAGCAAGGACGCCAGCGCCCTGGCCCAGGCCAGCGCTGGCCTGGCGCCGGCGGTGCGCCAGAGCCTGCTGGCCCTGGTGCAGCTGTACGGCGACGCCACCGTGCTCGATGAGGCCGAAAAAATCCTGCAGCCCTTGCCCGACGTGCGCGCCGCGCTATCGGACTTGAAGTGGCTGGCGGAGCGCCTGGAGGGCGTGCGCATCGGCTTCGACCTGGCCGACGCGCGCGGCTGGGGCTACTACAGCGGCATGCGGTTCTCGGTCTACGCCAAAGGTGCGGGCGACGCGCTGCTGCGCGGCGGGCGCTACGACGGCGTGGGCGCGGTGTTCGGCCACAAGCGCGACCGCGACCGGCCCGCCGTGGGCTTCAGCCTGGACCTCAAGCAGCTGGTGCGCGCCGTGCCGCCGCAGCCGCTGCGCGCCGCCATCCGCGCGCCCTGGGGCGACGCGCCGGGCCTGGCCGCCGCCGTGGCCGCGCTGCGCCGCGAAGGCGAGACGGTGGTGCGCGTGCTGCCGGGCGAGGACGGCGAGCTGGACGAATTTCACTGCGACCGCGAGCTGGTGCCGCATGGCGAGCGCTGGGCCGTGGTGTCCCTGTAAACGGTTTTTGTTTTTGGAGCGATAGGCAATGAGCGTGACAAGCGGACGCAACGTGGTCGTGGTCGGCACCCAGTGGGGCGACGAGGGCAAGGGCAAGCTGGTGGACTGGCTGACCGAGAGCGCGCAGGGCGTGGTGCGCTTCCAGGGCGGGCACAACGCCGGCCACACCCTGGTTATCAACGGCGTCAAGACGGCGCTGCACCTGATCCCCAGCGGCATCATGCGCCCGGGCGTGACCTGCTACATCGGCAACGGCGTGGTGCTGTCGGTGGCCAAGCTGATCGAGGAAATCGAAAACCTTGAAAAGGCCGGCGTCGAGGTGCGCTCGCGCCTGCGCATCAGCGAGGCCTGCCCGCTGATCCTGCCCTTTCACGCCGCGCTGGACGTGGCGCGCGAGGCCTTCCGCGAGCAGGGCGGGCTGGAAAAAATCGGCACCACCGGCCGCGGCATCGGCCCGGCGTACGAGGACAAGATCGCTCGCCGCGCCCTGCGCGTGCAGGACTTACGCCACCCCGAGCGCTTTGCCCAAAAGCTGAAGGTGCTGCTCACCTTGCACAACCACGTGCTGACGCAGCTGCTGAACGCCCCGGCCGTCGACTACCAGACGGTGTACGACGAGGCCATGCGCCACGCCGAATTCATCCGCCCCATGATCGCCGACGTCTCGCGCGAGCTGAACGAGGCCAACCAGCGCGGCGCCAACCTGCTGTTCGAGGGCGCGCAGGGCACGCTGCTGGACGTCGACCACGGCACCTACCCCTACGTCACCTCCAGCAACTGCGTGGCCGGCAACGCCGCCGCCGGCTCGGGCGTCGGCCCCGGCCTGCTGCACTACGTGCTGGGCATCACCAAGGCCTACTGCACGCGCGTGGGCGGTGGGCCTTTCCCGACCGAGCTGGACTGGAAGACGCCCGGCACCGTCGGCCACCACCTGTCCACCGTCGGCGCCGAGATGGGCGTCACCACCGGGCGGCCGCGCCGCTGCGGCTGGTTCGACGCCGCGCTGCTCAAGCGCAGCGCCCAGGTCAACGGCCTGTCGGGCCTGTGCATCACCAAGCTGGACGTGCTGGACGGCCTGCAGGAGCTGAAGCTGTGCACCGGCTACGAGCTGGACGGCGAGCACATCGACCTGCTGCCGCTGGGCGCCGACGAGATCGAGCGCTGCAAGCCCATCTACGAAACCATGGAAGGCTGGAGCGAAAGCACCGTGGGCGCGACCGACTACGAGCAGCTGCCCGTGGCCGCGCGCCTGTACCTGCAGCGCATCGAGCACGTCACCGGCGTGCCGATCCACCTGGTGTCCACCAGCCCCGACCGCGAGCACACCATCATGGTGCGCCACCCCTTCCTGGCCGATTGAGATTTTCAAGCCAGATCGGCCTCTGGCCGGCGTTACACCTGCGCAACCAGCTATCAATCGAGGAGTTACCGGCATGTTGACCGAAGACGGCAAGCACCTGTACGTGAGCTACGACGAATACCACGACCTGATCGAAAAGCTCGCGATCAAGGTGCACCAGTCGGGCTGGCGCTTCGACACCATCCTGTGCCTGGCGCGCGGCGGCATGCGCCCGGGCGACGTGCTCTCGCGCATCTTCGACGTGCCGCTGGCCATCATGTCCACCAGCTCGTACCGCGCCGAGGAAGGCACGGTGCAGGGCCACCTGGACATCGCCCACTACATCACCACGCCGCAGGGCCAGATCGCCGGCAAGGTGCTGCTGGTCGACGACCTGGCCGACACCGGCGTGACGCTGAACGCGGTGGTCGAGCGCCTGCGCACCAACTACCAGCCCATCACCGAGCTGCGCACCGCCGTCCTCTGGACCAAGGGCACGTCCAACTTCCAGGCCGACTACTCGGTTGAGCACCTGCCCACCAACCCCTGGATCCACCAGCCCTTCGAGGGCTACGACGGCATGTCGCCGGAGCGATTGCTGGCCAAGTGGAAGGTTTGAGCCACTGCACTACCATCGGTGCATGACCGACCCGACCACCCAGCTGATCCACCACCCCTACCAGCCGCCCGCCGGCTTCGACGCACCGCTGCCGGCGGTGCACAAGGCCTCCACGGTCTTCTTTCCCAACGTCGCGGCCATGCGCACGCGCGACTGGAAGGACAAGAGCGCCTACACCTACGGCCTGCACGGCACGCCCAGTACCTTCACGCTCGAGGAGCGCATCGCCACGCTGGAGCACGGCCAATATTGCGTGCTGCTGCCCAGCGGCCTGGCGGCGGTGGCCTGCGCCTCGCTGGCGCTGCTCAAGTCCGGCGACGAGGTGCTGGTGCCCGACAACGCCTACGGCCCCAACAAGGCGCTGACCGAGGGCGAGCTGGCGGCCTGGGGCATCACGCACCAGTACTACGACCCCATGAGCGTGGCCGACCTGGCCGCGCGCATCAACGAGCGCACGCGCTTGGTGTGGCTGGAGGCCGCCGGCTCCATCACGCTGGAGTTTCCCGACCTGATCGAGCAGGTGCGCCTGTGCCGCGCGCGCGGCGTGACCTGCGTGCTGGACAACACCTGGGGCGCGGGCCTGGCTTTCAACCCGTTCGACCTGGACGGCCAGGGCCTGGGCGTTCACGTCTCGGTGCACGCCCTCACCAAATACCCCAGCGGCGGCGGCGACGTGCTGATGGGCAGCGTGAGCACGCGCGACGAGGCGCTGCACCGCCGCATCCTGCTGACGCACATGCGCCTGGGCTTCGGCGTCAGCGCCGGCGACACCGAGACGCTGCTGCGCGCGCTGCCCAGCATCGCCCTGCGCTACCACGCGCAGGACCAGGCGGCGCGCCAGCTGGCGCGCTGGTGCGCGCAGCAGCCGGCGTTTGCCCAGGTGCTGCACCCGGCGCTGACCGGCAGCCCCGGCCACGCCCACTGGCAGCAGGTGTGCGGCGCGGCCGACGCGCTCGGCGGCGGCGCCGCGGCCGGCCTGTTCAGCGTGATGGTGCATGAGCGCTACAGCCAGGCGCAGGTCGACGCCTTTTGCGACGGCCTGCGCCTGTTCAGGCTGGGCTACAGCTGGGGCGGGCCGATCAGCCTGGTCGTGCCCTACGACCTGGCCGCCATCCGCGCCCACGGCTGGCCGGCGCACCTGGCGCGTGGCACGGTGGTGCGCTTTTCCACCGGCCTGGAGGCGGTGGCCGACCTGCAGGCCGACTTGGCGCAGGCCATGGCGCGAGCCTTGGGCTGATGCCAGCAGCGGGGAATCAAATACCGAACGCAGAGGGCGCAAAGAAAACGCAAAAGACGCAAAAAAATCAACGAACCCGTTGACACCCACCAATCAACGGTGAACGTGCGCGCAGCGGATTTCTGGTGTTTTTTTGCAGTGGCCACGGCATCTGCGCCTGGACAAGTCCAGTACAGGGGCTTGATGGTGGTGTCGCAGTCCAATTCCAGATTCGTTGTTGACTTGGCGTTTTGGATGCTGCTGGTGGCAGGGAACTTGCTACGCCACCGAACGATCTGCGATTTCCGGGCTTTCCATCTCAAGGCGAGGCTTCGCACATCGTCTTGGCGGCCGAACTGGACAACGTTGCACCGGATGCGAACTGGCTGCTGCCGATGATCCAGACGGTCAAGGACAACCTGGGCGAACTTCCCCAGCGCGCGGTCTGGCCGACGCCGGCTACCGCAGCGAAGGCAACCTGAAGAGCGCACCGATCGAGCCGGTGGTGGCACTGGGCCGTGAAGGCAAAGAGCACGCCCAAATCGGCGTCCCGCAGTACCCGCACACGGTGGCGATGGCAGCCAAGTTGCAGATCGACAACGTCACTGAAGGCGCTGCTGCAGACCGCACCAGCGCGCGATGAGTCCCCAGATGAATCGCCTGCCCCTTGACGGTCGAACCGCGCTCAGAGCAACGGCTTGACGCAGCCCAATGGCGAAGTCCTGACGGTTCTGCCGCGCAGACTCCCAGCCCAGCAATACGGCTTTCATGTTCAGGCCACCGGCGGGAAAGCGTGGGGGGCGCCTGCTTCAGGCTCGAGTTCGCAGTCCAGAGAGTTGACAATGCGTGCGACGCCGCAATAGAACGCACCGGTCGCGAGCAACTCCATCAGGTGCTTCTCTCCGAAGCGCTCCAGCAAGGCCTTCATGGTCGCAGCGCTCGCGCCGCTGGCGTGTGTCAGGTCGTCCGCGAGCTGCAGAACCAGAGATTGGTCGGCATCGAACAGTGCGCCATCGCGCCAATGCGGCAATGCGGCCAGCTGTGCCGGCGTGACGCCTTCTGCCAGTGCCATATGCGCGTGGTGGCCGTATTCGTACCTGGATTCGTGTCGGCAGGCGATCTGCACGATCAACAGCTCGCGCAGCCTGCGCGGGACTGACAGTTCGTTGCGAAGGCCGCGTGCGAATGGCGCCCATACCTTGGCGAGCGCCGGGGACCAAGCCATCATCCGCCAGACGTTCAGCACCGTGCCGCGCTGCTTCATCTTCTCGAAAACGTCCTTCAGTTCCGGGTCCACGGTATCTGTATCGACCATCTTCATGCGTGCCATGCTCTTGCTTCCTTCGATTTTGTATCCGTGAAATCATGCGATCGGTCGATCCAGGTCGATTGATCAACGGTTCCATCGAATTGATCTTCCGTTTCATATTCGGCCAACCCGCCGGGATCGGATGAAGCTGGTGCTGAAGCTGGCACGGAACCAATGCGCAAAGGCACTAGCAGAGGAAAAACCGAGCATCGAGGCTGCGTCTTCCAGCGAATGGTCACTGTCACTGCACAGCTTCAGAGCCAGCTCGCGGCGGACGGAATCCAGCACCGACTTGAATGGCTCGCCCTCCAGGCTCAGCTGCCGGTGCAAGGTCTGCCGACTGACACCCAGGTGCTGCGCCACCCTGTCGACCGTGCAACGGCCGTTGCCCAACAACGCCGCGATCAAGTGGCGCACGGTTTCCCGTCGCGCAGGCTTGCGTTGGCTGAGCGCAGTGTCGAGAAAGCGGCGCGCGAAACTGGCAAGCCCGGGCTGCGGCGGAGTCAGCTCCCGGGTCATGTCGCTTGCCGAGCAGACGATGCCGTTGAAAGCGCTGTTGAACTCGATATCCTTGCCAAGGAAAGACCTGTGAAAGCGCAAGTCGTGAGGCGGCCGATGGGTGAAGCAAACCAGGCAAGGCTGCCATCCGGGGCCCAGGATGTCGCGTAGCATCTGAAACATCACGCCAACCGTCAGCTCCATCGCCTGGCGCGTCGGAATCGACTTGCCCAGCATCAATTCCTCGCGGATGACAACGACGTCGTCCTCTTCATCGACCAGCGCCAGCAACGCGTCATTGAGCACTCGGTTGTAGCTCAGCAGCGTCTTCAACGCTTTCAGCGCCGTGCTCTCCTGCTTGATTACCAAGCTGACGGGCCCGAGTTCCCAGATATGCCGGCGGCTTGCCAGCTTCAGGCCGAACGCCTCCATTTCAGAGGCCTGCGCGCATAGATCCAGTAATCGGCACACCGCCTCCATGCCGATCAGGGTCTCGTTGTCGTCAAGGCAGCGGCGCGGCAGGCCCGCCTTGCGCATCATCGCGAACGGGTCGAGGCCGGCCGACTGCGCCAGATCCGTGAACCCCGTCAGGCTGGCGCTGCGGATGAGGTGAGATGTCTGAGTCATGGAGGCCTCCGGTGGCTTCGCACTTGAGACAACTAATCAATTCGTCGCGACAACCGATCAATTCGTCAGGAACGACGGCTCGCATCATAACGACAAGCGCGGTCACAGCCTGTAATCGCAGGCTCCGCAGCTACCAAGGAATACCATGCACTTCCTCGATGGGGCCCTGCTGCCCGAAAACCAGGAGAAACTCGTCATTACCGCCGCCCCTTACGGCCCGCAATGGGAGCCGGGAGACTTCCCGTCCGACATCCCGGTGACGATCGAGGAGCAGGTACAAAAGGCGGTCGATTGCTACAACGCCGGCGCCACGGTGCTCCACTTCCATGCCCGCGAGGACGATGGCTCCGGCTGCAAGAACCTCGACCGCTTCAACGAGATTCTCGCTCGCATCAAGCAGGCGGTGCCCGACATGATCATCCAGGTCGGCGGCTCGATCTCGTTTGCTCCCGTCGAGGAAGGCGCCCCTGCCGAGTGGTTGAGCGACGAGACGCGCCACATGCTGGCGCGCCTGCAGCCAACGCCCGAGCAGGTCACCGTGGCCATCAACACCGGCCAGATGAACACGACGGAAATCATGACCCCCGAGGATTACGCGGGCACCTCGTTCGAGCGCAAGGCGGTCTTCGATGCTTACGAGGAAATGATCGTACCGGCCGGCCCCGCGTGGCTG
Organism: Burkholderiaceae bacterium; assembly: GCA_024235995.1. Lineage (NCBI taxonomy): Bacteria > Pseudomonadati > Pseudomonadota > Betaproteobacteria > Burkholderiales > Burkholderiaceae > Burkholderiaceae bacterium. Next base: position 2,107,184 of record JACKLI010000001.1, read on the forward strand.
CGCGAGCATCTTGCCCAGTTGTCGGCCAACGGCATCCAGCCGCATTTCCAGATCACCATGAAGTCGGGCCTCGTCACCCTTGAGCGCCTGATCCGGCGCGGCCTCTACAAGGGCCCGCTGAACATCAACTGGGTCGCTCTCAGTGGCGGTTTCGACAACCCGGACCCGTATTCCATGATGGAGTTCATCCGCCTTCTGCCCGATGGTTCGACTCTCACTCTGGAAGCGCTGATGCGCGCCACCCTTCCGATCAACACCATGGCCATCGCCATGGGCCTGCACGTGCGCTGCGGCATCGAGGACACGCTCTGGGGCCCCAGGGGGGAGTACATCAGCAGCGTGAAGCAGATCGAGCAACTGGTGCGCATCTCGCGCGAACTGGGGCGAGAGGTCGCATCGGCCCAAGAGGCGCGCAAGATCTTCAAGATCGGCAAGCGCTACGAGACAGTCGATCAAACGCTCGCCGAGTTGCGCTATCCCAGCACTCGCCGCCCGGTTCATCCGGGGCTCGCAGAACGCATGGTGGCAGCATGAGCATGGCACCCACGCTGTTGCTGATACCCGGCCTGCGTGACGAAGCGCCGGGCCACTGGCAGGCGATTCTCGCCAGCCAATGTCCGGGCGCCGTGTCGCTGCCGGCGCTGGGCCGCAGAAACATCGATCTGGCCGCCCGCCTGGTGCAGATCGAAGAGGCTGTCCAGGCCATCAAGGGGCCTGTGGTGGTGGTTGCGCACAGCGGCGGCACCATTGCCACAGCACATTGGGCCCAGCGCACCCACGCCGCCATCCACGGAGCCCTGCTGGCGACGCCGCCGCTGTTCGCGGGCCCGCTGGGGCCCGAGTTTCCGGATCTGGCCGATTTCCAGCGCCACGGCTGGGTGCCAATTCCCCGCTCGCCACTGCCGTTTCGCTGCATCGTGGCAGCGAGCAGGAACGACCCACTGGGCGCCTACGAAGGCGTCAGCGAACTGGCGCGCGACTGGGGTGCCAGCCTATTCGACCTGGGAGAAAGTGGCCATCTGAATCCGGCCTCTGGTTTCGGCCCTTGGCCTACCGCGCTGGATTTGGTTCGTGAGCTGGCGCTCCCCGCGCCGATTCCAATGAATTAGGCCTCATGACGCGTGAAAAACTCAAGGAGACATCAATGAAGACTTCGATCCACGTGGTTTGGCGTTTCGCGCTCGCCGCATTGCTCCTGGCCGGCACATCGCTGGCCCAGGCCTGGCCCGAACGGGTCATCAAAATTATCGTCCCCGCGCCACCCGGTGGAAACATGGACGTGCCCGCTCGCGTCTTTGCCAACTTCCTGTCCAAGGAGGTTGGTTTCCCCGTCATCGTGGAGAACAAGGCCGGCGCGGGAGGGGCCATCGGCGTGCAGGCCATGCTGAATGCGCCGGCCGACGGGCACACGATTCTGTACACCAGCTCCAACGTGCTCACCGAGATACCGCACGTCATGAAGCCGCCTTACGACCCGATGAAGGACGTACGGCCGGTGGCAGCGCTTACAAAGTACCGTTATGTTTTGGTCGTTGCGAAGGACTATCCCGCGAACGATTTGGCCGGCATGGCGCGCCAGCTCAAGGCTGCGCCGGACCAGGGCAGCTTTGCATCCCCAAGCCCTGGAACGGTCGCGCAGTTCGGTGGCGAGATGCTCAATCGCAAGCTCGGAGTGAACATGCAGCACATTCCATATTATGGAACACCTCCCGCCCTGAACGCAGTGATGTCCAAGCAGGTCACGATGGTTCTGGACAGCGTCGTCACTTCGGGGCCCCTGCTGCAAGGCGGAAAACTCAAGGCGCTGGCCATCGCCGGCACCACCCGCTACGCCGGCATGCCGCAGGTTCCGACCTTCGCCGAGCAAGGCTTTCCGGAGTTCAGTGATTTCAACGGCTGGCAGGGCATCGCGGTGTCTCCCAAGGTGCCGGCCCCCATTGTCGAAAAGCTCTACGCCGTGACGCGCCGCATCGCCGACCTGACGCCGTTCAAGGACCAGATCGCCCGGATCGGCTTCGAGCCGGTCGTGCCCGATTCGTTGCAGCAGTTCGCGCAGCACCTGCAGTCGGACTACGACCGCTTCGGCGTGCTGAATCGCACGTTCGCCCTGAAGCAATGAAGCTTGGTCAACCTTGAAGGAGATAAGTCAACCATGAAAGCAGCCATGATTGTTTCAGGCTCGCAAGGCGGTCACCTGGAAATCCAGCAGATTCCTCGCCCGACACCCGGCCCCGGCCAGGCAGTCGTGCAGGTAATGGCCTCCGGTCTGAACCGGGGCGAATTGATCCGTGTGCGTGAAGCGAGAAGTGGGGCCCCGATCCTGGCCGGCATTGAATTCGCTGGCATCGTCAGCCAGGTCGGACCGGATGTGCGCGGCGTGCGCGAAGGCGACCGCGTCGTCGGTCATGGGTGGGGCGGCCAGTCCGAATATGTACTGGCCGAGGTGCGCGCGCTGATGCCGATACCCGTCACGTTGTCCTGGGCCGAGGCGGCGGCATTCCCCAATGTGTTCATCACGGCACACGATGCGCTGGTCACCAATGGCGAGTTCCGCTCCGGCCAGTCCGTGCTGGTCAATGCCGCCACCGGCGGCGTTGGCCTGGCGGCCATACAACTGGCCGCCCAGCTTGGCGCCAGCAGGGTCATCGGTACCTCGCGCTCGGCGGAGAAGCTGGCGCGGCTGCGCGAATACGGCGCGACGCACGTCATCGACGCCTCGCAACCGGACATGGTGCAGGCCGTGCGGGATGCCACCGACGGGCGTGGTGTGGACGTGATCATCGACTCCGTGGGCGGCTCGGTGTTCGACGCCAACCTGAAAAGCATGGCCGTGCGCGGCCGATTGGTCATCATCGCACGCATGAGCGGTGTCGAGACTGCCCAGGTCGACATCAAACATCTGTGGATCAATCGCCTGAAGGTGATCGGGACCACGTTCCGCACTCGTACGGAGGAAGAGCGGCTTGCCCTGATCGAAGCATGTGCGCGCGACGTGCTGCCGCTGCTGCGCGAAGGCCGCCTCAAACAACCGATCGACAGTATTTTCGCGCTCGATGACATCGAGCAGGCTCATGCCCACATGGCGAGCGACCAGCATTTCGGAAAGATCATCCTGGCCGTCCATCAGGATGCAATGGCAGCCAGCGTGTAACCCATGTCGCTGCGTGCGACGAAAAAGGAGATGGTATGAATATGAAAGTAACGCCGCTCACTGGGTCGGTTGGAGCCTCGGTCGAGGGCATTTCGCTCGCCGAGTCCTTGACCAGCGAACAGTTTGATCAATTGCGCGAGGCGTTTCATCGCCACTGCATGCTGGTGTTTCGTGACCAGCACCTCGCTCCTGGGCCTCAACTCGCTTTCGCCCGTCGCTGGGGTGAGCCGATGGTTCCGGCCTTGCTTTCCAAGCTGCAACTCGAGGGGTTTCCCGAGGTGATCCAGATCCGGACGGCACCGAAGGAACTCACCTCGACCGAAGCCTGGCATTACGACGCGCCGCATACGCCGGTGCCGCCCAAGATCTCCATCTTGAGCGCGCAGGTGGTGCCGGTGGGTGGTGACACGATGTGGACCAACCAGTACCTTGCCTACGAGAGTCTGTCGCCCGTCATGCAACGCATGCTGCAAGGCCTTCGGGTGCATTTCCGAGGTGCGCGACTGGCACGTTTCCAGGGCGTGTCCGGAGCCGAAGTGCCGCAGGCCGTGCATCCACTGGTGCGCACGCATCCAGAGACCGGCCGCAAGGTGCTCTACATCGGCCACGCCGACAACGTGCAAGGCATTGAAGGCATGAGCGACGCCGAAAGCCGGCCCCTGTTGAACTTCCTCTATGAGCACAGCACGCAGCCGGACAACGTATACCGCCACATGTGGCGTGTCGGGGACGTTGTCATGTGGGACAACCGGTGCACCATGCACTATGCGGTGCACGACTACGGCAAGCAGGAGCGCGTGCTGAACCGGGTGACTCTGAAGGGCGAGGTGCCTGCCTGATGCATGCCAGCCAGTTGGGGGCCGAGAGCGTCACCGCCGGCTTCCACTGGTGTTGCGCTTGACTTGCCGTATGCGGAACTGCAATCCAGTTCGGGTCAATCCCCATTGAGTGGACGTGGTTTTGTCCGTATCGTCGCGCGCCAGGGCCTCATGTCTGCGGGCCGATGACCAGTCTTCATGACCGAATCCGATCCAGCCGCCGCGGCGCCGGCGTCTGCCGACGCCTACCAGCCCTACGTGCCACCCCCGTCCACCGTGCCGCAGGCCGTCATGCGCCCGCTGGGGCTGCTGGACCCGCTGCGCTGGCTGCGCGCCGGCGCGGCCGATTTCGGGGCGGCGCCGGGCATCGGCCTGTTCTATGGGGCGTGCTTCTGGGGCATGGCGCTGGTGCTGGGGCTGGTGTTTCGCAGCCGGCCCGAATACGTGATGTCGATCGCCTCGGGCTGCCTGCTGCTGGGGCCGTTTCTGGCCATGGGCCTGTACGAGGTCAGCCGCCGGCGCGAGGCGGGCGAGCGGCCCACGCTGGGCGCCTCGGCCACCTGCTGGGAGCCGCACCTGCGCAGCCTGGCGCTGCTGGTGCTGGTGCTGATCGTGCTGGAGCTGCTGTGGGGGCGCGCCTCGCTGGTGGTGTTCGCGGTGTTTTTCTACACCGGCATGCCGTCCACCACCGGCGTCATCCGCGCCATCTTCAACCCCGAGAACATGGAGTTCGTGCTGGTCTACGCCGTGGTCGGCGGGCTGTTCGCGCTGCTGGTGTACGCCACCGCCGTGGTGTCGATCCCGATGATGCTGGACCGCGGCACCGATGCCATCTCGGCCGTTATCACCAGCATCCGCGTGGTGGCGGCCAACCCGGTCACGCTGCTGTGGTGGGGCTTTCTGATCACCCTGCTGGTGGCCGCGGCCCTGCTGCCCTGGGGCGCGGGCCTGCTGGTGGTCGGCCCCGTGCTGGGCCACGCCAGCTGGCACGCGTACCGTGGCTCGGTGCGCTGGCAGGAGCCGGCGGCGGTCGCCAGCCCGGGCTGATCAGTCCGCCAGGATCTCGGCGCTGGCCGCGGCCATGGCGGCGGCCGAGCGGCCGGCCAGTCGCACCACGCGCGCCTGCTCGAAGCGCGCGAAGTTGCGCCGCGTCGAGCTGGCGTAGCCGGGGTCGTAGTGCTTTTCCAGCAGCTCGCGCACCACGGCCTCGGTGTGGCCGGCGGCGATCTGCGCCTTCCAGCCATCGACGACGGCGCGCCCGCGCAGCGCCGTCAGGGTGTCCAGGCGCTGGCCGAAGTAGGCCGGGTCGCTGACGAAGAAGGGGTAGTCCTCCAGCAGCAGGGCCACGCGCTCGTCCTCGGACAGCTCCACGCGCAGGCAGGCGCTGGCGCGCATGGCGGCGATCAGCGGCTCGGGCAGGGTGAGGTTGCCGACCTTCTTGCTCTCGGCCTCGACGTACACCGGCCGCGCGGCGTCCAGCGCGCGCAGGGCGTCCCACACGCACATCTCGAAGTGCTTTTGCGTCGGCTGCGGCACGCCCGGGATGGCGCCCAGCACCGAGGCGCGGTGCCGCGCCAGGCCCTCCAGGTCCAGCACCTGCGCGCCGGCGGCGGCCAGCGCGTGCAGCAGGCGCGTCTTGCCCGAGCCGGTCGGGCCGCAGATGACGCGAAACGACAGCCGCTCGACGCGCGCCGGCAGGTCGGCCAGCATGGCGGCGCGAAAGGCCTTGTAGCCGCCTTCGATCAGGTGCACGCGAAAGCCGATCTGCCCCAGCACCAGCGCCAGCGCGCCGCTGCGCTGGCCGCCGCGCCAGCAGTACAGCAGCGGCTGCCAGCCCTTGGGCTTGTCCATGCATGCGCGCTCGATGTGCGCGGCGATATTGCGCGCCACCAGCGCGGCGCCGAGCTTGCGCGCCTCGAAGGGGTTGACCTGCACGTACAGCGTGCCCACGCGCGCGCGCTCGTCGTCGCGCAGGCTCGGCCAGTTGACGGCTCCGGGCAGGCGGTCGAGCGCGAACTCGCTTTCGCTGCGCGCGTCGATGACGGTGTCGAAGCCGGCCAGCCGCGCCAGCGCCTCGTCGGCGGCAATGCGTTGCACGCTCATTTCAACAACTTCTGCAAGGTGGGCCACACGTTGCCCAGGATGATGGGGTGCGCGGCGGCCGTGGGGTGGATGCGGTCGGCCTGAAACAGCCGAGTCGGGTCGGGCCCGTCGGCCACGCCCTTGAGCAAAAAGGGCACCAGCGCCGCCTTGTGCGCCCGCGCCACCTGGGCAAACAGCGCCTCGAAGCGCTGGCCGTACTGCGCGCCGTAGTTGGGCGGCACCTGCATTCCCACCAGCAGCACCTTCGCGCCCGCCTGCTGCGCGGCCTGCGTCATGGCGTTCAGGTTGGCCTCGGTCATCGCGAGCGGCAGGCCGCGCAGCGCGTCGTTGCCGCCCAGCTCGATCACCACCACGGCGGGGTGGTGCTTGTTCAGCAGGGCCGGCAGGCGCGCGCGCCCGCCCGAGCTGGTGTCGCCCGAGATGCTGGCGTTGACCACCTGCGCGGCGATCTTCTCGGTTGCCAGCTTCTGCTGCAGCAGCGCCACCCAGCCGCTGCCGCGGGCGATGCCGTATTCGGCGCTCAGCGAGTCGCCCAGCACCAGGATCACGGGCGGCTGGCCGGCCGCCAGGGCCGGCGCCGCGGGGGCGGCCAGCGCCAGGCGGATAAAGTGTCGTCGGTTCAAATCAAATGGCCCTTACATGACGGATCTGTCTGCGGAACATCCGCCCGGCGCGGCTGGCGCGCCCATCGTCGCGGTGGAGCATGTCTTCAAGTCGGTCACCGACTCCACCGGCACGCTGGATATTCTGCGCGATATCGACTTCAGCCTGGCGCCGCGCGAGACGGTGGCCATCGTCGGCGCCTCGGGCTCGGGCAAGAGCACGCTGCTGTCCATCATCGCCGGGCTGGACACGCCCACGCGCGGCACCGTGCGGCTGGCCGGGCAGGATTTGTTCGCGGTGGACGAGGACGCGCGCGCGGCCGTGCGCGCCCGGCAGGTCGGCTTCGTGTTCCAGAGCTTCCAGCTGCTGGGCAACCTGACCGCGCTGGAGAACGTGATGCTGCCGCTGGAGCTGGCCGGCCGCCGCGACGCGCGCGCCCAGGCCGGCGAGATGCTGGCGCGCGTAGGCCTGAGCCAGCGCCTGCGCCACTACCCGAAGGTGCTGTCGGGCGGCGAGCAGCAGCGCGTGGCGCTGGCGCGCGCCTTCGTGGTGCGCCCGGCCTTGCTGCTGGCCGACGAGCCCACCGGCAGCCTGGACTTCGCCACCGGCGAGACGGTGATGGCGCTGATGTTCGAGCTGAACCGCGAGCTGGGCACCACCCTGGTGCTGGTCACGCACGACCGCGTCATCGCCGCGCGCTGCCAGCGCGTGCTGACGGTGGAGGCGGGGCGCATCGCCAAGGACGAACACATACAGCTGCCAGCTGAACGCTGATGCGGGTTGCGTCGCCGGCACCGATCTGGATTGAAGTTGCGTGGTGAATCGACTCCTGCTTCTAGGGATTTCCGGATCCGTTCGGGCCGACCTCGCGCGCGACGCAAATCGCTGCTAGGTGCCGGGCGGAGGTGCTGGCATTGGATGACTGGCGCTGACCGCTGGTGGTGCATCGGTACGCGTTGCCAAGCGACGATTGCTGGGCCAAGTTCCCGCTAGCCCTGGTAGACGTGGGGCTTGAGTGTGTGATCGGGTTTGTGCTGATGCATAAGTTCCCACAAGGCCTGGGCGGCGACCGACAGGATTTGGCCGCGGGGTTGCAGCAGATAGATGCGACGCTCCAAGCCGGGCAGCCGAAGATCACGGCGGACAAGATCAGCGTAGTGAAAGTGGTATAGGTTCAGCTCGGGAATTGCGGCGATGCCGAGGCCGGCGCGCACCATTCCGATCACGGTGGCGAGTTGGTGAACCTCCATAAAGTGTTCAGTTTGCCGTGACGGCAGCTTAGATGCCAGATAGCGCCCCACGATGCTGTGCCGCACTTGGTAGATGAAGCGCTCGCCCGCCAGATCCTTCAAGGCCAGTCGCTTGGCTAGGGCGAGGCGATGGTCGCTGCGGCACACCAGCTCGAAGTGGTCGGTGCAGAACAGGCTGCTTTGCAATTCGCCATCGTTCACGGGGATGGTGACGATGGCGAAATCGGCGTGACCTTGCCGCACACGCTCAATGGCGCCTTCGGACAGCAGGTCGTCCACGCGTACCTCCACGCCTGGGTAGCGCTTGCAGTACAGCGCCAGCAACGATGGCAGCCACCCGGCTGCCAAGGAAGGGAGCAAGGCAAGGGACACCTTCCCACGCCGGTGCTGCAAAACGTCGTGCACGCTGTTCACGCCGACGTTCACTTCCAATACTGTGCGCCGCGCTGCCCCCTCGAAGGTTTGACCCTCCGCGGTCAGGGCCACGTGCCGGGTGTCCCGATGAAACAGCCGGGCGCCGACGTCGATCTCCAGGGCGCGAATCATGGCGCTGAACGCAGGCTGCGACAGATTCACCTTGGCCGCCGCACGGGTGAAGTTCCTGAGCTCGACCAGAGCGAGGAAAGCCTGCAGTTGTCGGATGGTGATATTCATTTGAATAATGGATCAAATTATAGAAATTTTAAGTTTCACAAATAAAAAAAATCAACCTACATTGACTCCGACCAGTTATCAACCCACTCTCAATGAGGTCGTACGAAGTGGACGCCATATTCGATCTATCCAACCATGCGCTTGGCGATAGCACCGCTCGCGTTGGCCCTTTGTCGGGTCTGCGCGTGGTCGAGATATGCAGCACGATTGCCGGACCGGCGTGTGCCCGTCTGTTGGGTGATTTTGGAGCGGAAGTCACCAAGATCGAGCCGCTCACCGGGGACGGCATGCGGCAGATGGGCGGCCATGTGGGGGATGTTTCGCTGTACGCCGCCACCCTGCTGCGCAACAAGCGCTCGGTGGCGGTCGACTTGCGCACCGAAGCGGGTCGCGAAATCGCGCTGGCCTTGATTTGCAAGGCCGACATCCTGGTCGAGAACAACCGGCCCGGCGTGATGGAGCGCCTGGGATTGGGCTATGACGTGCTGTCGGCGGCCAATCCCGGCTTGATCATGGTGCGCATCAGCGGCTACGGTCAGGACGGTCCGTACTCCCAACGCCCTGGCTACGGCGCCATATGCGAAGCGTTTGGCGGGGTGCGTCATATGACGGGTGATCCGGATCGCCCGCCAGCCCGAGTGGCGCTGGCCACAACCGACTATCTCACCGCGGTGTATGCCGCAATGGGCGCGTTGCTGGCCTTGCAGGAGCGCCACGTCAGCGGGCATGGGCAGGTGGTGGATACCGCGCTGTACGAAACCGCGTTCTCGCAAATGGAATCGTACGTGCCGACATACGAAAAAACGGGTTTTGTACCGGCCCGGGTTGGCCCAAACCTGCCGACGATGGCACCGAATAGCCTGTACCCGACAGCCGATCAGGGCTGGATTTTGATCGCCGCCAACAGTGATGCCATCTACGCTCGGTTGGTTGGGCTAATGGGGCGTCCCGATCTGCTTGTGGATGCGCGCTTTTCAAGCATCAAGGACCGCGGTCGACCGGAGAACATGCGTGCCTTGGACAGCATCATCGGCGAATGGACCTCCGGCTATGAATCGGCCGAATTGGAGACGATGCTGCGTCAAGCCGAAGTTCCTACCTCGCGCATCTACACCATCGCCGACATTTACCAGGATCCGCACTACGCGGCGCGACAGATGATCGTCAAGGTCCCCCATCCCAAGCTGGGCCACACGATGCAGGCGGGTGTGGTGCCCAAGCTTTCACGCACGCCCGGTAGCGTCCGTTGCAGTGGGCCGGACACGGGCGCCAACACACAACAAGTGCTGGAAGAACTGGGCTACAGCGGCGAGGCAATTCAGCGACTGCTTCAGGCGCGTGTTATCGGGATGACCACAACATGAATGATTTGACTTCAAGCTTCGCGCCTGACGGCGAATGGGCCGACGAACTGACGGAGCTGCAAACGCGTCGACGCCAGTCCGCAGCAATGGGCGGGGCGGACGCCCTGGCGCGCATGAAGGCCATGGGCCGCATGAACGCGCGAGAGCGCATCGTGAAGCTGTTGGACGACGGCAGTTTTCGTGAGCTGGGCCGTATCGCTGGTAAGGCGCGTTACGACGAGGCCGGCAGGTTCGTTGAACAAACCCCCGTGAACGCCATCATGGGCACCGGGCGCATTGACGGGCGCAAGCTCGTGGTCTCTGCGGACGACTACTCGCTGCGTGCCGGATCTTCCGAAGCGACCATCTCGGATAAATGGATTTACGCCGAGCGCTTGGCCTTGGACCAACGGATGCCATTGGTTCGGTTGGTCGACACGGCCGGTGGAAGCGTTAAGCTGCTGGAGCAGCAGGGCAGCAGCAAGATTCCAGGCTACCCAAATTGGCCGGTGGTGGAGTTGCTGCGTACGGTGCCCGTGGTGGGGGTTGCCTTGGGTTCCTGCGCTGGCCTGGGGGCCATGAAGGTACTGCTGTCGCATTTCTCTGTCATGGTGCGCGATCAGTCCCAGGTGTTCGCCGCCGGGCCTCCGGTCGTCAAACAGGCTTACGGTATTGATATCGACAAGAACGCGCTGGGCGGCCACATGGTGCATCGGCGCAGCGCCCTGGTGCATAACGAAGCCGTGTCGGAAGAAGACGCCTTTGGTCAGGTGCGGCGCTTTTTGTCCTACCTGCCGCGGCATGCCGCTAGCCTGCCCGAGCGCCAGGTCTGTGCGGACGATCCGGATCGCGCCGACGACTGGTTGAAGAACGCCATTCCGAAGGACCGGCGACGGGTGTTTGATGCGCGCAGGATTGTCGCTTCGGTGTTCGACGAAGGCAGTTTCTTCGAAATCGGTCGCTACCAAGGAGGCTCGATCATCACTGGCTTGGCTCGGCTGGACGGACACCCGGTAGGCTTGATGTGTGGTGACCCGCGCGTAGCCGGCGGGGCCATGACCTTGGCGGCGGCCTGGAAGGTGGAGCGCCTGGTCAAGCTGTGTGACACCTTCGGGCTGCCGATGGTCAATCTGGTCGATCAACCCGGCAATGCCACCGGGCCCGAGGCCGAACTGAGTGGTACGTTGTTAGGGGCGGTGCGGGTGATGACCACTATCGAGACCATCCGCATCCCGTGGGTATCAATCATTCTGCGGCGTGCTTTCGGCATGGCGGGAGGATTGCATGCACCCAAGTACTTTCCGCAGCTAAATCACCGCTTTGCTTGGCCATCGGCGCGCTGGGGCTCGATTCCCATTGAAGGCGGCGTGGCCGCCGCCTACCGCACCGAAATCAACCAAGCAGGCGATCCGGAGCAGCGACGCGTTGAGATCGAAGCCTACTATCACCAGCTGGCCTCGCCATTTCGCACCGCCGAAAAGTTCGGCATTCTCGACGTGATCGATCCGCGTGAAACGCGCTCGATCCTTTGCGATTGGGTCACGGATGCCTATGAGATGTTGCGCGCCGTGCGCCAGCCTGTCCGCTAGATCGCCCTTTTTGCACCAGGAGACAACGATGACGACTGCGCTCAAAGCGTTACGCATGCTGGCGGTAGTGGCAGCCGGGCTATGGAGCTTTGCACAGGCCTTGGCACAACCCATCGAATTGATCGTTCCTTTTCCCCCGGGAGGCAGCGTTGATCCGCCCGCTCGTGTGATGCAGGTGAGTATGCAGAAGTCGCTGGGACGGCCGCTGGTCATCAGCAACCAGCCGGGGGCAGCGGGGACTCTGGGGACAGCGCGCGTGGCGCGCGCAGCACCCGATGGCAATGTGATCGGCCTAACCACCGTCGGGCCGCTTACCACGCAACCTCATATGATGTCATTGAGCTACGATGTGGATAGCTTCGACTATGTCTGCCGTACCCACATTACCCCGCAGGTACTGGTGGTGCTGGAGAGTTCGCCCTTTAACAGGCCGTTGAAAAATCCCCTGCGAGCGTCCGCGTCGGCCGCTACGATCTGAAGCCATCCCGCAACAACTGCGACAAGAAAGATGAGAGGCAACCAAGACTTCCAGGGGGCGATGTTCAGCTACATCAGCCTTGAAGAAAGAGTGCCAGCGGCACACCCGCTGCGCAAGTTGCGCGCCGTGGTGGATGCGCTGCTGGCGAGCATGAACAGCGAGTTCGAAGCGGTGTACGCCCGCCGTGGCCGACCGTCGGTGCCGCCGGAGATGCTGCTCAAGGCCTTGCTGCTGCAAATCCTGTTCTCCATCCGCAGCGAACGCCAGCTGGTCGAGGCGGTCAACTACAACCTGCTGTACCGCTGGTTCGTCGGCCTGAACATCGAGGACAAAGTTTGGGACCACTCCACCTTCAGCGCCAACCGCGAACGCCTCTTCAACGAAGACCTGGCGCGCGCCTTCTTCGAGCGCGTCAAGCTCAGCGCCCAGTGGGGCCGGCTTGCCAGCGACGAACACTTCAGCGTGGACGGCACGCTGATTGAGGCCTGGGCCTCGCACAAGAGTTTCAAACGCAAAGACGACGACAGCGGCACGCCACCCGGACGCAACCCCGAGGTGAACTTCAAAGGGCAGGAGCGCTGCAACGGCACCCATGCCAGCACCACCGATGCCGATGCCCGGCTGTTCAAGAAGAGCGCGGGCGACAAGTCCCGCCTGTGCCACATGGGGCACATCCTCATGGAGAACCGCAACGGTCTGATCGTGGATGTGGAGATCACACATGCCAGTGGCACCGCCGAGCGCGAGGCGGCGCTGGCGATGCTCAAACGCCGGGGCAACAGGAACAAGCGGGCCACGGTCGGCGCCGACAAGGGCTACGACAGCAAGGCCTTCATCAAGGGCTGTCGCCGGCTCTTGGTCACGCCGCACGTGGCGGCCAAGGACAAGCACTCTGCAGTCGATGGGCGCATCAAGCGCCACGAGGGCTACAAAACCAGCCTCAAAGTGCGCAAGCGAATCGAGGAGGCCTTTGGCTGGATCAAGACAGTGGGCGGTCTGGCCAAGACCAAATTGATCGGTCAGGCCAAGCTCGCGGGCCAGGCGCTGCTGTGCTTTGCCACCTACAACCTGGTGCGCATGGGCAGTCTGGGCGGTTGGTGGGACGCGCATCATGCGTGAACCATGGGATACGTGCGCCCGGAACGGGCAAAACGGCCTGCAAACAGGCCGAAATGGCCGCTCCAATCGCTGCGCAGGCCAGTTTGCGCGATCCGTTTCTTCGAAATCCACGACCCTGGCGCGTTCGATGAGCATTTTTTCAACGGCCTGTTAAGACACTGAAAGATCTGGTCGATTACGCCAAGGCTCACCCGGGCAAGGTGTCGCTGTCTTCGACCGGAGTCGGCTCGTTGCCGCACTTGGCGGAGGTGGAGTTTGGCCAGATCGCTGGCATCAACTGGCTGCATGTGCCGACCAAGGGTGATGCCGAAGCGGCACGACTGGCGCTGTCGGGCGATATCACCGGTTGGGTGGCTGGAGTGCAAACCATGGCTCAACTGCGCGAGCGGCTGCGCCCCCTGGGTATCCTGCTGGACAAGCGCAGTCCCGACTACCCTGATCTGCCGACTTTTAAAGAGCAGGGCTATCCGTTGACTTCGATCGGTTGGGGCGGCTTAATCGTTCCCAAGGGTACACCGGCTGCTACGGTGGCCAAGCTCTCCGCTGCGTGCGCCACGGCAACGCATACGCCGGAGTTCGAGCAACTGTTGCGCACCTTGCACGTGCCGCAGGGCTATTTAGCGGCCGACGAGTTTGCTAATTTTGTACACAATGAATACGAGCGTTACGATCGCTTAATCAAATCCATTGGGGCCAACAACCAGGATGTACGCAAGTGAGTCCCGTCACGGCTGATCCTGCTCGACGGCCGGGCATCTGTGATGCACATGTACACCTTTATGGACCGCTGTCCCGGTATCCGATTGAAGGGGTGTCACCATACACTGTGCCTGACCTGGGCGTTCCAGAACTTTTGCAGCGAATGGACGCCGCCGGCGTGGAGCGTGCAGTGATCGTGCATCCCGCAGTGAGCGGGCGAGACAACCGCCGGACTTTGGATGCCTTGGCGGAGCACCCAGCGCGCTTTCGGGGCGTGCTGGTGCCCCCGCTTACGCCGCCAGACGAGGCCACGTTGGCTGCATGGCATGCACGAGGCGTGCGTGGGCTGCGTTTTTCTTATACGGCCTCTGCGCAAGCCGGCATGGCGTTGGATGAGAATCTGGTGGCACGCATCGCCGAGTACGGATGGCATGCCCAAGTGCATCTGGAGCCGAACACGCTTCTGGCCGTGGAGGACCGGCTGTCCGCACTCAAGGCGCCCGTGGTCATCGATCATATGGCCCGCATTCAGGCTGGCCAGGGCATTGCGCATCCGGCCTTTGGTAGCCTGTTGCGCCTGTTGGACCGTGGTCATGCTTGGGTTAAGCTTTCTGCGCCCATGCGGCTGTCAACAGCGCCAACACCGCCCTACGGTGACGTGACGCCCATGGCTAAGGCCCTCATCGCGCATGCGCCTGAGCGCGTCATCTGGGGCTCCGATTGGCCCCACGTGAATCTGGCTACGCCCTCGCCACCCTACGCCAGCTTACTGGCGCTGGCGCACGCGTGGACCGATTCGTCCGAGGCGCGCCAGCGCCTGTTGGTCGGCAATGCCTGCGCGTTGTACGGCTTCCCTCCACCTGCCGCGCTGGATAGCGGCCATTGAACATTCACATCCAAGGAGACCCCATGCCTATCGAATCTGTGTATGCCGAAGTGACCGGCAAGGTCTGGAAGGTGATGGCGACGCCCGGCACTCAGGTGGCTGCGGAAGACACCCTGTTTGTCGTTGAATCGATGAAGATGGAAATTCCCGTCACCGCACCTTGTGCTGGGCGCCTGCACGCCCTGGAGGTGGGCGAAGGGGATGACGTTTCCGAAGGTCAGCGGGTGGCCAGTATCGACCGCTGAGGACTTGGCGCGATCGAGAAGGGCATGCAGTCCACCCACCCTTGTATTTTCGAGTTGTGCTCAATCGGCTGGTTTCCGGTCGTTGCGCGGTGTTCTCTGCAGTCGCGCTACGCGCTCCTTTGGAGATCACCGCGCGGCCCCGCAGCCGAGGCGGCATGGCTGGGGGCACCCCAGCTCGAGCGGTGGGATGCCGTATCCACCCTGGGGCCTCGCTGTCAGATCGAACAGCATCTAACCCGAGACTTCAGACTCTTGGTTTCAGCCAGACCGTGGTGTCGTTCCTGGCGCAGAATAAGCCGGCATGGCGGCGATGAGCCCGTTGGTGGCCAACCCGAGTGACGATCCTCTTCTGGCCACGTTCACCCACTTCTAAATCGACGGGAAGGTCGTCCGCGACGTGCCGTTAGGCTAGGATGACTTCAAACTTCAAGTAGGCTGAGATGCCAACCCAGCCTACCGCCGCCCGTTGGAATTACTCTGCGCTCCGCCCCAGCCTACGGGGCTTGAAACGGTTCATCAGAGCTGGAACCCCACGGTGGCCACCAGGCCCTCGCCGATGTCGCGCCACCAGCTGGGCGGCTCGGCCGAGGCGCGCTTGCCGTGCCGCGCGGCCTCGCCGATCCAGCGGCCCAGCCACTCGATCTCGGCCGGGCCGTAGAAGGCGGCCATGGCCTCGTAGTTGATGAACAGGCTGCGGCTGTCCAGGTTGGCCGAGCCGCACAGCGCCAGCGCGTCGTCGACCACCACCGCCTTGGCGTGCAGCATGCCGGGCAGCAGGCGCACGTCGGCGCCGGCGGCGGCCAGCTCGCGCAGCGCGCGCCCGCGCGCCCAGTCGGCCAGCCGGTGGTTGGAGCGCTCGGGGATGATCAGGGTGATCTGCAGCCCGCGCTTGGCGGCCAGCACCAGCGCCTCCAGCAGGCCCTCGTCGGGCACGAAATAGGGCGTGGCCAGCAGCAGGCGCCGCTCGGCGTGGAAGATGCTGGACACCAGCAGCGCGTGCAGGATGTCCTCGTGAAAATCCGGCCCGCTGGGCACCCATTGCGCCAGCGGGGGCAGGGTGGGGGCGGCCGGGGGCAGGGCGGCGGCGCTGTCGTGCGCGTGCGCTTCGTGCCGGGCCCAGCGCTCGGCGTAGTCCAGGCGCGTGGCCTTGCGCGCGCCGCGGGCAATCTGCCAGTCGCCCTCGAACAGGGCCAGCGCTTGCGCGGCCAGCGCGCCCTCGGCCACGAAGCTCAGATCCAGCCAGGGCGGCTCGCCCACGCGGCCGATGAAGTATTCGTTGGCGATGTTGCGCCCGCCGGCCCACAGCCGCGTGCCGTCGGCCACCACGATCTTGCGGTGGTTGCGCAGGTTGGTGCGCCCGCGTCCCGGAAAACCCAGCGCCGGCACGAACAGGCGCGTCTGCACGCCCGCGCTCTTGAGCAGCGCGTCGTGGCGGTGCGCGCTCTTCAGGTTGCCGATGGCGTCGACCAGCAGGCGCACCCGCACGCCGGCGCGCGCCTGCTGCGCCAGCGCGGCGGCCACGGCGGCGCCCACCTCGTCGTCGCCCAGCACATAGGTGCAGATGTCCAGCGTGCGGCGGCTCTCGGCAATCAGCGTGCGCAGTTGCGCAAGCGCTTCGTCGCCGTCGGCGGCAAAGCGCACGGCCGCCTGCGGTTGCGCGCCGGCCACGCCCAGCGCCGCCAGCAGGCGCGTGGCCCACAAGGGCGCGGCCTGCGCCCAGGGCCCGCTGGGCGCCGGCTGGCGGCGCGTGGCCGGCCGCAGCAGCTTGCGCGTGCCGAAGATCAGGAACAGCGGCAGACCCAGGTAGGGAAAGGCCGCGATGCCCAGCACCCAGGACATGGCGGCATACGGGTGGCGCCGCTGGCGCCGCACCCGCGTGACGATGACGTAGGTCAGCAGGCCCGCCGCCACGAAGGCGGCGTGTTCCAGCGGGGAGATGTGGGGCAGGGCGATCATCGTCAGCGGCTTTGGGGCGATGATGCCTGATCCCTGGGGCCGATAATGGCCCGCATGTCTGCCCCCAAAGTCCTGTTCGGCTTTCACGCCGTCGGCGTGCGTTTGAAGACCGCACCCGCCTCCATCGTCGAGGTCTACGTCGATGCCACGCGGCGCGACGCGCGCATGAAGCAGTTTTTGAGCCGCGCCGCCGAGGCCGGCGTGCGCGTGATCGAGGCCGATGCGCCGCGCCTGGCGCGGCTGGCCGGCGGGGTGGGGCACCAGGGCGTGGTGGCGCGCGTGCAGGCCATCGAAGGCGTGCGCACGCTGGATGAACTGCTGGACGACTTGACCGAGCCCGCGCTGCTGCTGGTGCTGGACGGCGTGACCGACCCGCACAACCTGGGCGCCTGCCTGCGCGTGGCCGACGGCGCCGGCGCGCACGCCGTCATCGCGCCCAAGGACCATGCCTGCGGCATCAACGCCACCGTGGCCAAGGTGGCCAGCGGCGCGGCCGAGACCGTGCCCTACTTCATGGTCACCAACCTGGCGCGCACCCTGGGCGAGCTGAAGGAGCGCGGCGTCTGGGTCATCGGCACCGCCGGCGAGGCCGAGCAAAGCCTGTATGCGGCCGACCTGAAGGCGCCCACCGCCCTGGTGCTGGGCGCCGAAGGGCCGGGCCTGCGCCAGCTCACGCGCAAGACCTGCGACGCGCTGGTGCGCATTCCCATGCAGGGCGCGGTGGAGAGCCTGAACGTGTCGGTGGCCAGCGGCGTGTGCCTGTACGAGGCGCGGCGCCAGCGGGGCGGGGCCTTACAAGGGTGACGGAAACGGTCGATTCGCTTAAAATGAACGAATCGATCGATTCGATCGGAAGCGGAGGCCTGAAAACCATGCACACCCTGACCGCCAACGAAGCCAAGATCAACTTCGGCGCCTTTCTGGATGCCGCCCAGCGCGAGCCGGTGCGCGTGACGCGGCGCGACCGCGTGGTGGGCGTGTTGGTCTCGGTGCAGGATTACGAGGCCATGCGCGCCTTCTACGCCAATCGCCTGCAGCACACGCTGGCCGAGGTGGGCGCGCAGGCGCAGGCCGCGGGGCTGACTCCGGCACGGCTGGACGAGCTGCTGGCCGACGAAAGTTGAAGCCCGCGCCATGCCGCCGCGCCGCGTGGTGCTGGACACCAACGTGCTGATCAGCGCGGCGCTCATGCCCGCATCGGTGCCGGCACGGTTGATGCAGGCCTTGTTGCAGAGCAGCCGGCTGGTTTTTGCGGAGCCGACGTTCGCCGAGTTGCAAACGCGCCTGTGGCGGCCCAAGTTCGATCGCTACATCAGCGTCGAGGCGCGCCGCCGCCTGCTGATCGACCTGTCGGCGGTGGCCGAGTGGGTGCGGTTGCCGGATGGCCCGGCGCCGCGCCTGAGCCGCGATGCCGACGACGATGTGTTCATCCAGGCTGCACTGGCGGCGGGTGCCGACTGGCTGGTCAGCGGGGATGCCGATCTGCTGGACGTTCCGGGTGCCCTGGGGCTTTGCATCCTGTCGCCGCGCCAGGCGCTGGATCGCTGTCATCATGGCTGAGGGCATGCGGTGACCGCCCACGGCCTGCCGGCACGCCTTGCAGATCCACAGGCAAAGCTGGCGCCGCGAACACGCAGCGCAGTATGCTCGTGACGCCAGCGGCTCGTTCAGCCGCATTCATCACCTTGGAGCCGCCATGATTCGCCTGCCCACAGCCACCCTCCTTGTTGCCCTGATGTCGGGGGCGTGCCTGCTGGCGCCGGCCGCCATGGCGGCCGAGGGCTCGGTCACCATCGAGTCGCCAAAGGACGGTGCCAAGCTGGACGCGATGAACCAGAACAAGCTGGTGTACGCGGTGGTGCCCGGCCCGGGCGGCGACCACGTGCACGTCTACGTGGACGGCAAGGAAGCGGGCATCCTGCGCCAGCTCAAGGGCAGCTACACGCTGGAGACGCTGGCCGCCGGCAAGCACGACATCTGCATCAAGGTCGTCAACAAGGCGCATACGCCCATCGGGTTGCAGCGCTGCGTGGCCGTCAGCGTCGAGTAGCCGGCTTGGACGGGCAGAACCTCGCCTACGCGCTGACCCAGGTCGGCCACAACTTCGGCGCCGTGATCGTGGTCGCCGCGCCGCTGTACGCGCTGGCCGCCGCCCGGCCGCCGGGTGCGCGCGGCGTGCTGTGGCTGGCGCTGGCGGGCTGGGCGCTGCAGCTGGCCAGCGGCAGCCTGTTCGGCCTGGTGAGCTACCGCTTCTATGGCCAGTTGCCGGACATCCACGGCATCGCCATCGGCGCGCTGGTGCTCAAGCTGCTGTGCGCGCTGGTGGCGGTGGTCTTGATCGCGCTGTCGCTGCGACGCCCGCACGGCGCACCGGCGTGGCGCGCCCTGGCCGCGCTGGGCGCCACGGCGCTGACCGCCGCCGCTTTCCTGCGCTGGTTCTCGTAGGGCCGCGCCTTGACCGGCATGGTCACTGCATCGAGTGCAGTCCGACGCAGTTGCCCTCGGTGTCCACCACCAGCGCGATGAAGCCGTAGGGGCCGATCGAGAACTTGGGCTTGTCGATGCGCCCGCCGGCGGCCAGCACGCGGCCTTGCGGCTGGGCGCAATCGTCGCAGCCGAAGTACACCAGGGTGCCGCCGCCGCCCGAAGGCACGCCGGCCATCTGCACCAGCATGCCGCCTGTGCCGGGCGCGGCCATGTCCATGGGAAAGGCCATCATCGCCGTGCCGCCGGCCACGCTGTCGGGCGGGGTCAGGGGCTGCAGCTGGCACTGCAGCACGCTTTCGTAAAAGCGCTGGGCGCGGGCCATGTCCTGCACGTAGATCTCGAACCAGACGACGGGGTTGTGCGGCATGTCGGTCTCCCGATGGGTCGTGGGTGGATGGGGTCAGACCCGCAGCGCCGCGCGGAAGCCCCGCGCGGCGTAGTACGACTCGGCCCCGTTGTGATAGATGAACACGCGGCCGAAACGCCGGTCGCCAAACAGCGCGCCGCCGCGGCTGCGCACGCCGGGTGGGGTCAGCAGCCAGCTGGAGGTCTTGGTGTCGAACTCGCCCAGCGTCTGCAGGTGGTGGTACTGCGCCTCGCTCAGCAGCTCGACGCCCGCCTCGGCGGCCGTGTCGAGGGCGTTGCCGCCGGGCTTGTTGGCCTTGCGGGCGTCCAGCGCGGCGCGGTCGTAGCACAGGCTGCGGCGCCCGGGCGGGCTCTCGGGCGAGCAGTCGGCGAAGACGCAGGCGCCCGCGTCCCGGCCGATCACGTCCGGCTCGCCGCCGGTGGCTTCCATCCAGTGCAGGGTGCGCAGCGCCTCGGGCTGGCCGATCAGCCGCTGCTGCACCTCGGCCCACGCGATGGCCGGATGGCGCCGGGCGTGCCGGTCGAAGCGGTCCTGCAGCGCGCGCAGGAGCTTGTCCCGTTCCTGGTTGGTCATGGTTTGTCGGGGCTGGCAGGCCCGATGCGGGTCCACTGCGCCACCGGGCGGCCGTCGCGCCGCCACCACGATCCGGCTTCAACCTCCTGTGGCCAGCCGGCGGGCGAGTCTTCCCACGACTCCTGCCGGCCGTAGGGCGTGAGGTCGAGCAGCTGGAGCGTGGGCAGCATCGGCTCGATGCCTCGCTGCGTCGACTCGTAGGTCATGAAGACCTCGTGGCCGACACGCAGGTAGCAGCGCAGGTCGCCGCCGTTGCGCGTGGTCAGCGGGCCGTCCTGGTCATCCAGCGTCGAATACCAGGGCGCCGTCCAGCCCATGAAGTCGCGGTAGGCGGCAAGCTCGGCCCAGGGGCCGCGGCTGAACACGGCGTAGCTCACGTCGCGTTCGGCAAGGTAGGCGCGCACGGCGGCGTCCATCGCGACCTGGCTGTGGGTGCAGCCTTCGCACTGCTTGTCGTGCGGCGCGCCGCGCTTCCACATGAAGTGGTAGACCAGCAGCTGGCGCCGGCCCTCGAAGACCTCGTGCAGGGGGACGGGGCCATGGGCACCGGTCACGGTGACGGGTGGCATGGGCGTCATCGGCAGCCGCCGGCGCGCGGCGGCCAAGGCATCGCCGGCGCGCGTGTGGGCCTTTTCGCGGGTCAGCAATTCGGCGCGGGCGCGTTCCCACGCCGCACGATCGACGACCGGTGGCAGGGCGGGGTCTGTCATGGTGGCTCCTTCGTTGGGTCAGCCGCGCACCGCGGCCTCGATGGCGGCGACGTCGATTTTGCCCATGGTCATCATGGCGTCGAAGGCGCGCTTGGCGGCGGCGCGGTCGGCGCTGGTGTAGGCGCGGGTCAGCGCGATCGGCGTGATCTGCCACGACAGGCCCCACTTGTCCTTGCACCAGCCGCAGGCGCTGGCCTGGCCGCCGTGGTCGATGATGGCATTCCAGTAGCGGTCGGTCTCGGCCTGGTCGACGGTGGCGACCTGGAACGAGAACGCCTCGCTGTGCTTGAACGCGGGGCCGCCGTTGAGACCCAGGCAGGGGATGCCCAGCACGGTGAACTCGACGGTCAGCACGTCGCCCTGCTTGCCGTCGGGGTAGTCGCCCGGCGCGCGGTGCACCGCGCCGACGGCGGAGTCGGGGAAGGTCGCGGCATAAAAGCGCGCGGCTTCTTCCGCGCCACCGTCGTACCAGAGGCAGATGGTGTTCTTGGCGGGCGTGTTCATGTCATGGCTCCTCGTGGGGGTGGGTTGGTGGCCGAAACAGCATCGTCGCGCGGCCTTGCGCGGTGCGCTGCCCAGACATCACGCGGCCGTGCGTCGAAGCACGAAGTGGGCGGCCTTGGACGAGCCCGTGTACTGCTCGCATGCGTAGCCCAGCGCGCGCATGTCCAGGCCGTCGAACAGCCGCTCGCCGCGGCCCAGGAGCACCGGTGAGACGGCCAGGTGCAGTTCGTCGATCAGCCGCGCGCGCAGGTATTGCCGGATGGTGTCGGCGCCACCGCCGATGCGCACGTCCCGCTCGCCGGCGGCCCTGCGGGCCTGGTCCAGCGCCTCGTGAATGCCGCCGGTCACGAAGTGGAAGCGGGTGCCGCCGGCCATGGCGATGGGTGCGCGTGCGTGGTGCGTCAGCACGAACACCGGCACGTGGTAGGGCGGGTTGTCGCCCCACCACCCCTTCCAGTGCTCGTCGGGCCAGGGGCCGCGCACAGGGCCGAACATGTTGCGCCCGAGGATCCAGGCGCCCACGTTCTCGAAGCCGCGTGCGGCGAAGTCATCGTCGATGCCGCCCGCGCCGCCCTCCTGCCCGTGCATGCGCTGCCAGGCGCGGGTGCCAACGAACCAGCCATGCAGGTCCTTGCCCCCGATGCCCAGCGGGTTCTCAAGGCTTTGGTCAGGGCCGGCGCCGTAGCCATCGAGCGACATGCTGAAGCTGGCAACGCGTACTTTCGACATGATCTGCACCTTCTCTCAATCGGCCCGACGGCCAGCCCGTGGTGAACACCGCCAGCGGTGTGGCGCAAGCGAGGGCATCGGCCGATGATGCTTGGGCGCGGGCGGCAAGACGTCTCTCCCGGGCTCAGCCTGGAATGTCCGGCTCCACCAGCTGGGCCAGTTGCGCCAGCGATTCCTGCCAGCCGAGGTAGCACGCTTCCAGCGGGATGGCCTGCGGGATGCCGGCCTGGGTGATGGCAAGCTCGGTGCCACAGCTCACGGGCTTGAGCTTGACGGTCACCTCGAGCACGCCGGGTAGATGGGGGTCGTCGAACCGGTCGGTGTAGCGGATGAGTTGGCCCGGCACCAGTTCGAGGTATTCGCCGCCGAACGAGTGCCCGTTGCCGCTGCCGAAGTTGTGAAAGGACATGCGGAAGGTGCCGCCGACGCGGGCGTCGAACTGGTGGATCTGGCAGGTGAAGCCGTGCGGCGGCAGCCACTTGGCCAGGGCGTCCGCTTCGGTGAAGGCGCGGTAGAGCTTGTCGGGCGTGGTGCGCAGCACGCGGTGCAGGTGGATGGTGCGGTCGTCGGGCATGGTGGTCGCCGGTGTGGGAGCAGTCAAGCCTGGGCGCTCACGTTGACCATCCACGGCGTGCCGAAGCGGTCGGTCACCATGCCGAAGCCTTCCGACCAGAAGGTCTTGGCAAAGGGCATGGCCACCGCGCCGCCCTGCGCCAGGCCGTCGAACACGCGCCGGCCTTCGGCGGCGTTGGCGACGCCGATGGACACCCACAGGCCCTGCGGCTTCTGGTAGCCGCCGCCGCAGGTGGCGGGGTCCTGCCCCGGCGCGGCGGGCATGGTGTCGGACGCCATCAGCGACTGCGTGCCCACCTGCAGGTGCACGTGCATCACGCGGTTCTTGGCGCTCTCGGGCAGCGGCGGGCTGTCGGGCTGGGGTGGCATGTCGCCGAACGTGCCCTGGTAGACGATGGTGCCCTTGAACAGCCTGGCATAGAAGGCAAAGGCCTCGGCGCAGTTGCCGTCGAAGTTGAGGTAGGGGATGAATTGCATGACCGGGTCCTCGGTGATGAATGGAAATGGGCCCACTGGCGTAGAAATTGTGGACGCCGTACACTTATACTACGTAGGGATTTGGACGGTGTCCACATAAGATCTGTTTCCAAATGTCAGGTCTCGCAAAATCAACCGCGCGTCGCACCTACCGGCACGGCGACCTGCGCCGCGCCCTGCTGGACGCCGGCATCGAGCTGGCGCGCGAAGGCGGGCCCTCCGCCGTCGTGCTGCGCGAGGCCACGCGCCGCGCCGGCGTGGTGCCCAACGCCGCCTACCGGCACTTCGCCAGTCACCAGGCCCTGTTCGGCGCCGTGCGCGCCGCCGCGCTGGCCCTGCTGGCGCAGGAGATCGAGAATGAGGTGAGCGCTGCGACGCGCCGCCTGCGCGATGCGGGCCGGCGCGCGCGCGCGGCCCTGCGCGGGGTGGGCATCGGCTACCTGCGCTTTGCCTGGCAGCAGCCGGGGCTGTTTCGCACCGCGTTTGCCGCACGGCCGTTCGGCCTGCAGGAGTTCGCCCCGGACGACCCGGCGTCGCGCGGCAGCAGCGGGCGCGATCCGTTCGAGCTGCTGGGCGACGCGCTGGACGCCATGGTGGCCGCCGGCCTGCTGCCCCCGGATCGCCGGCCGGGGGCCGAGTTCATGGCCTGGTCGGCGGTGCACGGCATGGCCTTCCTGATGATCGACGGCCCCCTGCGCGCACTGAATGAGCCGGCGCGGCTGGTGCTGGCCGAGCGACAGGTGGCGATGGTGGAGCGCGGGCTGCTGGCCGACGCCGTGGCCTGATGGGCCAGAATTCGCACAGCGTCCCAAGCCCATGCCCCCATGAACGACTCCCACGGCATCCACGTCATCGACACCGGCTTCGTGCGTCCGCGCCTCGATGCGGCCTACCTGGTCGTTGAAAAGGGCCGCGGCGCCTTCATCGACTGCGGCGTCAACCACTCGGTGCCGCGCCTGCTGGCGGCCTTGGCGCAAGCCGGCCTGGCGCCGGCCGACGTGGACTGGCTGATCCTGACGCACGTGCACCTGGACCACGCCGGTGGCGCGGGCGCGCTGCTGCGCCAGTTGCCCCACGCGCGCCTGGTGGTGCATCCGCGCGGCGCGCGCCATATGATCGACCCCAGCCGCCTGTGGGCCGGTGCCACGGCGGTGTACGGCGAGGCCGAGATGCAGCGCAGCTACGGCCGCCTGGTGCCGGTGCCGGCCGAGCGCGTGGTGCAGGCACCCGACGGCCACGAGGTCGACCTGGCGGGCCGGCGTCTGGTCTGCCTGGACACGCCGGGCCACGCGCGGCACCACAACGCCATCTTCGATCCGGCCTCGGGCTGGGTCTTCAGCGGCGACACCTTCGGCGTGTCCTACCGCGAGTTCGACTCGACGCAGGGGCCGTTCATCGTGCCGGCCACGTCGCCGAGCGAGTTCGATCCGCCGGCGCTGCACCGCTCCATCGACCGGCTGGTGGCCCTCAAGCCGTCGGCGGTCTGTCTCACCCACTACGGCCCGCTGCTGCCGGTCGAGCGCCTGGCCGCCGACCTGCATGAGCAGATCGACGCCATGGTGGACATCGGCCGCGCGGCCGCGGCGCTGCCGGCAAGCGAGCGCCACGCGCGGCTGCGCGCCGAGCTGAGCGCGCTCTACACCGGCCGCGCCCTGCGGCACGGCTGGACCGGCGGCGTGGCCGCGGCGGCCGAGTGGCTGGCGATCGACATCGAGCTGAACGCCCAGGGCCTGGGCGTGTGGCTGGACCAGGCGGCACGCGCCAAGCCCGCATGAACATCCTGCTGGTCGAAGACGACGTCACCCTGGCGCAGTCCGTTGCCGAGGCCATCCGCGCGCGGGGCTGGCACGTCGACGTCAGCCACCGCGGCGAGCCGGTGGCCAAGTCGGTGCTGCAGGACGACTACGACGCGCTGGTGCTCGACATCGGCCTGCCCGGCATCGACGGCCTGGAGACGCTCGACCAGGTGCGCACGCAGGGCTCGAGCCTGCCGGTGCTCATGCTGACGGCGCGCGACAGCATCGACGACCGCGTGCTGGGCCTGGCCAACGGGGCCGACGACTACCTCGTCAAGCCCTTTGCCGTGCCCGAGCTGCTGGCGCGCCTGCACGCGCTGGTGCGGCGCCACGCGTTGCGGCGCAGCCGGGTGCTGCAGGTGGCCGCGCTGCGCTTCGACGCCGCGCTGCGCCGTGCCTACCACGGCGAGCAGGCGCTCAACCTGACCGCGCGCGAGTCGATCGTGGTCGAATACCTGCTCATGCACCTGGGCGCCATCGTGGCGCGCGACCAGCTCGCCGCGCTGGTCCCGGACTGGACCGCCGCCACCTCCGACAACGCGATGGAGCTGCTGATGTCGCGCCTGCGCGGCAAGATCGAGCCGGCGGGCGTGCGGCTGCGCACGGTGCGCGGCCTGGGCTACCTGCTGGAGCCGGCCGCGCCGACGGATGGGGTTCGATGACACGCCCCAGCCTGCGGCGCACCTTCGGGCTGTGGCTGGCGCTGTCGCTGGCCGCGCTTATCCCGCTGGCGGCGGCGATGATCTACGTGCTGGTGCTGACGCCGGCGCTCGATTCGCTGGACCGCTCGCTGACTGACACGGCGGTGGCGCTGTCGCAGATCGTGGAGGACCACCAGGGGCAGCTCAGCCTGCCGATCAGCGCGCAGACGGCCAGGGCGCTGAGTGCCGACCTCGTCGATGAGACGGTGTTTTCCGTCGCCGATCCGGCCGGGCATGTGCTGGGGGGCAGCGCGGAACTCGCGGCGCTGGCGCCGGCGGCGCTGGCCGCCGGCCAGTGGCTGTTTTTCGACGGCGCGCTCCAGGGCCGGCCGATGCGCGTGGCCGCGTACGGCGACCCGTGCGCCGAAGGCGGCCGGGTGTGCCCCGTTCTGGTGGCCGAAACCAAGGGCAAGCGCACGGCGGCCCTGCGCGCCGCCGTGCTGGCCGCGGCCGTCGGCGCGCTGGCGCTGGCGCTGCCGCTGGCTGCCCTGGCGCTGCTGGCCATCCATCGCGTGCTGCAGCCGCTGCAGCGCGCGTCCGACGCCATCGGCCGGCTCGATGCGCGTCAGCTGCGCGCCATCGACGCCGGAAGCATGCCCGGCGAAGTGGCCGGCTTCGTGCAGACGCTCAACGCCCTGCTGGCGCGGCTGCGCGAGGCCGCCGGCGCGCAGCGCGCCTTCGTGGCCGATGCCGCGCACCAGCTGCGCACGCCCTGGGCCATCGTGCGCGTCGAGGCGTCGGAGCTGCTCGCCAGCGAGCATCCCGCGGCCCTGCAACCCGCGCTGGAGCGCCTGCACCTGGCGGCCGAGCGCGGCAGCCGCCTGGCGCAGCAGCTGCTGTCGCTGGCGCGCGCCGAGGGCGCGGCGCTGGAGGCCCGGGCGATGCCCCAGCGGGTCGATCTGCGCCAGCTGGCCGCCGGCAGCGCCGACCATTGGCTCGCTCCCGCGCTGCAGGCGGGGCAGGATTTGGGCTTCGATCTCGAGCCGGCCGTGGTCGACGGCCACCCGGTGCTGCTGGACGAGTTGATCGGCAATCTGATCCACAACGCCATCGAGCACGCGGGGCGCGGTGCCCGCGTCACGGTTCGCACCCGCATGCTGGAGGGCGGCGCCGAACTGAGCGTGGAAGACGATGGCCCCGGCGTGCCCGCCGACGAGCGCGAGCTGCTGTGGCGGCGCTTTCACCGGAGCCGTGGCGCCGGCGGCACCGGCAGCGGACTGGGGCTGGCGATCGTGGCCGACATCGCGCGCCTGCACGGCGCGACGGCCGCGATCGAGACGAGCGCGGCCGGTGCCGGCTTCAGGGTGCGGATCCGCTTTCCGGCACCCGGTCGGCCAGTGGCGCAACCGGCAGGGGCGGCGGCGTGAGCGCGGCTTCCCGCCTCTTGGCCCGTGCCTTGAAGTAGAAGGCCAGCACCTGCCAGGTGATGAACAGCGCGATCAGGCCCAGCAGGGTGCCGCTGATCGGGCGCTCGACGAAGATCTCGAAGCTGCCACGGCTCAGCAGCAGGGTGCGGCGGAAGTTTTCCTCCAGCATGGGGCCCAGGATGAAGCCCAGCATGAGCGGCGCGGCGTCCAGCCCGAAGCGCATGAAGACGTAGCCGATCAGGCCGAAGATCGCCGTGGTGTAGATGTCGTCCAGGTTGTTGTTGATGCTGTAGGTGCC
Source organism: Burkholderiaceae bacterium (assembly GCA_024235995.1). Classification (NCBI taxonomy): domain Bacteria; kingdom Pseudomonadati; phylum Pseudomonadota; class Betaproteobacteria; order Burkholderiales; family Burkholderiaceae; species Burkholderiaceae bacterium. The sequence continues at coordinate 2,134,660 of JACKLI010000001.1, forward strand.
GATGCAGCAGAAGAACAGGATGGCCGGGAACAGCACGTTGTACGGGATCTTGAAGATCGACAGCAGGTAGCGCACCAGCGGCACGTTCAGCACCAGCAGGAACACGTTGCCCACCCACATGCTGGCCACCAGGCCCCAGAACAGCTCCGGGTGGCTGGCGATCATGTTGGGGCCCGGCTGGATGCCCTTGATGATGAAGGCGCCCAGCATCAGCGCCGTCACCGCGTTCTCGGGGATGCCGATGCTCATCAGCGGGATGAAGCTGGTGCGCGCCGCGGCCTCGTCGGCCGCCGCCTGCCCGGCCACGCCCTCGATGGCGCCGGAGCCGATCTCGTCCTTGTATTTGCTGACCTTCTTGTCCAGCGCGTAGGCGGCGAACTGGGCGATCGCCGCGCCGCCGCCCGGCAGGATGCCGATGAACGAGCCCACGGCACTGCCGCGCAGCGCGCTCGGAAAGATGCGCTTGAACTCGGGCCAGGTCGGCATCAGCTTGATCGTGCCGTTGAAGGGCGAGCGCTGCTCGTGGGCGTCCAGGTTCTTGGTGATTTCGGCGATGCCGAAGCACCCCAGCGCCAGGCTCACCAGGCTCACGCCGTCGGCCAGGTTGGGCAGATCGAAGGTGTAGCGCGCCATGCCGCTGTTGACGTCGGTGCCCACCAGGCCCAGCAGCACGCCGATCATGCACATGGCGAAGCCGTTCAACAGGCTGCCGGTGGTGACGAAGCTGACGCACAGAAAACCGAACATCATCAGCGCGCAGTAGTCGGCCGGCCCGAACTTGAAGGCCACCTCGCCCAGCGTGGGCGCCAGCCAGGCCAGCACCACGATGGCCACCGTGCCGCCGATGAAGCTGGATACGCCGGCGGTGAACAGCGCCAGCCCCGTCTTGCCCTTGAGCGTCATCTGGTAGCCGTCGATGCAGGCCACGATGCTGGTGGCGTGTGGCATCTTCATGGTGATGGCGCTCACGCTGTCGCCGTACTGGGCGCCGTAGTAGATGCCCGCCAGCATGATCAGCGCGCCGGTGGTCGAGATCGAGTAGGTCAGCGGCAGCAGCAGGCTGATGGTGGCCAGCGGCCCCAGGCCGGGCAGCAGGCCCACCAGGGTGCCCACCGAGCAGCCGATGGCGCAGTACATCAGGTTGTGCAGCGTCAGCGCGTGCTCAAAGCCGAAGGCCAGGTTTTGCAGTGTTTCCATGGGGCGGTTCTCGAAAATGGGGCGTATCGAGGCGGGATCAGTAAGGGCCTGGCAAGGGCAGGTTGAGCCCCAGGAGGTAGTGGAACGCGTAGGCCACGACGATCAGGGCGATGCTGATCTTGAGGTTGCGCTGCCACGAGTAGCTGTCGCCGGCGATGGTCGAGACGAAGACCATGAACGCGATGCCCAGCACCATGTTGACGTACTGGGACACCAGGGCAAAGCCGCACAGCGCCACCATGATGATCACGATGTTGCGGATGCTGAAGTCCAGCGGCACCCGCTCCACGAAGCGCGACCGGACGATGCTGACGATGGCGATCACCATCAGGATGCCGCTGATCACCAGCGGAAACAGGCCCGGCCCGGCGCGTGAAAACTCACCGATGGGGTAGCGGAATGCGCCCAGGCCGAAGGCCAGCGCGACGGCCGCCAGCAGCAGCCCCTTGAGCAGGTTTTGGTCGTTCATGTCGTGGTCGAACCCGAAAAGCGTGACCTTTTCATTGTTCGCGACGACCTCGCGCGTCACCACTTCGGCAACTACGTACGACAGCTTCCAGACAGGTGGCGCCGGCGATCCGGCGCGACGTCTACACCCAGCCCAGCGCGCCCAGCAAGGCGCCGGCGCCGATCAGCCACAGCAGGTGCAGCCGGGTGCGCCAGACGACGAGCGTGGTGGCGGCGGTCAGCAGCCACAGCGGCGCGTCGCGCGCCGGCTGGTCGTGGGCGCCGGTCAGCAGCCAGCCGGTGACCAGCAGCAGGCCGATGACGATGGGCGCCATGCCGGCCTTGAAGGCGCGCACCGAGCGGCGCGTGCGGTTGCGGTGCGCCCAGCGCGTGGCGGTGTAGGTCAGCACGCCCGAGGGCAGCAGCATGCCCAGCATGGTGATGCCGGCGCCCAGCAGCGCCAGCGCATAGGCGCGCCAGCCGGCCGCGGGGCCGCCGCCGGCGTTCAGGCCCACGTTCCAGCCCATCAGGGCGACGAACAGCACGTTGGGCCCGGGGGCGGCCTGGGCCAGCGCGATGGAGCTGCCAAACTGCGGCTCGGTCAGCCACTGGCGGTCGATCACCAGGTAGCGGTGCATGGCCGGCGCGGTGCCGATGGCGCCGCCTACCGCCAGCAGCGACAGCGACAGGTAGCGTACGAAAAGATCCAGCCAGTCGGCCGCGCTCAGGTGGATGCTCATGATGGCGGCTTCTGGTCGGTCGCCGGCGGGCGGCCCAGGCAGCGCCAGGCCCACAGGCAGGCGCCGCCGCCCAGCACGCCCAGCACCACGGCCAGGCTCAGCTTGAACACCGCCATGGCGACGACGGTGAGCGCGGCCAGGCCCAGGCAGGCGGCGAGGCCCATGGGGTTGGCGCGCAGCGCGCCGATCAGCTTGAGGCCGGTGGCCAGGATCAGGCCGGCCGCCACCGCGCCCATGCCGCGCAGCGCGCCCTGGGCCTGGGGCGTGTCGGCCACGCTGGCAAAGCCGGCCGCCAGCAGCAGCACCACCAGGCTGGGCAGGGCCAGCATGCCGGCCAGCGCGGCAATGGCGCCCGACAGGCCGAAGTGGCGGTCGCCGATCATCATCGACAGGTTGACCACGTTGGGGCCGGGCATGATCTGCGCCACCGCCCAGTCCTCGACGAACTGCTCGCGCGTGAGCCAGCGCTTGCGCTCCACCAGCTCGCGCTGCACCACCGCCAGCACGCCGCCAAAGCCCTGCAGCGCCAGCCAGGAGAAGGACCAGAACAGGTCGGCGCGCGAGCGCGGGGCGCCGGGGGCGGCGTCGGTGGGGGCCGGCACGGCGCTCAGTCCAGGACTTCCAGGATGTTCTCGACTGGCCGCCCCAGCCGCGCGCCCTTGGCGGTGACGACGATGGGCCGCTCGATCAGCACCGGCGTGGCGTGCATGGCGGCGGCCAGCTGGTCGTCGCTGAGGTCGGGGTCGTCCAGGCGCTGCTCCAGGTATTCGGGCTGCTTGGTGCGCAGCAGCGCGCGCAGCGGCTGGCCGCTGGCGCGGGCGATGGCCTTCAGCTGGGCCGCGCTGGGCGGGGTCTTGAGGTATTCGACGATGGTGGGCGCGACGCCACGCTCGCGCAGCAGCTCGAGCGCCTTGCGCGAGGTGCTGCACTTGGGGTTGTGATAGAGGGTGACGCCGCTCATGGTCGTGGTCTCGATTGCTATCGTTGGTGTAGCTGCCTGCGCTTTGTCAACAGGGGCCAGCGGCCGATTTCATTCATAAATCATAAACGCTTGGCGCGTTTGCCGCCACGCCTGCTCGTCGGCGCGGGCCAGCGCGTCGAGCGCGGCCGGCGGCGCGCTGGCGTCGTCCACCCATTCGCGCAGCAGCGGGCTGCCGTTGATCAGGTCGATCGCCAGGCGGTCGTGCTCGTACTCGTAGGCAAAGTCGCGCCACAGCGGGTAGTCGGGTGCCTGGCGGCGCAGCGCCTTGAAGGCCAGCGCCTGCAGGCGCCAGGGCGTGAACGCCGCGTGCTCGTAGTGCGCCGGGTCTTCCACGTGGATCTGCACGCCGGCGCACAGCTGCCCGGCGTGCTTGTGAAAGGTGGGCTCGAACCAGCACTCGCGCAGGCGGCAGCCGCGCAGCCAGTCAGGGGCCAGGGCGCGCATGTCGGCCAGCAGGCGGCGCGCGTCGAGGTCGGGCGCGCCGAACAGCTCCAGCGCCCGCGTGGTGCCGCGCCCCTCCGACAGCGTGGTGCCCTCCAGCATCACGGTGCCGGCATAGGCGCGCGCCATGCCCAGGGACGCGGCGTTGGGGCTGGGGTTGACCCAGCTGCGCCAGTCGTCGGGCCCCATGGGCCAGCCAAAGCCGGGCGCCGCATCGGGTTGCCAGCCGGTCATGGTGATGACGCGGTATTCCAGCTGCAGGCCTAGCGTGGCGATGAACCAGTGGCCCAGCTCGCCCAGCGTCAGGCCGTGGCGCATGGGCATGGGGCCGGCGCCGACGAAGCTCTCCCAGCCGGGGCGCAGGCTCAAGCCTTCGACCGGCCGGCCGGCGGGGTTGGGGCGGTCCAGCACCCACACCGCCTTGCCGTGCGCGTGGGCGGCCTCCAGCACGTAGCGCAGCGTGGTGATGAAGGTGTAGATGCGGCAGCCCAGGTCCTGCAGGTCCACCAGCAGCACGTCGAACGTGTCCAGCATGGCCGGCGTGGGGCGGCGCACCGTGCCGTACAGGCTGAACACCGGGATGCCCAGACGCGGGTCGGCGTAGTCGGGCGACTCGACCATGTTGTCCTGCTTGTCGCCGCGCAGGCCGTGCTGCGGGCCGAAGGCCGCTGTGAGGCGCACGTCGGGCAGGGCGGTCAGCGCGTCCAGCGCATGCGTCAGCTCGCGCGTGACCGAGGCCGGGTGGGCCAGCAGGGCCACGCGCCGGCCCTTGAGTGGTGCGCGCAGCGCGGGGTCGGCTAGAAAACGTTCGAGGCCGGATTTCATGGGGTGTTGGTGTCAGGGGCAGGCAGGTGCGCCGTCCAGCCAGCGCGGTGGTGAAAGTCGGGCTGCGCGCGCGGGTGCGCCAGCGCCCAATAGCTCAGTTGGCCGTCGGCGGTTTCGATGACGGCGCTCAGGCCGATGACCCCGTCGGTGTCGGGCAGCCCGTGCGCCGGCAGCACGGCATCGAGCACCAAGTGCTGCACATCCTGAGTGCAAGTGATGTGCGGCGCGGGCAGGGCCGGCGCCGCCAGGTCGCGCTGGCGCTCGGCGCTGAAGGCGTAGGCGGCCCAGTGGCCGGACGGCGAGAAGTTGAATTCGAGATAGGCGCTGCTGCCCGGGGTGCCGACGAAGGCTTCGAAGCAGGTGTGGCGCCACAGGCCGTCGGCGGGGCCCGGGTGCCGGGCGGGCGGCGGCAGGCGCAAGGCGCTGGGCGCGCCGTCCAGGGTGTAGCGCAGGCGCCAGCCGTCGGCCGTGCGCGCCTGCCAGGCGTGCAGGCGGCGGACGGCCGGGCAGGGCGTGGCCGGGTGGGGCTGCAGCAGCCAGGTGCTCACGGTCGGGGCGGGGGCAAAGCCCGGCGCTTCAGGCCGGTTTCGGCTCCAGGATCAACTGGGTCTGCGTGACCACGGCGCACAGCTTGCCGGCCGCGTTGGTCACGGTGGTCTGCCACACCTGGGTGCTGCGCCCGCGGTGCAGGGCCACGGCCTCGCCCGTCACCACCGTGCCCACCGGCGCGCCGGCGATGAACTTGGTGCTGGAGTCGGTGGTGGTGGTGTTCTGGCCGGGCTTGAGGTTGATCACCGTGCCGACGGCGCCCAGCGTGTCGGCAAACGCCATGAACGAGCCCCCGTGCAGGGTGCCGCCGGTGGTACACAGGTCGGCTCGCACCAGCATTTCGGCGCGCACGCGCTCGGGCGACACCTGCAGCAGGCGCACGCCCATCAGGCCGGGCAGCAGGGGCTCGAGAACTTCTTGCACGTTGGACAGGGTGAGCATGGCTGGAGGCCCGCTGAGGGCAGAAGTGTCAACCGGTCCAGCATAGCAGGCGAGGCGGTGGCGATCGGTAACGTGCCGGCACGGCCGGCATGCCTAAAATCGGCGCCAAGGAGGCGGCACATGCCCGGTGGCGTCGATGCCAAGGATTTGTCCATGCTTGAGATCCATTCGCTTCGTTTGCGCGGCACGCTCGCCGTCCTGATGGCGGCCGTGCTGGTGGCCGCCTGCGGCACGGTCGACCTGGGCCCGCGCTACAGCCCGCCGCCCATTCGCATGCCCGAGCCGCTGCCGGCCACGCCCGCCGCGCCGGCGCCCGCGCCGCAGCCCATGGGCGCGCAGCCCATGCCGGTGCCGGCGCCGCCGCCATCGGCGCCGCAGCCGCTGCCGCCCGTGGCGGCGCCCGGCCCCGAGGCCAACCCCAACCTGGTGACGCTGACCACGACCATGGACGGCGCCAGCGTGATCCCGCCCGCGCGCAGCGGCGCCGCCGGGCGGCTGGACGCGCTGTACGACAGCAGCACCCGCGTGCTGCGCTGGAAGGCGTCGTGGGATGGGCTGGCCGGCGCCATCACGGCGGTGCAGTTTCACGGCCCGGCGGACGCGGCGCACAACGCGCCGGCCACCATGATCTGGCCCAGCCCGTTCGGCACCCGCTACGAAGGGCGCGCCACGCTGACGCCCCAGCAGGCCGCCGACCTGGTGGGCGGGCGCTGGTACGTCAGCGTGTTCACCAGCAGCTACCCGCAGGGTGAGCTGCGCGGCCAGCTGCAGGTGGTCAACTGATGCGCGCGCGCCTGGCCATCGCACTGGCGCTGGCGGCGCTGGCGGCGGGCTGCGCGCTGGGCCCGGCGCCGCGCCCGACGGCTCCGCCGCCGGTGTCCCTGCCTCTGCCCGAGCTGGCCGCCTTCAGCGCCCAGCTGAGCGGGCGCGAGGCCGTGCCCGCCAACGACAGCCCGGCGCACGGCGAGCTGCTGGCTGTGCTCAACCGCAACACCGGGCTGCTGCGCTGGAAGCTGCGCTTCTCGGGCCTGAGCGGGCCGGTGCGCGGCGCCAGTTTTCACAGCCCCGGCATGGGCGGCGAGGTGGCGCCGGCCGTGCTGTCGCTGGGCCGCTCGGTGATCAGCCCGTCCGAGGGCCGCGCCATGCTGACGCCGCACCAGCGCGCCGACCTGCTGGCCGGCCAGTGGTACGTCAACCTGAGCACGGCCAGCTACCCGCAGGGCGAGTTGCGCGGCCAGCTGATCGAGCAGCGCCGCTGAGCTTCATTCGTCCACCGGCTGGTGGTACTGGCTGGCCAGCTGCTGCTGCACCGCCGGCGGCACGGCCGCGTAGTGCGACAGCGCCAGCGAATAGCGGCCCTGGCCGGCGGTCATGGCGTTGAGCCGGCTCTGGTAGTCGGCCAGCTCGGCCAGGGGCACCTGGCCGCTGATGGTCAGCTCGCCGTCGCGTCCGCCGTCGGTGCCGCTGACGATGCCGCGGCGCGCCGACAAATCGCCCGTGATGGCGCCGGTGGCGCCCTCGGGCGCGGTGATCTGCAGGCGCGCGATGGGCTCCAGCACCACGGGTTTGGCCTCGCGCATGGCGGCCTGGAACGCCTTCTTGCCGGCGGTGACGAAGGCCACCTCCTTGCTGTCCACCGGGTGGTGCTTGCCCTCGTGCACGATCACGCGCACGTCCTGCACCGGGTAGCCGGCGATCACGCCTTCGGCCAGGGCCTCGCGCACGCCTTTTTCAACGGCCGGCATGAACTGCCCCGGAATGGTGCCGCCCTTGACCTGGTCGACGAACTCGAAACCCGCGCCGCGCGCCAGCGGCTCCACGCGCAGGTGCACTTCGCCGAACTGGCCGGCGCCGCCGCTCTGCTTCTTGTGGCGGTACTGCGCGGCGGCGTTCTGGGTGATGGTCTCGCGGTAGGCGATGCGCGGCGGGTGCGTGTCCACCTCGAACCTGTGGATGTCGCGCAGGCGCTCGAGCAGCACGCGCAGGTGCAGCTCGCCCAGGCCGCGCACGATGGTCTCGTGCGTGCCGTCGGCGCGCTCCAGCCGCAGGCAGGGGTCTTCGGCCACCAGCTTGCCCACCACCTCCCATAGGCGCTGCTCGTCGCCGCGCCGCCTGGGCGTGATGGCGATGCCGTGCACCGGCACCGGATAGGCCATGGGCTTCAGGCGGATGTGCTCGTCCTCGGCCGCGTCGTGCAGCACGGCGTCGAACTGCAGCTCGTCCACCTTGCCGATGGCGCAGATCGCACCCGGCCCGGCGCTGGCCAGCTCGACGTGGTCCTTGCCCTGCTGCAGGTACAGGTGGCCCACCTTGAAGGGCTTGCGTCCCTCACCCACGTAAAGCTGCGCGCCCGGCGCGATGGTGCCCTGGTGCACGCGCACGAAGCCCAGCTTGCCCACGTAGGGGTCGATGCTGATCTTGAACACGTGCGCCAGCACGTGGGCCGTGGCGTCGGGCCGCGCGTGCAGGGGCTTGGCGGCCTCGTCCGCGCCGTTCAGGAAGTCGGGCGGGTTGCCTTCGGTGGGGTTGGCCAGCAGCTTGACCATCACGTCCAGCAGTTCGCGCACGCCGGCGCCGCTGCGCGCCGAGACGAAGCACACCGGCACCAGGTGCCCCTCGCGCAGCGCCTGCTCCAGCGGCGCGTGCAGCTCGCTGGCGTCGACGTCGCCCTCGTTCAGGTAGCGCTCGACGAAGGCGCCGTCGACCTCCACCACCTGCTCGACCAGCGCGCGGTGCGCGTCGGCCACGGCGCCGAAGTCGCTGTGGCCTTCGCGGTTGTAGAAGCAGTCCACCACCCGCGTGCCACCGGCGTCGGGCAGGCTCAGCGGCAGGCAGGCCTTGCCGAAGCTGGCCTGGATGTCGCCCAGCAGGGCGGGCAGGTCCACGCCCTCGGCGTCGATCTTGTTGACGACGATGATGCGGTCGAGCCCGCGCTCGGCGGCCTGCTCCATCATGCGCCGCGTCATGGGCTCGATGCCGGTGGCGGCGTTGACGACGATGGCGGCCGTCTCCACCGCCTCCAGCGCGGGCAGGCTGTGGCCGATGAAGTCCAGCAGGCCGGGCGTGTCGATCAGGTGGATGCGGCAGCCCGCGTGCCCGAGGTGCAGCACCGAGGCCTGCAGCGAATGCTGCGCCTTGACTTCCATCGGGTCGTGGTCGCTCACGGTGCTGCCGCGCTCGACGCTGCCCATCGCGCCGATGGCGCCGCTGGCGTGCAGCAGGGCCTCGGCCAGGCTGGTCTTGCCGCTGCCCGAAGCGCCCACCAGGGCCAGCGTGCGCAGGGTTTCGATGGATGCGTTGGCGTCGTGGGTCATCGCGGTTCACTCCTCGAAGTTCGCTTCATCATGCCAGCATGGGCCGGGGCGCGCACACTGGCAAACCCGCGCCAGCGACGCCAGAATGCGGGCATGACCGACTCTGCACCACCCCCCTTGCCGGCCCTTGCCGCCGACGTTTTGCGCCTGTGGCTGGGCGCCTGTCCGCTCGACGCCGCCGCCATGGCGCGCATGCAGGCGCAGTGGTTCCAGAAGGACGAGGCCTTCGACGCCATGCTGGCCCAGCGCTTTTCAGCCGTCATCGAGGCCGCGCGCGCCGGCCGGCTGGACGCCTGGGCCGACAGCGCCGAAGGCCGCCTGGCGCTGCTGATCGTGCTCGACCAGTTCAGCCGCAACGTGTTTCGCGGCCGCCCCGCCAGCTTTGCGGCCGACGCGAAGGCCCTGGCCGTCGCGCTGGAGGGTCTGGCGCGTGGGCACGACCAGGCGGTGCCGCCCATGGCGCGCATCTTTTGCTACCTGCCGCTGGAGCACGCCGAGGACGCGGCGCTGCAGGCGCGCAGCGTGGCGCTGTTTGCCGCCCTGCGCGACGCACCGGGGGCCGAGCCCAGGGCGTTCTTCGACGGCACGCTGGACTACGCCCGCAAGCACCAGGACGTGATCGCGCGCTTCGGCCGCTTTCCGCACCGCAACGCCATCCTGGGGCGCGTCAGCACGCCCGAGGAGCAGGCCTATCTGGCGCAGCCGGGGGCGGGATTTTGATAAAAATCAGGCTGTAGCCGGCATCCGGCAAGCGCGATAAGCTATCAAATCAGGACTAACCGACCTGCTCGAAGTCGATGAAGCCGCGCGTCACGTTGGTGTTCACCAGCCTGGCGCGCACCTTGTCGCCCACCTTCAGCTCGCGGCTGGGCAGCAGCTTGCCGTCGGCCGGCGGGTCGAAGGTGCGCAGCCAGGTGTTGCCCTTGGACTGGCCGGTGACCACGCCGTCGAACACCTCGCCGATGCGCTCCTCCAGCAGCATGGCGGCCTCGGACTTGCGCAGCTGGCGCTCGACCTTGTTGGCCGCGTCTTCCTGGCGCGTGCAGTGGCTGGCCAGCATCTCCAGCTCGGTGTGCGAGTAGGGCGACGAGACGTCCGCCAGCGCCGCCTTGATCAGGCGGCCGCTGATGAGGTCGGGATAGCGGCGGTTGGGCGCGGTGCTGTGCGAATAGTCGCGCACCGCCAGGCCGAAGTGGCCGATCCTGGGGCCGCCCGGGCGCTCGACCACGTACTCGCCGCGGCCCATCAGCTTGACGATGGTGAGCGACAGGTCGGGAAAGCGCAGCGGATCGCGCCGGCGCTCGGCCTGCAAAAATTTCTCCAGCGCGCTGGAGTCGGGCTCGGGCGGCAGCGGCCAGCCGTGCTCGGCCGCCAGCTCGACGATGCGCGCCCAGCGCTCGGGCGAGCGCACCACGCGGCGGATGGCGGCGCGCCGCTTGCCGGCCAGGTAGCGCGCGGTCACGCCGTTGGTGGCGACCATGAACTCCTCGATCAGCTGGCGCGCGCGGTTCTGCTCCTGCTGGCGGATGGCCACCACGCGGCCGTCGTCGAACTCGGCGCGCGGCTGCAAGGTCTGGAACTCGAGCGCGCCCTGTTCGCGCCGGCGCGCGCGCAGCTGCTGCGCGACCGAATCCTGGGTGCGCAGCTGCTGGTCCATGCCGGGCACGCGGTCGGCCGCCTCGGGCAGGGGGCCGTCGCCGGTGAGCCAGGCCGACACGGCGTCGTAGGCCAGCTGCGCCTGGTTGCGCACGTGCGCGCGCTGGATGTGGCTGCGCACCAGCGCGCCGTCGGGCGCGAACACCATCTCGGTGACGGTGGCGACGCGCACCTGGTTGGGGTTGAGCGAGGTGAGGTCGGTCGAGAGCTTCTCGGGCAGCATCGGGAAGATGCGCGCCGAGGTGTAGACGCTGGTGGTGTTGACCTGCGCGTGGCGGTCGATGGGGGTGTCCTTCTCGACCAGGGCGTCGACGTCGGCGATGGCCACCAGGATTTTCACGTTGCCGCCGTCCAGCGCCTGGCTGACGGTGAGCTGGTCCAGGTCGCGCGAGTCGTCGTTGTCGATGGAGCACCACGGCAGGCCGGTCAGGTCGACGATGTCGGTGCCCTCGGCCTCGCCCGGCCCGTCGATGGCGCGCAACTGCTGCAGCGCCGGACCGGAAAACTCGGGCTGCAAGCCCCGCTCGCGCATGGCGGCCACGGCCAGTTCGGCCAGCTCGTCTTTTTGGTTGGGGTGCAGGTGCTTGTTCACGGGCGGCTCCAGTCTTCGGCAGGTCGTTTGCCGTCGGCAGTCAGGCGGCCTTGGCGCTTGGCAGGGTGTACAGCGGAAGGTCGTGCGCGCGGCCCAGCGCGTCGAGCTGGCGGCGCGTTTTGCCCAGCGCCCAGGCGGCGATGACGGCGTGGGAGGCGGGGGCGAAGGGTGCGCGCAGGTCGGGCGGCGGCAGGCCGGCGACCCGGAACAGGGCGGCGGCGAAGTGCGGCTCCAGCGCGGCGAAGGCCACGCGCCCGTCCTTGCAGGGATAGACCTTGTAGCCCGCGTGCGCGCCGCCGACGGCGCCGCTGGGCAGGGTCAGGCCCCAGCTGCGCGGCAGCGCCAGCCACTGGGCGGCGCCCAGCAGCGTCACCTGGCGGTGCACGCCGCGGCCGCTGGCGCGGACCTGCAGCAGGGCGGCCAGGGTGGCCTCCACGGCCAGCAGCGCGCCGGTCATGTCGGCCAGCAGGGAAGGGGGCAGGGCGGTGCCGGTGATCAGGCCCGCCTCGGCCAGGTAGGTCAGGTCGTGCCCCGGCTCCTCGGCGCGCTCGCCGGCGGCGCCGATGATCTCGATCAGCGACAGCTGCGGGTGGGCGCGGCGCAGGGCGGCCCAGCCCAGGCCCAGCTTGGCCAGCGCCGAGGGGCGGAACGAGGTCAGCAGCACGTCGGCGCTGGCCAGCTCGCGCGCCAGCTGCGCGCGGCCGCGCTCGCTTTTGAGGTCGAGCGTGAGGCTGCGGATGCCATCGTGCATCTGGCCGTAGGCGCCGGGGTTGTACTGGCCCATGGGGTCGCCGCTGACGGCGGGAGCCGGGCCGGGCGGCTCGACCTTGAGGCAGCGCGCGCCCAGCGCGCGCAGGCGCATCAGCGCGGCCGGGCCGGGCAGGTTGAGCGCCAGGCTGACGATGCGCGTGCCGCGCAGGGGGCGAAAGGCGGTGGATGCGGGCATGGTGCGGGCGGGCGGTGGATCGCCCGGTTATACCGCACATTCAAGCCAAATGGGCTTGTGGCCCCCGCCAATCAAGCGCAACCAGCTATCAAAACCGAAGTTTTTGGGTGCTGGCTGTCACACGCCCAGGTGCTGCGTCAGCAGCTCGGGCTGCGCCTGGATGCGCGCCGACGTGGCCTCGAGCGCGACCTCGCCCTTGACCAGGATGACGTTGCGGTCGGCGATCTCGGTGACGTGGCGCCAGTTCTTGTCGACGATCACGCTGGAGATGCCGCTGCCCTTGATCAGCGCGCAGATGCGCCAGATCTCGCGCGCGATCAGCGGCGCCAGGCCTTCGGTGGCCTCGTCGAGGATCAGCACGTCGGGGTTGGTCATCAGCGCGCGGCCGATGGTCAGCATCTGCTGCTCGCCGCCCGACAGTTGCTGGCCGCCGTGGTTCAGGCGCTCGGCCAAGCGCGGAAAGGTCTCCAGCACGCGTTCGTAGGTCCAGTCGCGCTGGCCGCGCGTGCCGGGGCGGGCCGCCATCTTCAGGTTCTCGGTGACCGACAGGTTGCCGAAGATGCCGCGCCCCTCGGGCACGTAGGCCACGCCCAGTTGCGCGATCTCGTAGGGCGCGCGCCCGGTCATGGGCTTGCCCATCACCAGCACGCCGCCGGCGCGCGGCTTGACCAGGCCCATGATGGATTTCAGCAGCGTGCTCTTGCCCATGCCGTTGCGGCCCATCAGGCCGATGGTCTCGCCCCGGCGCACCGCGAAGTCGATGCCGCGCAGGATGTGGCTGGCGCCGTAGTAGCTGTGCAGGCCGATGGCGTGGATCAGCAGTTCGGCGTTGTCCGCTGCCTGCATCGGCACATCGTCGGCGCGCGGGCGCGGTGCCAGCGGGTCGTTGGGGTCGTCGGGCAGGTTGGCGTTGGCTTGGGTGGCCATGTCAATGGTCCTCGCCCAGATACGCGGCCTGCACGCCGCGGTCGGCGCGGATGGCGGCGGGCTCGCCGCTGGCGATCACCGTGCCGTTGACCATCACCGTCAGGTGGTCGGCCAGCGTGAAGATGGCGTCGATGTCGTGCTCCACCACCATCATCGCGTGCCGGGGCTTGATGCGCAGCAGCAGCTCGACCATGCGCTCGGCCTCGGCCGTGCCCATGCCGGCCAGCGGCTCGTCCAGCAGCAGCACGCGCGGCTGGGTGGCCAGGGTCATGGCCACTTCGAGCTGGCGCTGCTCGCCGTGGCTGGCGGCGCCAGCGATGGTGTGGCGGCGCTCGGCCAGGCCCGCGAGCTCCAGCGCGGCCTCGGCGCGCTCGTTGACGGCACGGTCCGCCTGCGCGTTGCGCCACCAGCGCAGCGGGTTCCAGGGCTGCTGCGGCGCCCGCGACTGCGCGGCCAGGCGCACGTTCTCCCACACGGTGAAGGGCGCGAAGATGTTGGTCTTCTGGTAGCTGCGGCCCAGGCCGTGGCGCGAGATCTGCTCGGGCGCGGCGCGCGTGATGTCCTGGCCGGCCAGCTCGATGCGGCCGGAGGTGGGCGGCAAATCGCCCGACAGCAGGTTGGTCAGCGTGGACTTGCCCGCGCCGTTGGGGCCGATCACCACGTGGATGCGGTCCTGCCACAGGTCGATCGAGACCTCGTTGACGGCCGCCAGGCCGCCGAACTTCTTGGTCAGCCGGTGGGCGCTGAGCAGGGTTTCAACGCCCATGTTTGTCCCCACGCCCGATCACGCGCTGCACCAGGCCCAGGATGCCGCGCGGCGCGAAGCAGATGACCCCCACGATGAACAGGCCCATCCACAGCTGCCAGTGCTTGCCGGTGTCGAAGGCGCCGATGGCCGGCAGGTCCTTGAACACGTCCAGCATGATCTCGAAGGCGAAGGCGCCGACGATGGCGCCGGCGAAGTTGCCCATGCCGCCCAGGATCACCATCATGATCGTGTGCGCGCTCTGGTGAAAGCCCATCAGCTCGGGGTTGACGAAGCCGCTTTGAGCGCCCCACAGGTAGCCCGCCAGTCCGGCCAGCGCGCCGGCCAGCGTGAAGGCCGCCAGCTTGTAGCCGAAGCTGCCATAGCCCACGGCGCGCATGCGGTGCTCGTTGACGCGGATGCCCGCCAGCGCGCGGCCGAAGGGGCTCCACAGCAGGCGGCGCAGAAAGGCGAACACCCCCAGCAGGCACACCAGCGTGAAGTAGTAGAAGACGCGCTTGTTCTCCAGGTCGAACAGGCCGGCGTCGGGCCGGAAATTGATGTAGAGGCCGTCCGAGCCGCCCAGCGCCTTGTTGTCGAACACCAGGTAGAACACCATTTGCGCGAAGGCCAGCGTCACCATGATGAAGTAGATGCCGCGCGTGCGCACGACGAAAAAGCCGATCACCAGCGCCGCCGCGCCGGCCACCAGCACGGCGGCCGGCAGCGTCCACCACAGGCTGACGGGCTCGCCCTGCGGCGTGAAGAAGGCCAGCGCGTAGCCGGCGATGCCGAAGTAGGCCGCGTGTCCCAGCGACACCAGGCCGGTCACGCCCTGCAGCAGGTCCAGGCTCATGGCGAAGATGGCCAGGATCATCATGCGCACGACCATCTGCTGGTAGAAGTCGCTGCCCACGAAGGGAAACAGCGCCAGCGCGGCCAGGCCCAGCGCCAGCAGCGCCTGCATGGCGCGGGGCAGGGCTTCGAGGTGGGTGGCGGGGGCCGTCATGACTTGAACAAACCCTCGGGCTTCCACAGCAGCACCGCCGCCATCAGCATGTACACCAGCATGCTGGAGACCTGCGGCAGCAGCACCTTGCCGAAGGTGTCCACCAGGCCCACCAGCAGGGCGGCCACCAGCGCGCCGCGCACCGAGCCGATGCCGCCGATGACCACCACCACGAAGCACATGATCAGCACCGACGAGCCCATGTTGGGGTAGACGCTGGAGATGGGCGCGGCGATCATGCCCGCCACCGTGGCCAGCGCCACGCCGATGGCGAACACCACGGCGTGGATGAGCTTGATGTTGATGCCCAGCGACTCGGTCATGTCGCGGTTGAAGGCGCCAGCGCGGATCTTCATGCCCAGCCGCGTCTTGCCGATCAGCAGGTACAGGCCGACGGCGAGCAGAACGCAGAGGGCCATCATGAACAGCCGGTACAGCGGGTAGGACAGCGTCTCGGTCAGCGGCAGCGACCCGGTCAGCAGCGGCGGCACCGGCACGCCGTGCACGTCGTCGCCCCACAGCAGCGAGCGCGACTCCTCGAAGATGTAGATCAGCCCGAAGGTCAGCAGCACCTGGTCGAGGTGGTCGCGCTGGTAGAAGTGGCGAAACAGCACGCGCTCCAGCACCAGGCCGAACACCACCGACAGCAGCGTGCCCACCACGATGGCGGCGCTGAAGCTGCCCAGCTGCGCCGACAGCGCATACGCCAGGTAGGCCCCCAGCATGTAGAAGCTGCCGTGCGCCAGGTTGACCACGCCCATGATGCCGAAGATCAGCGTCAGGCCGGCGGCCAGCATGAACAGCAGCAGCCCGTACTGCACGCTGTTGAGCAGCTGGATCAGGAAGTTGGCGAGGTCCATGAAGGTGGGTCAGGCTCGAAAAAAACGGCGGATCGCTCCGCCGTCGTCGGCAGGATGCGGGGCGCTTTCAGCCCAGCTTGCAGCCTGCGCCGGAGTCGGCCAGCGCTTTGGCGGCCACGCCGACCACCACGTTGTCGCCCTTCTTCACCTCGCGCAGGTAGATGTCCTGCACCGGGTTGTGCGCCTTGCTCATCGACCATTTGCCGCGCGGGCTGTCGATCACGGCGTTTTCAATAGCCCTGTACAGAGCCGGTTTGTTGGCCAAATCGCCTTTGACGGCATTGGCACCGGCAATCAACAGCAGGCCTGAGTCGTAGCCCTGTACGGAAAATACATCGGGTTGCATCTTGAACTGCTGCGCATAGGCCGTGCGAAACTGCTTGTTGCGCGGCGTGTCCAGCGAATCGGCGTAAAACAGCGTCGTCATGACGCCTTCGGCGGCTGCGCCTGCTGCCTCCAGCGTACCCTCGGTCAAGAAACCGGAACCCCACAATGGAATCTTGCCGTGCAGCCCAGCTGCGGCATAGTCCTTCAAGAATTTGGCGGCTCCTGCACCGGCAAACATGCATGCCACCGCGTCAGGCTTGAGTGATGCGATTTCAGTTAACAAGGCCTGGAATTCGACGTTGGGGAACGGCAAACCCAACTCTTTCACGATGGTGCCTCCCGCCTTGATGTAGCTTTCCTTAAAGCCATCCAATGCCTCGTCGCCAGCTGCGTACTTCCACGTGATCCAGGCCGTTTTTTTCAGACCTCGCTCCATCATGGGCTTGCCCAACGCCAAAGTCGGTTGGTTGTTGCTGAAGCTTGCTCGAAATACGTTGGGTGCGCAGAGGGCACGGGTAGCCGCCAGAACACCGGCATTGGGGATGATGTTGAGCACGCCCGATTCGCGCGCCACCTTATGGATGCCCATTTGAACGCCTGAGTGGACAGTACCGATCAAAATGTCCACCTTGTCACGTTGAACCAGCTTGTTGGCGTTTTCCACGCCCTTGGATGGTTCAGACTCGTCATCGACCTTGAACCATTCGATCTCGCGACCTCCCAGCTTGCCGCCCTGATCGGAAATGGCCATGCGGATACCGTTTTCGATGGCCACACCGATCTGTGCAAAAGTTCCGGTATAGGGCAGCATGAGCCCGATACGCACCTTGCCGGATTGCGCATGAGCAAGCTGTGGCAACAGCAGACTGCTCATGCCTGCGCCAACCACTGCGGCACTGCGTGACAGCACCAAGCGCCGAGAGAGGGGGCGAAGGGGTCTATACATCAAAGAACTCCAAAGTGAGAAATTGAATAAGCCGAAGCTGTCATGTTGACATGGTCTTGATCCGTGCAACAACCCGGGAAAGCCCGTGGAGATCACGAATGCGTGTTCACGTGGATCAAATTTTCTTGCGACCTTTCCAGAATGGCTCTTTGAGCAGATTTTTTTGAATTTTCCCGATGGGTGTCTTCGGAAAATTTTCGACAAATTTGACCAGGCGTGGACGCTTCAATCGGGCTAGCCGCTGCTCACATCGAGCGACCACATCAGCTTCGGTCAGGCTGGCGCCTGGTTTGAGTTGAATGTAGGCTGCCGGCACCTCGCCAAACTTGTCATCTGGAATGCCGAACACCGCCACCTCCGCCACGGGCTCGAGTCCGTAGATGACGTCCTCGATCTCTTTGGGGTAGACGTTTTCTCCACCCGAAATCAGCATGTCTTTTGCACGATCCACCAAGGTGATGTAGCCGTCGCTGTCGATGGTCGCGACATCACCGGACAGGCCCCAACCACCGCCGTGACGAAAAAAGGCAGCTGTCTGTTCAGGCTCGTTGTAATAGCCGATCATCACGTTTTCGCCGCGTGTCGCCACTTCGCCGATTTCGCCTGGCGAGGCATGGGTTCCATCGGCGCGCAATACCGCAAGATCGACGTTGAACGGCTGGCGCCCAACGCTACCCAACTTGGCTTTGAGCATGTGGGCGGGCAATGCTGCAATGACCCCCATCTCCGACTGTCCGTAAATCTGGGTCAGCTGCAGTTGTGGCAGTCGGCGGGTCAATTCGGTTTGCACCCAGTCCGGCATGGGAGCTCCCGCAAATGACAGTTTGACCCAACTGGCCAGCCGCCCCGGTTCAAATTCAGGATGGGTGATCAAGGTGTTGGCTTGCGTCGGTACCATGAAGCCGGCCGTGATCCGCTCGGTTTCAACCGCGTTCATGAATTCGGTGGGCGACCACGGTGTGATAAATACGCACGTGGCGCCAATCAGCACGGCGGGCTGAAACATGATGTTGAGGGCGGCTACGTGAAAGAGCGGCGTGACGATCGCGATCACGTCTTCCGGCACCAGATGCTCCTCCACCACGACGGTGTGTGCCGTGACGGCGCGTGCACGATGGTGCATCAATACGCCTTTGGGTCGACCCGTGGTGCCGCCGGTATAGGTCATGCAAAACGGATCCCATTCGCTCAGCTCAAGGGCGGGAGCGGTGTCGGGCCGGCGGGCTATGAATGCGTCGAATCCAACGGCTGAGGGGTGCTCGTCGAGGCCGATCACGATCACGTGTCGAATCCGGGGACAGTGTTGGCGCACGTAGGGGATGCGATCCGCAAATTGCCCATCGATGATCAGCACCTCGGTATCGCTCTTGTTCAATACCCAGGCCAGTTCATCGTCGGCGTAGAGGATAGAGACGTTGTTCAGTACCAACCCAGTCTGAGCGCAGCCGAAAAAGACGATGCCGTACTCGGGCAAGTTTCTGGAGAGCATCGAGACCTTGGAGCCCTTGGGGAGTTCCAACGACAGCAAGGCATGGGCTAACTGGTTGGCTCGCGCGTTGAGTTCCCGGTAGGTCAGCACCTTGCGTTGCATCTGACTGCAGAAAACGATTGCTGGTTTTTCAGGAAATCGTGCGGCCGATCGGCGCAGCATGTCTGCAGTGAGCATGGGGGCAATCAATGAGTCAGTGGCGTTGCGCGAATGGTAGCCGGTTGGTTGTCTGGGACACAAGCAGACTTGTTTGTTACGATGGCACGCAATTTTCCTTTCAATTTCATCATTGAGTCAGATACTCAGCATGAGCCACCCCGCCCCCGACTACAGCCGCTACCAGACCTTCCACATCACGCGCCGGGGCGACGGCGGCTGCGTGATCGACCTGCAGATGAAGGCCGCCAACGGCAAGCTGCCCACCGCCGGCCACGACGGCCACTGGGAGCTGAGCGAGATCTGGCGCGACATCGACCGCGACGACAGCGTGCGCGTGGCCGTGCTGCGCGGCGAGGGCATGGGCTTCTCGGGCGGGGGCGACCTGGCCCTGGTGCAGGACATGGCCAGCGACTTCGCCGTGCGCTCGCGCGTGTGGAAGGAAGCGCGCGACCTGGTCTACAACGTCATCAACTGCGAAAAGCCCATCGTCAGCGCCATGCACGGCCCGGCCGTGGGCGCGGGGCTGGTGGCCGGCCTGCTGGCCGACGTGTCGATTGCCGCCAAAAGCGCCCGGATCGTCGATGGCCACACCCGCCTGGGCGTGGCCGCGGGCGACCACGCCGCCATCTGCTGGCCGCTGCTGTGCGGCATGGCCAAGGCCAAGTACCACCTGATGCTGTGCGAGGCCGTCAGCGGCGAGGAGGCCGAGCGCATCGGCCTGGTGTCGCTGGCGGTGGACGACGACCAGTTGCTGGCCAAGGCCTACGAAGTGGCCGACAAACTGGCCGCCGGCAGCCAGAGCGCCATCCGCTGGACCAAGTACTCGCTCAACAACTGGTACCGCCAGGCGGGGCCCAGCTTCGACACCTCGCTGGCGCTGGAGTTCATGGGCTTTGGCGGCCCCGACGTGCACGAGGGCGTGGCCAGCCTGCGCGAGCGGCGCGCGCCGAAGTATTGATGACTGGCTGAGGCTGAGCGGACGCCGACCTACAGCGCGAACAGCGCGGCCAGCTGCCTGCGGTCGCGCCGGTCCTTCCAGTGCCAGACCTCGCGCCCTTCCAGGGCCAGCGGGCCCCACACCGCGATGGCGTGGTCGTGGCCGCCGCCCACCACGTGCAGCCGCGCCGGGCCCAGCGGCGCCTTGCGGAAGGCGCCGCCCTGCAGCGCGGTGCGCAGGTTGGCCTCCAGCGCGGGGCCGACCTCGACCGGCGCGCCGGAGGGCACCACGAAGACCTGGCGGTGGCTGTCGCTTTGCAGGCGCTCGTTGAGCTGCAGCGAGCCGTCTTCGGCCGTCTGCAGGCCCGAGGCCGCCAGCCAGCCCGGGGTGCCCAGGCCGTGCGCCAGCAGGGGCGCGTCGCATTGCAGGGTGGCACCGCCGGCCAGCGCGATGTGGCCGGGCTCGATGCCGATGCAGCGGTCCTGCAGCACGGTGATGTCGAGCGCCTTCAGGCGCGCCAGCACACGCCGCTGCAGGCCGGCGGGCAGCTCAGCCAGCAGCGGGGCGTCGCCCGCCACCAGCGTGACGCGGCTGCCGTGCGGCGCGGCCAGCGCGTGCGCGGCGGCCATGGCCAGCTCGATGCCGGGCAGGCGCTCGGCGATCACCGCCACCTGCAGCGGGCGCTGCTGCGCCAGCTGCTGCAGCTGGGGCCACAGCTGCACGAAGGCCTGCATCGGCCGCAGGAACATGGCGTTGCCGCGCGCGCCGGGCATGGCGGCCTCGACGGCCTCGCGCTCGGGCGCCGGCTCGACGTCGATCGACAGCACGTCGTAGGGCAGGGCGTCGCCGGTGGACAGCTGCACGCGGCGCGCGGCCGGGTCGAGCGCCAGCACGTGGGCCGGCACGAACTGGGCGCCGCTGGCCTGCACCAGGGCGTCCAGCGGCACGCGGATCTCGTCCAGCGCGTAGTGGCCGGCCACGTAGCCGGACAGCATGCCGGCTTCGATGTAGTAGGGATGGGGCGCCACCAGCGACACGCTCCAGTCGCTGGCGGCCTGGCGGGCCAGGCCCCGCAGCACCTGCAGGTGCGCGCGGCCCGCCCCGATCAGCACCAGGTGCTTCCGGGGGGAATTCACGGTCATGGCGCGAGTTTATCGACTGCGCGCCACGCCGCGCGGCCACCGCGCTGGCGTTGCAAACCGTTGCAGGCCCCGCCGGCGCGGTGTGCGGTCAGCCGACCAGCGCCTGCGCGAACTCGCGCGCCTTGAAGGTCTGCAGGTCTTCCAGCTTCTCGCCCACGCCGATGAAGTACACCGGCAGCGGCTTTTCGCGCGCGATGGCGCACAGCACGCCGCCCTTGGCCGTGCCGTCCAGCTTGGTCACGATCAGGCCCGTCAGGCCGATGGCCTCGTCGAAGGCCTTGACCTGCGCCAGCGCGTTCTGGCCGGTGTTGCCGTCGATCACCAGCAGCACCTCGTGCGGGGCGGTGATGTCGGCCTTGGTCACCACGCGGCGGATCTTGGTCAGCTCCTCCATCAGGTGCTTTTGCGTCGGCAGGCGCCCGGCCGTGTCCACCAGCACCACGTCCAGCCGGCGCGCGCGGCCGGCGGCCACCGCGTCGAAGGCGACGGCCGAGGGGTCGGCGCCCTGCTGGCTGATGATCTCCACCCGGTTGCGGTCGGCCCACACGGCCAGCTGCTCGCGCGCGGCGGCGCGAAAGGTGTCGGCCGCCGCCAGCAGCACGCTGGCGCCGGCGTCGGCCAGGTGCTTGGTCAGCTTGCCGATGCTGGTGGTCTTGCCGGCGCCGTTGACGCCCGCCACCATGATCACGGTGGGGTGGTAGACGCCCACCACCAGCGCCTTTTCCAGCGGGCTCAGCAGCTCGGCGATGGCGTCCTGCAGCAGCACCTTGACCTGCGCCGGCTCGCTGGCCCTGGCGTCCTTCACGCGGCGGCGCAGCTCGGCCAGCAGATGCTCGGTGGCGGGCACGCCGGTGTCGGCCAGAAGCAGGGCGGTTTCCAGCTCTTCGTACAGCGCGTCGTCGATCCGGGTGCCGGTGAACACCGTGGTGATCGAGCTGCCGGTCTTCTTCAGTCCGCTTTTCAGGCGATCGAGCCAGCCGCCGCGCGAGGGCGAGGCAATGGCTTCGGCCTGGGGCGCGGCCTCGGGTTCAGGCGCTGTTTGGGAGTCGAATACGGCTTCCGCGCTTGCTGGTAGAGCGCTATCAGCTATCAATTCGATAGTATTCGTGGATTCCATCGGCAGCAAGGCCGCTGATGCATCGGCCACCGCCACCGGGGGGGGAGGCGCGGCTGGTGGGGACGGTTCGACAGGCGCGGCAGCCTCGTCCTGGACAGGCAGGCCGGCGTCCGAGACGGGGGCAGGCGCCGGGTCGGCGGCCTTCTTGCGGCGAAAAAAGCTGAACATTGGGGGCCGATTATCGGCTCGGCAAACCGCGCACGACGCACAGGACCGCAGCCGAACCCGGTGGTTGAGCACGACGGATGGTCGAGTCGCGGTCACGCAGGCGACTGGATGTACGTCAAAAGATCGAATGGTTTTTGTTACATTTGGCGATTTTTCATATTTTGAAAGATTGCGACGATGGAAGACAGGACCATTCGGGGTGCGCACGCACGGTTGCTGGGATGCTCACTGGCCCTGAGCCTGATGGCCGGGGCGGCCATGGCGCAGGCGCCCTGGGGCGACAAGGCGAGCCGGACGCCGGCTGAGCGCAAGATGACTTCGGTGCTGGTCGATCTGCATCGGGCGCAGGCGAAGGGCCAGCTCAAGTCGGACGGGGTGGCGCGCGCGGCGGACCTGCCGGCGGGCGTGCGCGAGTTTGCTCGGCACAACGTGGGCGCCGACAACCGCATCTTTGTTGTCATCAAGGCCGACGTGACGCCCGAGCTGCTGGCCTTCGTCCGCGCGCAGGGAGGCGTGGACCTGCTGGATTACCCGCGTTTTCGCACCATCACCGCGCGCGTGCCGGTGGCGGCGCTGGACGCCATTGCTCAGCGCCCCGACGTGCAGTCCATCGGCCCGCGCGAGCCGGCCACCACCAACCGCCGTGAGCCGACGCCGCGCGAGCTGCAGCAGCTCAAACCACGATCGCACGGCGCGGCGCCGGCTGCACTCAAGGTACTGACCGGCAGCGTGGTCTGGGAAGGCGTCGCGGCGCACCGCGCCGATGCGGCCCATGCCGCAGGCCACACGGGCAGCGGCGCCACGGTGTGCGTGCTCTCGGACGGGGTGGATTCACTGGCCGCCAGCCAGGCCGCGGGCGAGTTGCCCGCCGACGTGACGGTGGTGCCCGGCCAGGCCGGCGCGGGAGATGAAGGCACGGCCATGCTGGAGATCGTGCACGACATGGCGCCGGGTGCCAAGCTGGTGTTTGCCACCGGCTTTGGCGGGTCGTTGGCGGCGATGGCCAGCAACATCGAGGCGCTGACGACCTCGCCCTACGACTGCACCATCATCGTGGACGATGTGAGCTACTACAGCGAGGGGGCGTTTCAGTATGGGCCGATCGCCCAGGTGGTCGATGAGGTGATGGCCGCTGGGGTGCTGTATTTTTCTTCCTCGGCCAACTCGGGCAACCTCACGCATCGGTCCTCGGGCACCTACGAGGGCGACTTCGTGGCCAGCGGTTTGCCGCCGCCGTCCGCCATCGCGGGCGCCGCGCCACCGGCCGGGCCCACGCTGCACGACTTTGGCGGCAAGAATTTCGTCGAGCTGACGCAAGCAACCCGGACCATCTCGCTGAAGTGGAGCGACCCGCTGAATGCATCCGCCAATGACTACGACCTGATCGTGACCGATGAGACGGGCACGCAGATCATCGCGGCCAGCACCGGCACGCAGGACGGCACCCAGGACCCTTACGAAATCGTGCAGTTGAATGCGCCCAGCCCGCCCTTTCCAGCCGGTGCGCGCATCTACATAGCGGCAGCGCCCGGAAGCCAGGCCCGCGCCCTGCGGATCGACACCCACCGCGGCCGGCTCGACCCCGCGGTGGCCACCGCGGGAAGCACCCATGGCCACAACGCCACGGGCTTGTCGGTGGGGGCCGTCGACGTGGGCGCGGCGGCGGGCGCGGCCTTCGTGGGCGGCGCGGCCAACCCGGTGGAAGACTTCAGCTCGGACGGTCCGCGCCAGCTGTTCTTCGGCGTGGATGGCGCGCCCATCACGCCCGGGAATTTTCTGGTCGGAACGGGCGGGGGCATGCGCCTGGACAAGGTCGACATGGCGGCGGCCGATTGCGGGAGCACCACCGCGCCCGGCTTCGAACAGTTTTGCGGCACCTCGGCCGCGGCCCCCACGGCGGCGGCCATCGCGGCCTTGATCCAGGGCGCCAACCCTGGTGCCAAGCCCAAGCAGATCCTGGCCGCCATGCGCGGCGCGGCGCTGGACATCGAGGCGCCGGGGCGTGACCGCGATGCGGGCGACGGCCTGCTGATGGTGCCGCAGCCACTGGAGTTTCCTGCCACGATCAGCGGCAACACCGGCTCGGGAACGGTCAGCGCCGCCCTGAGCGGCGGTGGTGCCGCGTGCCGCTTCACCCACGGCGGCTTTGGGCCTGCGCCGGCGGCGGCGCCAGCGGGGGTGAACTTTCCGCACGGATTCTTGCGGTTCACCGCGGCCCATTGCCCGGCGGCGAATGGTGCCGTCACCGTTACCGTGACTTACCCCCGCGCGATTCCTGCAGGCGCGCGGTATTACAAGTACGGCAAGGAGCCGGGCAATGCGGTGGACCACTACTACACCATCCCGGCCACGATCAACGGCAACCAGGTGAGCTTCACGCTGACCGACGGCGAGCGCGGCGACGACGACCTGACGGCCGACGGCATCATCCGCGATCCGGGCGGCATCGGCGTGCGCACGGGCGATGCGCTGCAGCCGATCCCCACGTTGTCTGAACAGGCTTGGTTGGCCCTGAGCGCGCTGCTGGGTCTGCTGGCGGTGCGCGGCCGGGGGGTGGGGCGCCGCTGGCGCTGAGTGCCGGCGCTGCTCGCCGCGTGCGAACGCGGTGCGCAGCCAAAGCGGTTTACAGCACCAAGGCGCGCTCGCCGCGCGGCAGCACGCGGCCGACCGCGGCGGCCCGATCAAAGCCCTGGCGCTTGAACACCGCCAGCACGGCATCCACCGCATCGGGCGCGCAGGCCACCAGCAGCCCGCCGCTGGTCTGCGGGTCGGTCAGCAGGGCGCGGTCGGTGTCCGAAAAGCCGGCGGGCAGCGCCACCTCGGCGCCGTAGGCGGCCCAGTTGCGCCCGCTGGCGCCGGTGACGATGCCGCGCGCGGCCAGCTCGCGCACGCCGGGCAGAAGGGGTACGGCACGCCAGTCGATTTGCACCGTCAGGCCCGCGCCGCGCGCCAGCTCCAGCGCGTGGCCGGCCAGGGCAAAGCCGGTCACGTCGGTCAGGGCGTGCACGCCGGGCAGGGCGGCCAAGTCGGGGCCGGGGGTGTTCAGCTGGGTGGTGCTGGCAATCATCTGCGCGTAGCCGTCGGCGCCCAGCTCGCCTTTTTTCAGCGCGGCCGAGTAGATGCCCACGCCCAGCGGCTTGCCCAGCACCAGCACGTCGCCGGCCTGCGCGGCGCTGTTTTTCTTCACGCGGTCGGGGTGCACCAGGCCCAGCGCCACCAAGCCGTAGATGGGCTCGACCGAGTCGATGGTGTGGCCGCCCGCGATCGGGATGCCGGCCTGGCGGCACACGCTGGCGCCGCCTTCCAAAATTTTGCCGATGGTGTCCACCGACAGCACGTTGATCGGCATGCCCACCAGCGCCAGCGCCATGATGGGCGTGCCGCCCATGGCGTACACGTCGGACAGCGCGTTGGCTGCCGCGATGCGGCCGAAGTCCAGCGGGTCGTCCACGATGGGCATGAAGAAGTCGGTGGTGGCCACCAGCGCCTGGTGCTCGTTCAGGCGGTAGACGGCGGCGTCGTCGGCGGTCTCGATGCCCACCAGCAGCTCGGGCGGCAGCGGCATGGCGGTGGTGCCGCGCAGGATGCTGGAGAGCACGCCCGGCGCGATCTTGCAGCCGCAGCCGCCGCCGTGCGACAGCGAGGTCAGGCGCGGCTCGGCGCCGGAGGGAGCAGAAGTCGTGGTCATGCGTGGATTGTCGGGGATGGGGCGATCTCCGGCACACTGCGCGGGCGGGAACCATCACCCGCCCATCCGACTCAGGCTGCCCATGCTTCACATTTCTCTCGTTCGATCGCTGGCCGCGCTGGCGCTGGTTGTCGCGGCCAACGCGCACGCGCAGACACAGCCCGGTGCGGCGGTCCAGCAATACACCCTGGACAACGGCCTGACCCTGATCGTCAAGCCCGACCGGCGCGCGCCGACCGCCGTGCAGATGCTGTGGGTGCGCGTGGGCTCGATGGACGAGGAAAACGGCACCACCGGCGTGGCGCACATGCTCGAGCACCTGATGTTCAAAGGCACCGACACGCTGGCGCCGGGCGAGTTCTCGCGCCGCGTGGCGCAGCTGGGCGGGCGCGAGAACGCCTTCACCACGCGCGACTACACCGGCTACTACCAGCAGGTGCCGGCCGGCAAGCTGGCCGACACGATGGCGCTGGAGGCCGACCGCTTTGCGCACAACCGCTACAGCGACGCCGAGTTCGCCAAGGAGCTGGAGGTGGTCAAGGAAGAGCGCCGCATGCGCACCGACGACAGCCCGCGCGCGCGCCTGTTCGAGCAGCAGATGGCGGCCACCTTCACCGCTTCGCCCTACCGCCGCCCGGTGGTGGGTTGGATGGGCGATCTGGACGCCCTGCGCGCCGACGACGCGCGCGCCTTCTACCGGCGCTGGTACGTGCCGGCCAACGCCGCCGTGGTGGTGGTGGGCGACGTCGATCCGCCCGCCGTGCTGGCGCTGGCGCAAAAGACCTTCGGCGCCATCGCCGCGCGCCCGGTGCCCGCGCGCAAGCCGCAGCCCGAGCCGCCGCAGCCGGGCGAGCGGCGCATCGAGGTCAAGGCCCCGGCCGAGCAGGCCGTGGTGTCGCTGGCCTTCAAGGTGCCGCGCCTGCAGGGCCTGGAGCCATCGCCCGACAACGACGACGCGCTGGCGCTGACGGTGCTGGCCGCCGTGCTGGACGGCTACAGCGGTGCGCGGCTGGACCGCAACCTGGCGCAGGGGCCCGACCGCGTGGCCGATTCGGCCAGCGCCGGCAACGGGCTGATCGGGCGCGGGCCGCAGCTGTTTACGCTGAGCGGCGTGCCGGCCAAGGGCAAGAGCGCGGCGCAGCTGGAGGCCGCGCTGCGCGCGCAGGTAGCGCAGGTGGCGCAGGACGGCGTGAGCGAGGCCGAGCTGCACCGCGTCAAGACCCAGTGGATGGCCAGCGAGATCTACAAGCGCGACTCGGTCATGGGCCAGGCGCAGGAGCTGGGCAGCCTGTGGATCCAGGGCCTGCCGCTGGACGCCGACGAGCGCCTGATCGAGCGGCTGCGCCCCATCACCTCGGCGCAGGTGCAGGCCGTGGCCGGCAAGTACTTTGGCGACGACCGGCTGACGGTGGCCACGCTGGTGCCGCAGCCCGGCGCCGGCAAGCGCCCGGTGGACGCCGCGCCGTCCGAGTCCATGCGCTGAAAGAGAGATGATGAAATCTATAAAAACAATAGCTTCTCGCGCTTTGTTGGTGGGGGCTGCAGCCTTTTTTTGCTTCAATATCGGCCTGCGCGCGGCGCACGCGGCCATTCCCATCGAGCACTGGACGCAGCCCAGCGGCGCGCAGGTGTGGTTCATCGAAAGCCCGGGCATCCCCATGCTCGACGTGCAGATCGACTTCGACGCCGGCAGCCGGCGCGACCCGCAGGCGCAGGCCGGCCTGGCCGACGCCACCGCGCTGATGGCCGGCAAGGGCGTGGCGGCCTTGGGCGGCCAGTCGGCGCTGGACGAAAACCAGCTGGGCGAGGCCTGGGCCGACCTGGGCGCCGACTTCGGCGCCAGCACCGGCAGCGACCGCATGAGCTTTGCGCTGCGCACGCTGACCGACCCCAGGCTGCTGCCCCAGGCGCTGGCCCTGGCCGCGCGCCAGCTGGGCCAGCCGTCCTGGCCGGCGGCGGTGTGGCAGCGCGAGCGCGAGCGCATCTCGGCGGCCATCGCCGAGTCGCTCACGCGCCCCGGCACCCAGGCCGCGCTGGCCTTTGCCAAGGCGGTGTATGGCGACCACCCCTACGGCTACCAGACCACGGCCGAGACGCTGGGGCGCATCGACGTGGCCGACATGCAGGCCTTCTACGCCCGGTACATCCAGCCCTGCCGCGCCAAGGTCAGCGTGGTGGGCGCCGTCAGCCGCGCGCAGGCCGACGCGCTGGTGGCCGAGCTGCTGGGCCGGCTGCCCCAGGCCGGCACCTGCCCGGCCCTGCCGCCGGTACCCGAGGTGCAGCCGCTCAAGGCCGCGCAGGACATCCGCATCCCCTTCCAGTCGGCCCAGGCGCACGTGCTCATCGGCCAGCCCGGCTACAAGCGCGACGACCCGGCCTTCTTCGCGCTGCTGGTGGGCAACCACATCCTGGGCGGCGGCGGCTTCAGCTCGCGGCTGATGAACGAGGTGCGCGAGCAGCGCGGTCTGACCTACGGCGTGTACAGCAGCTTCTCGCCCGGGCTGAACGCCGGGGCCTTCGCCATCAGCCTGCAGACGCGCCCCGACCAGGCCGACCAGGCCCTGGCCGTGACGCGCCAGGTGCTCGACGGCTTCGTTGCCCAGGGCCCCACCGCCGCCGAGCTGAAGGCCGCGCAGGACAACCTGGTCGGCGGCTTTGCCCTGCGCCTGGACAGCAACCGCAAGCTGCTGGGCAACCTGGCCAACATCGCCTGGAACGGCCTGCCGCTGGACTACCTGGAGCACTGGGGCGAGCGCGTCGGTGCCGTCACGCTGGACGACATCCGGACGGCGTTTCAGCGCGTGCTGCAGCCCGAGCGCATGGTGACGGTGGTCGTCGGCGCGAAGCCCTGAACAGGCGTCCGATGCGGCGGCCCGGCCGGGCCGCCGCATGAGGCCCTGACGCCGGCAGGGGCGGGCGGTTGGCGGACAGGAGTATGATTTTGATAATCATTCTCATTCGCCTTGATCATGACCCTGACGCGCGCTCTTATCACCGCACTGGCCGGCATGGCCCTGGCCGCCTCGGCGCTGGCGGCCGAATACCCCATCGGCAAGCCCCGCAGCGTGAACGGGCTGGAGGTGGGTGCCGTCTACCTGCAGCCCATCGAGATGGACCCGCCGGGCATGATGCGCGCGGCCCGGGACTCCGACATTCACCTGGAGGCCGACATCCACGCCACGGCCGACAACAAGAACGGCCTGGCCGAAGGCGCCTGGGCGCCGTATCTGAGCGTGCGCTACACGCTGCAAAAGCAGGGCAGCGACAAGCCGGCGCAGGGCGAGCTGATGCCCATGGTGGCCAACGACGGGCCGCACTACGGCGACAACGTCAAGCTGCAGGGGCCGGGCAAGTACAGGCTGACGCTGAGCATCGCCGCGCCCAGCCAGCACTTCGGCCGCCACGTGGACAAGGAAACCGGCGTGGCGCCGTGGTTCAAGCCGTTCGAGGTGCAGTACGACTTCGTCTACGCGGGCACGGGCAAGAAAGGCGGGTATTGACATGCGCCGAGTCTGGGGACTGCTGGCCGTGGCGGCGGCCTGCCTGATGCCACTGTCGGCCGCACGCGCCGAGCTGCCCACGCACACGCTGACCTTCACCGCCGACGGCCGCTTCGACCCGCCCCGGCTGGAGGTGGCGCCGGGGCGCTTCAAGATCGTGCTGGTCAACCAGAGCACGCAGGCGATGGAGTTCGAGAGCCTGCCGCTGCGCGTCGAAAAAGTGCTGGCGCCGGGCGTCACCTCGTTCGTCGTGCTCACGCTGTCGCGGCCGGGCGAATACCCGTTCTTCGACGACTTCCATCCCCAGGCCAAGGGGATGCTGGTGGTCAAGGGCCAATGATCCCGGAGTGACGATCCATGGGTGAAATCGCCTTCATCGTCTGGCGCGAAAGCGTCGAAGCCCTGCTGGTGGTCGGCATTCTGTACGCCTGGCTGCGCAGCGAACCCGAGGGCCGGCGCGGCCTGCCCTGGCTGTGGGCCGGCGTGGGCGCCGGCCTGTTGCTGGCTTGCGCGCTGGCGCTGGCGCTGCTGGGTCTGGCGGCCTGGCTGCCGGGCGATGGGCCCGAATGGTTCCAGGCCATCATGGCCCTGGCCGCCAGCGCGCTGGTGGTGCAGATGGTGGTGTGGATGCGCCGCCACGGCCGCGGCCTGAAGCGCGAGCTGCAGGCCAGCGCCGCGCAGCAGGTGGACAGCGGCCACTGGTGGGGCCTGCTGGTGCTGGTGATGGTGGCGGTGGCGCGCGAGGGCAGCGAGACCGTGGTGTTCCTGTACGGCAGCGTGCTGTCCTCGCAGCAGCACGGCGGCGCGGGCGCGGCGGTGCTGGCGGGGCTGGGCGGCTTTGCCGTGGCGCTGGCCACCTTCTGGCTGCTGCAGCTGGGCGGCAAGGTCATCACCTGGCGGCGCTTTTTTCAGCTGACTGAAGTGTTGCTGCTGCTGCTGGCCGGCGGCCTGCTGGTGGGCGCGTGCGACCGCCTGATCGCGCTGGGCGCGCTGCCCACGCTGATGGACCCGGTGTGGGACAGCAGCGCGCTGCTGGACACCGGCGCCGGCCTGGGCAAGCTGCTGGCCGACTTTGCCGGCTACCGCGCCACGCCGGCGCTGTCGCAGCTGCTGATCTGGCTGGCCTACTGGGCCGTCGTGGCGTGGCTGCTGCGCCGCTCCTCCCATGCCCCGGCGCCGCATGCGGTGACGGGCGGGGGCCACGTGGCGGGCTGAGCAGAACTTTTTTCGGAAAGCATCCACCTTGGCGGTTATCGTTCATCCCGCTCCCCCGCTGCTGCGCCCGGCCACCTTTCGCGGGCGCGTGGCGCGCGTGGGCGACTTCCTGCGCGATCACCAGCGCGCCGTGCGGCGCCTGCAGTGGCTCATCGTCGGCATCTACCTGGCGCTGCTGCTCATTCCGGCGGCGCTGCCGCTGCCAGACCGCGCCGCCAGCGTGTTCAACAACCTCACCCTCGTCGCGCAGTTCGCCTTCTGGGGCCTGTGGTGGCCCTTCGTGCTGGTGTCCATCCCGCTGCTGGGCCGCGCCTGGTGCGGCCTGTTCTGCCCCGAGGGCGCGCTCACCGAATGGGCCAGCCGGCACGGCCGCGGCGGCGCCATCCCGCGCTGGATGCGCTGGGGCGGCTGGCCGGTGGTGGCCTTCAGCCTGACCACCGTGTACGGCCAGCTCGTCAGCGTCTACCAATACCCCTGGGCCGCGGCGGCCGTGCTGGGCGGCTCCACCCTGGCGGCCATGGCCGTCGGCTGGCTGTACGGGCGCAACAAGCGCGTGTGGTGCAAGTACCTGTGTCCGGTCAATGGCGTGTTCAACCTGCTGGCGCGGCTGGCGCCCTGGCACTACGCGGTCGACGCCCAGGCCTGGCGCGCGGCCGAGCGCCGCACCGAGGCCATCAACTGCGCGCCGCTGCTGCCGCTGCGCACCATGGAGGGCGCGGCCGAATGCCACATGTGCGGGCGCTGCAGCGACTACCGCGGCGCCATCGCGCTGCAGCCGCGCTCGCCCGAGGCCGAGATCGTCGGCGTGGCCCCCGGCACCGGCTGGGAGACGGCGCTGATCGTGTTCGGCCTGATGGGCCTGGCGGTGGGTGCCTTCCTGTGGAGCGCCAGCCCCTGGTTCGTCACCCTCAAGCAGGCCATCGCCACCATGCTGGTGGAGCACGACGTGTACTGGCCGCTGGCCGACAACGCGCCCTGGTTCGTGCTGACGCATTACCCCGAGGTCAACGACAGCTTCAGCTGGCTGGACGGCGCGGTGATTTTGCTGTTCATCGCCGGTGCTACGGCCATCGTTGGCGGCGCGGTGTTTGCCGGCCTGTGGGCGGCCGACCGCGTGCTGCCGCGTCCGCGCGGGCTGCGCGCCTGCGGCACTAGCCAGCCCCTGGGCGGGCCGCTGGCGGGCGTGCACAAGCTGGCGCAGGGGTTGATCCCGACGGCGGGCATCGGCGTGTTCCTGGGCCTGACGGCCACCACGCTGACCCTGCTGCAGCACGAGGGCGTTTACACCGGCTGGGCCAACGCCCTGCGTTTTGCCCTGCTGGGGCTGGCGCTGGCCTGGAGCCTGCGCTTCGAATGGCGGCTGGCCGGCCTGCGCACCGCCGCGCCGCTGCGCCGCCTGGCGGCCGTGGGCCTGGTGGCGCTGGGCCTGCTGCCGTTTTGCTGGGCCTGGGTGCTGTTCTTTGTGCGCTGGTAAGGCGCGGGTGGGAGGCCGGAGATGAGGGGATGGGTGAGGGCCGCGGCCCTGTGCGTGGGCGCCGCGCTGGGGCTGGGGGCCGCGTGGGCCGACACGCAGCCGGAGCACGACGAGGAGGCGCATGAAACCCTGCTGGGCGACATGGGCGGGTTGCGCCCCAGCCTGGAGCGCGCGGGCCTGACCCTGGGCCTGCAGGAGACCAGCCAGCTCACGCGCCTGGTGTCGGGCGGCCTGCAGCGCGGCAGCGCCTACACCGGCCTGACGCAGCTGACGCTGGCCGGCGATGGCGACAAGGCCTGGGGCTGGAGCGGCGGCTCGTTCTATCTCAGCGCGCTCAACATCCACGGCCGGCGTGCCAGCTTCACCCAGGACAACGTGGGCGGGCTGCAGACGGTCAGCAACATCGAGGCCAAGCCGGCCACCCGGCTGTGGGAGCTGTGGGCGCAGCAGTCCTGGGCCGACGGCAAGGCCGAGCTGCGCGTGGGCAAGCTGGCGGCCGACCAGGAGTTCATGACCAGCGAATACGCGTCGAGCCTGCCCAACGCCATGTTCGGCTGGGCGGCACTGCCCTCGATCGACCTGCCCGCGGGCGGGCCAGCGTATCCGCTGGCCTCGCTGGGCGCACGCCTGCGGGTGCAGCCCGGCGAGCGGCTGACGCTGCTGGCGGGGGTGTTCGACGGCTCGCCCGTGGGCCGCGACGAAGAGCACCCGGCATGGATTGACCGTCACGGCATGCGCTTGGTGCCCACGGGCCAGGCGCTGTGGATCGCCGAGCTGCAATACCAGCGCCCGGCCGACGCCGACGATGGCCTGCCCGGTACCTACAAGGTCGGTGCCTGGGTCCATACCGGGCGCTTCGACGACCCGCGCCTGGACAGTGCGGGCCGCTCGCTGGCCGACCCGGCCAGCAACGGCGTGGCGCTGCAGCACCGGGGCAACCACAGCCTGTATGCCATGGCCGACCAGATGCTGTGGCGCCAGGGCGCGCGCAATGTGGGGGTGTTTGCCCGCGCCATGGCGGCGCCGGGCGACCGCAACCGGGTGGACTTCAGCGCCAATGCGGGCCTGGCCTTCAACGGCCCGTTCGAAGAACGCGCCGCCGACGTGCTGGCGCTGGGCGTGGGCCAGGCGCGCCTCAGCCGCTGCGCGTGTGCGTCGAGCGGGGGCCGCGAGACCTTTGTCGAAGCCACCTACCGCTACCCGATCAAACCGTGGTGGCAGGTGCAGGCCGACCTGCAGTATGTGATCCGCCCCGGTGGGCTCGGCGCTGCCCAGCGCATTCCCAACGCCTTGATGCTCGGCCTGCGCACCAGCATCGTTTTTTGAACCGGCGTCGGGCTTGAGCACAATCGGGCCATGCCCAAGCCTCATCCAGCCCGCCCCGCCGGCCCGCCGTGCCAGGTGCGCATCATCGGCGGCCAATGGCGCCGCACGCCGCTGCCGGTGGCCGACCGGCCCGGCCTGCGCCCCACGCCCGACCGCGTGCGCGAGACGCTGTTCAACTGGCTGGGGCAGGACTTGACCGGCTGGCGCTGCATCGACGCCTTTGCCGGCACCGGCGCGCTGGGGCTGGAGGCCGCCTCGCGCGGGGCGGCCGAGGTGCTGCTGGTGGAGCAGGACGCGGGCCTGGCGCGGCAGTTGCAGGTGCTCAAGGAGCGGTTGCAGGCGCAGGCGGTGCAGGTGCGCCGGGGCGACGGCGTGGCCGCGCTGGCGGCGCGCCCGGCCGGTAGCGCCGACCTGGTGCTGCTCGATCCGCCGTTCGACGCCCAGGCGCTGTTTGCGCCCGCCCTGGCCGCCGCCGCGCGCGCCGTGCGCCCGACGGGCTTCGTCTACCTGGAGGCGCCTGCAACCTGGGACGCCGCGGCGCTGGCCAGTGCCGGGCTGGCTCCGCACCGGCATATGAAGGCCGGCGCCGTGCACGCGCACCTGCTGGTGCCGACTTGCGCATAATCGGCGCCGTCCGGGCGGGCCGCCCGATGGAGAGACACACCCATGAGCCGACACGTCATCGCCGTCTACCCCGGCACGTTCGACCCCATCACGCTGGGGCATGAGGACATCGTCCGCCGCGCCCGCGAGCTGTTCGACGAGGTCATCGTCGCGGTGGCCGTGGCCCACCACAAGAAGACGCTGTTCACGCTCGACGAGCGCCTGGCGATGGTGCAGGAGTCGGTGGCCAAGTGGCCCGACGTGCGCGCCGAGGCCTTCGACGGCCTGCTGAGCCACTACGTGCGCGCCAAGGGCGGCAAGGCCATGGTGCGCGGCCTGCGGGCGGTGTCGGACTTCGACTACGAATTTCAGCTGGCCGGCATGAACAGCAAGCTCGCGCCCGAGGTGGAGAGCGTGTTTCTCACCCCCAGCGGGCGCTACCAGTTCGTCAGCAGCACCCTGGTGCGCGAGATCGCCCTGCTGGGCGGCGACGTGGCGCAGTTCACCTCGCCGCACGTGTGGCAGCGGCTGATGGAGCGCAAGCAGGTCGGGCAAAAGCCCTGATTGGCTGTCCCTGACAGGCGGCGCCGATAAAATCAGCGGCTTGGGGCCGTGCATGTGCCCGGCCCGCCAACCAGGCCTGCGCATGAGCGAAATTTCCATCAACCGCCGCCGCCCCGAGTCGGGCACCAAGTTCGTCACGCCCGAAGGTACGCGCGCGGTGATGGACGGCATCAAGCCCAGTGCGCTGACCGAACTGCCCGACGTGGGCCGCAAGCCCGACTGGCTGCGCGTGCGCCTGCCGACGGGGGCAAAGTTCCAGGAGATCATGGACATCGTGCGCTCGCACAAGCTGGCCACGGTGTGTTCCGAATCCAAGTGCCCCAACATCGCCGAGTGCTGGGGCCGCGGCACTGCCACGCTGATGCTGATGGGCTCGGTGTGCACGCGCGCCTGCAAGTTCTGCTCGGTCAATACCGGCAACCCGCACGGCTGGCTGGACGCCGACGAGCCGGCCAACGTGGCCGACGCGGTGGCGCTGATGGGCCTGCGCTACGTGGTGCTGACCTCGGTCGACCGCGACGACCTGACCGACCTGGGCGCGGGCCACTACGCCGCCTGCATCAGCGCCATCCACGCCCGCATGCCCGACACGGCGGTGGAGGCGCTCACGCCCGACTTTCAGGGCAAGCACGATCTGGTGGCCCAGGTGCTGGATGCGGGCCTGGCCACCTACGCGCAGAACCTGGAAACCGTCAAGCGCCTGACGCACCCGGTGCGCGACGCGCGCGCCGGCTACGAGACCACGCTGGGCGTGCTCAAGTTCGCCAAGGGCTACGCGCCGCAGACAGTGTCCAAGACCAGCCTGATGCTGGGCCTGGGCGAGACCGACGGCGAGATCGAGCAGGCGCTCGACGACATGCGCGCCGCCGACGTGGACGTGGTGACCATGGGCCAGTACATGCGCCCCACCAAGAACCACCTGCCGGTGGAGCGCTTCGTCACGCCCGACGAATTTCAGAAATACCGCGAGCTGGCCCTGGGCAAGGGCTTTCTGGAGGTGGTGTCGGGCCCGCTGGTGCGCTCCAGCTACCGCGCCGAGCGCGTGCTGGAGCACAACAACGTGGGCCTGGACGAGGCGCTGAGCGGCATCCGCGAGTCGGCCGCGGCGGCGCTGCGCTGCTGACGGTCAGCTGTCCTTGCGCCGCGTGATGCTGCGCACCGGCTCGGCCAGCTTGGCGCCGGTGGCATGAAGCGCCTTGGCGCGCTCCACGCCCGCCTCGTGGTCCCAGGGCCTGGCCTCGGCCAGCAGGGCGGCGAGGGCGGCATCGTCCAGCGCGGCAAGCTCTGCCTCGGCATCGGCCAGGTTGTCCGAGCCCAGCAGGTGCTGCACCACCTCGGTGCCGTCCATGGGGCTGAGCACCAGCATCACGTTGCCGTAGGACGCTTCGAGCAGGGCGGCCTGCCAGTGGCGGCCATGGGAGTCGTCGAAGCTGCGCATCATCGTGGGCCCTTTCAAAACGCCGGTTTGCTATCGATGAAATAGCTGCCTTGGCTTGATTGACGCTGGCTACAGGCCGGTTTCATTCAAATGTTCACTGTTCGACAAACGCCCGCTCGACCACGAAGTCGCCCGGCGTGGTGGTGTTGCCTTCCTCGAAGCCGCGCGCTTCCAGCACGGCCTTGATGGACTTGAGCATCTCGGGGCTGCCGCACAGCATCACGCGGTCCAGACGCGCATCGAGCTCGGGCAGGCCCAGGTCCTTGGCCATGCGGCCGCTTTCAATGAGGTCGGGAATGCGGCCCTGGGTGGCGAAGGGCTCGCGCGTCACGGTGGGGTAGTACTTGAGCTGCTGGCTGACCAGCTCGCCCAGGAATTCGTGCCGGGGCAGCTCCTGCGTGATGTAGTCGCGGTAGGCCAGTTCGCTCACCAGCCGGCAGCCGTGCACCAGCACGACCTGCTCGAAGCGCTCGTAGGTCTCGGGGTCGCGGATGATGCTCATGAACGGCGCCAGGCCGGTGCCGGTGCCCAGCAGGTACAGGCGCTTGCCGGGCAGCAGGTAGTCGATCAGCAGGGTGCCGGTGGGCTTGTGGCCGACCAGCACCTTGTCGCCCGGCTGGATGTGCTGCAGGCGGCTGGTGAGCGGGCCGTCGGGCACCTTGATGCTGAGGAACTCCAGCTGCTCCTCGTAGTTGGGGCTGACGATGGAGTACGCCCGCAGCAGGGGCTTGTCGTTCACCTTCAGGCCGATCATGGTGAAGTGGCCGTTGGAAAAGCGCAGGCTGGGGCTGCGCGTGGTGGTGAAGGAAAACAGGCGATCGGTCCAGTGGTGCACCGAGAGGACTTGTTCTTCGTCAAAGGCGGCCATGAAGACGACGGTGGGCGCGCGGGCGCCGCGAATTGCTGCGATGCAGCATATTTTGCCCGAGATGCCGACGCCCGCCCCCCATGGGGCGGCTCAGGCCGGCGGTGGTCAATGCCTTGCTTCGATGGGGTTGCCGTACATGGGCTGGGTGCCGAACTGCGTGCTGATGGCGTGCGCCACGCCGCAGGCCAGCATGACGGGCACCGTCAGCTGAAACTGGTTGGTCATCTCCAGCACCATCACGATGGCCATCAGCGGCGCGTGGGTGACGGCGCTGAGCATGGCCGACATGCCGATCACCGCCAGCGTCAGCGGGTCGCCCACGGCCTCGGGCGGCAGCCAGTGGCCGGCGATCTGCGCCAGCGAGAAGCCGGTGGTGGCGCCCACGAACAGGGTGGGCGTGAACATGCCGCCGACGGCGCCCGAGCCGGTGTTGAACAGCGTGGCGGCAAACTTGGCGGCCAGGATGACCAGCACCCAGGGCCACAGGATCTGGCCGTTGAGCAGGTGCGAGATGGTGCTGAAGCCGTTGCCCCAGACCTCGGGCACGAAGGCCGACAGGCTGCCCGCCAGCAGCCCGCCCAGGCCCAGGCGCAGCGCCAGCGAGTCGATGCGCTTGAACGCGCCGCGCAGGCGGTCGACCCAGTCCAGCATCAGCCAGCCCATGCCGCCGCACACCAGGCCGGCGGCCAGCGCCAGGCCCAGGTTGCTGGACTCCAGCGGCACCGCGGGCATGGCGTACAGCGGCGCCGGGTCGATCAGCGTGTGGTTGACGATGCCGGCGGTGGCGGCGGCCATCAGCACCGGCGCCACCATGGGCGCCGACAGAAAGCCCAGCGCCAGCTCCAGCACGAACACCACGCCGGCGATCGGCGCGTGATAGACCGAGCCGATGCCGCAGGCGATGCCGCAGATCAGCAGCACCTGGCGCTGCTCGGGCGACAGCGCGACGGCGCGCGCCAGGCGCGAGGCCAGCCAGGCCGACAGCTGGATCATCGGCCCCTCGCGCCCGATGGAGGCGCCGCTGCCCACCGACAGCAGCGCCGACACGCTGCGCACCCAGGTGCTGCGGTCGTTCAAATCGACCGCGCCGGCGCGCGCGGCCGCCAGGTAGTCGGTGTAGCGCCCGCCCTGCGCATCGCGCGCGGCCCAGCGGTTGCCATAGGCCAGTACCAGGCCGGCCAGCGCGCCGCCCACGGTGCCGATCAGCGCGCGCTGCCAGGGCGGCAGCAGGCGCGCGGCCTCGACCAGGCTGCCGGTGTGGCCGGTGCTGAGCCATTCCACCGCGCCGATCAGGGCGCGAAAGCCGCTGGTGACGGCCACGGCCAGCAGGCCGGTGAGCACCGCGTACAGCCACAGGACGGGCGTGCGGACGGCGCGGTCCACGGGGGTGGGCATGAGGCGGAGCCCGGTGGCGGCGGGTTTACCGGGGCGCGGCCTCGTGGTGGTAGCGCGTCACGCGCTCGACCTCGTTCCTGGCGCCCAGAATCACGCTCACGCGCTCGTGCAGTTGCCGCGGCTTCACGTCCAGGATGCGCTGGTGGCCGTTGGTGGCCGCGCCGCCGGCCTGCTCGATCAGCCAGCTCATGGGGTTGGCCTCGTACATCAGGCGCAGCTTGCCGGGCTTGGCCGGCTCGCGCGCGTCCCAGGGGTACATGAAGATGCCGCCGCGCATCAGGATGCGGTGCACGTCGGCCACCATGGAGGCCACCCAGCGCATGTTGAAGTTCTTGCCGCGCGGGCCTTCCTTGCCGGCCAGGCATTCGTCGATGTAGCGGCGCACCGGCGGCGCCCAGTGGCGCATGTTGCTCATGTTGATGGCGAACTCCTGCGTGTCCTCGGGAATGCGCAGGCTTTCCTGCGTGAGGATGAAGCTGCCCTGCTCGCGGTCGAGCGTGAACATGTCCACCCCGTCGCCCACGGTCAGCACCAGCGTGGTCTGCGGGCCGTAGACGCAGTAGCCGGCCGCGACCTGGTGGCTGCCGGGCTGCAGGAAGTCGGCTTCCTCCACGCCACGGTCGTCCTCGGGCATCTTCAGCACGCTGAAGATGGTGCCGATGCTGACGTTGACGTCGATGTTGCTGGAGCCGTCCAGCGGGTCGAACAGCAGCAGGTATTCGCCCTTGGGGTAGCGGTTGGGCACCACGTGGATGGCTTCCATCTCCTCGCTGGCCATGGCCGCCAGGTGGCCGCCCCATTCGTTAGCCTCGATCAGCACCTCGTTGGCGATGATGTCCAGCTTTTTCTGCACCTCGCCCTGCACGTTCTCGCTGCCGGCCGTGCCCAGCACGCCGCCCAGGGCGCCCTTGTTGACGGCGTGGCTGATGCTCTTGCAGGCGCGCGCCACCACCTCCAGCAGCAGGCGCAGCTGGCCCGGGATGTGGCCGCCCACGCGCTGCTTTTCGACCAGGTGGCGGGTGAGGGAGATGCGGGGTTGCGTCATGGCTCAGGCGTTGGTGGGTGCGGGTTGATCGGCGAGGGCGCGCGTGACCACCTCGCGCACGTCGTTGGACAGCCTGGGCTGGGCCGCCACGCGGGCGATGGCCTCGCGCGCGGCGCCGCGCCAGGGCTCGGCCAGGCGCGCCCAGGCGTCCAGGGTGCGGGCCAGGCGCGAGGCCACCTGCGGGTTGATGGCGTCAAGCGCCAGCACCTGCTCGGCCCAGAAGGCGTAGCCGGCGCCGTCGGCACGGTGAAAGCCCGCCGGGTTGCCGCTGCAGTAGCCGAACAGCAGGCTGCGCGCGCGGTTGGGGTTCTTCAGCGTGAAGTCGGGGTGCTGCATCAGCCGGCGCACGGCGGGCAGGGCGCTGCCGGCGACGTCGGGCGCGCGCGCCTGCAGGGCGAACCACTTGTCGACCACCAGCGCCTCGTGGCGCAGGCGCGCGTAGAACAGCTCCAGCGCGCGCGCCGCCAGCGGGTGGCCGCAGCCCAGCAGGGCCTGCAGGGCGTTCTCGCGGTCGGTCATGTTGCCGGCGTCCTTCACGCGCTGGTAGGCCTTGCCGGGCCACACGGCGTCGCCCTCGGCGGCCAGGCACAGCATGGCCAGGGCCTGGCCGGCCAGGGCGCGGCGGCCGCTGGAGACCGGGTCGGGCGCGTAGGCGCCGGTGTCGTGGTGGTGCTCCCAGGCCCATTGCCAGTCGGCGCGCAGGGCGCTGGCGAGTTGGCGGCGCATGGCGTCCCGCACGGCGTGGATGCGCTGCGGATCGACGTTGCCGGGCAACTGGTCGGCGATGTAGCTTTCGCCCGGCAGGCCCAGGGCCAAGGCCTTGAAGGCGGCGTCCAGGGCCGGCTCGCGCAGCACGGCGCGCAGGGCGGCCAGGTGGGCGTCGTCGAGGGGGGCCGCGGCCACGTCGCCACCGGCGGCCAGCTGCGCCAGCGCCACGCGCAGCGCCAGCTGCTGGCCGGCTTCCCAGCGGTTGAAGGGGTCGCTGTCGTGCGCCAGGCGGTGCATCAGCTGCTCGGCCGTAGCATCCATCTGCAGCTTGACGGGGGCCGAGAAGCCGCGCAGCAGCGAGGGCACGGGCTCTTGCGCGACGCCGGTGAACACCAGCGTGGCCGTGGGCTGGTGCAGCACGGCGACGTCGCCATGCAGCAGCGCGCCAGCCTGCAGGTTCAGCGGCACGTCGCGCCCGTCGGCGCCCACCAGGCCCAGGCGCAGCGGGATCAGCATGGGCTGCTTGTCGGGCTGGCCGGGCGTGGGCGGGCAGCTTTGCGACAGCTGCAGGGTGTAGGTCTGCGCGGCGGCGTCCCAGTGCCCCTGCGCGGTGACGACGGGCGTGCCGGCCTGGCTGTACCAGAGCTTGAACTGCGCCAGCCGCTCGGCCAGCGCGCTGGCGGGGTTGGCGTCGGCCATGGCCTGGATGAAGTCGTCGCAGGTGACGGCGTGGCCGTCGTGGCGCTGGAAGTACAGATCCAGCCCCTGGCGAAAGCCCTCGCGCCCCAGCAGGGTCTCGACCATGCGCACCACCTCGGCGCCCTTTTCGTAGATGGTGGTGGTGTAGAAGTTGGTGATCTCCAGGTATTCGTCGGGGCGCACCGGGTGGGCCATGGGGCCGGCGTCCTCGGCGAACTGCACGGTGCGCAGGGTGATGACGTCGCCGATGCGCTTGACCGCGCGCGCGCTGGCGGTGCCGGCCATGTCCATGCTGAAGCTCTGGTCGCGAAAGACCGTCAGGCCTTCCTTGAGCGAGAGCTGGAACCAGTCGCGGCAGGTGACGCGGTCGCCCGTCCAGTTGTGGAAGTACTCGTGCCCGATCACGCCCTCGATGGCCTCGAAGTCGGCGTCGGTGGCGGTGGCGGGCTTGGCCAGCACGTACTTGCTGTTGAAGATGTTCAGGCCCTTGTTCTCCATGGCGCCGAAGTTGAAGTCGCTGGTGGCCACCACCATGAAGCGCTCCAGGTCGAGCTTGAGGCCGAAGCGCCATTCGTCCCACAGCACCGAGTGCACCAGCGCGTTCATGGCGTGCTCGGTCTGGTCCAGGTCGCCCGGGCGCACCCAGACCTGCAGCAGATGGTTGCTGCCCGAGCGCGTGGTGATGCGCTGCTCGCGCGCCACCAGGTTGCCGGCCACCACGGCGAACAGGTAGCAGGGCTTCTTGTGCGGGTCGTGCCAGGTGGCGAAGTGGCGCCCGCCCTCCAGCTCGCCCGCGTCGACGAGGTTGCCGTTGGACAGCAGCACCGGCCAGCGCTTCTTGTCGGCGCGCAGGGTGACGGTGTAGGTGGCCATCACGTCCGGGCGGTCCAGGAAGTAGGTGATGCGCCGGAAGCCCTCGGACTCGCACTGGGTGAAGAAGTCGCCCCCGCTCATGAACAGGCCCATCAGCCTGCTGTTCTTCTCGGGGCTGCAGGTGGTGAAGATCTCCAGCGCGAAGGGCGCGTCGCCCTCGGGCAGGTTCTCCAGCACCAGCTGCTGGCCCTCCATGCGGAAGCTGCAGCCGGCGCCGTCCAGCAGCACGCGCGCCAGGTTGAGCTCGTCGCCGTCGAGCTTGAGCGGCTGCGCCGGCACGTCGGGGTTGCGGCGCAGCACCAGCTTGCTGAGCACGCGGGTCTTGGCCGGGTCCAGGTCGATGGTGAGATCGACGGTGTCGATCCAGAACGCGGGCGGTGCGTAGTCCAGGCGCCGGGTGACGGCGGTTTGTCCTTCACGCATGTTCAATCCTTTACTATCATTTGGCTAGCTGCTTGCGCTTTGTTGATGGGCGCTGCAGCCCGATTTGTCTCAAAAAATCAGACACCCTGCTTGAGGCTGGCCTCGATGAAGGCGTCCAGGTCGCCGTCCAGCACCTTCTGCGTGTTGCTGATCTCGACGCCGGTGCGCAGGTCCTTGATGCGGCTGTTGTCCAGCACGTAGCTGCGGATCTGGTGGCCCCAGCCGACGTCGGTCTTGCTGTCTTCCAGCTTTTGCTGCTCTTCCATGCGCTTGCGCATCTCGTGGTCGTACAGGCGCGAGCGCAGGCGCCGCCAGGCAACGTCGCGGTTGCTGTGCTGGCTGCGGCTGTCCTGGCATTGCACCACGATGCCGGTGGGCATGTGCGTCAGGCGCACGGCCGAGTCGGTCTTGTTGATGTGCTGGCCGCCGGCGCCGCTGGCGCGGTAGGTGTCCACGCGCACGTCGGCGGGGTTGATGTCGATCTCGATCGAGTCGTCGATCTCGGGGTAGACGAACACGCTGGCGAAGCTGGTGTGGCGCCCGCCCGAGCTGTCGAACGGGCTCTTGCGCACCAGGCGGTGCACGCCGGTCTCGGTGCGCAGCAGGCCGTAGGCGTATTCGCCCTCGATCTTGATGGTGGCGCCCTTGATGCCCGCGCTGTCGCCCGGCGTCTCGTCCTCGATGGTGGTGGTGAAGTCCTTGCGCTCGGCGTACTTCAGGTACTGGCGCAGCAGCATGCTGGCCCAGTCGCAGGCCTCGGTGCCGCCGGCGCCGGCCTGGATGTCCAGGAAGCAGTTGAGCGGGTCGGCCGGCTGGTTGAACATGCGGCGAAACTCCAGCTCCTCCACCGTTTTTTGCAGGCGGCTGGTGTCCTGCTCGATGGCCAGCAGCGCGCCGTCGTCGCCCTCGTCGCGGCTGAGCTCGTACAGCTCGGCGCCATCGGCCAGCTCGCGCGCCAGCTCGTCCAGCACCAGGACCACGCCGTCGAGCTGCTTCTTTTCCTTGCCCAGCTCCTGGGCCTTCTTGGGGTCGTTCCAGACCGCGGGGTCTTCCAGCGCGGCGTTGACGGTTCTCAGGCGTTCGGCTTTGGCATCGTAGTCAAAGATACCCCCGGAGTTCGGCGGTGCGCGCGCGGAGGTCTTCGATCTGGGTGCCGATCTGGTTCAGGTGTTCTGCGTCCATGGTGCTTCGATGTTCAGGGGTGGGGCGCGCGGGCCCGTGCGGCGCGCCAAACCGGGTATTTTCCCATGCATGCGCGGGCGCTGCCGCGCGGAGCGGGGCCGCTCAGGCGGGCGCCAGAAAGGCCTCGATCTGGCGCGCCAGCCGCTCGGGCTGGTCGTGGTGCAGCATGTGGCCGCAGTCGGGCAGGGTGTGGCGCTGGCAATGGGGCACCGACTGCAGGCGCTGGTGGAACTCGTCCAGCGTGAAGCGGCGCTGCCACCACTGGCCCATGCTGTCGTCGCTGGCCTCCACCATCAGGGTGGGCGCGGTGATGGCGGCGTACAGCGCCAGCATCTCGTCGACGCGAAACAGCTGCGCGCTGGTGACGCGGTGGGCGGCGTCGCCGCGGATGTGCCAGCGCGTGGCGCCGTCCACGCCCGTGCGCGGCTCGGCCCACTGGCGCGCCAGCCAGTCGGCCTTGTCTTGCGGCAGGCGGCGGTTGGTCTTCATCAGGCGGGCGGCCACGCCGGCTGCGTCGTCGTAGGTCCGAAGGTCCTGCTCGCCGCGCTGCAGGGCCTTGATCTCGTCCATCCAGCGGGCGTAGCGGGCGGGCGCCTGCTCGGGCCGGGTGGCGGGCATGCCGAAGCCCTCCAGGTTGACCAGCCGGCGCACGCGCCGCGGCCGCGCGCCGGCGTACATCATGGCCACGTTGCCGCCCATGCTGTGGCCGACCAGGTCGACCGGGGCGTCGCCGGCATGGTGGTCGAGCAGGGCGTCCAGGTCGCCCAGGTAGTCGGCAAAGGCGTAGTGGTCGCAGGCCGGGCCGCTGCTCTGGCCAAAGCCGCGCCAGTCGGGCGCGATGATCAGGCGGTCCTGGAAGAAGCCGTCGGACAGCGCGTCGACCATGAACTGCCAGGAGGCGGCCACGTCCATCCAGCCGTGCGCCAGCACCAGGGGCGGGCGGGGTCCCTTCTGACCCCACGAAAGCACGTGATAGCGGTACAGTCGCAGCGGGACGAAATCGCTGCGCGCGGGCCTGAGGACGGTGTAGGTGGACATCGCGCGAATCTTAGAGGAGACGGTGATGACGGCAGGTCAAGTTGGCGACCACCACGCGGCCATGCAGGCCGGCTTTCGCTGGCTGGTGCCGCG
Organism: Burkholderiaceae bacterium; assembly: GCA_024235995.1. Classification (NCBI taxonomy): domain Bacteria; kingdom Pseudomonadati; phylum Pseudomonadota; class Betaproteobacteria; order Burkholderiales; family Burkholderiaceae; species Burkholderiaceae bacterium. The sequence goes on from JACKLI010000001.1 coordinate 2,178,748, forward strand.
CCACTTCAACATCGCGCAGGCCTGCTCGGCGCGCTGGGCGGCGCTGCCGGGCGCCGGCGAGCGGGTGGCGGTGATCGAGCACCGCGTGGGCGCCAAACCGGTGACGTACTCGTACGCGCAGCTGCAGGCGCAGGCCAATCGCCTGTCCAACGCCCTGGCGCGCCTGGGCGTGCGCACCGGCGACCGCGTGGCCATCGTCATGCCGCAGCGCTTCGAGACGGCGGTGGCCTACATGGCGGTGCTGCAGATGGGCGCCATCGCCATGCCGCTGTCGCAGCTGTTCGGCCCCGAGGCGCTGGAATACCGGCTGCAGAACGCCGCGGCCACGGTGGCGATCTGCGATGAGGGCGCGCTGGCCAACCTGCTGGCCGCGCGCGAAACCTGCCTGGCGCTGCAGACGGTGATCGGCCTGGGCGCCGGCGCCGAGCGCGCCGACCACGAGTGGCACGCGCTGCTGGCCAGGTCGCGCGAGCGCTTTGCCGCCGCCGACACGCTGGCCGACGACGCGGCCGTGCTGATCTACACCAGCGGCACCACCGGTCCGCCCAAGGGCGCGCTCATCCCGCAGCGCGCGCTGATCGGCAACCTGCCCGGCTTCGTGTGCAGCCAGAACTGGTTCGGCTTCGACGCGGCCGCGCCCGGCCGCGCCAGCCGCGCCGTCTTCTGGAGCCCGGCGGACTGGGCCTGGACCGGGGGGCTGATGGATGCGCTGCTGCCCACCCTGTACTTCGGCCGCCCCATCGTGGCCCACAACGGCCGCTTCGATCCGACCGAGGCGTTCGAGATCCTGTCGCGCCACCGCGTCACGCACGCCTTCTTGTTCCCCACCGCGCTCAAGGCCATGATGAAGGCGGTGCCGCACCCGCGCCCGCGCTACGCGCTGCAGTTGCAAGGCCTGATGAGCGCCGGCGAGGCGGTGGGCGATGCGTTGTTCGCCTACTGCCGCAAGGAGCTGGGCGTGGTGGTCAACGAGATGTTCGGCCAAACGGAGGTGAATTACGTCGTTGGCAACTGTGCCATGAACGACCACCGTCTGCCGGGTGTCGGCTGGCCCGCCAGGCCGGGCAGCATGGGCCGCGGCTACCCCGGCCACCTGGTGGCGCTGATCGACGACAAGGGCGAGCAGGTGCCGGTGGGCGAGCCCGGCGAGGTGGCCGTCCGCCGCACCGACGTCCACGGCCACCACGACCCGATCTTCTTTCTGGGCTACTGGAACAACGAGGCCGCCACGCGCGCCAAGTTCAGCGGCGACTGGTGGCGCACGGGCGACCTGGCGGTGCGCGACGCCGAGGGCTACCTGTGGTATCAGGGGCGGGCCGACGACGTGTTCAAGGCCGCGGGCTACCGCATCGGCCCGGGCGAGATCGAGAACTGCCTGGTCAAGCACCCGGCGGTGCTCAACTGCGCGGTGGTGCCCAAGCCCGACGCCGCGCGCGGCGCGCTGGTCAAGGCCTACGTCGTGCTCAGTCCTGATTTTGTAGCTGCCCGCGCTCTGCAGGCGGGGGCTACAGCCCAATTCGAACTGAATTTGATCGCCGCCCTGCAGGAGCACGTCAAGGGCAAGCTGGCACCCTACGAGTACCCGAAGGAGATCGAGTTCATCGACCAACTGCCGACCACCACCACGGGCAAGGTGCAGCGGCGCGTGCTGCGCCTGCAGGAGGAGGAGCGCGCCCGCGCGGCCGGGCTTGTGTAGGGGTGCGCAGCGGGCGCTGCGGGCTTCGCCCTAAGAACGTGTTTACGACCGGTTCATGGTGCCCGCAAGGCAGCAAAAAGCCGCAATCGAGGCGCGCGCCGCAGGCCATGCTGGTGGCCTGGACAAGGTGCGCAACGACGAGTGCGGCTTTTTGCTGCCTTGCCCGAAGGGTTGCCCCGCAAAGGCAGCGTCTGCGGCGTTGCAAATCCTCGCCGGGCCACCAGCCCGGCTGCGGTTTGCGCCTTGCATCCACTGCCTTTGCGGGGCAACGGGCACCATGAACCGGTCGTAAACACGTTCTAAACTCGTGCTCATGATGAACACGATTTCCCTGGGCGCCAGCGACCTGCGCGTCACCCCCATCGGCCTGGGTACCATGACCTTCGGCGAGCAGGTGAGCGAGAGCGACGCCCATGCCATCCTGGACCGCGCGGTGGAGCGCGGCGTCAACTTCGTCGACACGGCGGAGATGTATTCGGTGCCCCCGCGCGCCGAGACCTACGGCCGCACCGAGGCCATCATCGGCCACTGGCTCAAGGCCCGGCCCGGCATGCGCCAGCGCATCGTGCTGGCCAGCAAGGTGGCCGGCCCTTCGCGCGACGCGCCCTGGATTCGCGCCGGCGCCGGCATGACGGCGGCCGACATCGAGGCCTCGTGTCACGCCAGCCTGAAGCGCCTGCAGACCGACGCCATCGACCTCTACCAGATCCACTGGCCCGAGCGCCAGGTGCCCGCCTTCGGCCGCCTGTACTACGACCCGGCGCAGGAGCACTCGCAAACGCCGATCCTGGAGCAGTTGCAGGCGCTGGCGCGCCTGGTGCAGGCCGGCAAGGTGCGCCACATCGGCCTGAGCAACGAGACGCCCTACGGCGTGCACGAGTTCGTGCGCCTGGCCGAGCAGCTGGGCCTGCCGCGCGTGGCCAGCGTGCAGAACTGCTATTGCCTGATCAACCGCTCGGTGGACAACGCGCTGGACGAGACCTGCCACCGCCTGAACGTGGGCCTGCTGGCCTTCTCGCCGCTGGGCGCCGGCCTGCTCACCGGCAAGTACGACGCCAGCGGCTTCACCGGGCCCGGCGCGCCCGTGGGCCGCATGAGCCTGTACGAGCGCCAGCGCAAGATGCGCTGGGGCCGGCCCGCCGCGCTGGCCGCCGCGCGGCGCTACAACCAGCTGGCGCGCGATCACGGCCTGACGCCCACCCAGCTGGCGCTGGCCTTCTGCTACCGCTCCTGGCGCGTGGCCAGCACGCTGATCGGCGTGACGAGCCTGGCGCACCTGGACGAGAACCTGGACGCCTGGAGCGTGCCGCTGTCGCCCGAGCTGCTGGCGGCGGTGGATGGGATCCGGCTCGACGCGCGCGACCCGGCGCAGTGACCCCATGGGCAAGGCCAAGACCGCCCACGTCAGCGAAACGCCCGCCACCGCGGTGTTGCGCCAGCACGGCGTGGCCTTCACCGAGCACCCGTACGACTACGTGGAGCACGGCGGCGCCACGCACAGCGCCGAGGTGCTGGGGTTCGATCCTTTCAGCGTGGTCAAGACCCTCGTCATGCAGGACCAGGACGCCAAACCCCTGATCGTGCTGATGCACGGCAACCGCAAGGTCAGCACCAAGAACCTGGCGCGGCAGATCGGCGCCAAGTCGGTCGAGCCCTGCAAGCCCGAGGTGGCCAGCCGGCACAGCGGCTACCAGGTGGGCGGCACCTCGCCCTTCGGCACGCGCCGTGCCATGCCGGTGTTCATCGAGAAGAGCATCCTCGAGCTGCCGCGCATCGCCCTGAACGGCGGGCGGCGCGGCTACCTGATCGGCATCGAGCCGCAGGTTTGCGTCGCGCTGCTGCATGCCAGGCCGGTCGAGTGCGCCATTGATTTGTAACAACGGCACGCCTGCGCATGGTGGCAAAATGCGCATCCTGCGCTTGTTGATGAAGCGCCGTCAGCTACAAAACGAGGAGTAACAAGCTTGAACCCCCTGGGCGCCGTCCTGGCCACGCTCGCGGCCTATCTGATCGGCTCGCTGAGCTTTGCCGTCATCGTCAGCCGCGCCATGGGCCTGGCCGACCCGCGCAGCTACGGCAGCGGCAACCCGGGCGCCACCAACGTGCTGCGCTCGGGCTCCAAGGCGGCGGCCATCGTCACCTTGTTGTTGGACGCCGCCAAGGGCTGGCTGCCGGTGATGCTCGTCAAGTGGTTCGGGCCTGACTATGGCCTGGGCGAAGGCACGCAGGCGCTGGTGGGCGTGGCGGCTTTCCTGGGGCACCTGTGGCCGGTGTTCTTCCGCTTTAAGGGCGGCAAGGGCGTGGCCACCGCCGCCGGCGTGCTGCTGGCCTTCGAGCCCTGGCTGGGCGTGGCCGCGCTGGCCACGTGGCTGATCATCGCCATCTTCTTTCGCTACTCGTCGCTGGCCTCCATCGTGGCGGCGGTGTTCGCCCCGGCGTACTACCTGCTGGGCAACGGCGTGGGCTGGACGGCCAGCGGCGCCAAGGCGCTGGCCATGGGCGCCATGGGGCTGCTGCTGATCTACCGCCACCGCGAGAACATCCGCCGCCTGCTGGCCGGTACCGAATCCAGACTGGGGAGCAAGAAATCATGAGCACCATCACCCGACTGTGCGTGGGGCAGCGCCTGAGCGAGGCCTCGGTCTTCAACGGCATCGTGCACCTGGGCGGCATGGTGCCCGAAAGCGGCGCCACCGACATCCGCAGCCAGACGGCGGACGTGCTGGCCCAGGTCGACGCGCACCTGGCCGCCTGCGGCAGCGACAAGAGCCGCATCCTGCGGGTGCAGATCTACCTGGCCAACATCGCCGACATCGGCGGCATGAACGTGGTGTGGGACGCCTGGGTGGCCCCCGGCCACGCGCCCCCGCGCGCCACCGTGCAGGCCGCGCTGGCCGACCCGGCGTGGAAGATCGAGATGGTGGTGACGGCCGCGCAGCGCTGATTACCGGCGCACCGACACCTTGTCGCCGAGCACGGTGACGATCCGGCCGTCGATCTCCACGCGCAGCGCGCCGCGCTCGTCGATGCCGCGGCCGGTACCGTGCTGCGCTCCCTGCGGGCCGTGGATGGTGAGCGGCTGGCCGGCCAGGCTGTCCAGGCGTGCAAAGCCGTCGGCAAAGGCCGACAGGCCCTCGCGCTCGAAGCGCCGCAGCCCGGTGCGCAGGTGATCGATCAGGTGGGCCGCCAGCCGGTTGCGATCGGGCAGGGCGGCGGCGCACGCGGTGGCCAGGTCGGTGGCCGGCTGCTGCACCTGCTGCTGCAGCTCCGGCGTCAGGCGCAGGTTCAGGCCCAGCCCGATGCGGGCCACGCACGGCCCGTCGTATTCGCCATCCACCTCGATCAGGATGCCCGCCAGCTTGCGGCCTGACACGACCAGATCGTTGGGCCATTTCAGCTGCAGCCCGGGGATGGCGGTCATGCTGGTGAGCGCCTGCGCGGCGCACACGCCCATCGCGACGGACAGGCCCGAGAGCGCGGCCGGGCCGCTGGAAAAGCGCTTCAGGCACGAGAGCATCAGGCCCATGCCGGGGGGCGAATGCCAGTCGCGCCCACGCCGCCCGCGCCCCGCGCTCTGGCTTTCGGCCAGCACGGCGGTGAGGTCGGGGGCGCTGGCGGCGATGCGCGCCAGCTCGTCCTGCGTCGAGTCCAGTTGCCAGTGCACGTGCACCGGCGCGGCGGGCGGTGCGAGCGCGGCGGTGATCGCCTGCGCATCCAGCAACTCAACGGCCCAGGGCAGGCGGTAGCCCGCGCCGGTGCGTGCCTGCACCGGCAGGCCCATGGCGCGCAGCGCGGCGATCTGCTTCCAGATGGCCGCCCGCGTGATGCCCAGCCGCCCGGCCAGCGCCTCGCCGGAGACGGCATCGCCACTGGCCAGCTGCCGCAGCAGGTCCTGTGCGGAAAAGCCTTGTTTCATGGCCGGAGTGTGCCTCAGCCCGGCATGGCCGCGGCCTGCGGTGTCGTCTTGGATATGGTAATGATGTAAACCAATTAATTTTCAATAGGTTGACAATACGCTTTACAACCAGGATACTTCGCGGCTTCCGCTTTTCATTGGAGGTCTCCCCATGACTCAACCCGTTGCGGCACCGCTGGCCTTGCGTCCCGCCGTCGCCCCCAGTTGGCAGCGCCAGATGCTGCTCGTCCTCGGGGGCACGGCGGTGCTGACCGCGTCGTCCTACGTCAGCATTCCGCTGCAGCCCGTGCCGGTCTCGATGCAGACCTTTGCCGTGCTGATGGTGGGCGCCGTGTATGGCTGGTGCCTGGGCGGTTTGACCGTGCTGGCCTGGTTGCTGCAGGCGCTGGTCGGCATGCCGGTGTTGGCCGGCGGTGCGGGCGGCCTGGCACCGTTCATGGGCAAGACGGCGGGCTACCTGCTGGCTTTTCCGCTGGCCGCCATGCTGATGGGCTGGCTGGCCGCGCGTGGCTGGGATGGCGCGCGGCCCCTGCGCGCGTTCTGGGCCATGCTGCTGTGCACCACGCTGATCCTGCTGGTGGGTGGCGCCTGGCTGGGGGTGCTGATCGGCGCCGACAAGGGCTGGCAGTTCGGCGTGCTGCCTTTCCTCGTGGGTGATGTTGTCAAGTCCGCCCTGGGCGCGGCCTCGCTGGCGCTGTGGCACGGGGTGTGCCGGCGCCGTGCATGACGCTGGCGTTGCGCGCCCACCACCTGCTGTGCCTGCTGACCTACGCCGGCACAGGCTACAGCGCCGCCTTCGTGCGCAACTTCGATGCCGTGGCCGAGCGCATCGCTGCTGGCGAGGGCGTGGCGCTGGCGGCGGGGCCGGACGCGATCTGCGCGCCGGTGTGCGCGGACGAGGGTGACGGTGCGCACTGCCATTGCGCCAGTGTGTCGATGCGCGACGAGCGGGCGGCGCAGGCGCTGGCGCCCCTGCTGGGGCCGCCGGGCCCCAGCGGTGGCTGGCAGCTGGATGCGCCCTTGCTGGCGCGCCTGCGGGTCGCCTTTGCCGATGGCCGCCTGCGCGGCGCCTGCGTGGACTGCCAGTGGGCCGATCTGTGCACCCAGGTGGCGCGCCAGGGCTATGCCGGGGTGCGTATGCCTGCGCTGTCGACTTGAATGTTGCTTCAATCCCTGAAGTTGTCGAACGACAGCGGCAAGTCGGTCATCTCTTTTTTCAGCAGCGCCATCACCGCCTGCAAATCGTCGCGCTTGGCGCCGGTCACGCGCACCGCTTCGCCCTGGATGGCGGCCTGCACCTTGAGCTTGCTTTCCTTCACCAGCTTCTGGATCTTCTTGCTGTCCTCGCTGGCAATGCCGCTTCTCACCTTGACGACCTGCTTGACCTTGTCACCGCCCACCTTCTGCACCGTGCCCTTGTCCAGAAAGCGCACGTCCACGCCGCGCTTGGTCAGCTTGTTGCGCAGAATGTCTTCCACCTGCTGCAACTGAAAATCGGCATCGCCCAGCAGGGTGATTTCCTTGTCCTTCAGCTCGATGGCCGCGCTCGTGCCTTTGAAGTCAAAGCGTGTGCCGATCTCCTTGGCGGCGTTGTCCACCGCGTTGCGCACTTCCACCATATCGGGGTCGCAAACCGTGTCGAAAGAGGGCATGGTCAATTCCTTGTCTTGTAATGTCGGGAGGCCGTGTTTTCAGCGCCCTTTGGCGGGGCGATCGAACTTGCGCCAATATTGAAACGCGTCTTCGTGCACCTCGAAGTCCAGATCCTGCACGCGCGTCAGCCATCGCTCCTGCACATTGGCGACCGCCTGGTTGTACACCAGCGGGCCAATCTCTTCCAGAAAAAAGCCCAGCAGCGCGCCAGCCGACACGTTGCCGATCGGCTCGTCCATGTTCTCGGCAAAGTAGCGCATGAGCGATTCGATCGCCTGCTGGCGGTCGTCCTTGGCGATCTCGATGGGCATGACAGCGGCGCGTTGGTGCAGGGGGCGATGCGACAATTGTCCCATGCTCATCCAGCGCAACGTGTCCCTGCAGCCGCTCAACAGCTTCGGCATCATGGCGCGCGCGGCCCACCTGCTGGCCGTGCGCGGCGAGGCCGACGTGCGCGCGCTGCTGGCCGACGCCAAACTGGCCGCGCAGCCGCGCTTCGTGCTGGGCGGCGGCAGCAACATCGTGCTGACGGGCGATGTCAAGGGCGTGGTGCTCAAGGTCGAGGTGCCGGGCCGCCGCGTGGTGGCGCAAACCGACCGCCACGCCCTCGTGGAAGCGGGCGCGGGCGAGAACTGGCACGACTTCGTCGCCTGGACGCTCGACCAGGGCCTGCCCGGCCTGGAGAACCTGGCCCTGATCCCCGGTACCGTGGGCGCCAGCCCGGTGCAGAACATCGGCGCCTACGGGCTGGAGCTGCAAGACCGCTTTCACGAGTTGGACGCGATCGACTTGCACACGGGCGAATTGTTCACGCTGAACGCCGCGCAATGCGGCTTTGGCTACCGCGACTCGGTCTTCAAGCACACGGCGGCGCAGGAGGGTGGTTTCGGCCTGGCCGGCCGCGCGCTGATCCTGCGGGTGCGTTTTGCGCTGCCCCGCGCGTGGCAGCCGGTGCTGGGCTACCTGGACCTGGAGCGCAGGATGGCCGAGGAGGGCGTTCGCCGGCCCGGCGCGCGCCAGATCTTCGACTGGATCGTGGCCATTCGCCGCGCCAAATTGCCCGACCCGGCCGTCATCGGCAACGCCGGCAGCTTCTTCAAGAACCCCACCGTCACGCCCGAGCAGTGCCAGGACATCATCGGCCGCGACCCGCACGTGGTGCACTACCCCATGCCCGACGGCAGCGTCAAGCTGGCGGCGGGCTGGCTGATCGACGCCTGCGGCTGGAAAGGCAAAAGCGTGGGCAATGCGGCGGTGTACGACAAGCAGGCCCTGGTGCTGATCAATCGAGGCGGGCACCAGAATCCGGCCACCGGTGGCGAGGTGATGACCCTGGCGCGCGCCATCCAGACCAGCGTGTACGAGCGCTTCGGCATCCGGCTGGAGCCGGAGCCGGTGGTGATGTAGCCGGCGCGACCGGCCGAACGGCTCTCCCACCCCGATGCTACGCAGGCGGATCGGGCAGCGGCGCGCGGTGTGCGCCGGCCGTGCTGGTGACCAGCAGGCCCAGCACGATCAGCACGATGCCGATGCGCTCCGTCGCGCTGGGTTGTTCGTGCAGCAGTGCCCAGGCCAGCAAGACCGCGCCGATGGGCACGCCCAGGCTGGACAGGCTGGCCACGGTGGTGGGTAGGCGCTCGACGACGAAGGCCCACAGCGTCCACGCCAGGCTGGTGGCCAGCACGGCCGAGTACAGCAGCCCGTAGACCATCGCGCCGGACCACTCGATCGGGCGCGACGGGATCAGCCATGCCGCCACGATCAGCAGCAGCGTGCCCAGCAGCATCTGCCAGGCGGTGAAGGCCAGTGGCGAGGGCCGGTGCAGCTCGAACATGCGCTTGGACAGGACCGTGCCCAGGCCCCAGCAGGCGCCGCTGGCGACGGCCAGCGCCGCGCTTTGCCAGTTGCCCAGCCCCCGCCAGGGCTCGATGATGAAGATCAGGCCGGCCACGGCCAGCACGATGCCCAGCCAGTGGCGCGCACCGGGGCGCTCGTGCAGCAGCCACCAGGCCAGCAGCACCGACCAGAACGGCATCGTGTAGGCCAGCACCGACACCCGCCCGGTGCCGCCGCTGGCCAGCGCCCATTGCGCCAGGCTTTGAAAGGCCGTCGTTTGGGCGGCACCGACGGCCAGCGTCAGGCCCAGCGGCGGTGGCTCGAGCGATTGGCGGCGCAGCACCATCACGCCGAACAGCATGGCGGTGGCCAGGGCGAAGCGCAGCGCGACGAAGTCGAACGGGCCGATGTAGGGCGTGACCTGCTTCATCACCACCCAGCCGTAGGCCCACACGCCGATCACCACGATCATGGCGAGCGCGGCGGTGCGTTGCGACTTGGGGTGGAAAGACACGAAGAGCTATTGCGAAGTGGATTGCACGGGCAATAGCCAATCCATCCGTGATGGGCGGTTGGGTAGGTTGCCAAAGGTGCCTGCAGCCGGAGACAAGCCTACCTCAAACGCCCATCGCAGGTCGAGGACTCGGCGTTGGCTTCGGTCCATTCAGCCAACGCCAGCCAGAAGGGCATCAATCCAGTTTGATGTTTTCCTTCTGGATCACCTCGCGCATGGTGTCCGAGTCCGCGCGAACCTGCTTGGCGAAGGAGGCCGAATCCTGGAAGTCGGGATACAGCGCCGAGAGTTGCAGCTGCTCGCGCACACCTGGCATTTCGAGGGCCTGCTTCACGTAAGCGGCCATCTTGCCGACGATGGCTTCGGAAGTGCCCTTGGGTGCAAAGATGCCGAACCAGCTGCCGGAGAACGGAAGCTTGAAGCCCTGTTCCTCGAGCGTCGGAATATTCGGCAGTTCGGGGTTGCGGACGTCTGCCGTGGTTGCCAGGCCTTTGAGCGTGCCGTCCTTGACGCGTGGCGCCGTGGCGGGGTCGTACATCAGCGTGACGCGACCTCCGATGAGATCGGTCATCGATTCGGCGGCGCCCTTGTAAGGAACATGCAACACGTCGATGCCCGCTTGCTTGTGCAACAGCACGGCTGAGAGGTGAACGATCGAGCCGACCCCGTTGGTGGCAAAGGAATACTTGCCGGGGCTGGCCTTGGCGGAGGCGACGAACTCCTTGTAGTTGGAAAACGGGGCGTCCTTGCTGGTCGTGATCAGGCCGTACGACGAGGCGAGCTTGGCCACCGGAACGAAGCTGTCGACGGAATAATTGAGCTTGCGCAACCACGGCGCGATGGTCACGGTTGCCATGGGCGTGACCAGGAACGTGTAGCCATCGGGCGCAGCACGCGCGGCATAGTCGGTACCCAGGGTCGCGGCTGCGCCGGCCCTGTTTTCGACGATGATGGGCTTGCCGACCTGCTTGGAGACGCGATCGGCGATGAAGCGTGTGATGATGTCTGCCGATCCGCCCGGTGGATAAGGCGTGATGAAGGTGATGGGTTTGTCCGGCCAGGCAGCGGCGGCTTGCGCCGTGGCGGGGACGATGGCGGCACACAGCGCGGAGGCTGCGGCCAGGGCGAGGAAGCGGCGAGTGAAGGCCATGGTTGCTTGCTCCTGAAAATTGAGTTCAAAAATGGGTCAGCGACCGGTGAAGCGGGGTGCGCGCTTTTCCTTGAACGACGCCACGCCTTCCTTGATGTCCTCGCTGGTGGCGATGCCCTGGATCAGGCGGTGCTGCGGGTAGTACAGCTCGGTGGGCGAGGCGGGCAGGGTGCGCCGGGCGATCGACTTCATCGCCTGCACCACCAGCGGCGCATTGGCGGCAATCTTGGCCGCCAGTGCCATGGCGACGGCGAGGGCCTGGCCCTTGGGTGCCACACGGTTGACGAGCCCGATTTCGTAAGCGCGCTGGGCGCTCATTGCGTCGCCCGTCATCAGCCATTCCAACCCGGCCTTGTACTGCAGGCGCGGCGGAAAGCCGGCCATGATGCCGGCAAAGGCGCCGATCTTGGCTTCGGGATAGATGAACTGGGTGCCTTCCTCGGCCACCGCCATGTCGGCCAGCATCACCAGCGTCGAGCCCGCGCCCACGGCAAAGCCGTTGACGGCGGCGATGATGGGCTTGTCGCAGGGCACCGACAGGTTGGGCATGGCCAGCCATACGTCGCGCGGCATGTCCTTCAGGTCGGCCCCCGAGGTGAAGCCCTGCTCGCCGGCGCCGTGCACCACGGCCACGCGGTCACCGTCATCGCGCGCAAAGCGTTGCCAGGCGGCCTGCAACCCCTGGACGGCGTCGTTGTTGAGCGCGTTGCGCATCTCCGGCCGGTTGATGGTGATGCGGGCGATGCCGTCCTTGGATTCGTAGGTGACTGCGGTCATGAAGACTCCTGAAGTTGAAAGGGCGGTGGCCGTGCGTCAGGCCAGTGTGGCACGCGCATCGGCGGCAGCGATGCGGCTGCCGGCGATGAACAGGGGGTTGATGTCGAGCTCGCGCACGCGGTCGGTGCTGGTCGCCAGGGCGCCCAGGCGAACCATCACGTCGGCAATGGCATCCAGATCGGCCGATGGACGGCCGCGATAGCCCGTCAGCAGCGGCAGGCAGCGCAGATCTCTCAGCATGGTCAGCGCGGCAGCGTGTGAAAGCGGAGCGGGTGCCAGTTGGACGTCCTTCATCAGCTCCACCAGAACGCCACCGGCGCCGACCATGACCAGCGGACCGAAGTCCGGGTCGCGCTGCACGCCCAGGATCAGCTCGGTGTCGGCACGCCACATCTCGGTGATCAGGTAGCCGTCCAAGGCCCCGGCGCCGGCCGCCTGCGCGGCCGCGGCGATGTCGGCGCAAGCCTGGCGCACGGCATCGTCACCGCGCACGCCCAGCTTGACGCCGCCCATGTCGCTCTTGTGGATGATGCGCGGGCTCACCGCCTTGATGACCACCGCATCGCCCAAGGCTCGCGCGGCCTGCACGGCTGCTTCGGCGTCGCCGGCAAACTGCCAGCGCGTGGTGGGGATCCCAGCCGCTTCCAGCAGACGCCTTGCGTCGGGTTCGGTCAGAAAGCCACCGGGCAGGTCGGCCGGTATCGCGACGCCAGGATCGGCGACGGTGGCGGGCTCGGGTTCGCGGCGGTGCGTCAGCACCTGCAGGACCGAAAGCGCGTCGTGCAGGCTGTCGAAATAGCCGTGGCCAGCGTCGCGCAGCATCTGGCGCGCGATTTCGCCGTGGTTGCCGGCACCCTGCACGAACAGCAGGGGCTTGCTGGAGCGGTTGGCCGCTGAGATCGCGGCTTGCACGACCATCTCCTGCCCCGGCTGCGTGGTCAGCAGCAGAATGCCCGAGCCGACCGCCGGATCGTGCATCGCGCGGTCCAGGGCGATGCCGATCGAGCCGCCGGCGACCTCGGGGTCGGGCGTTGCCGTATGGTTGAGCATGCCGAAGTCGAATGGCAACTGGCGGTGCGATGCAGGCAGCACGGTGGCGACTGCCTCCTGTGTCTGTGCCGACAGTTCCGCCGGACGCAGGCCATGCGCCTCCAACCCGTCGGTCAGCAGTGCTCCGCCACCGCCGGAGCCTGAAAAAATCGCCACGCCATGGCCGGTCACGCGCTTGCCGCGCTGCAGCAGGACGGCGCCCTGCAGCAGGTCGTAGATGGTCTCGAACAGGTACACGCCCCAGCGGCGGCAGGTGGCTTCGAAGGCCGGCCAGGCTCCCGCCAGGCTGGCGGTGTGCGAGGCCGCGGCCTTGGCACCGGCCTCGCTGCGCCCCGACTTGGCGATGCAAACGGGCTTGCCAACGGCCGCGGCCCGTGCCAGCAAGGTCGTGAAACGCGGAGCGTCCACGACGCCTTCCATGTACAGGCTGATGACCTCGGTCTTGGGGTCGTCGATCAGGTATTCGAAGAAATCGTTGAGGCCCAGGTCGGCCTGGTTGCCCACCGACACCATGGACGAGAAACCGGCGCCGATGTCGACGCCGCGCGAGATCATGGCGCCCATCAGCGCGCCGCTTTGACTGGCCATGCCGATGCCGCCCGCGGGCAGTTTGTCCACGGTGCCCATCACCACGCCGGTGGTTGCGCACAGGTTGTGGTGGGCGTTCATCAGGCCCATGCAGTTGGGGCCGATCAGCCGCACGCCGCCCGCGCGGGCAAGGGCCACCAGCTCCGCCTCGTCCGCTCGGCCCTTCTCGCCCGTCTCGGCGAAGCCTGCCGTGATGCACAGGGCGCAGCCCACGCCCTTGGCCACGCAGTCCTCGATGGCCGCGCGCACGTGATCGCGCGGCACCAGAAGAATGGCCAGATCGACCGGGCCCGGGCAGTCGCGCAGCGACGCGTACGCAGGCAGGCCCATCAGTTCCGTGGCGCGTGCGTTGATGGGATAGAGCGGTCCGTCGTGCCGGTGGCGCAGCATGTAGCGCAGCAGGCGCCCCCCCCACTTCTGCTCGTCGCCCGAGGCTCCGACGATGGCCACCGACTTGGGGTGCAGGATTTCGCGAACGGTTTGCAAGGGCCTGACGCCCGAGGCTGACTTCATGTTCTCGGTCATCGCGCGTTCCTCAATTGCCGCGAATGCCGATGGCCGGCAGCAGTTCGGCATAGAGCTTGCGGTCTGCCTCGAGGTTGCTGCGGAATGCGTCCGGGGTTTGCCATGCGGCCACCGAGTTGGCGCGCGCCAGGGTTTTCTTGACGTCCTCCATTTCCATGATCTGGTGCACGGCGGTGGTCAGCTTGGCCATGATGGCGGCTGGAGTCCCCTTGGGTGCGAGAACCCCCCATCCCGAGCCACGGGTCGAGGTGATTTCAAACCCGGCTTCGCGCAAGGTCGGGACTTCGGGAAGTTCGGGGTGGCGCTTGTGGTACATCACCGCCAGGGGTTGCACCCGGTCGGCCTTGACCATGGGGGTGACGGCGCCGTCGATGATGAAGTCGATCTCGCCCGCCACCAGCGCGTTGACGGCGGCGGCGGAGCCACGGAACGGTACGTGCAGCACCTGAATGCCCGTGTCGCGGGCGAGGGTCAGGCCGTAGATGTGCCCGGCCGATGCCTCGCCTGCCGAGCCAAACGACAGCTTGCCCGGGTTTTGCTTGGCGTAGTCGACGAACTCCTTGACGGTCTTGATCGGCAGGGTCTTGCGCACGGCCATGACGCCGATGTAGTCGGCCACGCCCCCCGCGATCTCGAAACTGTCGATGCTGTACGTCAGCTTGCGCAGGTTGGGCAAGGCGGTGAAGCTGGTTGCAGCCGCCAGCAGCAGCGTATTGCCATCGGGGTTGGCGTTCGCGACCAGTTCCGTGCCGATCTGGGTGGTGCCGCCGGGCTTGTTTTCGACGAAGATGTTGGCCTTCAAAAGCGCGCCGATCTTGTCCGCCATCAAGCGGCCCAGAATGTCCGACGAGCCGCCAGGTGGAAACGGAACGACCATGCGAATGGGCGACGACGGCCAGTTTCCTTGTGCCTGGGCGCGTCCGCTCCACAGAAGTTGGGGGGCGGCAAACAAGAGCGGCAATGCCAGCCTGAGGCGGTCGGGTTGTTTCATGGGAGTCTCCTTGGGGTCGAATGAAAAGGGGGCGGTGTTGGCACAAAAGGATGCGAGGTCCAGAGCTTTGGCGCTTCCGAGGCGCCCGTCCATGCGCCCGGTCAAGTTTCCGGCGCGCTCGTGACTGCGCTCAGGGGCTGCCGGATGCGCGTTGCTCCAGAACGGGGAGTTGATACGGCGTCGGTCCAGCGGGGTCGGGGCATGCTTCAACCTGCACCAGGCAAGTCTGGGCGATGCAGCCTTGCGAAAGACGGGATGCCCCGATGTCGGGCGTGAGCGTGTTGGGGTTGCCGTGCTTTTCGACGTTGCTGGCTCCCGTGGCCAGCCAGTTCGTGGGGTCGAACCATGCGCCGGTGGACAGCCGTGCCACGCCGGGACACAGGGCATCCGATATGCGCAGGCCGGCCAGGCAGGCGCCACGGTCGTTGAACACGCGGACGGTGTCTCCGGCCTTCAGCCCGCGCGCTTGGGCATCCGTGCGCGAAAGCGTCAGCGGCTCGCGCCCGTTGATCTTGTTGGCCTGGCTGTACGCCGCGTGGTCCAGTTGGCTGTGCAGCTTGGTGTGGGGCTGGTCGCTGATCAGGTGCAAGGGATGGCGCTGGGTCTTGGGACTGCCCAGCCACTCGATCGGTTCCATCCAGCAAGCGTGGCCGGGGCAGTCGTCGTAGCCGAACCCCGCGATGCGCTCGCTGAACAGCTCGATGCGCCCGCTGGGCGTGGCCAGAGGGTGGCGGTCGGGGTCGGCGCGAAAGCGTTCGAACAGGACGAGCTCGGCTTCGGGCTGGGCCAGATCGATCAGGCCCTTGGCCCAGAATGCATCGAAGGGCGGCAGCTCGACGCCAGCCTCGGCGGCACGCGGGCGCGATTGCTCGTAAAGCAGGCGCAGCCACGCCTGCGCGTCATGGCCTTCGGTAAAGACGTCGCTGGCTCCCAGCCGCTCGGCAAGCTCGCTGAAGATTCGATAGTCGTCGCGGGCCTCGCCGACCGGGTCGATCAGTTTTTTCATCGCCACCATGTAGCGCTCTCGCGTGGCGTAGCCGATGTCCTCGCGCTCCAGCGCGGTGGTGGCGGGCAGCACGATGTCGGCCAGCTTGGCCGTCGGGGTCCAGTATTGTTCGTGGACCACCACGGTTTCGGGTTTGGACTGCCAGGCCGCGTGCAGGCGGTTGAGGTCCTGGTGATGGTGAAAGGGGTTGCCACCTGCCCAGTAGACGAGGCGGATGTCGGGATAGTGGTGGCGCTGGCCGTTGTAGTCGAACGCCGCGCCCGGCTGCTCCAGCATGTCGGTGATGCGCGCCACCGGAATGAAGGCCTCGACCGGATTGCGGCCCTGCGGCAGGGTGGGGCCCGAGAACCTGGCGTTGTCGTTGCCGATCATGTTGGAGGTGCCGTAGCCGACCCCGAAGCCGCCGCCCGGCAACCCGATCTGGCCGAGCGTCGACGCCACGGTGATCAGCGCCCAGTAGGGCTGCTCGCCGTGGTGCGCGCGCTGCAACGACCAAGCGATGTTGATCATGGTGCGCGCGGCGGCCATCTCGCGCGCCAGCTGCACGATGCGGGTGGCTGGTATGCCCGTGATGGCGGCGGCCCAGTCGGCTGTCTTGGCTTGGCCGTCGGACTCGCCGCGCAGGTAGGCCGCAACGCGCTCGAAGCCGACGCAGTGGCTGGCCAGAAAGGCACGGTCGTGCAGGCCTTCGGCCAGCAGCGTATGCGCCACGGCCAGCAGCAGGGCGGTGTCGGTGCCGGGCCGGATCGGGATCCAGTCCACCGGGCCGCCGGTGTCGATGTCGTCGCGCACCGGACTGATGTTGATGAAGCGCACCCCCGCCACGGCCATGCGCCGCAGGCCGGTGGGCACGGCGTGTTCGGTCGCGCCGCCGGAGCTGATCTGGGCGTTCTTGGCCGGCACGCCCCCGAGGCTGACGAACAGTTGGGTGTGCCGGGCCATCACCCGCCAGCTGGTGTGCGAGGTGAACAGTTGATCCATCGGCGCGACGATGTGCGGCATCAGCACCCGCGCGGCGCCCAGGCTGTACGTGTCGGCATGGCGCACGTAGCCGCCGATGCTGTTGAGAAAGCGGTGCACCTGGCTTTGCGCGTGGTGGAAACGGCCTGCGCTGGACCAGCCATAGGAGCCGCCGAAAATGGCGCCATTGCCGTGCTGCTCGCGCACGCGTGCCAGTTCGCCAGCCACCAGGTCGAGGGCCTGGTCCCACTCCACCTCGACAAAAGGATCCTGTCCGCGCAGGTGGCGTGCCGCCTGCGGCAGGTCACCGCGCCGTGCCTGCAGCCAGCTGCGACGGATGGCCGGCCGGCGCACCCGCAGTGGTCCGCGTGCCGCATCGAGCATGGACAGGCCGATGGGGGAGGGTGAAGGGTCGCGCGCGAATGGGCGCAGGCCAAGGGTGTCGCCCGTGCCGGTGGCCTCGTAGATGCCCCAATGCGACGCCGTGAGCGTGGCCGCTGGCGTGGCCAGTTGGTCCGGGTGCACGCCGCTCACGGGATCACCCTCCGCGCTGCGCGCTGCCGGGTGCGCGCTTGGGAGCGGCCCGGCGCACTCATGAACGGCGCTCCATCGTTGACCGGCTGCCGGGATGGCCTTGGGTTGAAGTGGCTGTGCAACATCTTTGACGACCGAGTTGAACGAACGGACACCGCATCCTATATTTTTCTGCCGAATGAGACTATCATTCCACGATTGGAAATTTTAAGAACACACGAGATGAACAACACGTTGATCAAGGGCTTGCGTCTCCTGGAGGTTCTGGCGGCGCGCACCCAGGCGCTTGGGGTGAGCGAACTCGCGCAGGAGCTGGAGATGGGCGCCAGCAACGTGCACCGCCTGCTGCAGGCGCTGGTGGAGACGGGCTACGTCGTGAATGAAGGTGGACGTGGGGGATACCGCGCCACCTTGAAGGTGTGGGAGCTCGGTGCGCACGCCCTGCACAAGCTTGATTTCCGGGAGACAGCCGCACCGGCCATGCGCATGCTGCTCGCCCAGACCAATGAAACGGTGCATTTGTCGGTGCTCAGTGGCGAGGAGGTGATTTATGTCGACAAGCTCGACAGCCCGGAGCCCATCCGCGCCTACAGCGTCATCGGTGGACGCGCGCCGGCCTATTGCGTGGCCACGGGCAAGGCCCTGCTGGCCTGGCGTGAACAGCCCTCGACCAGCCTGATGACCGTGCGGCCCCTGCAGGTGTTCACGCCATCGACGCTGCCAGACACCTCGGTGCTGGCGCTTGAACTGGAGCGGGTGCGGCAGCAGGGCTACGCGGTCAATCGCGGCGAGTGGCGCGCCAGCGTCTGGGGTATTGCCGCGCCGGTCTTCGACGGCAGCCGCCGCGTGGTGGCCGCCATCGGCATCTCGGGACCGGCCGCGCGCATCCGTGCGCGAGGCATCAAGGTTCTGGGCGAACTCGTGATGCAGGCCGCCGATCAGGCCTCGGTGCTGCCTGCAGCTTCCGCCTGAGCTGGAAAGCGTCATCGGCGCGGTCGCCCGACCTCGGTGGCGTGCTGATCACGCAGTCCGAAGGTCAGCGACCCGTATACGTTGGAGCGCGCTTTTCCCGGAACGCAGCCATGCCCTCCTGGGTGTCGGCGCTCTCGCGCACCACGTTGAGCTGGCGCATCGTCTCGGACATGGCTTCGGACGGGCTCTTGGGCAGCACGTGCTGATTGACGAACCGCTTGAGCGTGGCCAGCACCAGGGGGGCCGAAGCGGCCAGCGTCTGGGCCTGCTGCATGGCCACTTCGACCTGTTTGCCGGTGGCCACGACATCGCTCACCAGGCCGATGCCGTGGGCACGCCGTGCATCCATGGGGCGGCCCAGCAGCATCAGGTCCATCGCGGCCTTGTGCGGAATGCGTGCGGCCAGGCCCGCGATCATGCCGCCGGTGAAGCCCAGGCGTGCTTCGGGGTAGGAAAAGCGCGTGTTCTCGGCCGCGACGATCAGATCGCACATCATGGTCAGCACCATGGCGCCGCCCACCACCCATCCAGCGGTGGCGGCGATGATGGGTTTGTCGGTCGTGAAACCCGAGCCTGGGATGCAGCGCCACAGCTCGGGCAGGTTGCTGACGTCGGCGCCGGACGAGAACGCATCGTTGCCCGATCCGGTGATGACGGCGACGCGCTGATCGGAGGCGTCGAATTCGGCGAAGCCGGCTTGCAGCTCCAGCGCCGTGTCCTTGCAGATGGCGTTTTTGCGATCGGGCCGATGGATGGTGAACAGCGTGACCTTGCCGTGCTGCTCGATGGTGATCTGGGACATGCTTGGCTCCTGCAAACGTGATGAAAAATAGGGCCTCTTGCTCAGACGGTGCCGATGCGGGCCCGGGCATCGACCGCCACAACCCCTTGGCCCTGCAGGCGGACCTTGAGCGGGTTGACCTCGATCTCGAAGTCGGGCTCGGTCGCACGGCTCAGATCATGGGCCAGCCACCCCAGGCGGACGATGGCATCGACCACGGCGTCCGCGTCCAGTGCCCCTCGACCGCGGTAGGCACGCAGCACAGGCGCGATCTTGAGACCTTCAAGCGCGCGGCGGGCACTGGCGGCATCGATGGGCGCGGGCAGCACGGCGATGTCCTTGAGCAACTCAACCAGCACGCCACCGGCGCCGACCAGCACCTGGGGACCAAACTGCGGGTCACGGCGTGCGCCAACGATGAGCTCCAGCTCGCCATCTTCCTGCCTTTGCAGCGAGTAGCCGGCGATCCGCGCGCCAGGTGCCGCCTGCGTCACGCTGGCCTGCATCAAGGCCAGTTGCTGGCGCAGGGCGTCGGTGCCGGTGATCCCCAGCGCGACGCCGCCCACATCGGATTTGTGCGCGATGTCGGGCGAGACGATCTTGAGCACCACCGGAAAGCCCAGCTCGCTGGCGGCATCGACGGCTTCGTCGGCCGTGTGCACGAGGCGTTCTTGATTGACCGGAATGCCGGCTTCGCCCAGCAAGGCCTTGGCGGCGGCTTCGCCCAGCGTGCCGCATGCATGCGGCGCCGTCGGTGCCATGTTTGCCGGACGGATT
Organism: Burkholderiaceae bacterium; assembly: GCA_024235995.1. Lineage (NCBI taxonomy): Bacteria > Pseudomonadati > Pseudomonadota > Betaproteobacteria > Burkholderiales > Burkholderiaceae > Burkholderiaceae bacterium. The sequence continues at coordinate 2,198,474 of JACKLI010000001.1, forward strand.
GCAAGGGCCGGCTCCTGGTATTCGGACCAGGCTTTCCATCCGTGCAGCACGGCCATCGCCTCGGCCAGGGTGTCGACGTAGGGCAAGCCTCGTTCGACCAGCCACTGGCGTGCCGGCGCCGCCACGCGACCTGGCAGCATCACGTACAAGGTCGGCTTGCCGCCCGCGGCGGGGCGCTCGGCCCCCTCGGCCATTTGCCTGGTGAGCCCGGGCACGTCGGGCGCTGTGGTCAAGACCATCAGGCCCAGATCGGTACCCGGGTCGGCCAAGGCAAGTTCGGCCGTCACGGTGCCGATCTCGCGGGTCGCGTCGGGCTTGCGGCCGCCGATGTCGATGGGATTGGCGCCCTGACCTGCGGAGTAGTGCTGGGCCAGGGCATCCAGGGTGGTGTGTGCAAAGCGTGTCAAGCCGATGCCGGTGCGCGCGAGCTGGTCCGCCGTGATCGCGCCACCGCCACCCGAGGTGGTGAACACGGCGACGTTGCGCACCCGGCGGTTGGGGTGGCGCACCATGGCGCGCGCCAGGCTGAGCATGTTGAGCGGGTCGTCCATCAGAACGACGTTCTCTCGTTCGCAGATGGCCTTGAGCGCGGCGAAGTCACCCGCCAGGCTGGCCGTGTGCGAGTAGGCGGCGCGGCGGCCGTCTTCGGTCGCGCCAGCCTTGACCATCAGCCAGGGCTTGCCGGCGGCGCGCGCTCGGCGCGCCAGATCGACCAGGCGTCCCGGTGTCTTGATGCCCTCGACGTAACTGCAGATGACCTGCGTGCGCTCGTCATCGATCAGGAATTCGACGAAATCGTTGAGCTCCAGGTCGGCCTGATTGCCAACGGAGACGCAGTGCGAAAAGCCAATCCCCATGCCGTGGGAGCGGTCGAACAGGGTTCCCATCAGCGCGCCGCTCTGGCTGACGAAACCGATCGGCGCCTCGATCAATCGGGGCACGTTGACGGCGGGCGATGAGCACAACACCAGCTTGTTGGCGGGACTGATCAGCCCCAGGCAGTTCGGCCCGATGAGGCGCATGCCGCGCTCGGCCGCGACGGCGACCACTTCGCGCTCCAGCGCCAGGCCCTCGGGGCCGGCATCGGAGAACTTGGAGGTGATGATGATGCCGGCCCGCGCGCCGCGGGCCGCGCAGGCGGCGATCTCGTCTTTGACCTTGTCGCGCGGCAGGGCCATCACCACCATGTCCGGCGCTTTGGGCGTGACGCTGACGCTGGGGTAGGTCTTGATGCCGAACAGGCTGTCGCGCCCGGGGTTGATCGGATAGACCACGCCGCCGTATTGGTGCTGCAACAGAGTCTTGTACAGACGACCGCCGAATTTCGTCTGGTCTTCGGAGGCACCGATCACGGCCACCGAACGCGGGTTGAGCAGGGTCTTGACCGGCAGGCTGGCAATGCTTGGCGTCACGGTACTGGGAAGCTGGAAGGATGGGGCATCAACGCTTGTGCTGCGCAGCGCGATAGGCCGCGATGCGCTCGCGCAGGCCTGGACGGGCGGCCGAGCGCACCAGGCGGGCGAGATCTTCGGCATCGCCTGCAGATCCACGCCGATCGCCCCCCGCGATGGCGGCGTGGATGGCGCGCTGCGTGACCGGATCGAGCCGGCCGACGCGCGTGCGCAGGTGCTCGCATTCGCCATCGAGGGCTTGCGCGTCGATGCGGCGTGTGGCCAGGCCGCTGGCGCAAGCCTGTTCGGCGTCGATCGGCCGGCCCGACTCGATCCAGTCGGCCGCGCGGTGGGGCCCCACCAGGCGCGCGAGGCGGGCGGTGCCCAGCACCAGCCCGAAGCCGGCGCCCGGAAAGGCGAAGCTGGCCTCGCCCACGATCCAGCGTTCGTCGCAGGCGGCGAACAGGTCGGCGCCCGCGCCCATGGTGCGGCCGTGGGCCAACGCCAGCGTGGTGAATGGGGCGCCGTGCACGCCCTGCAGCATCAACTCGACGCGGGTGAAGCGCGCCAGCAGGCTGTCGTCGGTTTCCTGATCAAGTCTGGACAGATCGAAGCCGGTGCAGAAATGCCGGCCGGCGCCGGAGAGCACCAGCAAGCGAAGGGAATCGTCCTGGGCGGCCGTTGCCACCGCCTCGGCCAGGGCATCCACCAGCGCCGCCGACAGTGCGTTGCCTTTGTCCGGCCGGTTCAACTGCAGGTGCAGCACCGGACCGTCGCGCCGGCTCAGCAGCTCGAGTTCGGTGTCGCTCATGCAGCAGGCCTGGCCCACAGGTTGGGCGACAGCGCGTTGGAGTAGCCCGAGACGAAATCCTTCACCGCGCCGGTCTCGGGCACGAACACATGCCGCGCGATGCGGCCGATGTTGCCGCCGTAGAGGTGGATGCTGATGGACACCTCGTCGGCCAGCGCGTTGCGCACCACGTGGATGTCGCCGCGCGTGGGCGAGACGATGTCCAGCTCGCCCGGCAGCAGCGTGGCCTCGGCGCCGTCCAGCGCCAGTTGGCCATCCGCGCCGCGCACGTAGCGCTGCGCGCACTCGCGGCCGCGCAGCATGCCGATGATGCCCCACACGGTGTGGTCGTGCACCGGCGTCTTCTGGCCCGGCCCCCAGACGAAGCTGACCAGCGAGAAGCGGTCCAGCGGATCGCCGTAAAGCAGGTGCTGCTGGTAGTACTGCGGGTGCGAAGCGGCCATGGCGGCGGGCAGCCAGTCGTCGTGCGCGACCAGATCCTTCATCAGCGGCGTGGCACCGTCGATCAGGTGGTCCTCGTCACCCGGATGGGCCTGGGCCAGCCGCGTCATCGCGGCGACGAAGGTGAGCAGGCGGCTTTCGGATGTCATGCCTGCACCTCCCGGGCGGCCTGCTCGGCCCGGATCTCGGCCGTGTGCTGGCCCAACTCGGGCGGCGGCCGGCGAATGGGCGAGCCCTGGCCATTCAGGCGCACCGGCGAGGCGAAGGTACGTGTCTGCCGGCCGTTGGGCAGCGTGAGCGGCTGCACCCAGCCCATGTGGGCGGTCTGCGGGTCGGTCAGCGCGGCGGCGTAGTCGTTGATGCGCGCGTGCGGCACGCCGGCCGCGTTGAAGGCGTCGATCCAGTGGGCCACGGGTTGCAGGATGAAGACGGCCTCCAGCAGGACCTTGAGCGCGCCCTGGTTCTGCGCGCGGTCGGTGGGCGTGAGAAAGCGTGGATCCGTGGCCAGGTCCGGCAGGCCCACCACGTCCAGCACGCTGAGCCACAGCTTGTGGTTGCCGGCGGCAATGGCGAAGTAGCCGTCCTGCGCATGGTAGGCCTGATAGGGCGCGTTGCGCGGATGCGCCGAACCCAGCTTGACGGGGCTCTCGCCCTTGCCGAAATATTCGCTGGTCTGCAGCGCGGCGATGCCCAGCGTGCAGCCGAACATCGGGATGTCGATGTGCGCGCCACGCCCGCCGGCGCGCACCTGCACCAGCATGGCGGCAATCGAAAACGCCGCGTACAGGCCCGACGCAAAGTCCACCAGCGGCACGCCGCACTTGACCGGCGCACCGTCGGGCTCGCCCGTCACGCTCATCACGCCGGAGGCGGCCTGGATGGTCAGGTCGAACCCGCCTTCGCCCGCGCGCGGGCCGGTTTGCCCGTAGGCCGAGATCGAGCAGTACAGCAACTGGGGCTTCTCGGCCGACATGGCGGCCCAGCCCAGGCCCAATCGGTCCATCACGCCGGGGCGGTTGTTTTCGACCACCACGTCCGACTCGAGGATGAGCTGGCGCGCCAGCGCGGCGTCCACGGGGTCTTTCAGGTTGAGCACCACCGAGCGCTTGTTGCGGTTGAGCGAGGCGAAGTTTTCGCTGTAGCCTTCGTTCAGCGGTGGCCACTGGCGCAGGCCATCGCCCGCGGGTGGCTCGATCTTGACCACCTCGGCACCCATGTCGGACAGCAGCATGGTGGAAAACGGACCCGATGCGGTGGAGCAGAACTCGACGACGCGCACGCCGGCCAAGGGTTGGGGAGGGCTTTGGGAGGCGGACATGGCGGAGTTTGAGGGCAGAGTTGCGTGATCGTATGAAATTCTCAAATAGAAAACAAATATTCTGAATTTCAGAAAATAAATGAAGGTATACGCCGCAGCCGCTCGGGCCGGTGTTGCACGATCGTGCACGGTGCCGTGGACGATGGCTGCGTCGATGCATCGCCGCCATCCAACAAGGGCGCCATGAAACCCACCGCGGGCCGGAAGCGAAGGTGGGGTGGCCGCGCCGGGGCTGGTTTCACACCCATCCGGGTGTGAAACGGGCGAATTTCAGCTGGCACGGAGCCGGCGCGCGGGCGCCGCGTGCGTGCGCCAGAACAGCCAGCCGGCAATGCTCAGGTTCAGCAGGTTCCAGCCGATGCCGTTCAGGAAGGCCGCGTGGTAGCTGCCCGTGAGGTCGAAGATCCAGCCGCTCATCCAGCCGCCCAGGGCCATGCCCAGCATGGTGGCCATGATGACGGCGCCCACGCGCATGCCGACTTCGCGCGGGGCGAAGTGCTCGCGCACGATGATGGCGTAGGCCGGCACGATGCCGCCCTGGAAGAGGCCGAACAGCGCCGACACCGCGTACAGCGAAGCCAGGCCGCCAGCGGGCAGGAACAGCAGCAGCGCGAGGCCCTGCAGCACCGAGCCCAGCAGCAGCGTGCGCACGCCGCCGATGTGGTCGCAGATCCAGCCCGACACCAGGCGGCTGGCGATGCCGCTGGCCAGCATCAGCGACAGCATTTCGGCGCCGCGCGCCGGGCCGTAGCCCAGGTCGGTGCAATAGGCCACGATGTGCACCTGGGGCATGGCCATGGCCACGCAGCAGGCCACGCCGGCCACGCACAGCAGCCATTGGGCGTGCGCGGGCGACAGGCCGAACGGGCGCTCGCCTGCCGCCACGGCGTGCCCGGTGGCGCCGGGCGTGGCCGGCTGCACGGCCGGCGGGCGCTGGCGCATGCGCAGCGACAGCAGCGCCATGCCGACGCCGCAGATCAGGCCCAGCGCCAGGTAGGTGGGGCGCCAGCCGTGGTGCTCGATGCCCCATTGCGCCAGGGGCGGCCACAGCGCCCCGGCAATGTAGTTGCCGCTGGCGCAAATGGCCACCGCGATGCCGCGCCGCTTGTGCCACCACAGCGTGGTGTCGGCCATCAGCGGCGCGAAGGTGGCCGAGCCGCCCAGAAAACCCAGCAGGGCATGCGCCAGCCCGAAGGACCAGACGTTGCCCGCGGTGGCGGCCCACAGGTAGCCCGCCAGCACGGCCACCGCACCCACCCCCAGCACGCGGGTGATGCCGTGCCGGTCGGCCAGGCGGCCGGTGAAGATGCCGCCCAGGCCCAGCCCGACCATCATCAGCGTGTAGGGCAGCGAGGCCGCGCCGCGGCTGACGCCGAACTCGGTCTGCACCGCCGGCAGCACCACCGACACCACGTACATGCCGCTGTTGCCCAGGGTGACCAGGCCCAGCACGGTCAGCAGGCGCCAGGCGGCGGTGGGCGAGTCGATCAGGCTCGGGTCGGCGGGTGCGGGGCGGGGCATGCGCAAAAGCGTAGCACGCGCCCTGGGGCGCGGCGTGTCACGGGCGCGGCAACGGCGCCGGCATGGCGGCGGGCGTGCGCGTGGCCAGCCACAGTCCGGCCGCGATGCAGGCCAGCGCGGCCCAGCCCCAGCCGTCGACGCGCTCGCCCAGCAGCGCCCAACCGAGCAGCGCCGCCGTCACCGGGTTGAGCGCCAGGAACACGGTCACCCGCGTCGGGCTCTCGTGCTTGAGTGCGTACAGCCACAGCAGGTAGCCCACACCGCTCGACACGCCGATGAACCCCACCGGCCCCCATGCGGCCGCAGGCAGATGGGCCACGCGGGCGGGCCAGTGCTCGGCCAGCGCCGCCACGGCCAGGAACAGCACCGACGCGCCCATGGCCAGCACCGACACCGGCAGCGTCGGGTAGCGCTGCAGGTACGGCCGATAGGCCACGCTGCACACCGCCCCCAGCAGTGCCGCGCCCAGCACGGCGGCCTCGGCGCTCCAGGCGTGTGCGGCGGCGCCGGCCTCCTGCATCAGCCGAGGCGCCAGCGACAGCCCCACGCCGGCGATCGACAGCGCCACGCCCAGCGCGGTGCCGGGCCGAAAGCGCTCGCGCCCCACCGCCACCGCCAGCAGCATGGTCAGCAGCGGGAACAGGCTGAACAGCAACGCGGCGCGCGCCGCGCTCATGTGCAGCAGGCCGTGGTTGAGCAGCGCGATCAGCACGCCGAACTGCCCGATGCCCAGCGCCGCCATGGCCGCCAAATCACGCGCGGGCGGCCAGGACACGCCGCGCGAGCGCGCGGCCCGCCATGCCGGCGCCAGCGCGGGCAGCAGGCACAGCACGCCGATGGCGTAGCGCAGCAGCGCCAGCGTCATGGGCGGCACGTCCAGCACCACGTAGCGCGACGCCACGATGGCCGCGCCCACCTGCACGCCGGTGGCCGCGGCCGCCAGCAGCGCGAGGTTCACAGCGCCCGTTCCCAGTGCTCGCCCACGAGGTTGTGCCCGAAGCTGTGGTACGGCTCGCTTGCTATCAATTTGAAACCACGCTGCGCATAGATGGCGCGCGCTGCCAGCAGATTGGCGTTGGTCCACAGCACCAGCTTGGCGTAGCCTTTGGCCCGCGCGAAGGCGATGCATTCGTCGGTCAGCCGGCCGCCCAGGCCCAGGCCGCGCGCGGCGGGCGTGAGGATGAGCAGGCGCAGCTGCGCCTCGGTGGCGCTCTTGCGCACCACGAACACGGAGCCGACGCGCTCGCCATCCAGCTCGGCGATCCAGCCGCGCTCCCACGCCGCATCGTGCGTGCGAATGATTTGCGCCGCGATCTCGGCCACCAGCGCCTCGAACTCGCTGTTCCAGCCGAACTCGCTGCAGTACAGCGCGCCGTGCTGCTGCACCACCCAGCCCATGTCGCCGGGGCGCGGGTCGCGCAGCACGGCGGTGCGGCTGGCAGGGGTGGCGGGCTCCAGCAGGTCCTGCGCGGTGCGCAGCGCGGCCATCAACCGCCCGCGCTGGTCCGGCGCCAGGGTGGCCAGCAGCGCCGTCATCTGCTCGCGCGAGCGCTGCTGCAGCGGCTCGAACGCCGCCCAGCCGGCGGGGCTGAGCGCGAGCTGCTTGCGGCGCGCGTCGCAAGCGTGGGTTTCGCGGGCGATCCAGCCGTGCTGGCCGAAGCGGCGCAGCACACGGCTGAGGTAGCCCGCGTCCAGCCCCAGGTCGCGCGCCAGGTCGGCGGCGGTGCACCGGCCCTGGTGCGCCAGTTCATACAGGATGCGCACCTCGGTCAGCGACAGCGGGCTGCCCAGGTACGGCGCCAGCACGCCGATGCGGCGCGTGTAGGTGCGGTTGAAGGCGCGCAGCAGCTTGACGTCGCCGGGATCGATGGCATCGTCCATGCGGCGAGAGCATAGGACAATTGATTGCCTAAAGCAATCAATTGATTGCCAAAGTCAAGCGTAGTGGCAGATGTAGTGGTAGCTCTCGGCCACGCGGATGTCGAACGAGGCGTTGGCGGGGATGCTGAAGCGCTCGCCGGGGCCGGACTTCAGCCAGGTGTCGCTGCCGGCCAGCTTGTATTCGCAGCCGCCGGCCACGCATTCCATGGTTTCGGCGGCGCCGGTGCTGAAGGTGAGCTCGGCCGGCAGCACCACGCCGGCGCTTTTGCGGGTGCCGTCGGCCAGCGTGAAGCTGTGCGAGACGCATTTGCCGCCGAAGTAGACGTTGGCCTGGGGGTCGAGGGTGACGTTGGCGATGCCTGGGGCGCTCATGGTCGGAAAGTGAAGGGACAAAACCATGCATGTTAGCCGCGCGGCGACAATCGATCGCCATGGACCCTGTGCGCACCCGCTTCGTGTTGATCGAGACCAGCCATGCCGGCAACGTGGGCGCGGTGGCGCGCGCCATGAAGGTGATGGGCTTTGGCGACCTGGTGCTGGTGCGCCCGCGCTGGCCCGACGTGCTGGCGCGCGCCGAGGCCGTGGAGCGCGCCAGCGGCGCCACCGACGTGCTGGAGCGCGCGCGCGTCGTGGCCACGCTGGACGAGGCGCTGGCCGGCATGACCCACCTGTGCGCCACGGTGATGACGCCGCGCGACTTCGGTCCGCCCACGCGCAGCCCGCGAGCCCATTTCGATATGCTATTGAATCAAGAGCTTCCTGGGCTTGATGCATGCGGGCCAGAGGCCTATTTGACCCAGGAATCGCCGGTGGGCGTGGCCCTGCTGTTCGGCAGCGAGCGCTACGGCATGGCCAACGAGGACGTGTACCGCTGCCACGCGGCGCTCAGCATCCCGACCAACCCGGACTACGGCTCGCTCAACATCGCGGCCGCCGTGCAGCTGATGGCCTACGACTGGCGCCAGGCGCTGGACGCGCGCGCGGGCGGCTGGGGCGCGCGGCCGCCGGCCGGCGTGCCCGCGCACGTGCCGGCCGACGCCGCGCAGCTGGGCGCCATGCTGGCGCACTGGCAGCAGGCGCTGGCGGCGGTTGGCTTCTTGAACCCCGCGGCGCCCAAGAAGCTGATGCCGCGCCTGCGGCAGCTCTTCAACCGCGCGCAGCCCAGCGCCGAGGAAATCCACATCCTGCGTGGCATCGCGCGCGCCATGCAGGACGCGGCCGGCGCCAAAAAACACTAGACTTTGCGCCCACCATGTTTGACCGCTTTCGCTCCTACGCCCAGGCCATCCTCGAGCGCGACCCGGCCGCGCGCAGCGTGTGGGACGTCGTGTTTTCCTACCCCGGCTTTCACGCGCTGGTGCTGCACCGGCTGGCGCATGCCCTGTGGCTGCGCGGCTGGCACTGGCTGGCGCGCTGGATCTCGCACTGGGGACGGTTTTTCACCGGCATCGAGATCCACCCCGGCGCCACCATCGGCGAGCGCGTGTTCATCGACCACGGCATGGGCGTGGTCATCGGCGAGACGGCCGAGATCGGCGACGACTGCACCATCTACCAGGGCGTGACGCTGGGCGGCACCTCGCTGGCCAAGGGCAGCAAGCGCCACCCCACGCTGGGCCGCGGCGTGGTGGTGGGCGCGTCCAGCCAGGTGCTGGGCGGCTTCACGGTGGGCGACGGCGCCAAGATCGGCTCGTCGGCCGTGGTCACCAAGCCGGTGCCGGCCGGGGCCACGGCCGTGGGCAACCCGGCGCGCATCATCCTGGCCGACGAGGCCGCCCGGCGCGAGGCGGCGGCGGCGCGCATGGGGTTCTCAGCCTACGGCGTGACCGAAAACGACGACCCGGTGAGCCAGGCGCTGCGCGGCCTGATCGACGGCACCGCCGGGCACGAGCACCAGATCGCGCAGCTGTGGCAGGCGGTTGAAAAGCTGGCCTGCCGCATCGACCCGGGCTGCGTGCCCGAGGACGCCGCCAAGGCCGAGCACTTCGCGGCTGACAAGCTCAATCAGCTGGTCGGTAAGTAGGGTCAGCGCCGGCGCTGGTTCTTGCCCACCTCGTTGCCGATCAGCGCGCCGGCCGCGGCGCCGCCGATGGTGCCCACCGGCCCGCCGAACAGCACATGCCCCACTGCGCCGCCGGCCACGGCGCCCACGCCGGTGCCGATCTGGGCGTTGGTCGGGTGGCTGGCGCAGCCGGCGCTGGCCAGGCCGGCGAGCAGGGCGGCCACGAGGGCAAGGCGTTGGAAGGGGAGATGTTGATTCTTGGTCAAGGTAAAAGCTCCTCGAAAAACGTGAATGCCCAATGGTCGCGGCAGCAGGCCGCCGAACTGTCACCAGAGTTCAGGATGTGCAAGCAAATGGAAGTTCCGCTTCACGTCCCGAGATGCCTGGTTCGGTTGCGGCCGCGCGTGTTTCACGCGATCCAAGCGGGCTGCGCGCACTGCATTTGCTGACAAGCCGGGTGTGCATTCCTGCAACCCGACCGCTTCGTCGCCAGCCCATGCCGTTGGCCGGCGGATTCTCGACCCCGTGCCTGCCTCAGTGATCGGCCGCGCTGTACCCCAGCGCGGCCGAAATCTGCCGCGCCGTCTGCTGCAGCTTGGGCAGCCAGTCGTCGTCCAGCCGGTCGGCCGGCGCCGAGATCGACAGGCCGGCGATGAGGTTGCCCTGGTCGTCGTGGATGCCGGCGGCCATGCAGCGCACGCCCAGCTCCAGCTCCTCGTTGTCGTAGGCCACGCCGGCGTGGCGGGTCTTGACCAGCTCGCGCTCGAGCTGGGGCAGCTGCGTGATGCTGTTGCGCGTGTGGCCGGGCAGGCCGGTGCGGGTGGCGTAGGCGCGCACGCGCTGCAGGTCCTCGGTGGCCAGAAACAGCTTGCCGGTGGACGTCAGGTGCAGCGGCGCGCGCCCGCCGATGGCGCGCACCACCTGCATGCCCGAGCGCTCGCTGAGCGCGCGCTCGACGTAGACGATCTCGTCGCCCTGGCGCACGCTCAGGTTCACCGGCTGCTGGGTCAGGCGGTGCAGCTCGCGCATGGGCTGCAGGGCCGCGTCGCGCACCGACAGCCGCGCCTTGACCAGGTTGCCCAGCTCCAGCAGGCGCATGCCCAGGCGGTAGGTGCCGGCCTCCGGGCGGTCGACGAAGCGGCCCACCGTCAGGTCGTTGAGGATGCGGTGCGTGGTGGAGGGGTGCAGGCCGGCCTGCTCGCTGATGTCCTTCAGCGCCATGGCTTCCTCGCGCCCGGCCAGCACCTCGATGAGCGTGAACATGCGCTCGATCACCTGGATCGTCGGCGTCTGGTGGGTGTCGAGGCGGGGCTTGCGCATGGCGGCGGGGGTCAGGTGGGGTCGGCGCGGCGCAAGGATACGCCGATCGGGCCGGCCACCGTGTCGCCGTCGCTGCGCCAGCGTCCGCCCAGCAGGCGCTCCAGCGGCCGAAAGCGCGCCTTGTAGGCCATCTTGGGGCTGCCCTCGATCCAGTAGCCGAGGTAGACGTAGGGCAGGCCCAGGCGGCGCGCCTGCTCGATCTGCCACAGCACGCCCCAGGTGCCGAAGCTGGCGCGGGCGTCCGGGTCGTAGAAGGTGTAGACCGCCGACAGGCCGTCGCGCAGCAGATCGACGATGGACACCATGCGCAGCGCGCCGGGGGCGCCGGCCGCGCCCGGCTCGCGGAACTCCACCAGGCGCGAGTCGACGTGGCTTTGCAGCAGGAACTGGGTGTACTGGTCGATGCTGTCGTGGTCCATGCCGCCGCCGGTGTGCCGGCGCGTCTGGTAGCGCAGGTAGAGCTGGTAGTGCTCGGGCACGTAGCGCAGCCTGAGCACGCGCGCCTGCAGCTGGCCGTGGTGCGCGCGGGCGCGGCGCTGGCTGCGGTCGGGCCGGAAGTCGGCCACCCGCACGCGCACCGGCACGCAGGCGTGGCAGCCGTCGCAGTAGGGGCGGTAGGTGAACATGCCGCTGCGCCGAAAACCCTGGCGCACCAGGTCGGAGTAGGTGCCGGTGCTGATCAGGTGGCTGGGCGTGGCCACCTGCGAGCGCGCCTGGCGGCCCGGCAGGTAGCTGCAGGGGTAGGGCGCCGTGGCATAAAACTGCAGGGTTTGGAGCGGCAGATCCTTCAGGTGCGTCACGGTGGGCCCAACGTCAATTCGGTCCAGTATACGGGCTTGAATTGCCACGTGGGGGCGGGCTCGGCCGCCAGCGCCCGCACCTGCTCGAGGAAGGCCGCGCGCGGCAGCGGCGCGGCCCCCAGCGAGGTCAGGTGGGCGGTCTGCTGCTGGCAGTCGATCAGCGGCAGGCGGTGGTGGCGGCACCACGCCACCAGCGCGGCCAGCGCCAGCTTGGAGCCGTCGGTGACGGTGGTGAACATGGACTCGCCAAACACCATGCGCCCGATGCCCACGCCGTACAGGCCCGCCACCAGCCGGCCGTCGACCCAGGTCTCCACGCTGTGCGCGTGGCCGGCCGCGTGCAGGGCCTGGTAGGCGCGGCGCATGGCCGGGCCGATCCAGGTGCCCGACTGCCCCGGGCGCGGCGCCTGGGCGCAGGCGGCGATGACGCGCTCGAAGGCGCTGTCCATGCGGATCTCGCAACGCCCGTCCTGCACGAAGCGCTGCAGCGTGCGGCGCAGCGAGCGGTGCAGCCGAAAGCGCTCGGGGGCCAGCACCATGCGCGGGTCGGGGCTCCACCACAGGATGGGCTCGCCCGCGCTGAACCACGGAAACAGGCCCGAGCCGTAGGCGGCCAGCAGGCTGGCCACGTCCAGCGCGCCGCCGGCCGCCACCAGGCCGGGGGCGGGCGAGTGCTCGGGCCAAGCCCGGCTGGCGGGTGGGAAGGGCGCGCCCGGCTGCAGCACCGGCAGGGCCGGCGTGCCGCTCATGGCTTGGGTGACCAGGCGATGGCCGACTCGTGCACGCCGAAGCGGCCGCGCGCGCGGTCGGCCAGGAAGGCCTTGAGCGTGTCGCGCACGGTCAGGAAGGCGATCTCGTCCCAGGGGATCTCGGCCTCGCTGAACAGGCGCGCCTCCAGCGACTCGCTGCCCGGATCGAAGCGCGCGCTGCGCAGCCGCGCCAGGTAGAAGAAGTGCACCTGCCCAACGCGCGGAATGCTGATGGCGCTGAAGAAGGGCCCCATCTCGAAGTCGGCGCCGGCTTCTTCGCGGGTTTCGCGCGCGGCGCCCTCGGCCATGGTCTCGCCCATTTCCATGAAGCCGGCCGGCAGCGTCCACTTGCCCAGGCGCGGCTCGATGGCGCGCTTGCACAGCAGCACGCGATCGTCCAGGTAGGGCACGGTGCCCACCACCATCAGCGGGTTGACGTAGTGGATCTTGCCGCAGGCCGGGCAGACGGCGCGCTCACGCGTGTCGCCGTCGTCCGGCACGCGGTAGACCACGGGCGTGCCGCAAGCCTGGCAATACTTGATCGGGTCAGAATGCTTCACCCGGCCAGTTTAGGGCAAGGCCCAGGACAAGATTGATGCGCTGCTTTCGCGGTTTAATCGAACGTGTCGTGCCCCTTTTTGAAAGGAATTGATCATGCATCCCTCTTCCATCCGGTTTTCCCGTGCCGCCGTGGCGGCGCTCACCGCCTCGGCGATGTTGCTCGCGGGCTGCGCCAACATGAGCGAAACCCAGCGCAACTCGGCCATCGGCGCCGGCGTGGGCGCGGTGGCCGGCGGTCTGATCGGTGACGGCCGCGGCGCCGTCATCGGCGCGGGCGTGGGCGCCCTGGGCGGCTACGCCTGGTCGCGCTACATGGAAAACAAGCGCACGCAGATGCAGCAGGCCACGGCCGGCACCGGCGTGCAGGTCACGCAAACGCCGGACAACCAGCTCAAGCTGAACATTCCCAACGACATCTCGTTCGCCACCAACAGCGCCGCCATCGAGCCGCGCCTGCGCCCCATCCTGGACCAGTTCGCGCAGGGCCTGGGCCAGCAGCCGGGCATGGAGGTCACCATCGTCGGCCACACCGACTCGACCGGCAACGACGCCATCAACAACCCGCTGTCGCTGGCGCGCGCCAACAGCGTGCGCGACTACCTGGCGGGGCGCGGCGTGCCCGCGCACTCGATTCGCGCCGAAGGCCGCGGCTCGCGCGAGCCGATCGCCAGCAACGCCACCGAGGCCGGGCGCGCGCAGAACCGCCGGGTCGAGATCTACCTGGCCGAGCGCGCCGCGCAGACCTCGTCGGCCGCGCCGGCGCCGGCCTACAACACCCCGGTCGGCCAGCCGGCGCGCTGAGGGCCGATGCCGCGGACGCACACCATGAAGCTCTACAACTACTTTCGCTCCTCGGCCTCGTTTCGGGTGCGCATCGCGCTGCAGCTCAAGGGCCTGGCCTACGACTACGTGCCGGTGCACCTGGTCAAGGGCGAGCAGAAGGCGGCCGGATTCGGCGCCGTCTCGGCCGAGCACCTGGTGCCCGTGCTGGAGCTGGACGATGGCCGGCGCCTGTCGCAGTCGATGGCCATCATCGAGTATCTCGACGAGGCCCATCCGCAGCCGGCGCTGCTGCCCGCCGATGCGCTGGGCCGCGCCCGGGTGCGGGCGCTGGCGCAGATCATTGCCTGCGAGGTGCACCCGCTCAACAACCTGCGCGTGCTCAAGTACCTGGTGCGCGAGCTGAAGCTGGACGAGGCCGCCAAGACCGCCTGGTACCGGCACTGGGTGGGCGTGGGCCTGCAGGCCTACGAGGCCCGCCTGGCCGAGCAGCCCGGGCGTTTCAGCCACGGCGACACGCCCACGCTGGCCGACTGCTGCCTGGTGCCGCAGATCTTCAACGCCCAGCGTTTCGACTGCGACCTGTCGGGTCTGCCGCGCACCATGGCCGTGTTCGACGCCTGCATGCAGCTGGACGCCTTCCAGCAGGCGCAGCCCTCGGCCTGCCCGGACGCCGAATGACGCGCGGCGCCGACTGGCTGGTGCCCGACTGGCCGGCGCCGCCGCACGTGCAGGCCGTGTTCACCACGCGCGGCCAGGGCGCGGGCGAGGGCGCATCGGCCGCGCCGTTCGACTTCTTCAACCTGGGCGGGCACGTGGGCGACGCCCCGGCGGCCGTCGCCGCCAACCGCGCGCGCCTGCAGCGCGCTCTGGGTGCGCGCCCGGTCTACCTCGACCAGGTGCATGGCACCGAGGTGCTGGCGCTGCACCCCGACACGCCCGACGGCGCCCGCGCCGATGCCGCGCTGACCGACCGGCCCGGCCTGGCCTGCACCGTGATGGTGGCCGACTGCCTGCCGGTGCTCCTGACCGACCTGCAGGGGCGCGCGGTGGCTGCCGCCCACGCCGGCTGGCGCGGCCTGGCGGGCGGCGTGCTGGAGCGGACTTTGGAGCAATTCCGGGCTCTGGCCGGCATGCAGCAAGCCCAAGCAGCTATTGATAGTGAAGCAAACGAGATCGTCGCCTGGCTCGGGCCCTGCATCGGCCCGCAGGCTTTCGAGGTGGGGCTGGAGGTGCGCGCGGCTTTCGTCGCCGCAGATGCCGGCGCCGCCGCCTGCTTCGTCCCCCTGGCCGATGGCAAAGTCCTGGCCGACCTGCCCGCGCTGGCGCGGCGCCGGCTGGCGGCGGCGGGCGTGGCGCGCGTGCACGGCAACGACGGCGCCGCCGCCTGGTGCACCGTGGGCAACGCGGCGCGCTTCTTCTCGTACCGGCGCGACCAGCGGCGCCAGGGCGGCAGCGGCCGCATGGCCGCGTGCATCTGGCGGGTTTGAGCTTGGCCGGTTGCCGCGCGCTGGCCCCGTGCGTATAAAAATGCTTTCAAGATGGCATGCCCGCTGTGCCATGATGATGGCGTGGCATGGGCGATACTGCCCGCCCGCGCCGGCGCGGCGCAAGGTCCGCGCGGCATCAAGGCACAATGGTTTTTGAAGGAGACGGAGCATGAACCCGGAGCAGATTCTTTCCGCCTGGCAGCAATGGTTCAGCGGCGGCACACCCCCCGGGTTTCCGTCCATGCAGGGCAGCCTGCAAGAGGGCTGGACCAAGGCGCTGGAGCAGTTCCAGAACTTCGACGCCGCCGAGCTGGGCCTGCCTGCCGGCCAGGGCGCCGTGCCCAACATCCGCTTCGAGCCGCGGCAGCTGCAGCAGGTGCACCAGGGCTACCTGAAGGAAGCCGCCGAGCTGTGGAACCAGTCGCTGCAGTCCAGCCTGTCGCTGGCCGACCGGCGCTTCAACGGCGAGGCCTGGGAGCGCAACCCGATGGCATCGTTCGCCGCCGCGGTGTATCTGCTCAACGCCCGCACCCTGATGTCGCTGGCCGAGGCGGCCGAGACCGACGCCAAGACCAAGGCGCGGCTGCGCTTTGCCATCGAGCAGTGGGTGGCCGCCAGCGCGCCCAGCAACTTCCTGGCCTTCAACGCCGAGGCGCTGAAGAAGGCCGTGGCCACCAAGGGCGAGTCGCTGGCGCGCGGCGTGCAGAACGTGCTGGCCGACATGCGCCAGGGCCACGTGTCGATGACCGACGAGAGCCTGTTCGAGGTCGGCAAGAACGTGGCCACCACCGAGGGCGCGGTGGTGTTCGAGAACGACTTCTTCCAGCTCATCGAATACAAGCCGCTCACCGCCAAGGTGCACGAGCGGCCTTTCCTGCTGGTGCCGCCGTGCATCAACAAGTTCTACATCCTCGACCTGCAGCCCGCCAACTCCTTCATCCGCCACGCGGTCAGCCAGGGCATGCGCACCTTCGTGGTGAGCTGGCGCAACCCCGACGCGTCGATGGAAAAGGCCACCTGGGACGACTACATCGAGCAGGCCGCCATCAAGGCCATCGCCACGGTGCAGGACATCACCGGCGCCAAGCAGGTCAACGCGCTGGGCTTTTGCGTGGGCGGCACCATCCTGACCACCGCGCTGGCGGTGCTGGCCGCGCGCGGCGAGAAGCCGGTGGCGGCGCTCACCCTGCTGACCACGCTGCTCGACTTCACCGACACCGGCATCCTGGACGTCTTCGTCGACGAGAACGTGGTCAAGTTCCGCGAAATGCAGATGGGCAAGGGCGGCATGATGAAGGGCCAGGACATGGCCAGCACCTTCAGCTTTTTGCGCCCCAACGACCTGGTGTGGAACTACGTGGTGGGCAACTACCTCAAGGGCGAGACGCCGCCGCCGTTCGACCTGCTGTACTGGAACAGCGATTCCACCAACCTGCCGGGGCCCTTCTACACCTGGTACCTGCGCCACACCTACCTGCAAAACGACCTCGTCAAGCCCGGCAAGGTGGTGGTCTGCGGCCAGAAGATCGACCTGCGCAAGCTCGATATCCCCGTCTACATGTACGGCTCGCGCGAGGACCACATCGTGCCCATCGGCGGCGCCTACGCCTCCACCCAGCACCTGCCGGGCCCCAAGCGCTTCGTCATGGGCTCGTCGGGCCACATCGCCGGCGTCATCAACCCGCCGGCGGCCAACAAGCGCAGCCACTGGCTGCGCGAGGACGGCCAGTTTCCCAAGAACGTGCAGGACTGGATCGGCGGCGCCACCGAAAAGCCCGGCAGCTGGTGGACCGACTGGTCGGCTTGGCTGGCCAGCCACTCCGGCAAGCAGGTGGCCGCGCCCAAGGCCTATGGCAAGGCGGGCAAGTACAAGGCCATCGAGCCGGCGCCGGGCCGCTACGTCAAGGCCAAAGCGGCCTGATGCCCGCATGAATCAATCGTAGTCAGCTATCAACAGGAGAGCAAAAAGTGGAAGACATCGTCATTGTTTCCGCCGCCCGCACGGCCGTGGGCAAGTTTGGCGGCTCGCTGGCCAAGGTGCCGGCCACCGAGCTGGGCAGCATCGCCATCAAGGCCGCGCTGGAGCGCGCCAAGCTGGGCCTGGACCAGGTCGGTGAAGTCATCATGGGCCAGGTGCTGGCGGCCGGCAGCGGGCAGAACCCGGCGCGCCAGGCGCTGATCAAGGCCGGCATCGCCAAGGAAACGCCGGCGCTCACCATCAACGCCGTGTGCGGCTCGGGCCTGAAGGCCGTGATGCTGGCCGCGCAGGCCGTGGCCACGGGCGACAGCGAGATCGTGGTGGCCGGCGGCCAGGAAAACATGAGCGCCAGCCCGCACGTGCTGCTGGGCAGCCGCGACGGCCAGCGCATGGGCGACTGGAAGATGATCGACTCGATGATCGTCGACGGCCTGTGGGACGTGTACAACCACTACCACATGGGCATCACCGCCGAGAACGTGGCCCGGCAGGAGGGCATCACGCGCGCGATGCAGGACGAGCTGGCCCTGGCCAGCCAGACCAAGGCCGTCGCGGCGCAGGCCGCCGGCAGGTTCAAGGACGAGATCACGCCCGTCACCATCCCGCAGCGCAAGGGCGACCCGGTGGTGTTCGACGCCGACGAGCACATCAACAAGAAGACCACCGCCGAGGTGCTGGCGGGCCTCAAGCCCGCCTTCGACAAGGCCGGCAGCGTGACCGCCGGCAACGCCAGCGGCATCAACGACGGCGCGGCGGCCGTGGTGGTCATGACGGCCAAGAAGGCGCAGGCGCTGGGCCTCAAGCCGCTGGCGCGCATCAAGGCCTACGGCATGAGCGGGCTGGACCCGGCCACCATGGGCCTGGGCCCGGTGTCGGCCACCCAGAAAGCGCTGCAGCGCGCCGGCTGGGGCGTGGGCGACGTCGACCTGTTCGAGCTGAACGAAGCCTTTGCCGCCCAGGCCTGCGCCGTCAACAAGCTGCTGGGCATCGACGCGGCCAAGGTCAACGTCAACGGCGGCGCCATCGCGCTGGGCCACCCCATCGGCGCCAGCGGCTGCCGCATCCTGGTCACCCTGCTGTACGAGATGCAGCGCCGCGGCGCGCACAAGGGCCTGGCCAGTTTGTGCATCGGCGGCGGCATGGGCGCGGCGATGGCCGTGGAGCGCGTGTGAGCACCCGGCGGGCGACTGGCGTAAACCCCGTCTCGGCAGCCGCCTGTTTTTGAGTTAAATTGGCCCGACTTGCCCGTGCATAGGGCGCGGCAAGCTATCGGTTTTGTAGTTCATCGAGGAGACAGCAAATGAGTCAGAAAGTAGCTTATGTCACCGGAGGCATGGGTGGGATCGGTACCGCGATTTGCCGTCGCCTGCACAAGGAAGGCTTCAAGGTCATTGCCGGCTGCGGCCCCACGCGCGACGCGCAGAAGTGGCTGGACGAGCAAAAGGCCGACGGCTACACCTTCTACGCCAGCGTCGGCAACGTCAGCGACTGGCAGTCCACCACCGACGCCTTCACCAGGGCCAAGGCCGAGCACGGCCCCATCGACGTGCTGGTCAACAACGCCGGCATCACGCGCGACCGCATGTTCCTGAAGATGTCGCGCGAGGACTGGGACGCGGTGATCGACACCAATCTCAACAGCATGTTCAACGTCACCAAGCAGGTGGTGCCCGACATGGTCGAGCGCGGCTGGGGCCGCATCATCCAGATCAGCTCGGTCAACGGCCAGAAGGGCCAGGCCGGGCAGACCAACTACTCGGCCGCCAAGGCGGGCATGCACGGCTTCTCGATGGCGCTGGCGCAGGAGATGGCCAGCAAGGGCGTCACCGTCAACACCATCAGCCCGGGCTACATCGGCACCGACATGGTCAAGGCCATCCGCCCCGACGTGCTCGAGAAGATCGTCGCCACCATCCCGGTCAAGCGCCTGGGCGCGCCCGAGGAGATCGGCTCCATGGTCGCCTGGCTGGCCGGCGAGGACTCGGGCTTCACCACCGGCGCCAACTTCGCCTGCAACGGCGGCCTGCACATGGAGTGAGCCTTTTCGTGGCTCGCCCCCAAACCCCGCTGCGGCGGGGTTTTTTTATGGGCGGCAGGGATAATCGCCAGCCATGCCCTCGGATATTTCCCCCTGGCGCCTGTCCGTTGCCCCGATGCTCGACTGGACGGACAAGCACTGCCGCTACTTCCACCGCCAGCTGACGCAAAAAACCCGCCTGTACACCGAGATGGTCACCACCGGCGCGCTGCTGCACGGCGACGAGCGGCGGCACCTGCGCATGGATGCGGTGGAGCACCCCGTCGCGCTGCAACTGGGCGGCAGCGAGCCGGCTGATCTGGCGCGCTGCGCCGCCATCGGCCAACGCTGGGGCTACGACGAGATCAACCTCAACTGCGGCTGCCCCAGCGAGCGGGTGCAGCGCGGCGCTTTCGGCGCCTGCCTGATGGCCGAACCCAGGCTGGTCGCCGACTGCGTGAAGGCGATGGTGGATGCGGTCGACGTGCCGGTCACCGTCAAGCACCGCATCGGTATCGACCGCGAGGAAAGCTACGCCTTCGTGCGCGACTTCGTTGGCGCCGTGGCCGAGGCGGGCTGCCGCGTGTTCATCGTGCACGCGCGCAACGCCTGGCTCAAGGGCCTGAGCCCGAAGGAAAACCGCGAGATCCCGCCGCTGCGCTACGGGTTGGTCCACCAGCTCAAGCGCGAGTTTCCGCAGCTGACCATCGTGCTCAACGGCGGCGTGACCAGCGACGAGCAGATTGCCCAGCACCTGCCGCACGTGGACGGCGTGATGCTGGGGCGCGAGGCCTATCACCACCCGTGGATGATGACCGGCTGGGACGCGCGTTTTCTGGGCGGCGCGCCCAACCCGCGCACCCGCGCCGAGGTGGAAGCCGCCATGGTGGCCTACATGCAGCGCGAGGCGGTGGAAGACGGCACGCCCTGGTCGGCCATCGCCCGCCACATGCTGGGCCTGCACCACGGCGAGCGCGGCGCGCGCCTGTGGCGCCAGGTGTGGAGCGACCACCGGCGCAAGAGCCTGCCGGCGGCCGAGGTGGCGGCGCAGGCGCGGGCCACGCTGGCGGCCGAGCCTGAATTGCTCATCAAACAATAGCTGCTTGCGCAGCAGGGATGCCGGCCAGAGGCCAAAATACCTTTGAATCGCGCTGGCACCCCCAGCTTTGGAGACCCCGATGACCCACCTGCGCACCCGCGCCGTGCACGCCGGCCAGCACCCCGACCCCGCCACCGGCGCCATCAGCACGCCCACCTACCAGACCACCGCCTTCGGCTACGGCACGCTGGAGCAGGGCGCGGCCCTGTTCGCGGGCGAGGCCACCGGCTATCGCTACAGCCGCTTCGCCAACCCCACGGTGGCGGCGCTGGAGGCCAAGCTGGCCGACCTGGAAGGCGCCGACGCGGCCGTGGCCTTTGCCAGCGGCACGGCGGCTTGCTCGTCGCTGCTGTTGGGCCTGCTCGCGCCCGGGGACGAGCTGGTGTTTCTGGGGCCCCTGTACGGCGGCACCGAGGGCCTGCTGCGCGGCATGGGCGAGCGCTGGGGCATCAAGGTGGTCGATGCCACGGCCGGCGGCCTGGCGGCGGCGCTGACACCGGCCACGCGCATGGTATGGGTCGAGACGCTGACCAACCCCACGCTGCGCCTGCACGACCTGGCCGAGGTGGCGCGGCTGGCACGCGCGCACGGCGCCGTCAGCGTGGCCGACAACACCTTCTGCACGCCGGTGCTGGCGCAGCCGCTGGCGCTGGGCATCGACCTGGTGCTGCATTCCATGACCAAGTACCTGGGCGGCCACGGCGACGCCACCGGCGGCATCGTGGCCGGCAGCGCCGAGCGGGTGGCGGCCGTGCGCAAGACCGGCCTGGGCCACGTGGGCGGCAACCTGGCGCCGGCCGAGGCCTACCTGTTCCTGCGCGGCATCAAGACCCTGCCGCTGCGCATGGCCGCGCACTGCGAAGGGGCGCTGGCGGTGGCGCGCTTCCTGCAGTCGCACCCCGCCGTGCGCACCGTGCACTACCCCGGCTTGTCAATGCACCCGCAGCACGATCTGGCGCGGCGCCAGCTGCAGGGCGGCTTTGGCGGCATGGTCACGTTCGAGCTGGCGCGCGGCGAGCGCGCCGCGGCGGCCCGCGTGCTCAACCGCCTGCGGCTGTTCACGCAGGCCGTGTCGCTGGGCGACGTGGACAGCCTGGCCTGCCACCCGGCCAGCACCACGCACAGCTTCGTCTCGCCCGCCGCGCGCGGGGCCGCCGGGGTGGGCGAGGGCATGATCCGCCTGAGCGTGGGCATCGAGCACCCTGACGACCTGGTGGCCGACCTGGCGCAGGCGCTGGGGTGATACGCGGCCCCGTCACGCCGGGGCGCTGTCGCCCAGCTCGCGCAGGTGCGCCTCGGCCTCCTGCGCGCTTTCGTGGATGTAGGGCGCCACGCCGCGCTGCTCCAGCGCGTCGCCCAGCTTGGCGCGCAGGAACGAGCTGGTGGTGTAGCGCGTCACGCCTGAGTAGTAGCGCTGCATCAGGTCCTGCACCAGGTCCGAGTAGGCGTCCAGCACGCCGGGGGCGATGCTGAAGTTGTCGTAGTTGACGATGGCCAGCACGCGCCGGTCCAGCGGCGCCAGCAGGCGCTCGAGCCGCTCGCGGATGTCGGCCACCTCGGCCAGCGTGGAGATGGCCAGGCCCTCGAAGTTGATGAACAGGGTGTTGCTGCGCGGCTCGTAGCTGAGGCGCTGCTCCAGCGGAATGGCCAGCAACTGGCGGCGCAGATGCATCGGCTGGTCCTGGAAGATGCGCGCGTCCATCCGCTTGGGCTGGCCGCGCACGATGGGCTTGAACTTCATGCGCGCCAGGATGTCGCGCTCCAGGTCGATGCCGGGGGCGATCTCGATCAGCTCCACCCCCTCGGGCGTGAGCTGGAACACGCAGCGCTCGGTGACGTACAGCACCGGCTGGCCGCGCTCGGCGGCGTGGCGGCCGCTGAAGGTGCGCTGCTCGACTTGCGCCACCAGCTTGGGCGAGCCGCCTTCGTGCGTGATCGTCAGTTGGCCGTGGGCGACCGCCAGCTCCAGCTTGCCGGCGCTGAAGCTGCCCATGAACACCACCTTGCGCGCGTTCTGGCTGATGTTGATGAAGCCGCCCGCGCCGGCCACCTTGGGCCCGAAGCGGCTGACGTTGACGTTGCCCTCGCCGTCCATCTGCGCCAGGCCCAGGAAGGCCACGTCCAGGCCGCCGCCGTCGTAGAAGTCGAACTGGTAGGGCTGGTCGATGATGGCCTGGGTGTTGACGGCGGCGCCGAAGTTGAGGCCCCCAGCCGGGATGCCGCCCACCACGCCGGGCTCGGCCGTGAGCGTGATCAGGTCGATCACCTTCTCCTCGGCGGCCACGGCGGCCACGCCCTCGGGCATGCCGATGCCCAGGTTGACCACGCCGTTGACCGGCAGCTCCAGGGCGGCGCGGCGCGCGATGATCTTGCGCAGATCCAGCCCCATCGGCTCGATGGCATTGGCGGGCACGCGGATTTCGGCGCTGAAGGCGGGGCTGTAGGGCGTGATGAAGGTCTGCCAGTGGTTTTCGGGCCTGGCCACCACCACGCAGTCCACCATTACGCCCGGTACCTTGACCTGGCGCGGGTTGAGCGTGCGCCGCTCGGCCACGCGCTCGACCTGCGCCAGCA
Organism: Burkholderiaceae bacterium; assembly: GCA_024235995.1. Lineage (NCBI taxonomy): Bacteria > Pseudomonadati > Pseudomonadota > Betaproteobacteria > Burkholderiales > Burkholderiaceae > Burkholderiaceae bacterium. The sequence continues at coordinate 2,221,207 of JACKLI010000001.1, forward strand.
CCAGGCCGCCCGAGTTGCGCGCCGCCATGGCGATGGCCAGCGCCTCCAGCGTCAGCGCCTCCTTTTCCATCGTCAGGTTGCCGTCCGGGTCGGCGGTGGTGGCGCGGATGATACCGATGTGGATCGGAAAGGTCTTGTAGAACAGGTAGTCGGTGCCGTCGATCGGCATCAGGCGCACCAGGTCCTGCGTGGTGCGCTCGTTGAGCTTGCCGCCGCCATGGCGCGGGTCGACGAAGGTGCCCAGGCCCACCGTGGTCAGCAGGCCGGGGCGGCCGGCGGCGATCTCGCGGAACAGCTGGCTGATCACGCCCTGCGGCAGGTTCCAGGCCTCGATCTGGCCCTCGATGGCCAGCTTTTGCAGCGCCGGCACCAGGCCCCAGTGGCCGCCGATCACGCGCCGCACCAGCCCTGGGTGGCCGAAGTGGTTCAGGCCCCGGTGCTTGCCGTCGCCCTGGCCGGCGGCGTAGACCAGGGTCAGGTCGCGCGGGCCGCCGCTTTCCAGAAAGCGCGCCTCCAGCGCCAGCGCCAGCTCCTCGGCAAAGCCGATGCCGACGAAGCCGCCGGTGGCCACCGTGTCGCCTTCGCGGATCAGCTGCACCGCCTCGCGCGCGGTCACCACCTTGCCGCGCTCGGCGCTGTGCAGGCTGGCCAGCAGGGTGTGGGCGGGGTGCATGGCGTGGGTGTGGGGCATGCCAGTCTCCGGGCGTTGTCTTTATGGAGTAGGCGCGGCGCGGGCCCGCGCTTCATGCCGTCCGAAAGGTGCCCGGGCGCAGGATGGCGCGGTCCACCGTGCCGATCTGCGTGTGGCCGCAGAAGGCCATGGTCAGGTCCAGCTCCTTGTGGATGATCTGCAGCGCCTTGGCCACGCCCGCTTCGCCCGCCGCGCCCAGGCCCCACAGGAAGGCGCGGCCGATGTAGGTGCCGCGCGCGCCCAGCGCCCAGGCCTTGAGCACGTCCTGGCCGCTGCGGATGCCGCTGTCCATGTGCACCTCGATCTGGTGGCCGACCGCGTCGACGATGGCGGGCAGGGCGGTGATGGCCGAGGGCGCGCCGTCGAGCTGGCGCCCGCCATGGTTGCTGACGATCAGCGCGTCGGCGCCGCTGTCCACCGCCAGGCGCGCGTCCTCGGGCTCCATGATGCCCTTGATGATGATCTTGCCGCCCCAGCGCTTCTTGATCCACTCCACGTCGCCCCAGTTCAGGCGCGGGTCGAACTGGTCGGCCGTCCAGGCGCCCAGGTTGCTCATGTCGGTCACGCCCTTGACGTGGCCGTGGATGTTGCCGAACTGGCGCCTCCTGGTGCCCGCCATGCCCATGATCCAGCGCGGCTTGGTGGCCAGGTTCAGCAGGTTCATCAGCGTCGGCTTGGGTGGGGTGGACAGGCCGTTCTTGATGTCCTTGTGGCGCTGGCCCAGGATCTGCAGGTCCAGCGTGATGACCAGCGCGCCGCAGCCGGCGGCCTTGGCGCGGTCGATCAGGCGCTCGATGAAGTCGCGGTCGCGCATCACGTACAGCTGGAACCAGAAGCCCGGCCCGGCGTGCTGCGCCACGTCCTCGATCGAGCAGATGCTCATGGTCGACAGCGTGAAGGGCACGCCGAAGGCCCGCGCCGCGCGCGCCGCGGCGATCTCGCCGTCGGCGTGCTGCATGCCCGTCAGGCCCGTGGGCGCCAGCGCCACCGGCATGGCCACCGGCTCGCCGATCATCGTCGTCGCGGTGCTGCGCCCTTCCATGTTGATGGCCACGCGCTGGCGCAGCTGGATGGGCGCGAAGTCCGCCTGGTTGGCGCGGTAGGTGCCCTCGGTCCAGCTGCCCGAATCGGCGTAGTCGTAGAACATGCGCGGCACGCGGCGCCGGGCCAGCACGCGCAGGTCCTCGATGCAGGTGATCTTGCTCAGGTCGGTCATCGTGTCTCCTCAGGTCGCTCGATCGTAGTCGCTTTCAGGCGCCCCGCCGCGTGCCCTGGACTTGGCACAATGCCCGCCGTGACAGCGGCCGTTCCTCCTTCATCCGTCCCCCCGCAAGAGCTCAGGACCATGGCCGTTCACGCCGCCTCGGTGTGGGTGGGGCAGGTGGCGGTCATGGCCTTCGGCGCGGTCGACACCATCGTGGCCGGTCGCCATTCTGACCTGTCGCTGGCGGCGCTGGCCATCGGCTCCTCGGTGTTCGTCACCGTCTACGTGTCGCTCAACGGCCTGCTGACAGCCCTGCTGCCCATCTGGGCCGAGCTGCACGGCGGGCGCCGGCTGGCCGCCATCGGCCCCTCGGCGCGCCAGTCGCTGTACCTGTGCGCGGCCGCCAGCGTGCTGGGCATGGCGGTGCTGCTGCATCCGCAGCCCATCCTGCGCGCCACCCAGGTGCCGCCCGAGCTGCGGGAGGTGGCGGCCGAATACCTGGCCGTGGTGGGCTGGAGCCTGCCGGCGTCGCTGCTGTTTCGCGCCTTCAGCACGCTCAGCCAGGCGCTGGGCAAGCCGCAGCTGGTGAGCTGGCTGCAGGTGGTGGCGCTGGCCGTCAAGGTGCCGCTGTCCGTGGGCCTGACCTTTGGCGCCTGGGGCCTGCCCGAGCTGGGCGTGGTCGGCTGCGCCTGGGCCACCTTCGCCGTCAACTTCTTCCTGTGCGCGCTGGCGCTGTGGCTGCTGCGCACGCAGCCCTTGTTTGTCGCGCTCGGGCTGTGGCGGCGTGTGGAGCCGCCCCATGCGGCCACGCTGCGCGCCTTCGCCCGCCTGGGCGTGCCGGCGGCGCTGACGCTGGTGGTGGAGATCACCTCGTTCACGCTGATGGCCCTGTTCGTCGCGCGCCTGGGCACCACGGCCACGGCGGCGCACCAGATCGCCGCCAACGTCACGGCCCTGCTGTACATGACGCCGCTGGCCCTGGCCATTGCCGCCAGCGCGCGCGTGGGCTACTGGCGCGGCGCCGGCGACGAGGCGCGCGCCCGCGCACTGGCCCTGCTGGCCTTCCGGCTGGCGCTGGGCCTGGCGCTGCTGATGGCCGCGGCGGTGCTGGCGCTGCGCAGCTGGATCGCCGGGATCTACACCGCCCACGCCGGCGTGGCCCTGCTGGCCGCGCAGCTGCTGGCCTGGGTGGCGCTGCTGCACGTGTCCGACGCCATGCAGACGGTGTCCATCTTCGTGCTGCGCTGCTATCGGGTCACGCTGGCGCCCTTCGCTGTCTACTGCGTGCTGCTGTGGGGTGTGGGCCTGGGCGGCGGCTACCTGCTGGCCTATCGCGGCCTGGGGCCGTGGCCGGCGCAGATGTCGCCCGCCGCCTTCTGGCAAGCGGCCGCGGGCGGCCTGCTGGTCACGGCGCTGGCGGTGCGCTGGTTGCTGGGGTGGGTGAGCCGCAGGGTGGTGGCGCAGGCGGCCTGAGTCTCGGCGTATGCTTCAAAAACAAGAGCGCTTTGCGCTTTCCGGATAGGGGCCAGGAGTTGCTTTGTCTTTTCACCGGTGCGCGTGGCTCAGGTCCGGCTCACCTGCCGCAGCGTCACGAACTCCTCCGCGCTGGTGGGGTGAATGCCGATGGTGGCGTCGAACTGCGCCTTGGTGGCGCCGCATTTCAGGGCCACGGCAAAGCCTTGCACGATCTCGCCGGCGTCGGCGCCGACCATGTGCAGGCCCAGCACGCGGTCGGTTGTTGCATCGACGATCAGCTTGACCAGGGTGCGCTCGCTGCCGCCGCTCAACGTGTGCTTGAGCGGCTTGAAGTCGCTGCGGAACACCCGGATGGCGCCGTGCCGCTCGCGCGCCTGCTGCTCGCTCAGGCCCACGGTGCCGATGGGCGGGTGGGTGAAGACGGCGGTGGGGATGCTGCTGTAGTCCATGATGCGCGCGGCCTGGCCGGGCGGGGGGCCGAACAGCTGATCGACCAGCGCCATGCCCTCGGCCAGGGCGACGGGGGTCAGTTCGAGCCGGCCCACCACGTCGCCGATGGCGTACACGCCGGGCACGCTGGTGGCGAAGTGCTCGTCCACCTCGATCGCGCCGCTGGGGGACCGCCGCACGCCCAGCGCATCCAGCCCCAGGCCCGCCGTGTTGGCGCGACGGCCGGTGGCGTACAGCACCACGTCGGCCTCGATGGCGGAGCCGTCCTTCAGGTGCACGCGCCGCGCGGCGCCCGCCGCTTCGATGCGCGCCACGTCGGCGTGGGTGCGGAGGTCGACGCCATGCTTGCGCATCTCGCCGGCGGTGAAGTCGCGCACCTCGTCGTCGAAGCCGCGCAGGATTTGCTCGCCCCGGTACAGCAGCGTGACCCGAGCGCCCAGGCCGTGGAAGATGCTGGCCATCTCGCAGGCGATGTAGCCGCCGCCGACCACCGCCAGGCGCCGGGGAAACCGCGGCAGGTCGAACATGTCGTCCGAGGTGACGGCCAGCTCGCGCCCCGGCACCTCGGGCACGAAGGGCGTGCCGCCGGTGGCGATCAGGATGTGGCGCGCGCGGTGGCGCACGGCGGCGCCGCCTTCCAGCGCGACCTCGACCGTGTGGGCATCCAGCAGCCGCGCGTGGCCCTGCAGGCGCAGCACCTTGGCGCCGGTCATCAGGCCTTCGTAGATGCCGTTCAGGCGCGTGATTTCCTGGGCGCGGTTGGCCTTGAGGGTGTCCCAGTCCAGCGTGGGCGTGCCGGGCAGGCGCCAGCCGAAGCCCGCGCTTTCGGCAAAGGCCTCGGCGTAGTGCGCGCCGTAGCTGTAGAGCTTCTTGGGGATGCAGCCGACGTTGACGCAGGTGCCGCCCATGCGCCCGCTTTCGGCCATGGCCACGCGCGCGCCGCGCTGGGCCGCGAAACGCGCTGCGCGCACGCCGCCCGAGCCGCCGCCGATGACGAAGAGGTCGTGGTCGAGTTGAGTCATGGTGAGGGTGATCCGGCGAGTGGGTGAAGGCTGGTTTCAGTGTAGACAGCCCGCGCCGGATGGCGGTGGCGCAGGGGCTTTCGGCCGGGCGTGGGCAGCGCGTGTGATGCGAAGAGGCCTGAAAATCCCCTATAATCACACGCTTCGGATTTCCCGCATCGGATGAAATTCGGGGCTCTTAGCTCAGTTGGTAGAGCAGCGGACTCTTAATCCGTTTGTCGTAGGTTCGACCCCTACAGGGCCCACCAAAATTACATAAGAAAAGCGTGCTACATAAACTGTAGTGCGCTTTTTCTTTTTCTGTAGCCTGTAGGCAATCTGTAGGCACTTCTGGGAAGTCTGCGGTCTTCGAGCAAGGGCCAGGGGTATGCCACCAGCAGCGCAGCCTCTCACCCGCGCGCACGGAGTTCCGTCCTTCGCCTTGCGGCGAAGGGGCAGAAAAATGGCTCGGCAAATCGCGGTTTTCTCTACGCTCTCGCGCGCTACGGTTCAGGCCATCATCGGCGCTGGTTGAACACGCAGCGGGCGCGCTTTCAACCGTTGCTCGGCTTGCCACATGTCATAGGTGGTTTGCTGTGCCAGCCAGGCGCGGGCATCACCACCACGGGCAGCGCCCAGCCATGCCTCAAGGCGCAGCGCCATATCGGGCGAGATGGCGGCGCGGCCATTGAGCACGCGCGACAACGTCACACGCGAGACGCCCAGTTGTTGCGCGGCCTCGGTCACGGTTAGCCCCAGCGTGGGCAACACATCGTGGCGCAGCGTCAGGCCGGGGTGCGGGGGATTGAACATGCGTGCCATCGTCGGCTCCTAGTGGTAGTCCAAATAATCGACCAGCACGGCGTGCGCGCCTTCAAAGGCAAACACCATGCGCCAGTTGCCATTCACGGACACGGCCCAATGACCTTCCAGGCCACCGTGCAGGGGATGCAAGCCCCAACCGGGCAGGTTCATGTCCTGGGGCGCTTGGGCACTGTCCAGGCGTGCCAGTTGCCGGGCCAACTTGGGCGCGTGGGCGGCCTGTATGCCGGCCTTGCTGCCACGCTCGAAAAACGCTTGCAGTCCCTTGTGCCGGAATGACTGAATCATGTTGCCATTGTATCGCGTGACGCATCAAGATGCAGCGACGACCCGCAGCTTGCCCCGCTCCTTGCTGGCGTCGAAGGCCACGCCGACCACTCCAAAATCGACGTCTCGAATCGTTCATGGTGCAGATGCGGCAAATCGAACGGGCACACGCGGTCATGCTTTTTGGCGGTGGCATTTTCAGGCGCTGCGCTTCGGCGCGGGCGGGCGCTTCGGTGCCCCACAAAAACGCCTGGGCCTTGCCGTCAGCCGCCCGCGCGGGCCGGTTTGACCGTGGCCCCGCGCACCTCGATGCGCCGCTCGTCCTGCACCGTGCCGCGGGCGTCGCGCAGCTGCAGCACGTGCCGGCCGGGCCAGGGCAGCCATTGGGCCTGGGGGCCGCGGCCGACTTCGCGCGCGTCGATCCACCAGCGCAGCGCTTGCGGGTTGGCCGCGCCCGGGTCGGCCTGCAGCAGCAGGCGCTGGTGGGTGGGCGGGATGTCGGGATCGAGCGCCAGGATGGTGCCGTCCTGCGGGCGGGTGATGCGTGCCGGCACGTGGTGGGCCGCATCAAGCGAATTCAAGTCGATGGGGCCTGCAGCACGCTCGGCATCGGCGCAATAAGCTTCCGAATCAATAGCAAAAACGGCTTGCTCGGTGCCGGCGATGAACCATTCCTGGCGGGCGACTTCCAGGCCGTCGCCAAAGCGCACGCGGGCGTGGACGAGCCCGGGCGGGGGCGCAGGCGCGCGCGAGGGCGTGCGCTGGTGCAGCGCGCGCATCAGCTCGGCCCACACCGGCGCCGCGCCACTGGTGCCGCTGACGTCCCACATCGGGCCGCCGCCGGCGTTGCCCACCCACACGCCGACGGTGTAGCGCTGGGACCAGCCCACGGCCCAGTTGTCGCGCATGTCCTTGCTGGTGCCGGTCTTGACGGCGGACCAGAAGCGCGTGGCCAGGATGGAGTCCAGCCCGAAGGTGAGGGCGCGGGCGTTGCGGTCAGCCAGGATGTCGCCGGCAATGAAGGCGGCGCGGGGGTCGAGCGCGGCGTGGCAGCCCTCGCGCGGGCCCGCCGTCGAGGGCCGCGCGACCTCGCAGTAGCGCCCGCCGTTGGCCAGCGCGCGGTAGGCGTTGGTCAGCTGCAGCAGGGTGACTTCGGCGCTGCCCAGCGCCAGGCTGTCGCCGTAGTAGTCGCCGCCCTGCGGCAGCGCGATGCCCAGCTGCCCCAGCTGCCGGTGAAAGGCGCGCGGCGACACCATGACGATGGTGCGCACGGCCGGCACGTTGAGCGAGGAGGCCAGCGCGCTGCGCACCGACACCCAGCCCTTGAAGCCGAGGTCGTAGTTCTGCGGGATGTACAGGCCGCTGGCGGTCTGCAGGTGGGCGGGCGAGTCGTGCAGCAGCGAGGCGGCCGTGAGGCGCCGCTCGGCGATGGCCTGGGCGTACAGCAGGGGCTTGAGCGTGCTGCCGGGCTGGCGCGGCGCGGTGACGGCGTCGACCTCGCGCGCGCGGCTGAGATCGCCCGTGGAGCCGACCCAGGCCAGCACCTCGCCGCTGGCGTTGTCCAGCACCAGCGCCGCGCCGTCTTCCACGTGGTGCCCGCGCAGCTCCTTGATGTGCTGCTGCAGACTTTGCAGCGCGATGCGCTGCAGCCGGGCGTCGAGGGTGCTGCGCAGCGTGGCGGGCGCCGGCTGGCCCGCGGGCAGCGCGCCCAGCAGGCGGCGCGCGTAGTGCGGCGCGATGCCGTCTTGCGCCGGCCAGGCACGGCGCGCCAGCGCCAGCTCGGCCTGCATGTCCAGCGCCATGCAGTCGGTGGCCTGCCGGGGCCCGCGCATGGCCTTGAGCACGCCGCAGGCACGCTGGGCCACGCGCGCGGGGCTGGCGTTGGGCGCGCGCACCAGGGCGGCGGTGAGCGCCGCCTCGCTCTCGGTCAGGCCGTGCGGCGCCTTGGCGAACAGCGTGCGCGCCAGCGCGTCGATGCCCACCAGCTCGCCGCGCAGGGGCACCAGGTTCAGGTACGCCTCCAGGATCTGGTCCTTGCGCCAGCTGGCTTCCAGCCGGGTGGCCATGACGGCCTGGCCGATCTTCTGGCGCAGGCTGCGCCCGCCGGTGCCCAGGCGCAGGTCGTCGTCGAGCAGGCCGGCCAGCTGCATGGTCAGCGTGCTGGCGCCGCGCGTGCGCGTGTTCCACAGGTTGGCCCAGGCGGCGGCGGAGACGGCGCGCCAGTCCACTCCGCTGTGCTCGTAAAAGCGCTGGTCCTCCGACAGCACCAGCGCGTGCTGCAGCGCGGGCGAGATGTCGGCCAGCCGCACCCAGGCGCCGCGGCGCGCCTGCGCGTCGGTGCGCACGCGCTCGATCGGCTCGCCGTGGCGGTCCAGGATCAGCGTCTCCGAGGGCCGGTGTTCGGCGCGCACGGCGTCGAAGCTTTGCGCGTGAGCGCTGGCCGCGAAAGCCAGGACGCAGAGGACGCAAAGAAAGCGCAGAGGACGCGAAAGAGACATCAATTCGATTGGGGGTAGCACGGTGATGACGGGGAGCGCCGTGCATCAAACACGCCACCCCCTTCATGGATTTTTTTGCGTCCTTGACGAATCCTTTGCGTCCTCTGCGTCCGGTATTCAGGCGGCGCTTCAAGGCTTCACGTCGACCGCCGCGTTGGGCACTTCGCCGAACATCTCGGGGGCGTACAGCGCTTCGACGCGGCTGGGCGGCAGCTGGAAGTGGCCCGCGTTGTTCAGGCGCAGGGTGTATTCCACCTTGATGGTTCCCTTGGGCAGGTAGTCGTAGTAGCTGCGGAAGGCCTCGAAGCTGCGCTCCTCGAACGCCGGCCAGCCCTGGCCTTCGCGCTTTTCGCCCTGGGTGGCGATGATGGAGTCGCGCCCCAGGCCGCTGCCCAGGATGGTGGCGCCGGCGGGGATCGGGTCGGTCACCGCCACCCAGGTCATGAGCGCGGCGGCCGTCACCTCCAGCGTCACGCGCACGATGTCGCCGCGGGTGTAGGTGCCATCGGCGCCCGGGCGGGCGCCGGCGTCGAGCAGCGCCATGCTCTTGCGGATCTGGTAGCCCGCGGTGCGCGGCGCCTGCAGTGGCACCGCCGCCAGCGCCTGCAGCGTCAGCCAGGGCTTGCCGCTGCCCTGGTGCGTCATCGCCAGCTCGCCGGCGCCGCCCGCGGGCCAGGGCAGGTTCATGGTGTTGCCCACCAGCTGGCCGGGCAGCGCCGGCGTGCCCAGGTTGCGGCCCTGCTCGACGGGCTGGCCGGCCTTGAGCGCGTGGACCTGGCGCCAGTCCACCTGCTGGCTGTCGGCGCCCAGGCTGGCGCGGGTGGTGCCGGCCACGGGCGTGGATTCGTGTGTGCGCGAGAACTGCCGCAGCGCCAGCGCGCCCCACAGGTTGGCGGTGGTGGTGGACCAGGCGCCGTTTTTCTGCCGGCCGATGAAGCCCGTCACCAGGCGGCCCACGTCGTCCCGCCAGGCCGCATCGTCCATCACCGTCAGCAGCAGGCGCGCGGCGTTGACGTCGCCGCCGGCCATCAGCCACCACCAGGCGTCGTCGGGCTCGGTGGCGAAGATCAGGCGCGTACCCTGCACCGACAGACGCGCGCGCAGCACCTGCATGGCCTCAGCCAGCTTGCGCGGCTGCTCGGGGATGGCCTTGACGCGCCGCAGCACGTTCACCCAGTCGATCACGGCGCTGGTGGGCCACTGGTTGGGCGCCACGGTGATGCTGCCCAGCATGGCGGCGTTGGCTGCGCCGTAGCGCGACAGCGCCTCGATGGCGGCCAGCTTGCGCGCGTCGAGGTCGGCGCGCGGCGACCAGTGCTTGCGCTCGATGCGGCCGGCCACGAAGTCGGCCAGGCCCTTGAGCATGGCCTGGCGCGGCGCGTCGGGCAGGCGCCAGGCCGGGTCCAGGCGCGCGGCCTCGTCGGTGGCGGCCAGCAGCCAGGCGGTCAGGGTGTCGCTGCCGCCGTGGGTGTCGCCGGCGCGCGGGGGAAAGTAGCTGGCCAGGCCGTCGGCGTCCAGGTAGGCCGGCAGCTGGGCCACGGTGCGCTGCCAGGCCTGGGTGTCGTCCATGCCGATGGCCTTGCTGGTCTGCTGCTCCAGGCAGGAGTAGGGGTAGCGCGCCAGCCAGTCGCGGATGGCAGGCAGGCCGCCGGCCAGGCTGGGCTGCAGGGCCAGCTGCAGGCCGCCGCGCTTGGGCCCCGTGGCGGGCAGGGCGCCGGCCGGGGGCGCCACGGGCACGCTCAAGGGGCCGTCCAGCTGCACCAGCGTGGCCTGCTGCACGGTGAGCGGCACGGCGGGTACCACGCGCTGGCTGAGCTTGAGCGCGTCGCGCGCGCTGCCGTTCACATCGCGCGCCTGCACCACCCACAGCAGGGCCTCGGCGCGGGTGGCGGCCAGCTCGGGCGGGACGGTCACGTCCCACTGCAGCTCGCGTGCCTGGCCGGCGGGCACGTCCACCGTCTGCGCCTTCAGCTCCAGCAGGGTGGCGCGCGGCGCGAGTTCGACCTTCATCGGCTGCGCCGTGGTGTTGCGCACGGTGAGCAGGGCGGTGAAGCGGTCGCCGCCGCGCACCAGGGGCGGCAGGCCGCCGATGATCTGCAGGTCCTGCGTGGCGCGGATGCTGGTCTGGCCGGTGCCGAACAGGCCCAGGCCCATGTCGGCCACGGCGACGATCTTGAAGCTGGTGAGCGCGTCGTTCAAGGGCACTTCGACCTGGGCCTGGCCCCGGGCGTCGAGCTGGATGCGCGGCTGCCACAGCAGCAGGGTGTCCAGCAGCTCGCGCGTGGGGTGGGCGCCGCCGCCGTCGCCGCCGGCGGGCACGGCCTTGCGGCCGTAGTGGCGCCGGCCGACGATCTCCATCTGCGCGGTGGCTGTCTGCACACCCCAGGCGCGGCGCGGGAGCATGGCGTCCAGCAGGTCCCAGCTGCGGTTGGGCATCAGCTCCAGCAGCGCCTGGTCGACCGCGGCCAGCGCCACCTCGGCGCCGGCGGCCGGGCTGCCATCGGGGCGGCGGGCGCTGATGGTGACCTGCGCCTTGCCGCGCACCGGGTAGCTGGTCTGGTCGGCCTTGACCTCGACGGCCAGCTGGTGCCCGGCCGCGCCCAGTTTGAGTTCGGCCATGCCCAGGCGGAAGGCGGGCTTGCTCAGGTCCACCAGCGCGGTGGACGGCACGTGGTCCTTGCTGTCCACCCAGAAGGCCTGCCACCACCGGCGCGGGGCCTTGTAGCCCCAGGTGAAGAAGCTGTACCACGGCACCTCGTGCACGCGCCCGCGCAGCGCCAGCACGCTGACGTACACGTTGGGCCCCCAGTCGGGCTCGATCTTGAGCTGCACCGTTGGGCTCTTGCCCGACAGCTCGAGCACCTCGGTGTGCAGGATGCCTTCGCGCTCGACCGCCACCAGGGCGGTGGCGTGGCGAAAGGGCATGCGCACCTGCAGCGTGGCCGTGTCGCCCGGCCGGTAGGTCCTGCGCTCGGCCAGCACGTCCATGCGGTCGTCGTTGCGCCCGCCGAACCACAGCTCGCCCTGGCCGCTGACCCACACCGAGGTGGCGGCAAGAAAGGCGCGGCCCTGCCCGTCGCGCGCGCGGGCCACCAGCTCGATCTCGCCGGGCTGCGTCAGTTTCACGTTGCAGGCCAGCTGGCCGTGGGCGTCGCTGGTGCCGGTGCAGACGGTGCCCAGGTCCTTGGTCTCGGTGTGGCTGTCGTAGGTGTAGAAGCCCCCCACCATGCGCTTGCGGCTGGTCAGGGTGGTGCGGGCGATGGCGCGCACGTCCAGCGGCACGCCGGCCTTGGGCTTGCCCTGCAGGTCGAGCGCCAGCACCTGCACCGGCGCGTCCTGGCGGGCGGCGGCCCAGCCCTCGGCCTTGATGCCGGCCACCACGGCGGCGGGCCACAGGGTGCGCGTGTCACTCAGGGTCTGCAGCTCGCCGTTGGGGTCGGCGTAGGTGGCCTCCAGCACCAGCTGGCGCGGCGCGGGCGCGGGCGCGATGGGCTCGACCACCACCTGGCCCAGGCCTTCGCGGCCCAGCGTGGCGGGCAGCTTGTCGGCCACCAGGTGGGTGTCGTTGTCGGGCGCGGCTTCGCCCTCGCCCTCGGCGGGGCGGGGCGGGCTGAAGCTGAAGGCTTCGTAGTCGGCGTAGGAGGGCGTGAAGCCGCGCGTCAGCGCCGACACGCGCACCGGCAGGTTGGCGGCCGCGCCGCCGCCCACGTAGCCGATCTGCACCTGCACCGGCAGGCGCGTGGCGGCCACCAGCGGCGCGTCGTCGGCCGGGCCTACGCGCCCCTGCATGAGGGGCAGGCGAAATTCCTCGACGCGAAAGCTCCCGCTGTCGATCGATGGGCCGTCGTCGTCCGCGCCGCGCAGGCTGATGGCGTACACGCCCAGCTTGGCCGCCTGCGGAATGGCGAACGTGCTTTCGGCGCTGCGTCCGCCGGTGGCCGTCTGGCGCCAGGCCAGCGGCTGGGTGTACTCCTGCCCGCTGCCCAGGTGGGTGATGACCAGGCGCGCCGGGTCCTGCTTGGGCAAGCCGAAGCCGGCCTGGGTTTCGGTGCGGATCAGGTGCTTCATCGACACCGTCTCGCCGGCGCGCAGCAGGCTGCGGTCCAGCACGGTGTGGGCGCGCAGGTCGGGTGTGGGCTGCTGGCTGGTGGGTACGTTGAAGCGCCAGGGCTCGATGCCGCGCTGCCACGACGACCAGGTGAAGGCCATGTCGGCCACGCCGTGGTTGGGCGCCCGGGCGCTGACGAACCAGGCCTGCTGGAAGTCGCCCAGCCAGTCGCCGTCGCGGGCGCAGCTGGGCGGGTTGGCGGGCACATCCTTGAAACGCGCCAGGCCCTGCGCGTCGGTCGTGGCCTGGGCGACGGGCTTGCCGTGGCAGTCGCTGACCTGCACCGCGGCGCCCGCCACCGGCCGGCCCTGGTCCAGCGTGGTGACCCAGGCCAGGGCGTTTTCGCGCCCCAGCTTGAAGTGCACCGCCAGGTTGGTCACCAGCACCGCGCTGCGCACCACCATGGCGCGCCGGGCGCCGTAGGCCGCATCGAGCAGGGACTGGCCCAGCAGCGGCGAGCTGACTTCGAGCACGTGAAAGCCCGGCGCCAGCGGCACGCCGATGACTTCGAACGGGCGCTCGCCGGTCTTGGGCGCGTCGGGCAGGGCGATGTCGCGCACGCCCGCCTGGCCGGCCAGCAGCGACACGGTGCGCGATTCCACGCTGTCCTGGGTGGCGTCGCCCACCGGCGGGGGCAGCGGGCCCTTGACGTCGCGCGCCGCCTGCTCGCGCGGCACCAGCGCGTTGTCGTAGCGCTGCACGCGGGTGAACCAGGCGATGATGTCGGCGTCGGTTTTGGGCTGCAAATCGTCCAGCTTCAGGTCGCGGGCCTGCAGGCCGGGCTCGACGCGGCGCAGCGTCAGCGGCATCAGCGCCGGGCCGTCCGGGCCTTCGGCGAAGCGTTCGACGATGCCGAAGGGCGCGGCGGCGAACTTGGCCAGCGGCGGCATGGGGCCGGTGTCGATCTTCAGCGGAAAACTGCCGGCGTTGGCCAGCGGCCGGCCGCTGGCGTCCTTCAGGTCGGCCGGCAGGCTGAGGCTGAGCGCCGCGCGCTCGGGAAAGGGGCCGTCGAAACGCAGGCGATCGAGCAGCTCGTCGCCCGCGCCGTCCTCGGCCCCCTGCGGCGCGAACTCGGTCTTGTCCGAGCGCAGCCGCACGGCGCCCAGCAGCTTGCGGGCCACCGGCGCGCTGAACGTCAGCTCGATCGGGCGGATCGGCATGCACGCGGCCTGGGCGTTTTCGCGCTCGCAGCGGGTGCTGGCCGTGAAGGGCTCGCGCACCTTGTAGGCAAAGCGGCGCTCCACCCGGTTGGCCACGCCGCTGGGCGTGGCCACGCCCGGGCCATAGACCAGCTGCACGCGCGTGGCGGGCGTCAGGCGCCGGTTGCACGCCAGGGTGAGGTAGTGCTGCGGCGCCGCCTGCGCGGCCTTGTCCAGGTCGAGCGCCTTCAGGATGGCGGCGCGCGCCTCGCCCTCGATCAGCCGCACCGGCACGCGCTCGCCCAGGCCGTCGGCCACGCAGGCGATGTGGGCCCGCGCGCTCTCGGGCGTGGCCGCGCCGTTCAGCCGCAGCACGAAGGTCTGCTCTTCCTCGATCGGCTGGTAGGTGTCGGGCCAGATGCGCTGCACGAATGGTCCGCCGGTATTGAATCGATAGCTGCTTGCGCCCGTCAATGCTTCCCCGGACGGCGATTTGAATCCTGGAACGGCGCTCAGCTCGCAGTGCACACCGGGCGGCAGGTCGGCGGCGAAGTCGTACACCCACTGGCGCGCGCCGACCCAGCGGCCCTGGCCGCGCGCGGCATTGGCGTCGTCGCAGCGGACGGTCAGCGGGGCAGCGACCTGGGCGTCGCCGAAGCGCACCGCGTCGTGGTCGAACTTGACCGACACCTGGCGCACGCGCGCCACCTCGCCCTGGGGGCTGAGGGCGCTGATGGTGAGGGCCTGCGCGGGCAGCGCCAGCAGGCACGCGGACCAGGCAAGCCCGCGGACGAGGCGGTGGACGGTGGCAATCAGGTGCATGAGCCCAGCATAGCGCAGCCTCTGCGCGAGACAGACCTTATGGAGTTGCTCCCTCGCCCCTCTGGGGAGAGGGTTGGGGTGAGGGGCTTGGGCGTTGGATAGGTTGTCGTCGTTTGTTTCTCAGCTGACTCTGGATGCATCGGCTGGCCGGGATGTGCGCCCGGCAGCGCACTCACTTTCTTTTGCGTCGCCAAAAGAAAGTAAGCAAAGAAAAGGCGACCCCACTGGCCGTGTCCCTTCGCTTCGCTGCGGGCAACCTGCGATGCTCGGGCGCGGGGCGGTGCTGCGGAACTCGCTGCGCGCTGACGCGCTTCGCTCAGACAACCGCAGCAAGTCAGAGCACGAAGCATGGGCATGCTGCGCTGCCCATGCCCGCCCCACGCCCTGCGCTTCTCGGCACGGCCAGAGGGGTGGACGAATCCAATACAGGCCATCGCTGCGCTCGGCCTCGGGTGGGGCCGAGCGCAGCGATGGCCCGTATGGTTTTCAACCCCCTGTGGCTGCGCCTGCGGTGCAGGTTTGCCCCGAAGCGCAGCGCAGGGGTCGCAGACTTGGGGTCGCCTTTCTTTGGTTCCTTTCTTTGGCGAGACAAAGAAAGGGACTGCGCCGCCGGGCGCACATCCCGGCCAGCCGATGCATCCAGCGTCAACAGCCGAACAAACGACGATAGCCCATCCAACGCCCAAGCCCCTCACCCCAGCCCTCTCCCCAAAGGGGCGAGGGAGCGAACCCCGGGCCGCGGTGGTTTATGGGCTTACCTCACGGCCGCGGCTCACCCGCCAGCCGTGCGCGGTGGCGCGCGACTTGGTGGCGCACCTGGGCCGGAGCGGTGCCGCCCAGGGTGCCCCGCGCGTTCAGGCTGCCGCGCAGCGACAGCACGTCGAACACGTCTTTCTCGATGGCGGGGTGAAAGCCCTGCAGCGCGGCCAGGGGCAGCTCGGACAAATCGCAGCCGTGCGCCTGCGCGGCCTTGACGGCGTGGGCCACGGTCTCGTGCGCGTCGCGGAAGGGCAGGCCCTTCTTGACCAGGTAGTCGGCCAGGTCGGTCGCCGTGGCGTAGCCTTTTTGCGCGGCGGCGCGCATGGCCTCGGCGTTGACGGTGATGCCGCCCTCGCGCTGGCCGGTGGCGGGGTCGAGCTGCCCGCCGATCATTTCGGCAAAGATGCGCAGCGTGTCCTTGAGCGTGTCCACGGTGTCGAACAGCGGCTCCTTGTCTTCCTGGTTGTCCTTGTTGTAGGCCAGCGGCTGGCCCTTCATCAGAGTGATCAGGCCCATCAGGTGGCCGACCACGCGGCCGGTCTTGCCGCGCGCCAATTCGGGCACGTCGGGGTTCTTCTTCTGCGGCATGATGGAGCTGCCGGTGGTGAAGCGGTCGGCGATGCGGATGAAGCCGAAGCTCTGGCTCATCCACAAGATCAGCTCCTCCGACAGGCGGCTGACGTGCACCATCACCAGGCTGGCGGCGGCCGTGAATTCGATGGCGAAGTCGCGGTCGCTCACCGCGTCCAGGCTGTTCTGGCACACCCCCTCCATGCCCAGGGTGCGCGCCACGCGCTGGCGGTCCAGCGGGTAGGTGGTGCCGGCCAGCGCGGCGGCGCCCAGCGGCAGCTGGTTGACGCGCCGGCGCACGTCGCCCAGCCGCTCCTCGTCGCGGCTGAACATCTCGACGTAGGCCAGCAGGTGGTGCGCAAAACTGACGGGCTGCGCCACCTGCAGGTGGGTGAAGCCGGGCAGGATGACGTCGATGTGGCGCTCGGCCACCTCGACCAGCGCCAGCTGCAGCTCGCGCAGCAGCTGGGCGATGGCGTCGATCTCGCCGCGCAGCCACAGGCGGATGTCGGTGGCCACCTGGTCGTTGCGGCTGCGGCCGGTGTGCAGGCGCTTGCCGGCGTCGCCGACCAGGGTGGTCAGGCGCGCCTCGATGTTCAGGTGCACGTCCTCCAGCGCCAGCTTCCAGTCGAATTCGCCGCGCTCGATCTCGCCGCCGATCTGCGCCAGGCCGCGCTGGATGTCGGCCAGGTCCTGCGCGCCGATGATGCCCTGCGCGGCCAGCATCTCGGCGTGCGCCAGGCTGCCGGCGATGTCGGCGGCGGCCAGGCGCTTGTCGAAGAACACGCTGGCGGTGTAGCGCTGCACCAGCTCGCTCATGGGCTCGGAAAACAGCGCGGACCAGGCCTGAGACTTGGTGTCGAGTTGGTTGGTGGACATGGCAGGTGGGCAATGGGGGGAGGGCCGCGCCCGGCGCGGCATGAACGGCAGGCGCCGCCCGACGAATGGCATGGCGCGCGCTCTACACTGGGCGGGCCCATGAAGGATTCGCAAATTCTATCGACCCTGAGCGAGCGCTGGCTGCCGCCGGCGCCGCCGCCGCCCGCGCCGGTGCTGGTGTTCGACGCCTGCGAGGTGGGCGTGATCCTGCGCGCGGTGCTGTACGTGGAGGCCGTGCTGGCGGTGGCGCTGATGTACGGCGCAGCCTCGCTGGCGGGCTGGCTGGGCAGCGTGGCGGTGGTGACGGGCGCGGCGCTGCCGGCCACCCTGCTGTGGCTGGTGATCGGCTGCGCGCTCAAGCGCCCGCTGGCGCGCCTGAAGCCGGTGGCGCAGTGGAGCGCCGGCGTGGCGCTGGGTGCTTTGGGCGGCCTGTATGCGGCGGGCACCCTGGCGCTGACGGGCCTGAGCACGCAGCCCGCCTGGCTGGCCAGCGCCTGCACCGGGGCGCTGCTGGCCGCGGGCCTGGTGGCGGGGCTGACGTGGCGCGCGCGCGGGCGCATGCCGGCGGCCACCACGGCGCGGCTGGCCGAGCTGCAGGCGCGCATCCGGCCGCACTTTCTGTTCAACGCGCTCAACTCGGCCATGGCCCTGGTGCGCGAGGAGCCGGCCCAGGCCGAGGAGGTGCTGGCCGACCTGGCCGATTTGTTCCGGCACGCGCTGGCCGACCAGCACGGCGCCTCCAGCGTGGCGCAGGAGATCGAGCTGGCGCGCCGCTACCTGGCCATCGAGCAGGTGCGCTTTGGCGAGCGCCTGCGCGTGGAATGGGCGCTGGACCCGCGCGTGGGCGCGGCGCAGCTGCCGCCGCTGATCCTGCAGCCGCTGGTGGAAAACGCCGTCATCCACGGCGTGGAGCCCAGCGCCCAGGGCGCGCGCCTGCGCATCTCCACCCAGCAGCGTGGCGCCATGGCGCTGATCAAGATCACCAACACCGTGCCGGCCGGGCAGGGCGAGGCCGGCCACGGCATCGCGCTGGTCAACGTGCGCGACCGGCTGCGGCTGCTGCACGATCTGCAGGGCAGCTTTCGCACCGCGCTGGTGGATGGCGTGTACCAGGCGCGCATCGAGATCCCCATGCCGCGCGGGGACGCCGGATGACGCTGCGCGTGCTGATCGTCGACGACGAGCCGCTGGCGCGCGCGCGCCTGCGCAGCCTGCTGGGCGATTGCCGCGCGCCGGCCGCGCAGGTGGCGGGCGAGGCCGCCAACGCGGCCGACGCCATGGCGCAGCTGGCGCACCAGCGCTTCGATGTGGCGCTGCTGGACATCCACCTGCCCGGCGCCGACGGCATGCAGCTGGCCCAGGCGCTGCGCGCGCTGGCCGAGCCGCCGGCGGTGGTGTTCGTCACCGCGCACACCGAATACGCCGTGCGTGCCTTCGAGATCGAGGCGCTGGACTACCTGACCAAGCCGGTGCGGCTGGAGCGCCTGCAGGCGGCACTGCAAAAAGCAGAGCGTTTGACGCAAGCAGAACGCGGACCAGAGGCCGATTCGACTGTGGAAAGCCTGCTGATCTCCGAGCGCGGCCGCACCCTGCGCGTGCCGCTGGCCGAGGTGCTGTACCTGCGTGCCGAGCTCAAGTACGTCACCGTGCGCACGGCCAGCGCCAGCCACCTGCTCGATGGCAGCCTGAGCCAGCTGGAGGAACGCTGGGGCGAGCGCTTCGTGCGCATCCACCGCAACGCGCTGGTGGCGCGCGCCGCCATGCGCGCGCTGGTGCGCCACGTGGACGCGGACGAGGGCGAAGGCTGGGCCGTGCAGCTGGCGGGGGTGGACGAGGCGCTGGCCGTGTCGCGCCGCCAACTGGCGGCGGTGCGCGCGGCGCTGGGGCAATAAGGTGACATGGAGGGTGGCGCGGTAGGGCGGCGTGGCTCCTGTAGCATCGGCGCCATGTCGATCCACATCACCGTCGCCACCCGCGAAAGCCGCCTGGCCCTGTGGCAGGCCGAACACGTCAAGGCGCTGCTGGAGCAGCGCGGCCACCCGGTCACCCTGCTGGGCATGACCACGCGCGGCGACCAGATCCTGGACCGCAGCCTGTCCAAGGTGGGCGGCAAGGGCCTGTTCGTCAAGGAGCTCGAAACCGCGCTGGAGGAGGGCCGCGCCGACATCGCCGTGCACTCGCTCAAGGACGTGCCGATGGATCTGCCGCCCGGCTTCGAGCTGGCCTGCGTGATGGCGCGCGAAGACCCGCGCGACGCCTGGGTGTCGCCCCACCATGCGCGGCTGGAGGATTTGCCCCAGGGCGCGGTGGTCGGCACCTCCAGCCTGCGGCGCACCGTGCTGCTGCGCGCGCTGCGGCCCGACCTGCGCATCGAGCCCCTGCGCGGCAACCTGGACACGCGCCTGCGCAAGCTGGACGAGGGCCAGTATGCCGGCATCGTGCTGGCGGCCGCGGGTCTCAAGCGCCTGGGCCTGGCCGCGCGCATCCGCCACGTGTTTGACACCGAACAGATGCTGCCGGCGGCCGGGCAGGGCGCCCTGGGCATCGAGACGCGCGCCGGCCGCGCCGAGCTGGCGCAGGCGCTGGCGCCGCTGGCCGACGCTGCCACCACCCTGTGCACCGCCGCCGAGCGCGCCGTCAGCCGCGCCATGGGCGGCAGCTGCTCGATGCCGCTGGCGGCGCACGCCACGCTGGACGGCGCGCAGATGCTGCTGCGCGCCGCCTGGGGCGACCCCGAAGGCGCGCCCGGCCTGGTGCGTGCCAGCGAGCGCGCCGAAGTCCGCACGCCCGGGCAGGCCGACGCCCTGGGCCAGCGCGTGGCCGCCGCGCTGCGCGCCGGCGGCGCGCATTAGTCTGAGCGCGAGCTCGCCGCCATGCCCGTCCCGCGCGTGCTCGTCACCCGCCCGGCGCACGACGCGGCCGCCTGGGTGCAGCGCCTGACCGAGCACGGCATTGCCGCCGAGGCCCTGCCGCTGATCGAGATCACGCCCGAGCCCCCGACTGGCGCGCTGGCCCAGGCCCGCCAGCGCCTGGGCGACTACGCCGCCGTCATGTTCGTCAGCGGCAACGCCGTCACCGCTTTATTGGGGTCAGATCCCGATTTTTTTGAATGGAATCGGCCTCTGGCCGGCATCGGATCAGCGCAAGCAGCTATTGAAACAAGAGCATGGTCGCCCGGTCCCGGCACCACGCAGGCCCTGATCCGCGCGGGCTGGCCGCCGGCGCGCATCGACCAGCCGGCGCCGGATGCTGCCCAGTTCGACTCCGAGGCCCTGTGGGCCCAGGTGGCGCCCCAGGTGCGCGCCGGCCTGCGCGTGCTGATCGTGCGCGGGGGCGACGCCGCCGGCTACCTGGCCGGGCGCGACTGGCTGGCCCGGCGGCTGCAGCAGGCCGGGGCGCAGGTGGACCAGGTGCTGGCCTACCGCCGCGCGGCGCCGGTGCTGGCGCCGACCGCGCGGGCGCGTGCGCTGGCCGCGGCGGCCGACGGCACGCTGTGGCTGTTCAGCAGCTCCGAGGCCATCGCCAACCTGCGCCAGTGCCTGCCCGCCGCCGACTGGCGCGGCGCGCGCGCGCTGGCCACGCACCCGCGCATCGCGCAGGCCGCGCGGGACGCCGGCTTCGGCACGGTGCACGACACCCGCCCGGCGCTGGCCGACGTGGTGGCGTCGATAGAATCGCTGGCATGAACCCCGAGCCGCCGTCCGCCGCGCCCGCCGTCGAAGCCGCGCCGCCGGCGCTGCCGCCCGCGCCGCCCCCCGCGATCCCGGCCCAGGGGGCGGCGGCCGCCCCATCCACGCGCCCGGCCATGCCCGGCCCGGGCCTGATCGTGGCCTGGGTGGTGGCCGTGCTGGCGCTGGCGGCGGTCGTGCTGCTGTGGCAGAAGGTCTCGTCCATGCAGGAGCAGCTGGCGCGCCAGAGCGCCGACGCCACCAGCAAGTCGGTCGAGGCGCGCACCCTGGCGCGCCAGGCCGACACCGAGGTGCGCGACGCGCTGGGCCGGCTGGCCGCGCTGGACGGCCGCGTGGGCGACCTGGTCGCCTACCGCAGCCAGATGGAGGAGCTGGTGCAAAGCGTGGCGCGCAACCGCGACGCCAACCTGGCCGCCGAGCTGGAGTCGGCCCTGCGCGTGGCCCAGGACCAGGCGCAGCTGACCGGCAGCGTGCAGCCCCTGCTGGCCGCGCTGCGCAGCACCGAGCGGCGCGTGGCCGCCAGCAACGATCCGCGCCTGGCGCCGGTGGCGCGCGCCGCGGCGCGCGACCTGGAGCGCGTCAAGAACGCCAGCATCACCGACACCGCCGGGGTGCTGGCGCGCATCGACCAGGTGCTGCGCCAGGCCGACGAATTGCCGGTGGCCAACGCCGTCGGCCGCGAGCGCAGCGGCACCACCGTGCGCGAGCGCGCCCAGCCGGCGCCCGCCACCTGGTGGGAGCGCTGGGGCCGCGGCGTGCTGGACGAGGCGCGCGATCTGCTGCGCGTCAGCCGCATCGAGCGCCCCGAGGCCAGCATGCTCAGCCCCGAGCAGGCCTTCTTCGTGCGCGAGAACCTCAAGCTGCGCCTGCAGGGCGCGCGCCTGGCGCTGCTGGCGCGCCAGTACGAGGCGGCGCGCGCCGACCTGGCCGCCGCCGCCAGCGCGCTGGGCACCTGGTTCGACCCCGCCTCGCGCCGCACGCAGGCAGCCGCCACGCTGCTGCAGCGCATTCGCGGCGAGACCCACGACGCCACGCTGCCGAGCGTGGACGACACCCTGGTGGCGCTCAGCCAGGCCGCCGCCGCCAGCGCTCAACGCTGAGCCAGAGCCAGCCCATGCGCGCCGCCCTCTGGTTGATTGGCCTGTTTGCCGCCGCCGTGGCGCTGGCCCTGTTTGCCGGCGACAACGATGGCACCGTCACCGTGTTCTGGCCGCCGTACCGGGTGGACCTGTCGGTCAACCTGCTGCTGCTGCTGCTGGCCCTGCTGTTCGCCCTGCTGTACGGCGCGCTGCGCACCGTGGCCGCCGTGCTCGAGTTGCCGCGCCAGGCGCGGCGCTGGCGCGCCCAGCAGCGCGAGCGCACCACCAACGGCCTGATGATGGATGCGCGCGTGCAGTTCACCGCCGGGCGCTTCCTGCGCGCGCGCAAGGCGGCCGAGGCGGTGCTGGCGCGCGTGCACGCCAGCAGGGCCGACAAGCAGGACGCGCCCGCCGTGCTGGGCTTGCGCACCCTGGCCCACCTGACGGCCGCCGAAAGCGCGCACGCCCTGCAGGACGAAGCCACGCGCACGCGCCACCTGGACGCCGCCCTGGCCGCGGCCAGCAGCCATGGCGCCGCCACCGAGCTGCGCGAGGCCGTGCTGCTGCGCGCCGCGCAGTGGGCCCTCAACGGCCAGGACCCGGCCGCCGCGCTGGCGCGCCTGGCCGAGCTGCCCACCGGGGCGCAGCGGCGCACCGCCGCGCTGCGCCTGAAGCTCAAGGCCACCCGCCAGGCCGGCCACATCGTCGACGCCATGGAGACCGCGCGCCTGCTGGCCAAGCACCGCGCGTTCTCGCCGCAGGCCGCCGCCAGTTTGCTGCGCGGCCTGGCCGCCGAGCAGATCGCCGGCGCCTACGATGCCGAGCAACTGTGCCAGATCTGGACCGCGCTGGGCCCGCGCGAGCGCGCCATGCCCGAGCTGGCCCTGCGCGCCGCCCAGCGGCTGATCGACCTGGGCGGCGACGCGGCGCTGGCCCGCGGCTGGCTGCTGCCCGTGTGGGACGACATGCTGGCCCAGCCCGAGTTCTTCACCGACGCCCAGCGCGTGCGCCTGGCCCAGGTGCTGGAGCAGGCCCTGAGCGAGCAGGGCGCCGATGCCGAATGGCTGGCGCGCATCGAGTCCGCCCAGCAGGCCCATCCGCGCGACGCCACGCTGCAGTACCTGGCCGGCATGGCCTGCCTGCAGCGCGGCCTGTGGGGCCGCGCGCAGCTGCTGCTGGCCCAGGCCGCCCGCGCGCTGGACGACACCCAGCTGCGCCGCGACGCCTGGCGCGCGCAGGCGCGGATGGCCGAGGAGCGGGGCGACGAAAGCGCCGCGGCGCAGGCCTGGCGGCAGGCCGCGCAGGCTTGAAGGCCGCACATGGCCAGCTTCAGTCGATTTTGTGATACGACGTCATAAGTCAAACATTGTCGATCTTGACTATGATGTGGACATGATGATTGCGCATCGCCCCCCTCGTGCCCGTCCGCGCTCCCTGACGGTTGAAGTGGTCGAGGCGGTGGGCGACCGCATCCGCGATGGCAGCCTGGCGGCCGGTGCCAAGCTGCCGCGCGAGGCCGACCTGATGGCCGAGTTCGGCGTCAGCCGCACGGTGGTGCGCGAGGCCATTTCGCGCCTGCAGGCCGCCGGCATGGTGGACACGCGGCACGGCGTGGGCACCTTCGTGGTCGGCGCGGGCGACGCGGTGGCCTTTCGCATCGACCCGGAGCGGCTGGCCACGCTGCAGGACGTGATCGACGTGCTGGAGTTGCGCATTGCGCTGGAGACCGAATGCGCCGGCCTGGCGGCGGCGCGGCGCACCGAGGACCAGCTGCAGGCCATTCGCGAGGCCCTGGCGGCCTTCGTGGCGGCGCGCGAGTCGGGGCAGGACGCCGTGGGCGCGGACTTTCAGTTTCACCTGGAGATCGCGCGCGCCACCCACAACCGGCACTTCGTCGAACTGATGAACACCCTGGGCCTGAGCATGATTCCGCGCGCGCGCCTGGCGAGCGGGCTGGCGCCGACGGGCGAGGAGTGGGCCTACCTGGGGCGCATCAACGCCGAGCACCAGAGCGTCCTGGACGCCATTGCGCGCCAGGACGTGGAGGGTGCGCGCGCCGCCATGCGCACGCATCTGGCCAACAGCCGGCAGCGGCGCCAGCTGGCCGCGCGCGGCGGCTGAGCGGGGCGATCAGGGTTTTCACGAAGAACGGTGCCGGGTCTTTAGTTGTACGATGTCATACCAATAAATTGTGGAGATGCCATGAACCCGGATGAGCTCAAGGCGGCCCTGTCGACCGGCCTCCTGTCCTTTCCCCTGACCGATTTCGACGCTGAGCTGCGCTTTGCGCCCAAGCCTTACGCCGCGCGCCTGGAGTGGCTGATGCCCTACGGTGCCAGCGTGTTGTTTGCCGCCGGCGGCATGGGCGAGTTCTTTTCGCTCGAGCCGGGCGAGTACGCGGAGGTGGTCAAGGTCGCGGCCGCCACCTGTGGCCGGCGCACGCCCATCGTCGGCGCCAGCGGCGGCGGCACCACGCTGGCCATCCAGTACGCGCAGGCCACCGAGCGCAGCGGCGCCGCCGGCATCCTGCTGATGCCGCACTACCTGACCGAGGCCGGGCAGGAGGGCCTGGTGGCGCACATCGAGGCGGTGTGCAAGAGCGTGCGGATCGGCGTCATCGTCTACAACCGCGGCGCCTGCAAGCTGACGGCCGAATCGGTCGAGCAACTGGCCGAGCGCTGCCCCAACCTGATCGGCTTCAAGGACGGGCTGGGCGACATCGAGCGCATCGTGCAGATTCGCCGCCGCCTGGGCGATCGCCTGGTCTACATCGGCGGCATGCCGACGCACGAGGTCTACGCGCAGGCCTACCAGGCGCTGGGCGTGCCGACCTATTCGTCGGCGGTGTTCAACTTCATTCCGCGCACCGCCATCGCGTTCTACGACGCCTATGCCAAGGGTGACGCGGCCACCGTCAACCGCCTGCTCGACACGTTTTTCCTGCCCTACATAGCCATCCGCAACCAGGGCGCGGGCTATGCTGTCAGCATCGTCAAGGCCGGCGCGGCGCTGGTCGGCCACGGTGCCGGCCCGGTGCGCCCGCCGCTGTCCGATCTCAAGCCGCAGCAGCGGGAGCAACTCAAGGTGCTGATCGATCGCCTGGGTTCGCAGTCTGTTTGATTCTTTCCCCATCCATTCCCTTAACCCTAGGAGACACCGCATGAAGAAAGCTCTCGCAGGCATCGTCCTGGGCCTGGCCAGCGCCGTGGCCTTTGCCTGGCCGACCAAGACCGTCACCATCATCGTGCCGTTCCCGCCCGGTGGCTCGACCGACATGATCGCCCGCACCATCTCGGCCGAGCTGGGCCAGAAGATCGGCGGCACCGTGGTGGTCGACAACAAGGGCGGCGCCACCGGCACCATCGGCACCGCCCAGGTGGCGCGCAGCGAGCCGGACGGCCACACCCTGCTGGTGTCCTCGCTGGGCCCGTTCGTCATCGCGCCGCACCTGATCAAGGCGCAGTACGATGCGTTGAAGGATCTGGACCCCATCACCGTTGCCGTGCGCGCGCCCAACGTGCTGGTGGTGCCTGCCGCCTCCAGGCTCAAGAGTCTGGCCGACGTGCTGGCCTACCTGAAGGCCAACCCCGGCAAGATGAGCTTCGCCACCTCGGGCGCCGGCAGCAGCGACCACCTGACCTCCGAGCTGTTCTGGCAGCAGACCGGCACCAGCGGCCTGCACGTGCCCTACAAGGGCGGCGGCCCGGTGATGACGGACCTGCTGGGCAACCAGGTGGATTCGTCCTTCATGAACATCAACACCGCGCTGCCGCAAATCCGCGCCGGCAAGCTGCGCCCGCTGGTCATCACCAGCGCCAAGCGCTCGCCGCTGCTGCCCGACGTGCCCACGATGGATGAGAGCGGCATCAAGGACGCCGACGTCTACTCGTGGCAGGCCGTCGCCGGCCCGCACGGCATGCCGGCCGAGCTGAAGGAGCGCCTGCAAGGCGCCATCGCCGCCATCCTGCGCCAGCCCGCCACCAAGGCCAAGCTGGAGGAGCTGGGCTTCGAGCTGGTGCTGAACACGCCGGCCGAATTCGCCAAGTACCAGGCCGATGAATACGCCCGCTGGGGCAAGCTGATCCGCGAGCGCAAGATCACGGCCAACTGACGGGGCCCTGAGCGATTCACCCAGCGGGCACCGTGCGTGCCCGTCGGGTTTTTGAATCAAATCGGCCTCTTGCCCGTGCCAATCATGCGCAAGAAGCTATCAAATCAATAGTTTTTCTGTCCCCTCGTCACGCCCGCCCATGACCGCTCCCCTTGTCCAGCGCATGCAGGTCGTTCCCGTCGCCGGGCGCGACGGCATGCTGCTCAATCTGTCGGGCGCCCACGCCCCCTTCTTCACCCGCAACCTGGTGATCCTGACCGACAGCGCCGGCCGCACCGGCCTGGGCGAGGTGCCCGGCGGCGAGAAGATTCGCCAGACGCTGGACGACGCCCGCGCCCTGGTGGAGGGTCGTCCCATCGGCGCCATGCAGGCGGTCCTGAACGACATCCGCAGCCGCTTTGCCGACCGCGACGCCGGCGGGCGCGGCCTGCAGACCTTCGACTTGCGCACCACCATCCACGCCGTGGCGGCGGTCGAATCGGCCCTGCTCGACCTGCAGGGCCAGCACCTGGGCGTGCCGGTGGCCGCCTTGCTGGGCGAGGGCCAGCAGCGCGACGCGGTGCGGATGCTGGGCTACCTGTTCTTCGTCGGCGACCGCCGCAAGACCGATCTGCCCTACGCCAGCGAGCCCGACGCCGAGGACGACTGGCTGCGCCTGCGCCACGAGCCGGCCATGACGATCGACGCGGTGGTGCGCCTGGCCGAGGCGGCGCAGCGGCGCTACGGCTTTCAGGACTTCAAGCTCAAGGGCGGCGTGCTGCGCGGCGACGAAGAGGTCGAGGCCGTCACCGCCCTGCACGAGCGCTTTCCGCAGGCGCGCGTCACGCTCGACCCCAACGGCGGCTGGTGGTTGCAGGACGCCATCCGCCTGGGCCACAGGATGCGCGGCGTGGTCGCCTACGCCGAAGACCCCTGCGGCGCGGAAGAGGGCTTTTCGGGCCGCGAGGTGATGGCTGAGTTTCGCCGCGCCACCGGCCTGCCCACGGCCACCAACATGATCGCCACCGACTGGCGCCAGATGGCGCACGCGCTGGCGCTGCAATCGGTCGACATCCCGCTGGCCGACCCGCACTTCTGGACCCTGGCCGGTAGCGTGCGCGTGGCGCAGACCTGCCGCGATTGGGGCCTGGCCTGGGGCTCGCACTCCAACAACCACTTCGACGTCTCGCTGGCCATGTTCACCCATGTCGGCGCCGCCGCGCCCGGCAAGGTGACGGCCATCGACACGCACTGGATCTGGCAGGACGGCCAGCGGCTGACGAAAGAGCCGCTGCGTATCGAGGGCGGCTGCGTGCAGGTGCCCAAGCGGCCCGGCCTGGGCATCGACATCGACCTGGCCGAGGTCGACAAGGCGCACCAGCTCTACCTGCAGCACGGCCTGGGCGCGCGCGACGACGCACAGGCCATGCAATACCTGATCCCGAACTGGCGCTTCGATCCCAAGCGGCCCTGCCTGGTGCGCGACTGAGCACGCCAACATCACACTTCCCCATGACTGTCCTGCAATCCTTCGATGCCCGCACCGGCCAGCCCATCGACGCGCCCGCCGGCCACCCGCTCATCGCCACCACGCCGGCGCAGCTCGACGCCGCGGTGCGCGCCGCCGCCGCCGCGGCGCCGGCCTGGGCCGCCAGCGACGGCGCGGCGCGCGCCCGGCTGCTGGACGCCCTGGCCGCGGCGCTGGAAGCCCGGCGCGACGAACTGGTGGCGCTGGCCGACGCCGAAACCGCCCTGGGCGCCGGGCGCCTGCAGGGCGAGCTGGACCGCACGGCGTTCCAGTTGCGGCGCTTCGGCCGCATGGCGGGCGAGGGCTTGCCGTTCCGGCACGTGGACGACCCCGCCGTGGCCGGCGCGCCGCCGGCCGGGCATCCGGCCATGATGCGCGTGCGCGTGCCGCTGGGCCCGGTGGCCATGTTCGCGGCCAGCAACTTTCCGTTCGCCTTCTCGGTGCTGGGCGGCGACACCGCGGCCGCGCTGGCCGCCGGCTGCCCGGTGGTGGTGAAGGCGCACAACGGCCATCTGCTGCTGGCCAACCGTGTGTTCGCGCTGATCCAGGCCGTGCTCGAGGCCCAGGGCCTGCCGGCCGGGCTGCTCGGCCTGGTGCAGGGCGAGGGCAACGGGATCGGCGTGCAGCTGATCCGCCACCCGGCCATTGCCGCCGGCGCTTTCACCGGCTCCACCCGCGGCGGCGCCGCGCTGCAGGCCGAGGCCAGCGCGCGTGCGCGGCCGATCCCCTTTTATGGCGAGCTGGGCTCGGTCAACCCCGTCATCGCGCTGCCGCCCGTGCTGCGCGCCCGGGGCGCCGAGCTGGCGACCACGCTGGCCGGCTCCATCACGCTGGGCTGCGGCCAGTTCTGCACCAGCCCGGGCGTGATCGTGCTGCTGGACGACCCGGCCAGCGACGCCTTCGTGCGGCAACTGGCCGCGGCCCTGGCCGCGCAGCAGCCGCACGCCATGCTGACGCCCGGCCTGCGCCAGGCCTTCGACGCCGGCGTGGCGCGCTGGAGCGGCGCCGGCGCGCAGCCGCTGCTGCACGAAAGCGCCGCCGCGCCCGAGCCGCCGCGGCCGGTGCTGGCCCAGGTCGACGCCGCCCGCTTCATCGCCGCGCCGCAGCTGCACGACGAGGTGTTCGGCCCGGCCAGCCTGGTCGTGCGCGCGCGCAACGTGGCCGAGGCAGTGCAGGTGCTGCAGGCCCTGGGCGGCAGCCTGACCGTCACGCTGTGGGGCGCCGACGAGGAAAGCGCCGACGCCCAGGCGCTGGTGCGCGCGGCCATGCAGGTGGCCGGCCGCGTGCTGTTTGCCGGTGTGCCCACCGGCGTGGCGGTGACGGCGGGGCAGCAGCACGGCGGGCCCTGGCCCTCGTCCACCCAGCCGCTGAGCACTTCGGTGGGCGACGCCGCGCTGGAGCGCTTCCTGCGCCCGGTGGCGCTGCAGGACACGCCGACCTGGCTGGCGGCGCGCGCCGGCCGGCCGGTTTGAGCAGGCGCTCAGGTACGGAGTCCGGGTCATGACCGCCACCCAAGCTCGCTCGCCGCACGTCATCCGCATGCATGCGGCCGACAACGTGGCCATCGTCGCCAACGTCGGCGGCCTGGAGGCCGGAACCGTGCTGGACGGCGGCCTGACCCTGCGCGAGCGCGTACCGCAGGCGCACAAGGTGGCGCTGCTCGACCTGCCCGAGGGCGCGCCCGTGCTGCGCTACGGCGTGGCCATCGGCTACGCGCTGCGGCCGATCGCCGCCGGCAGCTGGGTGCACGAGCGCCTGCTGCGCATGCCCCAGGCACGCTCGCTGGAGGGGCTGCCCAAGGCCAGCGTGCGGCCCCCGCCGCTGCCGCCGCTGGAGGGCTACACCTTCGAGGGCTACCGCAACCCCGACGGCTCGGTCGGCACGCGCAACCTGCTGGCCATCACCGAGACGGTGCAGTGCGTGGCCGGCGTGACCGCGTTCGCCATCGAGCGCATCCGCGCCGAGCTGCTGCCCAGGTACCCCCACGTGGACGGCGTGGTGGCGCTGGAGCACAGTTACGGCTGCGGCGTGGCCATCGACGCGCCGGATGCGCAGGTGCCCATCCGCACCGTGCGCAACCTTGCGCTCAACCCCAATTTCGGCGGCGAGGTGATGGTGGTCAGCCTGGGCTGCGAGAAGCTGCAGCCGGCGCGCCTGATGCCGCAGGCCGCGGATGCCGGCGCCCAGGCCGAGCCGCCGCTGGACGTCGTGGTGCTGCAGGACGAGGCGCACTTGGGCTTCATGGCCATGGTCGAGTCGATCGTGCGCCAGGCCGAGCTGCACCTGAAGCGCCTGGATGCGCGCCGGCGCGTCACGGTGCCGGCCAGCGAGCTGGTGGTGGGCGTGCAGTGCGGCGGCAGCGACGCCTTCAGCGGCGTTACCGCCAACCCGGCCGTGGGCTTTTGCACCGACCTGCTGGTGCGCGCCGGCGCCAGCGTGATGTTTTCCGAGGTGACCGAGGTGCGCGACGGCATCGACCAGCTCACGGCCCGCGCCGCCAGCCCCGAGGTGGCCGAGGCCATGATCCGCGAGATGGCCTGGTACGACGCCTACCTGCGGCGCGGCGGCGCCGACCGCAGCGCCAACACCACGCCGGGCAACAAGAAGGGCGGCCTGTCCAACATCGTCGAGAAGGCCATGGGCTCGATCGTCAAGTCGGGCTCCGCCTCCATCTCCAACGTGCTGGCGCCGGGCGAGAGGCTGCGCGCCAGGGGCCTGACCTATGCCGCCACGCCCGCCAGCGACTTCATCTGCGGCACGCTGCAGATGGCCGCCGGCATGAACCTGCACGTGTTCACCACCGGCCGCGGCACGCCCTACGGCCTGGCGGCCGTGCCGGTCATCAAGGTCGCCACGCGCACCGCGCTGGCGCAGCGCTGGCACGACCTGATGGACCTCAACGCCGGCCGGATCGCCGACGGCGAGGCCAGCATCGAGCAGGTGGGCTGGGAGCTGTTTCGGCTGATGCTCGACGTCGCCAGCGGCCGCCAGAAGACCTGGGCCGAGCACTGGAAGCTGCACAACGCGCTGGTGCTGTTCAACCCGGCGCCCGTGACCTGAGGCAACGCTGAACAAGTCCCATGCGCGTCGCTCATCCCTGATTGGGGCGGTCTGCGGCGTTGCAAGTGCTCGCGATAGTTCCAGCTATCGCTGCGCTTTGCGCCTTGCATCCCATCCCCAATCAGGGCGCGCGCCATCGCAGGGACTTGTTCAGCGTCGCCCAATCTGCTGCGTGCCGGCCGGCTGGGCCGGGGCGTGCTGCAACTGCTCGTACACCACCGTCGCCAGCGCCTGCAGCGCCGGCCGCGGCAGCTCGCCCGTGATGGCGTAGCCGAAGCCGCGCTCCACCCAGTAGAAGCTCGCGACCGGCCCCTGCTGGTCGAAGCGGAAGGTCTCGAGCGGCGCGCCGTCCAGCGCGCCCAGGTACAGGGTGATGCGCTGGCCGGCGGCGTTCTGGTACATGAACTGGGCGCGGGCGCCGTGCTCGCCCGGTAGCAGCCGCCCACCGACCAGCTCGAACCCCTGGGCCTGCAGGCCGGGCACCGTCAGCGGGCGCGCCAGGCGCTTGGACAGCCATTGCACCAGGTGCTCCTGCTGGTCGGCGGCCACCTCCACGGGGTGGCGCTGCTCGGGCTGGTAGACGGCGTAGGCCACCGCGGCCTGGCGCACGAACCGCGCCGGCGGCGCGCCTGCGGCGGCCTGCATCGCGCCGCCGGCCTGCTGCCCGTGCAGGCCCCAGCCAAGGCCGAAGGCCAGCATCCAGCCTGCCGCCATGCCGGCCCATGCCAGCCGGCGCCGCTGCGCGGCCCGTGTGTCGTGCAAGCGGCCCGCGGCGCCCAGCAAGGCGTCGGGCACGGGGCGGTCCAGCCAGTCGCGGTGCAGCGATTGCAGCGCCTCGCGTTGCTGGCGCCAGGCCTCGGCCTGCTCGCGCGCCGAGGGATCGAGCGCGGCGTCCACGGCTTCGGCCCGGGCCGCGGGCAGGCGGCCATCGACCAGGGCGTGCAGCTCGTCTTCGTGCAAGGGGGCGGGGCGGCTGGCGGTCATGGCGGCATCACTTCAGGCGGCGCAAGGCCGTGTTGGGGTGGATGGGGCGCTGCGGCGTGCGCGCGGGGGCCTGTTCCATCAAGGCCCGCATGCGCTCGCGCGCCCGGGACAGGCGCGACATCACGGTCCCCAGCGGAATGTCCAGCACGCGCGCCACGTCGGCGTAGGCCATGTCCTCCAGCGTCACCAGCAGCAGCACGGCGCGCTGCTCGGCCGGCAGGCGCTGCAGGCAGCGGTCGAGGTCGATCGCGGTGTCGCCCGCCACGTCCGCCGCGCCGGCCACGAAAGCCAGCGCCTCGTCGTCCAGCGCCTGCACCGGCACCAGCGTGCGGCGCTGGTTCAGGTACAGGTTGTGCATCAGCGTGAACAGCCAGGCGCGCAGGTTGCTGCCGCGGCGCCACAGCAGCCATTTGCGGCAGGCGCGCTCCAGCGTGTCCTGCACCAGGTCGTCGGCCGCCCAGGCGTCGCCCGTCAGCGCGCGCGCATAGCGGCGCAGCCCGGGTAATTGCTCGACGATCTGGGCGGGGCTCATTGGTCAGCTGCGATTCCAGTGGTACGCACTACCCGCAGCGCATGAGACCCCAAGAGCCGAAAGGCCGCGGAGCAGGCCATGCGCGTAAGCCCCTGGTCGGGGTTCCCCCGACCAGAGGGCGTGCCCCCTTGCAGGGGGAAGGCGCAACAACGCGCAGCGTGTGGAGACTGGGGGTGGGTCATTTCATGGTGTGGCGGTGTGCCACAGGTTGATCTTGCCGTCGCCGCCCTTGTCGCCTGGCTTGGTGTCCTGGGCCCAGTAGTACAGCGGCTTGCCCTTGTAGGCCACCTGCTTGGCGCCGCCATCGCGCTCGATCAGGCTGTAGCCGTCGCCACTGGGCGCCGTGGTGGCGGTCAGGGGCGGCCAGTTGGTGGCGCAGCCGTCGTTGCAGGCCGACTTGCCGCTGCCCGCCACGTCCTTGTCGAAGGTGTAGAGCGTCATGCCGGTGGGGCCGACGAGGGCGCCGTCGTGGACGCTCACCTGGGCCTGGGCCAGGGCAGGCCCGCCGGCCACGGCGAGGGCGACGAGCAGGGTTTTGAAGGGGGTCATGGTGTTCTCCGTTCGAGTGTCGGCGTGCGTGATTGCGGCCTGACGGGAGATGAACACCGGGGACTGGGCTTTTATTCCACGGCCCGAGAAAAAAATTCAGCGATGCCGGCTCTTGAGCGCCCGCTCCACCTCGCGCTTGCCTTCGCGCTCCCGGATGGTGTCGCGCTTGTCGTGCGTGGCTTTGCCTTTGGCCAGCGCGATCTCGCACTTCACGCGGCCGTTCTTCCAGTGCAGGTTGATGGGCACCAGGGTGTAGCCCTTTTGCTCCACCTTGCCGATCAGCCGCTGGATCTCGTCCTTCTTCATCAGCAGCTTCTTGGTGCGGGCCGAGTCGGCGCGCACGTGGGTGCTGGCGGTGCCCAGCGGGTTGATCTGGCAGCCGATGACGAACAGCTCGCCGCCCCGGATCACCACGTAGCCGTCGGTCAGCTGCGCCTTGCCGGCGCGCAGGGCCTTCACCTCCCAGCCTTCCAGCACCATGCCGGCCTCGAAGCGTTCCTCGAAGAAGTAGTTGAACGCGGCCTTCTTGTTCTGGGCAATGACCGGGTTGGTGGAAGCGGGTTTTTTCGTCGCCATCGGGGCAATATGAGGGGTCTGCCGCGGCTTGCAAGCGGCGCCGGCGCGCGGACTGCACCTTAAAATCAGGAGCAATCGCGCATTCTATGAAATCCGTCCACAAGTCCGTCCTGATCTGGTACACGCCGGCCGAGATGTACGCGCTGGTCACCGACGTGGCGCGCTACCCCGAGTTTCTGCCCTGGTGCAGCCACGCGCGCGTGCTGTCCGAGACCGAGACGGGCATGACCGCCGAGGTCGGGATCGCCCTCAAGGGCGTCAAGCAGAGCTTCACCACCCGCAACGAGCACGTGCCCGACCGCGAGGTGCGCCTGCACCTGGTCGACGGCCCGTTCTCGCGGCTGGAGGGCGACTGGCGCTTCACCCCGCTGGGCGACGGCACGCAGCGGGCCTGCCGCGTCGACCTGAAGCTGGACTACGGCTTTTCCAGCACGTTGCTGGCGGCCGTGGTGGGCCCCGTGTTTGACCGCATCGCCGCCAGCATGGTGGATGCCTTCGTCAAGCGCGCCGAGCAGGTGTACGGCGCCGCCGCGGTGTGATGGCCGGATCGATCTCGGTGCTGCTGGTGCGCGCACCCGGCCCGCGGCAGGTGGAGCAGCGCGCCCTGCGCCTGCCCGCGGGCAGCACGCTGGGACAAGCCCTGGCGGCCGCGGGCTGGCCGGCGCCAGGCGCCGCCGACGTGGGCATCTGGGGCCGCCGGGCGCCGCTGGATCGGCCGTTGTGCGACGGCGACCGGGTGGAGCTGTACCGGCCGCTGAAGGTGGACCCGAAGGTGGCCCGGCGCGAGCGCTTCGGCCGCCAGGGTGCGCGCACGGCGGGGCTGTTTGCCCGCCGGCGCCCCGGTGCCAAGCCCGGGTACTGAAAAAGGAAAACGGCCCGGTGGGGCCGTTGGCTTTCCATGGCGGGCCGAGGCGCTACTTGCAGCTGGCGGCGATGATCTCGTTGACGCGCTTGAGTTCGGCCGCGCGCTGCGCGTCGTCCAGCACCTCGCGCTCGCCCTGGGCGTTGACGCGGGCCATGCGCATGCCCGAGTCCAGCGTGGCCTTGGCGCCCTGGGCGCGCTTGCAGTTGTCGGCGCGAGCAGCGGCCTGACGCGCCTCGTCGGCCTTTTGCTTGGCGGCGTCGGCCGCCTCGGCCTGCTTTTTCTTGTCGTCCAGCGCCTTGTCGACGCCCGGCGCCGGGGCCTTGCCGGCCGTCGCCGTTGCCGATGCCGCCGGCATGGCAGCCTCGGCCGCGGCGGGTGCGGCGGCCAGCGCGGCGCCGCCGCGCGGCTGCGACAGGATGTTCTTGACCGGGATGTCAGCCGGCGGCGCGCGGTCGCTGAACACGCGGCGGCCGTCCTTGTCGATCCACTGGTACTGCGCCACGGCCGACAGGCTGGCCAGCAGCAAGCCGGCGAGGAGGAGGGGGCGATGCAAGGTCATGGGGTGCCCAGTTTAGCGGCAGGTGACGAAAAGTTGCACAAGGGTACAAGCCTATGGGGCCTCGGGAGCGGCGAGTGTGTCGAATTGGGCACGAAAATGGACCGGCAAGCGCTTCGGTACAATCCGTTTTTTGGAGCAAACCATGCGCCTTCTAGGCCCCGCGCTGACCTTCGACGACGTGTTGTTGGTGCCGGCATTTTCCCAGGTCCTGCCCAAGGACACCGCGCTTTCCACCCAGTTCACGCGCCGCATCCGGCTCAACCTGCCGCTGGTTTCGGCCGCCATGGACACCGTCACCGAGGCCCGGCTGGCCATCGCCATGGCGCAGGAGGGCGGCATCGGCATCGTGCACAAGAACCTGACGGCCGCCGAGCAGGCAGCTCAGGTGGCCAAGGTCAAGCGCTACGAGTCCGGCGTGCTGCGCGACCCGGTGGTCATCACGCCCGAGCACACGGTGCTGCAGGTGATGCAGCTGTCGGACGAGCTGGACATCAGCGGCTTTCCGGTCATCGACCAGGGGCGCGTGGTGGGCATCGTCACCGGGCGCGATCTGCGCTTCGAGACCCGCTACGACGTGCCGGTGCGCGCCATCATGACGCCGCGCGAGCGCCTGATCACGGTGCCCGAGGGCACCAGCCATGCCGAGGCCAAGGCGCTGCTGAACAAGCACAAGCTCGAGCGCCTGCTGATCATCGACGGGCAGGACCGCCTCAAGGGCCTGATCACGGTCAAGGACATCACCAAGCAGACCACCTTTCCCAACGCCGCGCGCGACGACCATGGCCGCCTGCGCGTGGGCGCGGCGGTGGGCGTGGGCGCCGGCACCGAGGAGCGCGTGGACGCGCTGGTCAAGGCCGGCGTGGACGCCATCGTGGTGGACACCGCGCACGGCCACAGCCAGGGCGTGATCGAGCGCGTGCGCTGGGTCAAGCAGAACTACCCGCAGGTCGACGTGATCGGCGGCAACATCGCCACCGCCGGCGCGGCACGCGCGCTGGCCGAGGCCGGCGCCGACGGGGTCAAGGTCGGCATCGGGCCCGGCAGCATCTGCACCACGCGCATCGTGGCCGGCGTGGGCGTGCCGCAGATCACCGCCATCCACAACGTGGCCGAGGCGCTGGAGGGCACGGGCGTGCCTCTGATCGCCGATGGCGGTGTGCGTTTTTCGGGCGACATCGCCAAGGCGATCGCCGCCGGCGCGCACAGCGTGATGATGGGCGGCATGTTCGCCGGCACCGAGGAAGCGCCGGGCGAGATCGTGCTGTACCAGGGCCGCAGCTACAAGAGCTACCGCGGCATGGGCAGCATCGGCGCCATGCAGCAGGGCAGCGCCGACCGCTATTTCCAGGAGAGCAGCACCGGCAACCCCAACGCCGACAAGCTGGTGCCCGAGGGCATCGAGGGCCGCGTGCCCTACAAGGGCAGTGTGGTGGCCATCATCTTCCAGCAGGCCGGCGGCCTGCGCGCGGCCATGGGCTACTGCGGCTGCGCCACCGTCGACGAGCTGCGCGCCAAGGCCGAGTTCGTGCAGATCACGGCCGCGGGCATCCGCGAGTCGCACGTGCACGACGTGCAGATCACGAAAGAGGCGCCCAACTACCGGGCCGATTGATGCCGGGCGCCCGCCACCCGCGCGTGGACGCCCTGCGCGGGCTGGCGCTGGTGTCGATGACGGCGTACCACTTCGCCTTCGACCTGAACCACTTCGGGTATATCCGGCAGAACTTCTACGACGACCCGCTGTGGACGCTGCAGCGCACGGCCATCGTCAGCCTGTTCCTGTTCACGGCCGGCCTGGGCCAGGTGCTGGCGGTGCAGGCGGGGCAGGGCTGGCGGCGCTTTGGGCGGCGCTGGGGGCAGGTCGCGGCCTGCGCGGCGCTGGTGTCGCTGGGCTCGTGGTGGATGTTTCCGCGCAGCTGGATCAGCTTCGGTGTGCTGCACGGCATGGCGGTGATGCTGCTGCTGGTGCGTGCCGGTTTGCAAGGGCGCGCCCTGCGCGGCGCCTGGCCCTGGCTGCTGGGCCTGGTGCTGATTGCCGCCGCGCCGCTGCTGGGCCAGTGGGCCGCCGCCCAGGCCCCGCCCGCGCTGGCGGCGGCGCTGGACGGCCGCTGGCTGAACGGCCTGGGCGTGGTCACGCACAAGCCCGTCACCGAGGACTACGTGCCGCTGCTGCCCTGGCTGGGCGTGATGCTGCTGGGCGTGGGCGCGGCGCGGGCGCTGCCGCAAGCGTGGCTGGGCGGGCCGGTGGGGCCGGTCGGCCGCGGCCTGGCGCGGCTGG
Organism: Burkholderiaceae bacterium; assembly: GCA_024235995.1. Taxonomy (NCBI): domain Bacteria; kingdom Pseudomonadati; phylum Pseudomonadota; class Betaproteobacteria; order Burkholderiales; family Burkholderiaceae; species Burkholderiaceae bacterium. Next base: position 2,257,682 of record JACKLI010000001.1, read on the forward strand.
GGCGCCACAGCCTGGCGTACTACATGCTGCACCAGCCGGTGCTGATCGGCGCGCTGATGGGGTGGGGTGCACTGCGCGGTTTTTAAGCCCAATCGGGCTCTGGCCGGCAACCCATCTGCGCAAGCAGCTATCAAAACAAAAGCGGGCAGGCTGCTTGCGCAACCTGCCCGCCGTGCCTGGGTGAGGCTGAGGAGGCTTACTCGACCTTGGCCTTCTCGCGCAGCTCCTGCTGGTACTTGGCCAGCTGCTGCTGCTCCATCTGCTGCTTGAGCTGGGCCTTGACGGCGTCGAAGGGCGGGGGCTCGGGCGCCTTGGCGTCGCGCTCGTCCTCGAGCTGGATCACGTGGTAGCCGAACTGGGTCTTGACCGGCGCGTCCGTGGTCTGGCCCTTCTTCAGCTTGGCCAGCGCGGCGCCGAACTCGGGCACGTAGGTGCTGGCCGGGGCCCAGCCCAGCTCGCCGCCGTTGGCGCCCGAGCCGGTGTCCTTGGACTGCTTCTTGGCGATGTCCTCGAACTTGCCGCCTTTCTTGAGCTGGGCGATGATGTCCTTGGCGTCGCCTTCCTTCTCGACCAGGATGTGGCGCGCCTTGTATTCCTTGGTGCCGGCGGCTGGCGCCTGGGCCTTGATCAGCTTGTCGTACTCGGCCTTGGCCTGCTCGTCGCTGATCGGATGCTTCTTGGCGTAGTCGGCGAACAGCTCGCCGATCAGCACGCTCTGGCGCGCCAGGTCCATCTTGGCCTTGAAGTCGGGCGTGGCCTGCAGGCCCAGCTTCTCGGCCTCCTGCATGAACACCTCGCGCGCGACGACCTCGTCGCGCAGCTGGTTCTGCACCTCGGGCGGCACGGGCTGGCCGGTGCGCGCGGCCTGGGCCCTGATCTGCGTCTCCAGCGCGTCCAGGCGCGCCTTGGGCACCGGTTTGCCGTTGACGATGGCGACGTTTTGGGCCATGGCCGGCAGCGCGACGGCGCCCGCCAGCAGGCCGGCCGCGCAGGCGGCCAGAAGCTGTTTTTTCATGGTTGCAGTGAGAACAAGGAAATCCCGGACGGGACGAGAGAGAAGGAAACGAACGTGGGCCTCAACCCGTGGCCTCGATGGCCAGGGCATGCACCCCTTGCCGGTCGATGAAGTCCTGCAGGGCATCATACACAAGGCGATGGCGCGCCACGCGCGGCAGCCCGGCCAAGGCCGCCGCCGTGATGCGAACCCGGAAATGCGTGCCGAATCCGGTGCCGTTGGCGCCGGCATGGCCTTCGTGCTGCCAGCTTTCATCCAGCACTTCGAGCGCGCTGGGCGCAAAGCGTTCACGCAGGCAGGCCTGCATCTGCCCGGCCAGGGCGGGCATGGGGGTGCCGGTGGTGGCGACGCGGTTCATTCCGGCGCTCCGGGATGGGCCTGGGTGGACTCGGCCGGCTCGATCAGGTGGCGCGCCACGTAAAAGCCCTGGGCGACGATGAAGGCCACCGGAAACACGTAGCCCCACAGCTTGAAGTCGGCCCAGGCGTCGGTGGAGTAGTAGGCCGCCACGTAGCCGTTGAGCGCCGCCATGAACAGGCAGTAGGCGATCCAGGCCACCGACAGGCGCAGCCAGGCGAAGTCGGGCAGGGCGATCTGCGCGCCCAGCATGGCCTTGAGCACGTTCTTGCGATAGCCCCACTGCGCCACGGCCAGCGCCAGCGCCATGGCGGCGTACAGCACGGTGGGCTTCCACTTGATGAAGCGATCGTCCTGCAGCGCCAGCGTGAGCGCGCCGAAGACCAGGATCAGCGCCAGCGTGGCCTTGTGCATGGTGCTGAGCTTGCCGTCGATGCGGTAGACGACGGCCATTTGCGCGCAGGTGGCGGCCATCAGCACGGCGGTGCCGGCGTAGATGCCCCACAGCTTGTAGGCGCCGAAGAACAGCAGGATGGGGAGAAAGTCCAGAAGCAGCTTCATGAGGCGGTGATTATCGCGGCTCGAAGTCGAGCGAGGCCGAGTTCATGCAGTAGCGCAGGCCGGTGGGCGCCGGGCCGTCCTCGAACACGTGGCCCAGGTGCGCGCCGCAGCGGGCGCACAGGGTTTCGACGCGCACCATGCCGTGGCTGGTGTCGCGCCGCTCCTCGATGGCGCCGGGGATGGCCAGCGAGAAGCTGGGCCAGCCGCAGCCGGCGTCGAACTTGGTGCCGGATTCGAACAGTTTGTTGCCGCAGCAGATGCAGCGGTAGCTGCCATCCTGCCAGTGGCGCTCGTACTTGCCGCTGAAGGGCCGTTCGGTGGCGGCGTGGCGCGTGACCTGAAACGCGCCCGGCTCGGCGCCCTTGGCGGCCAGCAGGGCCTGCCATTCGGTTTCGGTTTTCTGCACAGGATGGGTCATGAGGAACAGCTGATCTGGATGTGGGACGCCCAGTCGGGTGGAAAGCCGGCCCAGTCGGGATGGGCCGGGTGCTCGTCGAACGGGCGCTCCAGCGCGCCCAGCAAGTCTTGGAGCAAGCCGAAGTCCTTAAGTTTCGCCCGCGCGATGGCCTGCTCGGCCAGGTGGTTGCGCAGCACGATGGCGGGGTTGGTTTTGAGCATCAAATCGGGGCTGTGCCCGGATGGATCATGCCCGATAAGCTCTTGATATTGTAGCAACCAGGCATCCCATGCGGTGCGGTCGACGAACAGATCGCGCACCGGCTCGCCGCCCGTGCCCGCCATCTGCCGCGCCAGGCGGCGCCAGAAGATGGGGTAGTCGGTGCGCTCGCGCGCCAGCAGCACCAGCAGCGCGTCAACCAGTGCGCCGACGGCCGGCGTGGCCCGGCCGAAGCCCAGCTTGGCGGCCATGCGCGCGGCCAGCGCGTCGCCGTAGAGGTCGGCAAAGGGCTCGATGGCGGCGATGGCGCGCTCGCGCCCGCCGATCAGCGGCAGCAGGGCCTGGCCCAGCGCGCACAGGTTCCAGTGCGCGACGGCGGGCTGCTGGTCGAAGGCGTAGCGGCCGCTGCTGTCGGAATGGTTGCAGACGTGGCCGGGATCGAACCCTTCCATGAACTGGAATGGCCCGTAGTCGATGGTCAGCCCCAGGATGCTCATGTTGTCGGTGTTCATCACCCCGTGCATGAAGCCCACCGCCTGCCACTGGGCGAGCAGGCGTGCCGTGCGCTCGGTCACCTGGCCCAGCAGCGCGGCGTACGGGTCGGCGGCCGCGCGGCACGCGGGATAGAAGCGCTCGATGACGTGGTCGGCCAGGGCCTTCAGCTCGGCGTGCTGGCCGCTGTGGCTGAAGTGCTCGAAGTGGCCGAAGCGGATGAAGCTGGGCGCCACGCGCGTCACCACGGCGGCGGTCTCCATCGTCTCGCGGCGCACCGGCAGGTCGGAGCCCACCACGCACAGCGCGCGCGTGGTCGGGATGCTCAAGGCCTGCATCGCCTCGCTGACCAGGAACTCGCGGATCGACGAGCGCAGCACCGCGCGGCCGTCGGCCATGCGCGAGTAGGGCGTCAGGCCGCTGCCCTTGAGCTGCACCTCGAGCCCGCCGGGCGTTTCGCCCAGCAGCAGCGCGCGCCCGTCGCCCAGCTGGCCGGCCCAGACGCCGAACTGGTGCCCGCTGTAGACGCTGGCCAGCGGCGCGCTGCCGGGCAGCAAGGCGTTGCCGCCAAAGGCCTGCAGAGCGTCGTCGCTGCCCAGCCAGTCCGGGTCGATCCCCATCTCGCGCGCCAGCGCAGCGCTGCGGCCCACCCAGTACGGGGCCGGCAGCGGCGCGGGCGCCAGCGCGGTGAAAAAGCGCGGGCCCAGGCGGGCAAAGGCGCTGGGCGCAAGCCGCAGCGGCGGCGCGGCGATGGCGGACTCGGTCATGCATGGATTGTCGGGCAGCCACCGTTTTCCTGCCCGTCACGGGTAAACCCGAAGTACCAATTGTCAAGCGGGGCGCGGAAGCGCTCGCCTTCAGCATTAGGATCGGCGTGTTTTTATCCATCCAACGAGGAATACCGATGCTGGGCCTGATGCAGAACCAACCGCTCCTGATTTCGTCGCTGATCGACTTTGCCGAGCGCCACCATGGCGACGGCGAGATCGTCTCGCGCCGGGTGGAAGGCGACATTCACCGCTACACCTACCGCGACCTGGCCCGGCGCGCCAGGCAGCTGGCCAACACGCTGGACGCCGCCGGCGTGCCGGCCGGCGAGCGCGTAGCCTCGCTGGCCTGGAACGGCTACCGCCACATGGAGCTGTACTTCGGCGTGGCCGGCTCGGGCCGCGTCGTGCACACGCTCAACCCGCGGCTGCACCCGGATCAGATGGCCTGGATCATCAACCACGCCGAAGACCGCGTGCTCTGCTTCGACATGAGCTTCCTGCCGCTGGTCAAGGGCATTCACGACAAGTGCCCCACGGTCAAGCAATGGGTCGCGCTGTGCGATGCCGACAAGCTGCCGGCCGATTCGGGCATTCCGGGCTTGGTCAGCTACGAGGCCTGGATCGGCGGTGCATCGAGCGAGTACGCCTGGCCGGACATGGACGAAAACACCGCCGCCGCCCTGTGCTACACCAGCGGCACCACGGGCGACCCCAAGGGCGCGCTGTACAGCCACCGCTCCACCGTGCTGCACGCCTATGCGTCGTCCCTGCCCGACGTGATGTGCCTGTCGGCGCGCGACAGCGTGCTGCCGGTGGTGCCGATGTTCCACGTCAACGCCTGGGGCCTGCCGTACGCGGCGGCACTCACCGGTTGCAAGATGGTGTTTCCCGGCCCGGCGATGGATGGCAAGTCGATCTACGAGCTGATGGAAGCCGAGAAAGTGACGTTTGCCGCCGGCGTGCCGACCATCTGGCAGATGCTGCTGGCGCACATGGAGGCCAACGGCCTGAAGTTCTCGACGCTCAAGCGCACCGTCATCGGCGGTTCGGCCTGCCCGCCGGCCATGATCGATACCTTCCGCGAGCAATACGGCGTGGACGTGCTGCACGCCTGGGGCATGACCGAGACCAGTCCGCTCGGCACGCTGTGCACGCTCAAGAACAAGCATCTGGCGTTGCCGGCGAAGGAGCAGATGGCGATCCGCCTGAAGCAGGGGCGCGGCATCTTCGGCGTCGACATGAAGATCGTCGGCGACGACGGCTCCGAGCAGCCCTGGGACGGCAAGACCTACGGCGACCTGCTGGTGCGCGGCCCCTGGATCATGGACACCTACTTCAAGGGCAAGTGCCCGCTGATCAAGGACGCGCAGGGCCGCGGCTGGTTCCCCACCGGCGACGTGGCCACCATCGATGCCGACGGCTTCATGCAGATCACCGACCGCAGCAAGGACGTGATCAAGTCCGGTGGCGAGTGGATCAGCTCGATCGACATCGAGAACATCGCCATGGCGCATCCGGCGATCGCGATGGCCGCCTGCATCGGCATGCCGCACCCGAAGTGGGACGAGCGCCCGATCATCGCCGTGGTCAAGAAGCCCGGGGCCGAGGTCACGCGCGAGGAACTGCTCAAGTTCTACGAAGGCAAGACCGCCAAGTGGCAGATGCCCGACGACGTGGTGTTCGTCGACGCGATCCCGCTGGGCGCCACCGGCAAGATGCTCAAGACCAAGCTGCGCCAGGACCTGAAGGACTACAAGCTGCCGGGCCTTTGAGCCGGCATGGCAGTCACATGGGTGATAGCGGCTAGGGCAAACCCCGGTTCGTCCGTGCCGCCAAAGCCGGTACGCTGAGGTGTGTTGATTCACTACCAGGAGATCCCACCCATGCGTCTTGCCATCCAGTTCGTTGCAGCCTGTGCCATCGTGGCCTGTGCCGGCGGCGCCTACGCCCAGAAGGGACAGACCGTCAAGATCGCCATGATCGAAGGTCTGTCCGGCCCCATGGGCAACGTGGGCTCCAACCAGCTCAAGAGCTGGCAGTACGTGGCCGAGCACCTGAACGCCGCCGAGAACCCCGCCGGCGTCAAGTTCGAGATCGTGCCCATGGACAGCAAGAGCTCGCCGCAGGAGGCGCTGAACCTGCTGAAGTCGGCGGTCGACCAGGGCATCCGCTACGTCACGCAGGGCAATGGCTCCAACGTGGCGCTGCCGCTGGCCGACGCGGTGGGCAAGAACAACGAGCGCAACCCCGGCAAGGAGGTCATCTACATCAACTACGCCGCGGTCGATCCGGCCTCCACCAACGAGAAGTGCAACTACTGGCACTTCCGCTTCGACGCCGACACCACCATGAAGATGGCCGCGCTCACCAGCTTCATGAAGGGCCAGAAGGACATCCACAAGGTGTACATGGTCAACCAGAACTACTCGCACGGCCACCAGGTCAGCAAGTACTTCAAGGAAGGCATCGAGCGCAACCGGCCCGACGTCAAGATCGTCGGCGACGACTTCGTCGCCCTGGGCCAGGTCAAGGACTTCGCGCCCTACGTGGCCAAGATCAAGGCCGCCGGCGCCGACACCCTGGTGACCGGCAACTGGGGCCAGGACTTCACGCTGCTGGTCAAGGCCATGAATGACGCCGGCCTGCACATCCCGATCTACGCCTACTACGCCGGCGTGTCGGGCACGCCCACCGCGCTGGCCCAGGGCAAGGACCAGGAGGTCTACCAGATCTCATACGGCCACTCCAACATGGCGGGCCGCCTGGGCGAGCTGGAAAAGGGCTTCAAGGCCAAGTACAACGACGACCTCTACACCTACTCGGTCTACAACGCCATGGTCGCGCTGTCCGACGCCATGGCCAAGGCCAAGTCCACCGACCCGGTGAAGGTGGTGGCGGCGCTGGAGGGCCTGCGCTTCAAGGGCTTCAACGGCGAGGACGCGCAGATGCGCTCCACCGACCACCAGCTGCAGATGGGCATGTGGATTTCCAAGTGGCAGAAAGTGGACGCCAAGAACAGCTACAGCGTGGAGAACACGGGCTACACCTTCGCGCCGGTGAAATACCTGGAGCCCTTCGTCGCCAGCACGCCCACCACCTGCCAGATGAAGCGCCCGGCCAAGTAAGACCATGACCCATCACGCCGGCGGAGGACGCGAGTCACCAGCCGGCGTTGTTTTTGCCCTGGAAAGGCGCGCATGGAGTTTTTCACCATATCCCTGCTCAACGGGCTGAGCTACGGCCTGCTGCTGTTCATGCTCAGCTCGGGGCTGACCCTGATCTTCAGCATGATGGGCGTGCTCAACTTCGCCCACGCCAGCTTCTACATGCTGGGGGCCTACCTGGCCTACCTGATCTCGGGCCTCGTCGGCTACTGGCCCGCGCTCGTCATCGCGCCCCTCGCGGTGGGCCTGCTGGGCGCGCTGTTCGAGCAGGTCTGCCTGCGCCGGGTGCACCGCTTCGGCCACGTGGCCGAGCTGCTGGTCACCTTCGGCCTGTCCTACCTGGTGCTGGAGGTGGTGCAGCTGATCTGGGGGCGCTCGGTGGTGCCCTATGGCCTGCCCGAGCAGCTGCAGGGCCCGCTGTTTTCCGTCTACGGCACCCAGTTCCCCCGCTCGCGCGCCTTCATCATGCTGGTGGCGGTGCTGATGCTGGCGTCGATCTGGCTGGTGCTCACGCGCACGCGCATCGGCCTGGTCATCCAGGCCGCGCTCACGCACCCCGATACCGTGGAGGCCCTGGGCCACAACGTGCCGCGGGTGTTCATGCTGGTGTTCGGCGGCGGCGCGGCGCTGGCCGGGCTGGCCGGCGTGGTGGCCGGCAACACCTACGTCACCGAACCGGCCATGGCCTACGCGGTGGGGCCCATCATCTTCGTGGTGGTGGTGGTGGGCGGCATGGGCTCGCTGGCCGGGGCCTTCCTGGCGTCCATCCTGATCGGCGTGATCCAGACCTTCGCCGTCGCCATCGACCGCTCGCTGGGCGACCTGCTGGCCGGCCTGGGCATGGCCGTGTCGGCCAGCGGCGGGCTGGAGCAGGTGCTGCGCCTGACGGTGGCGCAGGTGGCGCCCATCCTGCCCTACCTGTTCATGGTGCTGGTCCTGATCTTCCGGCCCAAGGGCCTGCTGGGTACAAGAGAGTAGTCGAGATGACCGCATCCTCACGTCCCTCGCCGTCCCGCGGCCGGCTCCTGGCCTGGGGCGGCTTTGCCCTGGCGCTGGTGCTGGCGCCGCTGCTGCTGTCCAGCAGCCTGTGGCTCAACATCCTGTCGCAGATCGGCTACCTGATCATCATCTGCCTGTCCTACAACATGAAGCTGGGGCAGGGCGGCATGCTCAGCTTCGGCCATGCCGTCTACACGGGCCTGGGCAGCTTCGCCGCCGTGATCACCATCACTTACCTCGGCAACCACCACATCGGCATGCCGCTGGTGTTCGTGCCGCTGGTGGGCGGCCTGGTGGGGGCGCTGGTGGCGGTGCCGCTGGGCTACGTGTCGACCAAGAAGGCGGGCACCACCTTCGCCATGATCTCGCTGGGCATCGGCGAGCTGGTGGTGGCCATCGCCATCATGCTGCCCGACGTGTTCGGCGGCGACGGCGGCATTTCCATCAACCGCACCTACGGCCCGCCGCTGCTGGGCATCACCTTCGGCCCGCAGATTCAGGTGTACTACCTGATCGCGGCGTACTGCTTCGTGTGCACCGCGCTGATGTATGCCTTCACCGGCACGCCGCTGGGGCGCATGCTCAACGCGGTGCGCGACAACCCCGAGCGCGTGGCCTTCATCGGCTTCAACACCCAGCTGGTGCGCTGGTACGCGTTCATCATCTCGGGCTTTTTCGCCGGCATCGGCGGGGCGCTGGCGGCCATCAACTTCGAGATCTTCAACTCGGCCGACGCGCTCAGCGGGCTCAAGTCCGGCGCCTACCTGCTGTTCACCTTCCTGGGCGGCGTGACCTTTTTCTTCGGCCCCATCATCGGCGCGGTGCTGATGGTGCTGGCCTCGGTGCTGCTGTCGGAGCTGACCTCGGCCTGGCTGCTGTACCTGGGCTTCGTCTTCCTGCTGATGGTGATGTATGCGCCGGGCGGCGTGGCCAGCCTGGTGATGGCCAACGTGCGCATGGCGCGCTTTGGCAAGCTGCGGCGCTTCTGGGGCCTGTACGGCGGCCTGCTGGCGACCGGCGTGGTGATGATGCTGGGCGTGGCGGCGCTGGTCGAGATGATCTACCACCGCCAGCTCAACGCCGGCGCCGGGCCGGTGGCGCACTACCTGGGCCTGGCGCTGGACACCCGCGCGGCGCTGCCCTGGCTGGGCGCGGCCGTGCTGGCGCTGGTGGGCTGGGCGCTGCTGGAGGGCGTGCGCCGGCGCTTTGCGCGCGCCTGGGGCGCGGCGCAGGAAGAAATCGAAACCGACATGCAAGCCCGGGGGCAGCAGGCATGACCCACGCCATCGAACTGAAGGACCTGCGCAAGAGCTTCGGCAAGACCGAGATCATCCGCGGCGCCAACCTGGCGGTGCAGCCGGGCGAGCGCGTGGCCATCATCGGGCCCAACGGCGCCGGCAAGTCGACCTTGTTCAACCTGATCAGCGGGCGCCTGGCGCCCACCAGCGGCGAGGTGTGGCTGAGCGGCCAGCGCATCGACGGCAAGACGCCCTACGAGATCAACCGCCTGGGTCTGGCGCGCAGCTTCCAGATCACCAACGTGTTCCCCCGGCTCAGCGTGTTCGAGAACCTGCGCTGCGGCGTGCTGTGGAGCCTGGGGCACCGCTACACCTTCCTGCGCTTTCTCTCCGGCCTGACGGACGCCAACGAGCGTGCCGAGACCCTGCTGCGCCAGGTCGGGCTGGCGGCCAAGCGCGACGTGCTGGCCGTCAACCTGACCTACGCCGAGCAGCGCGCGCTGGAGATCGGCGTGACGATTGCCGGCGGCGCCGACGTGATCCTGCTGGACGAGCCGACCTCGGGCATGAGCACCACCGAGACCGCGCACTTCATCAAGCTGATCCGCGAGGTGACCGAGGGCAAAACCCTGCTGACGGTGGAGCACGACATGGGCGTGGTGTTCGGCTTGGCGGACAAGATCGCGGTGGTGGTGTACGGCGAGGTGATCGCCTTCGACACGCCCGAGCGGGTGCGCGCCGACGCGCGCGTGCAGGAGGCCTACCTGGGATCGCCGGTGGCCGAGGCGCAGGGGGGCTTGCATTGATGCTGAAGATTCGTGACCTGCATGCCTTCTACGGCAAGAGCCATGTGCTGCATGGCGTCGGCTTCGACGTGCAGCCGGGCGAGATCGTGGCCCTGCTGGGGCGCAACGGCTCCGGACGCTCGACCACCGCCAAGGCCATCATGGGCCTGGTGCACTGGCAGGGCCTGATCGAGTGGAAGGGCCAGAGCCTGGCGGGCAGGAAGGCGTTCGAGATCGCGCACCTGGGCCTGGGCTACGTGCCCGAGAGCCGCGACATCTTTCCGGGCCTGACGGTGCACCAGAACCTGCTGCTGGGGCAAAAGGGCAGTGGCAAGGGCAGCCGCTGGAGCTTCGACGACATGTACGCCATGTTCCCGCGCCTGAAGGAGCGCCAGCACACTCCCGCCGGCGTCATGTCCGGCGGCGAGCAGCAGATGCTGACGCTGTGCCGCACGCTGATGGGCGACCCCGACCTCATCATCATCGACGAGCCCACCGAAGGCCTGGCGCCCAAGATCGTCGAGCAGGTGGGCGAGTACCTGCAGCGCCTGAAGGAGCGCGGCATCTCGGTGCTGCTGATCGAGCAGAAGCTGACCATCGCCATGCACATCTCCGACCGCGCGCTGGTCATGGGCCACGGCAACATCGTGTTCGACGGCACCCCCGACGGCCTGCGCGCCGATGCGGGCGTGCGCAAGGAGTGGCTGGAAGTTTGACCATCCCACCGTCTCACCAGCGACAGCCCGTGCCTTCCGCGCCGGGCCAAATTCACTAAACTGAGCCCTTTGGCGGCCGCCGGAGTGCCGGCGGCCCGCGCGCTCGATTTCTTCCCTTCCCTTGCAGGAGTGTCCATGACGGCCCAATACCAGGTTCAAGGCGACATCGCCATCATTTCCCTGAACAACCCGCCCGTGAACGGGTTGGGCTACGACACGCGCATCGGCATCACCGACGGGCTGGACAAGGCCAACGGCGACGCGGCCGTCAAGGCCATCGTGCTGACGGGCGCGGGCAAGGCCTTTTCGGGCGGCGCCGACATCCGCGAGTTCAACTCGCCCAAGGCCATGCAGGAGCCAACGCTGCTGTCGGTCATCCGCGCGGTCGAAAACTCGGGCAAGCCGGTGGTGGCCGCCGTGCACAGCGTGGCCATGGGCGGCGGGCTGGAGCTGGCGCTGGGCGCCCACTACCGCATCGCCGCGCCGGGCGCCAAGGTGGCGCTGCCCGAGGTCAAGCTGGGCCTGATCCCCGGCGCCGGCGGCACGGTGCGCCTGCCGCGCGTGCTGGGTGTCGAGATGGCGCTGAACATGATCGTCAAGGGTGATCCGGTCAGCAGCGAGGTGCTGGCTGGCCTGCCGGGCCAGAAGCTGTTCGACAAGCTGGCCGCGTCGCCTGAAAAACTGCTGGACGAGGCGGTGGCGTTGGCGCGCGAGGTGGCCGCCAGGCACGCCGACGGCTCGGCGCTGCCGCTGGTGCGCAACCTGCCGTGCAGGCACCCGCAGGGCGACGCGTACTTCGGCTTTGCGCGCAACATGGTGGCCGGCATGTCCCGCAACTTCCCGGCGCCCGTCAAGTGCGTGGACGCCGTGGAAAACGCCGCCCGCTTCAGGTTCGACGACGCGCTGGCCAAGGAGCGCGAGATCTTCATCGCCCTGATGCAGACGCCCGAGTGCAAGGCGCTGCGCCACGTCTTCGCCGCCGAGCGCGCGGCCAGCAAGATCCCCGACGTGGGCCCCGAGGTGCAGCCGCGCGCCATCGCCAAGGTGGCCGTCATCGGCGCCGGCACCATGGGCGGCGGCATCGCGATGAACTTCCTCAATGCCGGCATCCCCGTCACCATGCTGGAGATGAAGCAGGAAGCGCTGAACCGCGGCGTCGACGTGCTAAGCAAGAACTACGAGGCGCAGGTCAAGAAGGGCAAGCTGGGGCAAGACAAGTTCGAGCAGCGCATGAGCCTGCTCAAGACCACGCTCGACTACGCCGACATCGCCGACGCCGACCTGGTGATCGAGGCGGTGTTCGAGGACATGGGCGTGAAGGAAACCGTGTTCAAGCAGCTCGACGCCGTGATGAAGCCCGGCGCCATCCTGGCCAGCAACACCTCGACGCTGGACGTGGACAAGATCGCCGCCTTCACCCAGCGCCCGCAGGACGTGGTCGGCATGCACTTCTTCAGCCCAGCCAACGTGATGAAGCTGCTGGAGGTGGTGCGCGGCGCCAAGACCGCCAAGGACGTGCTGGCCACGGTGATGCAGATCGCCAAGAAAATCAAGAAGACCGCGGTGGTCTCGGGCGTGTGCGACGGCTTCATCGGCAACCGCATGATCGAGCAGTACAGCCGCCAGGCGGGCTTCCTGCTCGACGAAGGCGCTACGCCGCAGCAGGTCGACAAGGCGATCGAGAAGTTCGGCTTTGCCATGGGCCCCTTCCGCATGGGCGATCTGGCCGGCAACGACATCGGCTGGGCCATCCGCAAGCGCCGCTACGTCGAAAAGCCCGGCATGACGTACAGCAAGACGGCCGACAAGCTGTGCGAGCTGGGCCGCTTCGGCCAGAAGACCGGCGCCGGCTGGTACGACTACCAAAGCGGCAAGCGCGAGGCCATTCCCAGCAAGCTGGTCGAGGACATGATCGCCCAGCACCGGCAGGAACTGGGCATCACGCCGCGCAAGATCAGCGAGCAGGAAATCGTCGAGCGCCTGGTCTATTCGCTGGTCAACGAGGGCGCGCGCATCCTGGAGGACGGCATCGCCAGCAAGGCCAGCGACATCGACATGGTGTACCTCACGGGCTACGGCTTTCCGCTGTGGCGCGGCGGCCCGATGCAGTACGCCAGCCAGGTCGGCCTGTTCAACGTGATGCAGAGCATGAAGCGCTTTGCCCGCAACCCGCGCGACGACGCCTCGTTTTGGCAGCCCGCCGCGCTGATCGCCAAGCTGGCGGCCGAGGGCAAGACCTTCGGGTGATGGGCGCCGCGTGCCCTGTTTTCACCCCCTCGCCCTCTGGGAGAGGGTAGGGGTGAGGGCAGCAGCCCGTCCATGAAAATTCAGATCATTCTGGCCCCTGGCCCGCATCAACAAAGCGCAACCAGCTATCAAACAAGGAGTAACCCATGACATCCGCCCTCATCGTCTCCACCGCCCGCACCCCGCTCGCCAAGAGCTGGAAGGGCTCCTTCAACATGACGCACGGCGCCACGCTGGGCGGCCACGCGGTGCAGCACGCCATCCAGCGCGCCGGCATCGACGCCGCCGAGGTCGATGACGTGCTGATGGGCTGCGCCAACCCCGAAGGTGCCACCGGCATGAACATCGCGCGCCAGATCGCGCTGCTGGCCGGCTGCCCCGTCACCACCTCGGGCGCCACCGTCAACCGCTTCTGCTCCTCGGGCCTGCAGACCATCGCCATGGCCTCGCAGCGCGTCATCGCCGGCGAGGCCGACGTGTTCGTGGCCGGCGGCGTGGAAAGCATCTCGTGCGTGCAAAACGAGATGAACAAGCACATGATGTTCGACCCGGCCCTGCAGGCCAAAAAGCCCGAGATCTACTGGAGCATGCTGCAGACCGCCGAGCAGGTGGCCAAGCGCTACGGCATTGGCCGCGACGCCATGGACGAGTACGGCGCCGCCAGCCAGCAAAAGGCCTGCGCGGCCCAGGCCGCCGGCCTGTTCGACGCCGAGATCGCCCCCATCACCGTCACCATGGGCGTGGCCGACAAGCAGCTCGGCCTGGTCACCAAGCAGGTCACCTGCGCCAAGGACGAGGGCACGCGCGAAGGCACCACCAAGGAAGGCATCAGCGGCATCAAGCCCGCGCTGCCCGGCGGCCTGATCAGCGCCGGCAACGCCAGCCAGTTCAGCGACGGCGCCGGCGCCTGCGTGGTGGTCCATGAGGCCTATGCCAGCAAAAAGGGCCTCAAGCCCCTGGGCCGCTTTCTGGGCTTTGCCGTGGCCGGCTGCGAGCCCGACGAGATGGGCATCGGCCCCGTGTTTGCCGTGCCCAAGGTGCTGAAGAAGCTGGGCCTGACCGTGGCCGACATCGATCTGTGGGAGCTGAACGAGGCCTTTGCCGTGCAGGTGCTGTACTGCCGTGACAAGCTGGGCATCCCGGCCGACCGGCTGAATGTCAACGGCGGCGCCATCGCCCTGGGCCACCCCTATGGCGTGAGCGGCCAGCGCCTGACCGGCCACGCCCTGATCGAGGGCAAGCGTCGCGGCGCCAAGCGCGTGTGCGTGACCATGTGCATCGGCGGCGGCATGGGGGCGGCGGGCGTGTTCGAGGTGCTTTGAGCGCCACGGGCGGCCCGGCGCCGAGCCGGGCTGCGGCCACATGTTCAGGAAAGATGCTGATCGAATTCATTTTTCCTTTTGATTGACAACTTCTGTTTGACAATATCGAGGGCCATCGCCCAAGGTCACGCGCCCGCATCCAGGGTGATGCAAAGGAAACATCGTGAGACGCAGACACTTTACGAACGGCGTTCTGGGATTGGCGGCCACGGCGCCCCTGGGTTCGCTGGCGCTGGCCGCCGACGCTGACAAGCCGATCAAGATCGGCGTTTTGAGCGACTTCTCCGGCGTCACCGCCGATGCCACCGGCAAGGGGTCGCTGGAAGCCGCGCGCATTGCCGTCGAAGAGCTGGGCGGCCAGGTGCTGGGCCGGAAAGTCGAAGTCGTTTTTGCCGACCACCAGCACAAGCCCGACGTGGGCGCCGCCATCGCCCGCCGCTGGTTCGACGCCGAAGACGTGAATGCCATCGCCGACCTGCCCAACTCGGCTGTGGCCCTGGCGGTGCAGCACATCGCGCGCGAAAAGAAAAAGATCGTGCTGGTGTCCAGCGCCGGCACCACCGCGCTGTCCGAAGATCAGTGCTCGCCCTACACCGTGCAATGGACCTACACGACCTATGCGCTGGCCCGCGGTACGGCCAGCGCGGTCGTCAAGACGGGGGCCAAGAGCTGGTTCATCCTGGCGTCCGACTACGCCTTCGGCAAGCAGCTGGCGGCCGACACGCAAAGCGTGGTCCAGGCCAGCGGCGGCAAGGTGCTGGGCACCATCTACCATCCGCTGAACACCGCCGACTTCTCCTCGTTCCTGCTGCAGGCGCAATCGTCCGGCGCCGACGTGATCGCGCTGGCCAACGCCGGCGGCGACACCATCAACGCCATCAAGCAGGCGGGCGAGTTCGGCATCGGCACCGGCAAGCAAAAACTGGCCGCCATGCTGCTCATGCTCACCGACGTGCACAGCCTGGGCCTGAAAGCCGCGCAAAGCACCTTTCTCACCATCCCGTCGTACTGGAACACCAGCGACGCGGCGCGTGCGTTCACCAAGAAATTCCAGGACCGCCTGGGCAAGGCGCCGACCTTTTTGCAGGAGGGCGTCTACGGCTCCGTGCGCCACTACCTGCAGTCGATTAAGGCCGCCGGCAGCGACGATCCGGATGCAGTCATGGCCAAGTTCCGCACCCTGCCCATCGACGATGCATTCAGCAGCCACGCCCACCTGCGTGCCGATGGCCTGGTGGAGCGCGACATGCTGCTGGCGCAAATCAAGACCCCGGCCGAATCCAAGGGCCCGTGGGATTATTACAAGATCGTCTCCACCATTCCCGGCAACGATCTGGTCTGGCCGCTGTCGGCCAGCAAATGTCCCTTGGTCAAGAAGTGACGGCGCGGCGATGACGGGCATCGCCCGCTTCGGCAGCTTCTACGTTGGCGGGCGCGACCTGGTGCTGGACGGCCGCCCGAGCTTTCCCATCGCCTTCACCGACACGGCCCGCCAGCAGTACAACCCCAACGGCCTGTACCACGTCGAGCAGGCCTACGTGCAGTACTTCGAGCCGGCCGAGCCAAGCGGGGCGCTGCCGGTGGTGTTTCTCCACGGCGGCGGCATGGCCGGCGTGATGTGGGAGCAGACCGCGGACGGCCGCCCCGGTTGGGCGCAGCACTTCGTGCATGCCGGGTTCAGCGTCAACGTGGTCGACAACGTTGAGCGCGGCCGCGCCGGCTGGGTGCCGTTCGATGACGTCTGGCCCGGCCCGCCCATCCTGCGCAATGCCGAGGAGGCGTGGACCCTGTTTCGCATCGGCGACGCCGCCCAGTTCGCGCAGCGCCAGCCTTTCGCCGGGCAGCGCTTTCCGGTGGCGCACCTGCAGGCGCTGGCCGCGCAGCAGGTGCCGCGCTGGCTGTCCAACAACCCCCTGGCCATCCAGACCTTTGCGGCGGTGCTGCAGCGCATCGGCCCGTGCACCGTGGTGGCGCACAGCCACGGCGGCTACATCGCGCTGAAGGCTGCGTGCCTGAGCCCCGGCACGGTGCAGAACATGGTGCTGGTGGAAGGCTCGGGTTTCCCGGCTCAGGATGAGCTGCCGCTGCTGCGCGGTACATCGTTTCTCTTTGTCTACGGCGACTACCTGGACGCGACGCCGCTGTGGTGCGACCTGGTGCAGCAGGCCAAGACCTTCCGCCAGGGGCTTCAGGCGCAGGGCACCGCAACCCGCTGGATGGAGCTGCCGCAGGAAGGCATTCGCGGCAACTCGCACATGCTGATGATGGACGACAACAGCGACGCGGTGGCCGAGCGGGTCTGCGCCTGGCTGCGGGAATGTTGATTTAAGCCTGCCAGGCCGCGCGCAGGGCCCGGTCGGCGGCGTCGATCGAATCGGCCGCAATCAGAATCTGCTGGATCTGCGCCGGCGACAGCCGCTTGGCGGGATAGTCGCGCGCCAGCCGCTCGGCCTGATCCTGCGCCTGCGGGAAAAAGCGCAGCAGAAAGCCTCGCAACTGCGCGCCGGTGGCGTTGCCCAGTTCCACCTCCACGTCGATGCGGCCGGGGCGGATCAGCGCCGGGTCGAGCAGCTCGCGGTGGTTGGTGGTCAGCACGACGATGCGACCCTCCTGCGCGCCCACGCCGTCGATCGCATTGAGCAGGCCCGAGAAATCCACCGCGATGCGCGCATCCTGCTTTTGCCGCGCATTGAAGAAGGCGTCGATGTCCTCGATCAGGATCAGCGAGCGCGGCGGCGTGCGCTGCAGCAGGTCGGCCAGGTTGTTGTCGTTGAGCTTCGGGTTGGTCAGCGAGATGGTGCACAGGCGCAGCCGCAATTCGCCGGCCAGCGCATAGGCCACGCTGGTCTTGCCGGTGCCCGGCGGGCCATGCAGCAGGTAGCCGCGCCGCCATGGGATGCCCAGCTTCTCGTACCACTCGCGCCGCGCAAAGAACTCGTGGATGTCGTCGTGCAGCCTCTGCGACACGCCTTCGTCGAGCACCACCGAGTCGAGCGACCGGCGCGGCTTGGTGTCGGCCAGGTGCCATTCGTTGCCCCAGCGGTCCATCGTGTACAGCGCCAGCTTGTTGGCGCGGCGCTCGCCGGCGTGGCGCACCACGCCCTCGAGCAGTTCTTCCATGTGGCGGCGCCCGGCAAACAGCGCCCCCAGGTGCACCGTCTCCACCACCTGCAGGTTCATCGAGATTTCGCGCCGCATCCACATCAGGCGCCTGCGATACCAGAACAGGTGAAACCCCGGCGCCGGGCTGTACTGCAGCGGCGGCGTGTCGTCGGCCGTATCCGGCGGCTCGTCGGCCACGGCGGGCGGCGCCTGGATGACCATGAACAGCCGACTCTTGTGCCCGAAACGCTGGTCGTTCAGCCACGCGGTGAAGGCGGCAAACAAATCGTTGCGGCTGTCCAGCGTGGCCGTGACGATGAACAGGCGCTTGGCCTGCGACCAGATCGCCCCCGGCAGCTTGCGCAGCGCGGCCACCGCCACGCCCACGAGGCCCAGCGCGATGCCGCCGGCCACGATCTGGTTGCCAAGCTGCGCGCGCAGCGCGTCGATCCATTCATTCCACATGGGGCGATGCTAGCGGCTGAATGGGCCACGGATTCATCAGGGAAACCAGAGAAAACAGGGTCAGGTCAACATTTTCCCCATGATGCGGCCCGCGCCACGGCTCGTCACCAAGAGGACAAGCCGGTCCGCCGCTGCCCGCCCATAATCAAGCGCATGCCAAGCCTGCGCACCACCCTGGATTTCTTGCTGTACGACTGGCTGCACGCCGAGGCGCTGGCCGCTCGTCCGCGCTTTGCCGAGCATTCGCGCGACACCTTCGATGCGGTGCTGGACACCTGCGAGCGCATCGCGCGCGAGAAGTACGCGCCCTTCAACCGCCTGGTCGATACCGAGGAGCCGCGCACCGAGACTGCCGCCGACGGCAGCCTGCGCGTGGTGCTGCCGCGCGCCACGCACGAGGCGCGCGCCGCCTACGCGCAAAGCGGCATGCTGGCGGCGGCGCAGGACGACGAACACGGCGGCATGCAGCTGCCGTACCTGGTCGAGGCGGCGGCCAACGCCTTCTTCGGCAAGGCATCCATCAGCATCGGTTCCAACCTGCTGACGGTGGGCAACGCCAACCTGCTGATGGTGCATGGCACGCCGCTGCAGCAGCAGGTGTTTGCCGCCAACGAGTTCAACGGCCGCTGGACGGGCACCATGTGCCTGAGCGAGCCGCAGGCCGGCTCGTCCTTGAGCGACGTGGCCACCCGCGCCGTGCTGGAAGATGCCCATGACCCGCTGGGCCCGCGCTACCGCCTGACGGGCAACAAGATGTGGATCTCCAGCGGCGAGCACGAGATGACCGAGAACATCGTGCACCTGGTGCTGGCCAAGATTCCGGGCGCCGACGGCAAGCCGCTGCCGGGCGTGAAGGGCATTTCGCTGTTCATCGTGCCCAAGAAGCTGGTGAATGCCCAGGGACAGCTCACCGGCGTGCGCAACGACGTGGCCCTGGCCGGCCTGAACCACAAGCTGGGCTGGCGCGGCACCACCAACACGCTGCTCAATTTTGGCGAAGGCCGTTTTCCGGTCGACGGCAAGCCCGGCGCCGTCGGTTATTTGGTGGGCCAGCCGGGCGAGGGCCTGCGCTGCATGTTCCACATGATGAACGAGGCGCGCATCGCCATCGGCATGGCCGCCACCATGCTGGGGCTGGCGGGCTACGAGGCTTCGCTGGACTACGCCAGGACGCGCGTGCAGGGCCGGCCGGTGGGCGCCGCCGGCAAGGACGCCAGCCAGCCGCCGGTGCGCCTGATCGAGCACGCCGACATCCGCCGCATGCTGCTGGCGCAAAAAGCCACCTGCGAGGGCGCACTGGCGCTGCTGCTGTACTGCGCGCGCCTGGTCGACGAGCAGCACACCGGCACGCCCGAGGCCGCCGACGAGGCGCGCCTGCTGCTGGAGGTGCTGACCCCCATCGCCAAGAGCTGGCCGAGCGAGAACGCGCTGGAGGCCAACTCGCTCGCCATCCAGATCCACGGCGGCTACGGCTACACGCGCGACTTCCCGGTGGAGCAGTACTGGCGCGACAACCGCCTGAACATGATCCACGAGGGCACGCACGGCATCCAGGCCATGGACCTGCTGGGCCGCAAGGTGCGCATGGAGGGCGGCCGCGGCCTGGCGCTGCTGGCCGCGCGCGTGCAGGCCACGATCGAAAAGGCGCAGGCGCACGACGGCCTGCATCGGGACGCCGCCGCGCTGGCCGCGGCGCTGGAGCGCATCGGCCAGGTCACGCGCGCCGCCTGGGCCGGCGGCGACGCCAGCGAGGCGCTGGCCAACGCCGTACCCTACATGCAGGCCTTCGGCCACGTGGTGATCGCGTGGATCTGGCTGGACCTGGCGCTGGCTGCGATTGCTACAAAATCAGAAGCTGACAGGGCAGGTTTGATGGGGGCCAAGACCTATTTTTATCACTATGAATTGCCCAAGATCGGCGCCTGGCTGCGCGTGGTGGAAAGCCGCGACACGACCTGCGCCGCATTGCCCGAGGAGGCGTTTTGACATGCTCAAGCACATCGTGATGTGGAAGTTCAAGGACCAGGCCGAGGGCGCCGGCAAGGCGGCCAACCTGCTCAAGGCCAAGGCGCTGCTGGACGGCTGCGCCGGCCTGGTGCCCGGCCTGCTGCGGCTGGAGGTGGCCATCGCCCAGCCGCAGCTGGAATGCACCTACGACCTGGTGCTGTACAGCGAGTTTGCCGACCGCGCGGCGCTCGACGCCTACCAGAACCACCCGCAGCACGTGGCGCTCAAACCCTTCATCGGCGCGGCGCGGCTGGAGCGCCAGTGCATGGACTACGAAACCTGAAACCGGAGGACCCGCCGTGGCACGCACCGTTCAACAACTGTTCGACCTCAAGGGGCAGAGCGCCCTCATCACCGGCGGCTCGCGCGGCCTGGGCCTGCAGATGGCCCACGCGCTGGGCGAGGCCGGCGCGCGCGTGATGCTGAGCGCACGCAAGGCCGATGAGCTGGAGCAGGCCGTGGCCGAGCTGCAGGCCGCCGGCATCGACGCGCGCTGGATCGCCGCCGACTGCAGCAAGGAAGAAGACACGCGCCGCCTGGCCGACGAGACCCTGCAGCGCATGGGCGCCATCGACATCCTGGTCAACAACGCCGGCGCCAGCTGGGGCGCGCCGGCCGAGGAGCACCCCGTGGCCGCTTGGGACAAGGTGATGAACCTGAACGTGCGCGGCTACTTCATCCTCAGCCAGCAGGTGGCCCGGGGCTGGATGATTCCGCAGCGGCGCGGGCGCATCGTCAACGTGGCCTCCATCGCCGGGCTCAACGGCAACCCGCCGGGCATGAAGACCATCGCCTACAACACCTCCAAGACGGCGGTGATCGGCTTCACGCGCACGCTGGCGGCCGAGTGGGGGCACCACGGCATCACCGTCAACGCCATCTGCCCGGGCTTTTTCCGCACCAAGATGGCCGAGGTGCTGATCGACCAGCTGGGCGAGGACAAGATGAAGGCCGGCGTCCCGCTGGGCCGCCTGGGCGACGACGAGGACTTGAAGGGCATCACCCTGCTGTACGCCAGCGAGGCCGGCAAGCACATCACCGGCCAGTGGCTGGCGGTGGACGGCGGCGTGAGCGTGGTGCTGGGGGCGGCATGATGGCGCGGAGGGTCGTCTCGTGAGCGCCGCACGGCCGTCCGAAGGCGCGAGCGCCCCCTTGGGGCTGAGGGCTGCGGCTCCAAGCCTGCCGGCGCAGGCTTGGACAGCCCGAAGAGGCGGCGCCTCTGGCGATGCCGCGGCCTGCGAGGCCAGCGCAGCACGCGCAGCGGCGAAGCGTGGGGGGATGTCATGAGCCTGGGCTTTCACGCCAGCATCCCCTTTGCCGAGCACCTGGGCTTCACGCTCGAGCGCTTCGAAGGGGGCGAATCGACCTTGCACTTCCTGCCCCGGCCCGAGCACTGCAACTCGTTCGGCGTGGCGCATGGCGGCGCCCTGATGACTTTCCTGGACGTCATCATGGCCACCGCCGCGCGCAGCGTGCAGCCCGAGTCGGGCGCGGTCACCATCGAGATGAAGACCAGCTTCATGCGGCCCGCGCCGGTCGTGCCCGGCGCCGCCCTGGTCGGGCGCGGGCGCCTGCTGCACCGCACGCGCAGCATGGCCTTTGTCGAGGGCTCGGTGTTCGCCCCCGGCGGCGAGCTGTGCGCCCATGCCACCGGCACCTTCAAGTACGTGGCGGCCCGCGCCAGCACCATCTCAACCGATTGACCGGAGACCTTCGTCATGCCCACCAACCGCCAGATCCTGCTCGACAACCGCCCCCAGGGCGAGGCCACGCTGGCCAACTTCAAGCTGGTCACCACCGAAACGCCGGCGCTGCAAGACGGCCAGGTGCTGGTGCGCCACCACTACCTGAGCCTGGACCCCTACATGCGCGGACGCATGAACGACGCCAAGAGCTACGCCGCCTGCCAGCCGCTGGGCCAGGTGTTCCAGGGCGGCACCGTGGGCGAGGTGCTCGAGAGCCGCCACCCCAAGTTTGCCGTCGGTGACCAAGTGGTCGGCTTTGGCGGCTGGCAGGAATACAGCGTGGTCGACGCCAACCAGCCCGGCATGCTCAAGAAGGTGGACACCACCCACGTGCCGCTGTCGCACTACCTGGGCGCCGTCGGCATGCCGGGCGTGACGGCCTGGTACGGCCTGAACCGGATCATCGCGCCCAAGGTCGGCCAGACGCTCACCGTCACCGCCGCCTCGGGGGCGGTGGGCAGCGCCTTCGGCGCGCTGGCCAAGGCGCGCGGCTGCCGCGTGGTGGGCGTGGCCGGCGGGCCGGACAAGTGCCGCTACGTCACCGACGAACTGGGCTTCGATGCCTGCATCGACCACCGCCAGCACGGCGATCTGAAAAGCATGAGCACGGCGCTGAAAGAGGCCTGCCCCGATGGCATCGACGGCCACTTCGAGAACGTCGGCGGCACTATCCTGGACGCCGTCCTGCTGCGCGCCAACGCCTTCGCCCGCATCGCCCTGTGCGGCATGATCGCCGGCTACGACGGCCAGCCCCTGCCCATGGCCAACCCGGCGCTGCTGCTGATCAACCGCATCCGGCTGGAGGGCTTCATCGTCAGCGAGCACATGGACGTCTGGCCCGAGGCCCTGGCCGAGCTGGGCCAGCTGGTGGCCACTGGCCGCCTGCGTCCGCGCGAGACCATCGCCCAGGGTATCGAAGCAGCCCCGCAAGCCTTCCTGGGTTTGCTCAAGGGCAAGAACTTCGGCAAGCAACTCGTCAAAATGATCTGACCCACCCGCAGGAGAGCAGACATGGCCCACCACGCCACGCACGAAGTCTTCAACCAGCCCCTGCCGCTGGCCGACGTCAACCTGTTCGACATCAACCGCCCGCTGCAGGACGCGCTCAAGTTCAACGCGCCCAAGCTGGACACGGACGCGCTGCGCGAGCTGGGCCGCCTGGCCGGCTCGGCCGAGATGCAGAACCACGCGCGCCTGGCCAACGTGCACACGCCCGAGCTGCGCACCTTCGACCCCTACGGCCACCGCATCGACGAGGTGGAGTTTCACCCCAGCTACCACGTGCTGATGGGCGCCGCCACCGCCGCCGGTCTGCATGGCACGCCTTGGGCCGGCGAGGGCAGCCACCCGCACGTGCTGCGCGCAGCCAGCTTCATGCTGTTCACCGAGCTGGAGCCCTCCATCCTGTGCCCCATCTCGATGACCTACGCCGTCACGCCCGCGCTGCAGGAAAACGCGGCGGTCTACGCCGACTGGGGCCCCAAACTGACCAGCCGCGCGTACGACCCAGCGCTCAAGCTGTACAAAAACAAGCCCGGCGTGACCATGGGCATGGGCATGACCGAGAAGCAGGGTGGCTCGGACGTGCGCGCCAACACCAGCCAGGCCGTGCCCGACGGGCGCGACGGCTGGGGCGAGCGCTACCGCATCACCGGCCACAAGTGGTTCTTCTCGGCGCCCATGTGCGACGCCTTCCTGGTGCTGGCGCAGACGCCCGGCGGGCTGACCTGCTTCTTTTTGCCGCGCGTGCTGCCCGACGGTGGCGGCACGCGCAACGGCCTGCGCATTCAGCGCCTGAAGGACAAGCTGGGCAACAAGGCCAACGCCAGCTCCGAGGTCGAGTTCCAGGACGCCATCGCCTGGCGCGTGGGCGAGGAGGGCCGCGGCGTGCCGCAGATCCTGGAGATGGGCACGCGCACGCGGCTGGACTGCGCCCTGGGCACCAGCGCGCTGATGCGCCAGGCGCTGTGCATCGCCATCCACCACACGCGCCAGCGCCAGGCTTTCGGTAAGTATCTGGCCGAGCAGCCGCTGATGAAGAACGTGCTGGCCGACCTGGCGCTGGAGAGCGAGGCCGCCACCGCGCTGGCGCTGCGCCTGGCGCGCGCCTACGAGCGCCAGGGCGACGAGCACGAGCGCCTGATCGCCCGCGTGATCACGCCGGTGGCCAAGTTCTGGATCTGCAAGCGCGGCAGCCACTTCAGCGAAGAGGCCATGGAGTGCATGGGCGGCAACGGCTACGTGGAGGAGGCCGGCCACGGCGTGCAGGCGCGCATCTACCGCGAGATGCCCGTCAACTCGATCTGGGAAGGCGCGGGCAACATCATGGCCATCGACCTGCTGCGCGCGCTGCGCAAGGGCGACGTGGCCGGCGCGCTGCAGGCCGAGCTGGCCCCCGCGCGCGGCGCGCACGCCGCGCTCGACCGCATGACCGAGCAGCTGCCCGCCCGCATCGACGCCCTGGCCAACGAGACCGAGGCGCGCCGCCTGGCGCAGGACGTGGCGCTGGCCCTGCAGGGCGCGCTGCTGGCGCAGACCGCGCCGGCCGCGGTAACCGACGCCTTCTGCGCCTCGCGCCTGGGCGGCGACTGGGGTCACGCCTTCGGCACGCTGTCGGCCCGCGCCGACATGGACGCCATCGTGGCCCGGGCGATGCCTTGAAAAGAAAATACTTGTAGCCGGCATGCAGCAAGCGCGAGCAGCTATGTTTTAAATAGTAATCAAGACTGTCCCATGATTCAAGACTTTCAAGGCAAGACGGCGGTGCTGACTGGCGCGGGCTCCGGCTTCGGGCTGGAGTGCGCGCGCATCGGCGCCGCGCGCGGCATGAACCTGGTGCTGGTCGACGTGCAGCCCGACGCGCTGGCGCGGGCCGAGGCCGAGATGCAGGCCGCGGGCGTGCCGGTGATGGCGCGCCAGGTCGACGTCTCGGACGCCGCGCAAATGGAGGTGCTGGCGGCTGACGTGAAGGCGCGCTTCGGCGCGCCGCACTTCGTGTTCAACAACGCCGGCGTGGGCGCGGGCGGGCTGGTGTGGGAAAACACCATGGCCGACTGGGACTGGGTGCTGGGCGTCGATTTGTGGGGTGTGATCCACGGCGTGCGCCTGTTCGTGCCCATGATGCTGGAGGCCGCCGCGCAAGACCCCGCGTATCGCGGCCACGTCACCAACACCGCCAGCATGGCCGGGCTGTTGACGCCGCCCAACATGGGCATCTACAACGCCGCCAAGGCGGCGGTGGTGAGCCTGACCGAAACCCTGTACCAAGACCTGCGCCTGGTCACCGACCAGATCGGCGCCAGCCTGCTGTGCCCGTACTTCGTGCCCACCGGCATCAGCCACAGCGAGCGCAACCGGCCGGCCGATGGCGCGGCGTCGAAAGGCTTGACCAAGAGCCAGCAGATCGGCTTGGCGATGATCGAAAAGGCCGTCACCAGCGGCAAGATCACCGCCGCCGAGGTGGCGCAAAAGGTCTTCAGGGCCATCACGGCCAACCAGTTCTACGTCTTCAGCCACGAAAGCCCCAAGGCGCTGGGCAACATCACCCACCGCATGCAGAACATCGTGGCGATGGAGAACCCCGCCGATCCGTTTCTGGAGACGCCCGAGATCGGCGCGCGCCTGCGTCAGCAGTTGCGCGGCGGGTGAGTTACCGCTCCACCTGGGTCAGCTGCTGCCGCCAGAAGGCCGGCATCAGGTCGAACAGGGGCGTGGGGTCGCGCTGCGTCGGCGGCACGTTCCGCTCCGGCAGGGAGGGCGCGGAGGCCAGGGGGTCCACGTAGGCCAGCTGCTGCATCCAGCCAGGGTCGATCTTGCCGTCCCGCGCCGTACGGGAGTCGATCAGCGACAGCATGCGCATGGCTCGCTGGCTGCCGCCTTCCGCCGCCAGGCGGTAGTAGCGGACCGCCTCGGCAACATTGGCTGGCGTGGCCGGTCGGCGGTGATAACGCTGCGCCATGGCCCATGCCGCCTGCGCGTCGGCGCTGGGGGTGGGCGAGGGATTGGACGCCCGGTTGGGCATGGCGCCGCCGTTTTCGAGGATCCGCAGGTTCATCTCGGCGGCGCGCGACTGGGGGCTGGCGCGCTCGAAGAGGCACCGCGCATAGGCGTCTCGACCATCGTCTGCCGCCATGATGCCCAACTCGAGATTGGCCTGCACGTCACCGGCCATGGCCGCGTGCTGCAGCAGGGCCAGGTCGGGCACTTCAGGCGACAGGGTCTGGCCCGTGTTCTTGCCTGCCACCAACGCCGGCGCCTGGCGTGACGCCAGCACCCAGGCCAGGTAGTCCGCCCGTGCCGGGTGCCGGCGCCGCAGCAGGGCGACATCGCGGTAGGCTTCATCCACCTTGGGCGGTCCCACGCAGCCGTCGATGGCGCACCACGCGAGGCCGGCGTAGGCCCAGGGCTCGCGGCCCAGGCGCGCCGCGCGCTGAAACCATTGCAGCGCCAGCGCCGGGTCACGCCGCACGCCCGCGCCATGCAGGTGGATCAGACCCAACTGCCAGGCGGCCTGCGCCGATGATGGTGTGCTCCCCAGGCTGTTCGAGGCCTCGGCCTGTTGCAGCAGGCGCTGCAACTCGCGCTGGATTGCCGCCGGGTGGGCTTCGCGCGGCGTCGTGCTGGCCTTGGCGGCGGCCGGTCGCGCCGTGCTCCAGCTGACGCTTTCGCCGGGTCTGCACACCTGTTGTGCCGAGGGGTGCGCGTCGCCGATCGCGGGTGACCGAGCGGTGGTGGGCGGTGTCGTCGGTTGCGTGACGGTTTGGGCGGATACCCCTGGCGTCGCTCCCGCCCACGCTGGAACAAACTGCATCATCGAGCCGGTCATGGCGATGGGCAGCACGCTCCAGCGAACGATTTGGGACATCTGCCCGTCACGGCGGCCCATGGGCAAGCTGGGCCAGCGGGGGCTGCAAGCAGACGGCTTGATGGCAAAGTCCTCCAAAGATAGGGCTTGACGCTGCCGCCAACGGTTCGATCCGAGATCGATGCACACGTTTTGGGTATTGTCAAGCTCCAGTGTGGACTGCGCGAAAGCCCCTGCCCATCGCGCCGATGGTATACACCGTGCGCGGTACGCCGGGCGTCCATGATGGTCTTCCAAAGTGGTCGAAGGCTCCATTTTTGCGCCGCGATGCACTATCAAATTCAAAGCAATGAGGGTTTGTAAGTTGGGTGGTGTTTTTTTGTATCTATTGCAAAGACCCGCATAAAGTCTGAGAATGAACTTGGATTTCGTCGCACACTTTCGTCTTGTCCTGAGCAAAATCCCAGTTTTGCTGTAAAAATCCAACAGGGTTTTCCCTTCATGCGGCAGGATCAGGAACATCGACAGGAGGAGTTGGGTTACAGGTGTCACAACCTGCGGGTTGTAGGGAGAAAACATGAACTCCACGACGGACTGGCTGGGCTTGACCGACATCGGCGGCGCCGCCAGCACAACGACCACGCACGCCATCACCTGGCCGCCCTTTTTGCGCGGCCAGCCTGACCGTCCGGTGCGGGTGCTGCTGGTCGACGACGACCCGCACATGTGCCGGGTCATTGCGCAGGAACTGCTGGCCGATCCCCGCATCGACCTGGTGGCGCAGGCCAATTCGCTGCGCGACGGACGGCACCTGGTGGCCCGGCATGACTTCGACGTCATGCTGGTGGACCTGAGCCTGGGCGACGGCACGGGCTTCGAGCTGATCGAGTACATGAAGAGCGTGCATCCGGTGGCCGAGGCGGTGGTGGTGTCGGCGATGGAGGACGAGGAGCACGCCATCCACGCCTTCGAGCTGGGCGCCACGGGCTACCTGGTCAAGGGCTCGTGGTTCGGCAATTTCGCGCAGGCGGTGCTGCACGTGGTCAACGGCGGCGCCACCGTCACGCCCAACCTGGCGCGGCGCCTGCTGCGCCGCCTGGGCACGCATGGCGATGCGGGGCCGGGCGCCGGCGCGGCCAGCCGGCACGACAGCAGCGCCGAGCATCTGTCCGAGCGCGAGCGCGAAATTCTGCGCCTGGTGGCCAGCGGCCACACCAGCGGCGAGATCGCGCGCAACCTGTCCATCAGCGCCCAGACGGTGAACACGCACATCAAGAACATTTACCGCAAGCTGCAGGTGCGTACGCGGGCGCAGGCCGCCACCCGGGCGTCGCAGCACGGGCTGCTGTACTGAGGGCCAGGGCGCGAGAAACGCCGACGTCATGGATATCTCGTTGCTGCTGCCCTGGGTGGCCATGTTGTCATCGCTGGCCCTGGCCGGCTACGCGCTGGGCCGGGGGGTGCGGCGCCATCGCGGGTTGGATGCCGTGCTTGGAGGCACTGCGCTGGCATTCGCGGCGCTTGCCCTGGTGGACCTGGCGGCCGCCTACGGCTGGATCGGCCCGTCGGCGCTGCGTCCGCTGACGCAGCTGGCCTATCAGCTGATGACGCTGGGGGTGATCGTGTTCCTGCTGGTGGCAGCCCGTGGCTGGCGCCCGCCCCAGCAGCTCATCGTGGGGGTGCAGGCGGTGCTGGGCCTGGCCCTGATCGTGCGTGCGCCTGCCCCACTGGGGCACCTGCCGGCCTGGGCCGTGCTCAACCTGGTTTGCGTCACGCTGCTGCTGCTGTCGATGGCCTACGCGTTGGTGGTGCGCCATGCCGGCGCGCCGGCGTGGACGGCCATGGTGGCGGCGCTGGCCAGCCTGAACGTGATGGTGGGGGACTTTCGGGAGGCCGAGGGCGGGGTGCTGTCGGCGTCGTGGTCGCAGGTGCTGCTGCTCTTGATCCTGCTGGCGCTGTGGCTGGGGTGCACGCGGCGCGTCCGCGCGGTTGCGCGGCCGGAGCCCACCGCGCCGCCGCTGGACCGCCAGCGCCTGGCGCAGGACCTGCACGACGGCGTGGGTTCGCACCTGACCTCCATCATCTCCGCGCTGGATGCCGGCACGCCCAAGGAGCGCTCGACCGCGGCGCTGCTGCAGGAATGCCTGGTCGAGTTGAAGCTGCTGGTGGACGGCATGGACGAGGATGCGACCGTGCTCAGCCTGCTGGCCAGCCTGCGCTACCGCATCGAGCCGCTGCTGAGCGCCGCGCACATCCGCCTGCACTGGGCCGTGGCCGATGACGAGGAGCTGGAGCGTGTGACCGGCGACACCGCCCGGCACGTGCTGCACCTGACGCAGGAGGCGCTGGCCAACGTGTTGCGCCATTCCGGCGCCGACCAGGTGTCCATCACCTGCTGCATCAGCAAGGCGCAGCAGGCCCTGCTGCTGGAGATCAACGACAACGGCGTTGGCCTGCACGAGCCGGCTGGCGAGGCGCCCGGCCAGCGTGCCTGCGGCAAGGGCCTGCGCGGCATGCACGCGCGGGCGCACCAGTTGGGCGGGCAACTGCTGATCGAATCGGCCCCGCACCGCGGCACCCGCCTGCGCATGCTGGTGCCGCTGATGAGCCTCGAAACCGAAGAGTCCTGACCGGCGCCGGCCGCACCAGCCGACGCACGCCGCCGCCGGGCCGCGCGCGCCGGGGGCTGTGGCAAACTCACCGGCTTTTTGGCCTCCCGCCGCCTTGCGCGGCGCGGCCAGGTTCCGGTTGTCATGCTGTCCATTGCCTCCCAGATCGCGTCCGAGCTCAAGGTGCGCGAAGCCCAGGTCCAATCCGCCATCGACCTCATCGACGGCGGTGCCACGGTACCCTTCATCGCCCGCTACCGCAAGGAGGCCACCGGCGGCCTGGACGACGTGCAGCTGCGCGAGCTGGAGGCGCGCCTGGCCTACCTGCGCGAGCTGCACGAGCGCCGCGCCGCGGTGCTCAAAAGCATCGACGAGCAGGGCAAGCTCACGCCCGCGCTGCGCGCCGCCATCGACGCCGCACCCACCAAGCAGGAACTGGAAGACCTGTACCTGCCCTACAAGCCCCGGCGCCGCACCAAGGGCCAGATCGCGAAGGAATGGGGCATCGAGCCGCTGGCCGACCGGCTGTGGATCGATCCCACGCTCGATCCGCAGGCCGAGGCCCAGGCCTTCGTCAAGCCCGAGAAAGGCGAGGGCGGCGAGGACTTCACGACGACCACGGCCGTGCTCGACGGCGTGCGCGACATCCTGAGCGAGCGCTGGGCCGAGGACGCCGCCCTGGTGCAAGGCCTGCGCGAATGGCTGTGGGCCGAGGGCCTGCTGCAAAGCAAGCTGGCGGCGGGCAAGAACGAGAGCGATCCCGAGGTCGCCAAGTTCCGCGACTACTTCGACTACGACGAGCCCATCGGCCGCGTGCCCAGCCACCGCGCGCTGGCGGTGTTCCGCGGGCGCCAGCTCCAGATTTTGGATGCCAAACTGGTGCTGCCCGAGGCAGAACCTGCGCCGGCAGCTACCAAAACCGCAGCAACCCCCAGCCTTGCCGAAGGTCGCATCGCCCTGCATTTGGGCTGGTCGCACCAGGGCCGGCCTGCCGACGAGCTGCTGCGCAAGTGCGTCAGCTGGACCTGGCGCGTCAAGCTCAGCCTCAGCACCGAGCGCGACCTGTTCGCCCGCCTGCGCGACGATGCCGAGAAGGTGTCCATCAAGGTGTTCGGCGACAACCTGCGCGACCTGCTGCTGGCCGCGCCCGCCGGTCAGAAGGTGGTGATGGGGCTGGACCCCGGCATTCGCACCGGCGTGAAGGTGGCCGTGGTGGACGCCACCGGCAAGCTGGTGGACACCGCCACCGTCTACCCGCACGAGCCGCGCCGCGACTGGGACGGCAGCCTGCACACCCTGGGCCGCCTGGTGACCCGGCACGGCGTGCAGCTGATCGCCATCGGCAACGGCACCGCCAGCCGCGAAACCGACAAGCTGGCGGGCGAGCTCATCAAATTGGTGCAAAAACAGGCTGCAGCGCCCGCCAATCAAGCGCAAGAAGCTATACAAAAGATAGTTGTCAGCGAGGCCGGCGCCTCGGTCTACTCGGCCAGCGAGTTCGCCAGCGCCGAGCTGCCCGACGTGGACGTCAGCCTGCGCGGCGCCGCCAGCATCGCGCGGCGCCTGCAGGACCCGCTGGCCGAGCTGGTCAAGATCGACCCCAAGAGCATCGGCGTGGGCCAGTACCAGCACGACGTCAACCAGAGCGAGCTGGCGCGCACGCTCGACGCCGTGGTCGAGGACTGCGTCAACGGCGTGGGCGTGGACCTGAACACCGCCAGCAGTCCCCTGCTGGCGCGCGTGTCGGGCCTGTCGGCCGCGGTGGCCAAGGCGGTGGTGCGCTGGCGCGAGCAGCACGGCGCCTTCGCCAACCGCCAGCAGCTGCTGCAGGTCAGCGGCCTGGGGCCCAAGAGCTTCGAGCAAAGCGCGGGCTTTTTGCGCATCCGCGGCGGCGACAACCCGCTGGACATGACCGGCGTGCACCCCGAGACCTACGCCGTCGTCGAGCAGATCATCCTGAAGACCGGCAAGCCGGTGGACCAGCTGATGGGCCGCGCCGAGCAGATCAAGGCGCTCAAGCCCGAGGCGTTTGCCACGCCGCAGTTCGGCGCCATCACCGTCCGCGACATCCTGGCCGAGCTGGAAAAGCCCGGGCGCGACCCGCGCGGGGACTTTCAGGTGGCGCGCTTCAACGACGGCGTCGAGGCCATCGGCGACCTGCGCGAGGGCATGGTGCTGGAGGGCACCGTCAGCAACGTGGCCCAGTTCGGCGCTTTCGTCGACCTGGGCGTGCACCAGGACGGCCTGGTGCACGTCAGCCAGCTGGCCAACCGCTTCGTCAGCGACGCGCGCGAGGTCGTCAAGACCGGCCAGATCGTCAAGGTCAAGGTGCTGGAGGTGGACGTGCCGCGCGGGCGCATCAGCCTGAGCATGAAGCTGGACGCCCCCGCCGACCGCCGCGAGCCGCGCGGCAACCGCTTCGAGGCGGCCGGGCGCAGCCAGCGCCCGGCGCGGGAGAGCGCCACGCCGCAGGCCACGGCGATGGCGTCGGCGTTCGAGAAGCTGAAAGCGTTGCGCTGAGCCGGGGTGGCTTGACGCCGTAAGACCTGGAGCCTTGGATCGGCCCGCGCAACCGCGTCCATGAGGTAGCAGGCTGCAAGCCACAACCGGAATTTTTGTGAAAAATTTCTGCGTCAATCTGTAATATATTGATTTGCATCAACGAGAATGCGTGATATTTCAATCACGCCGCTGGCCGGCTTGAAAGGATCGCATCCATGACGCCCATTGACACAAGCCATCCTTTCCGCGCTGCGCAGCGCTGCGTGGGGGCCGCGCTGCTGGCCTTTGGGGGTTCTGCCTGGGCGCAGCAATGCAACTACGCGTTCACCACCGTCCCCGCTCCGGCTCCGGCCGCCGTTCCCTCGCTCTCCATGCTGGGGCTGGCCTTGTTGGCGGCGGTGGCGGGGCTGCTGGCTTGGCGCCAAGGCAGATTCCCCGGGTCGCGTTTCATGGCGATCACGCTGGTGGCAGCGGCAGCCATGCTGGCCAACCAAGGGGGCGGCGGGCTGGTGCAGAAGGCCTATGCCGCTGCGGTCGAGGTGATCCTGTCCAACCCCGGGGGCGAAAGCGGTTCGGTGACCTCTGCAAATGGTGATGAGGTTACCTTCCGGAACACCTCCGGGGTGCCACTGCGCATCGGCAGCATCAGCCCCGCGCCGGCCAACTGTGGTGAAGGCCAGGTGATCCCGCCGGGCGGCAC
This sequence comes from Burkholderiaceae bacterium, assembly GCA_024235995.1. NCBI lineage: Bacteria > Pseudomonadati > Pseudomonadota > Betaproteobacteria > Burkholderiales > Burkholderiaceae > Burkholderiaceae bacterium. Next base: position 2,289,898 of record JACKLI010000001.1, read on the forward strand.
CTGCACCACGGTGGCGTCTTGCCCTGCCAGCTGCCCAGCGGGCACTATATGGGACGGCTCGAGCTGTGTTGACATCCCCGAGGAGCCGGCGTGCGGCGTTAATGAGGGTACCAACAGCGAATCGGGCCAATGTGCATGTAATGCGGGTTTCGCCAGGAATACGTTAGGGTTGTGCGCGCCCGCAGACTTGTGTGCCAATGGATTCCAATTCGTCAATCCTCCCGGAGAGGACCAGTGCAAGCCCTGATGCAGACGGGAGTTTTCCCAACTTTTTTGGGAGCAGTTGAGTGCAAGGCTTCTTGAAATCTACAGAAATTCCAAACGGCTGAATCCGGGAATAGTGATCTGACCCCGCTTGGGCTCCTTTGGCCCGCCTCAGCTTGGCGAGCGATCCCGGCGGTTCGAGCCTAGGCCTGCCAGCCGCCGATAAACCGTCGCCCGGCTCACGCCCAGCGCCCGGGCGGCCTCGGCCACTCGGCCGCCGGCCTGGCGCACGGCCTGGTGGATCAGGTCGGTTTCCACCGCTTTCAATGAGCGTGAAGCGGTAGGACGGGTGCTGGCAGGCGCACCGGACGCGGGATGCGCCGGGGCTTGCGCGGCGACCTGCACGCGCAGGCCGGACCACAGGGGCACAGTGGCCGCCTCGCCTTGCCGCGCCAGGTCGAACAGCTGGGCCCAGGGCAGGGCGAACAGCTCGCTGGCGTGCAGGGCGCCATGCGCCGCGCCGTGCAGCGCGGGCAGCATCTGGCGCGCGGTGGCGTTGGCGCCGGTGACCTGGCCGTCGGCGTCCAGGCACAGCAGGCCGGTGCCGGCGCTGCCGCCGCTGACCTGCCAGCCGGCGGGCCAGGCCAGTTGCAGGCGCAGCGCGTGCGGGCGGGCCAGCACCAGGGCGTCTTCGATGGTCTGGGCCGACTGGGCCACCAGATGCTTCAGCTCGGGCCGCTCGGGCACCTCCACGCCGGTCACGTCCAGCATGCCCAGGCAGGCGCCGTCGGGGCCGAACAGGGGGGCGCCGGCGCAGCTGTAGACGGCGGTGTCGTTGAAGAAGTGCTCGCCGCGGTGCAGCCACACCGGCGCGCGCTCGCCCAGGGCGGCGCCGATGGCGGTGGTGCCCACGCTGCGCTCGGACAAATCCACCCCCACGCGGGCGATGGCGTGCGTGGCCCGGTTGCGGTGGTCGATGGCGCCGGCCGTGTCGATGACGCAGCCCTGCGCGTCGGTCAGCAGCACGAAGTAGCGGATGGGGGCGATGGCGTCGGCCAGGCGCTGCAGCTCGGGCCGGGCGGCGGCCAGCAGGGCGGCGTGGGCGCCCTGCGCGTCGGCGCGGGCGTGGGCGGACACAGGGTCGAAGGCGACGCGCGACTGCGGCCGGTGGCCCAGCGCCAGGCAGCGGCGCCAGCTTTGCATGATCCAGGCGCGGTCGAGCCAGGCGCTGGCCAGGGCTTCGGTCAGCTCGGTGCCTTCGGCCAGCAGGCTTTGCCGTGCCAGGGCGATCTGCTGCAGTCGCGGCACGCCAGAAAAAGCGGGCAGGGCGGTCATCGCGGTGTCTCCGTGTCTCAAACTGAGAATAATCGAGCCGGGGGCTGAAAACCAAGGGTTTTGCCTAGGCATCCTGGCATGCGTTGTTCCAAGAATGGCTGTTTTTACCCCAAGCTTGAAAACCCACCACGACAAGGAGATGCCCGCGATGAAAGTCGAGCTCAAGGTCAATGGCAAGGCGGTGTCGGCCGACGTGCCGCCCAACACGCTGCTGGTGCAGTTCATCCGCGAGCACTTGCGCCTGACGGGCACGCACGTGGGCTGCGACACGGCCCAGTGCGGCGCCTGCACGGTGATCGCCGACGGCCGCGCCATCAAGGCCTGCAACACGCTGGTGGCGCAGATGCAGGGCGCCGACATCACCACCATCGAGGGCGTGGCCGCCGCCGACGGCACGCTGCACCCGGTGCAGGCGGCGTTCAAGGAATGCCACGGCCTGCAATGCGGCTACTGCACGCCCGGCATGGTGATGAGCACGATCGACCTGCTCAAGCACCACCCCGGCGCCACCGAGGGCGAGATCCGCGCGCTGCTGGAGGGCAACCTGTGCCGCTGCACGGGCTACCAGAACATCGTCGCCGCGGTGCAGACCGCGCAAAAGGCCATGGCCGCCTGAACCCGAACCAAGGCAAGGAGACAAGACATGGGTGCCAATGAATTTGCCAAGCTGCCGCACATCGGCGAGTCGCTCAAGCGCAAGGAAGACCTGCGCTTTCTGACCGGCGTGGGCAACTACACCGACGACATCGTCCAGGCCCATCAGAAATACGCGGTGTTCGTGCGCTCGCCGCACGCGCACGCCATCGTCAAGAAGGTGGACACCGCCGCCGCCAGCGCCATGCCGGGCGTGGCGCGCGTCTTCACCGGGGCCGACATCGACGGCAAGATGGGCGGCCTGCCCTGCGGCTGGCTCATCAGCAACCCCGACGGCACGCCGATGAAGGAGCCGCCGCACCCCATCCTGGCGATCAAGAAGGTGCGCTACGTGGGCGACCACGTGGCCATGGTGGTGGCCGACACGCTGGAGCAGGCCAAGAACGCCGCCGAGGCGGTGCAGGTGGACTACGAAGAGCTGGCGCCGGTGATCGACATGCGCACCGCCGCCAAGGGCCCGGCGCTGCACGACGAGGCGCCCGACAACCACTGCTACAAGTGGACGCTGGGCGACAAGGCCGCGGTGGACGCCGCCTTCGCCAGCGCCGCGCACGTCACCAAGCTGGACCTGACCAACAACCGCCTGATCCCCAACGCGATGGAGCCGCGCGCCGTCAACGCCAGCTACAACCGCGGCACGGACGAGTCGGTGCTGTACGTGGCCAACCAGAACCCGCACGTCGAGCGCCTGCTGATGACCGCCTTCGTGCTGCAGTGGCCCGAGCACAAGGTGCGCGTGGTGGCGCCCGACGTGGGCGGCGGCTTCGGCTCCAAGATCTTCCTGTACGCCGAGGACGTGGCGGCCACCTGGGCAGCCAAGCAGCTGGGCTGCGCCATCAAGTGGACGGCCGAGCGCAGCGAGTCCTTCGTGAGCGACGCGCATGGGCGCGACCACATCACCCACGCCGAGATGGCGATGGACAAGGACGGCAAGTTCCTGGCCCTGCGCGTGCACACCCACGCCAACCTGGGCGCCTACCTGTCCACCTTTGCCTCCAGCGTGCCCACCATCCTGTACGGCACCCTGCTGGCCGGGCAGTACGGCACGCCGCAGATCTACGTCGAGGTCGACGGCTGGTTCACCAGCACCGCGCCGGTGGACGCCTACCGCGGTGCGGGCCGGCCCGAGGCGGCCTACCTGATCGAGCGCATGGCCACCCGCTGCGCGTGGGAGCTGGGCCTGAGTCAGGACGAGATCCGCAAGCGCAACTTCGTCACCCAGTTTCCGTACCAGACGCCGGTGGCGCTGCAGTACGACACGGGCGACTTCCACGCCTGCATGAACGAGGCGCAAAAATTGGCCGACGTGGCCGGCTACGAGGCGCGCAGGAAGGCCAGCGAGGCCAGGGGCCTCAAGCGCGGCATCGGCTACAGCAGCTACATCGAGGCCTGCGGCCTGGCGCCCAGCAACATCGCCGGCGCCCTGGGCGCGCGCGCCGGCCTGTTCGAGGCCGGCGAGGTGCGCGTCAACCCCACCGGCAGCGTGACGGTGTTCACCGGCTCGCACAGCCACGGCCAGGGGCACGAGACCACCTTCGCGCAGCTGGTGGCCGCAAGGCTGGGCATCGACCCCGGCCAGGTCGACATCGTGCACGGCGACACCGGCCGCATCCCGTTCGGCATGGGCACCTACGGCAGCCGCTCGCTCAGCGTGGGCGGCACCGCCATCATGAAGGCGCTGGACAAGATCGAGGAAAAGGCCAAGAAGATCGCCGCGCACCTGATGGAGGCCAGCGACGCCGACATCGAGTTCAGCGGCGGCGAGTTCAAGGTCAAGGGCACCGACAAGAAAATCCCGTTCGCCCAGGTGGCGCTGACGGCCTACGTGCCGCACAACTACCCGCTCGATAAATTGGAGCCGGGCCTGGACGAAACGGCCTTCTACGACCCGACCAACTTCACCTATCCGGCGGGCACCTACATCTGCGAGGTCGAGGTCGACCCGGCCACGGGCGTGGTGCGCGTCGACCGCTTCACCACCGTGGACGACTTCGGCGTCATCATCAACCCGATGATCGTCGAGGGCCAGGTGCACGGCGGCGTGGTGCAGGGCCTGGGCCAGGCGCTGATGGAGCACGGCGTGTACGACCCGGACAGCGGCCAGCTGCTGACCGGCAGCTACACCGACTACACCATGCCGCGCGCGGCCGACTTCCCCATGTTCAAGCTCGGCCACGTGTGCACGCCCTGCACGCACAACCCCATCGGCAGCAAGGGCTGCGGCGAGGCGGGCGCCATCGGCTCGCCGCCGGCGGTCATCAACGCCGTGCTCGACGCGCTGGCGCCGCTGGGCGTCAAGGAGCTCGACATGCCCGCCACGCCGCACCGCGTGTGGCAAGCCATCCAATCCGCCAAGGCCTGAAAGGAGCTCCCTCATGTACGCATTCACCTATGAGCGCCCCGCCACCGCCGCCGACGCGGCCCGGCTGGCCCAGGCCGGCGGCAAGCTGCTGGCCGGCGGCCAGACCCTGCTGGCCTCGATGAAGCTGCGCCTGGCGGCGCCCGAGCAGCTGGTCGACCTGGGCGCCGTCGCCGAGCTGAAGGGCATCCGCCGCGAGGCCGGCACGCTCACCATCGGCGCCATGACGCGCCACTGCGACGTGGCCGAAAGCGCCGAGGTGCGCGCCGACATCCCGGCGCTGGCCGAGCTGGCCAGCCACATCGGCGACAAGCAGGTGCGCGCCATGGGCACCCTCGGCGGCTCGGTGGCCAACAACGACCCCGCGGCCGACTACCCGGCCGCGCTGATGGCGCTGGGCGCCACGGTGCACACCAGCAAGCGGCAGATCAAGGCCGACGACTTCTTCCAGGGCCTGTTCGCCACCGCGCTGGACGAGGGCGAGCTGATCACCGCCATCGGCTTTCCCATTCCCAAGCGCGCGGCCTACGTCAAGTTTGCGCAGCCGGCCTCGCGCTTCGCGCTGATCGGCGTGTTCGTGGCGCAGGGCGACGCCGGCGTGCGCGTGGCCGTCACCGGCGGCGGCAACGGCGTGTTTCGCCACGCCGGCATGGAGGCGGCGCTCAGCAAGCAGTTCAGCCCCGACGCGGTGGCGGGCGTCAAGACCGACGAAGCCGAGATGTCCAGCGACCTGCACGGCTCGGCCGCCTACCGCGCCCACTTGGTCGGCGTGATGACCCAGCGCGCCGTGGCCCAGGCCCTGGCCTGACCCGGCTCCCTCGAGACTTTCTCCCTCTCCCTCTGGGAGAGGGCAGGGGTGAGGGCAGGGCGCTTCAAAATCACAAGGGTTTTCAAGCTCTGGTCCGCATCCAATATGCGCAACCAGCTATTCTTTCGATAGTATTTTCACAACACCCGACATGACCGCACCCGCGCCCACCGCGGCGCCCGACGACGCCTTCGCCTCCATCGATGCGCTCATCGCCGCCCTGCAAACCCAGGGCTACTTTGCCGACCGGCACCTGGCCACGGCGGTGTTCCTGGCGCTCAAGCTGCAGCGCCCGCTGCTGCTGGAGGGCGAGCCCGGCGTGGGCAAGACCGAGCTGGCCAAGGCGCTGGCGCAGGTGCTGGGGCGCCAGCTGCTGCGCCTGCAGTGCTTCGACGGGCTGGAGCAACGCGAGGCGCTTTATGAATGGAACTACGCCGCGCAGTTGCTGCACCTGAGAGCAGCAGAGGGCAAGGCACCGGCCAGCGAGCTGGAGCAGGAGGTCTACCAGCCGCGCTACCTGGTGCGCCGCCCGCTGCTGCAGGCGCTGGAGGCGCCGCCGCCCGGCGCGCTGTTGCTGATCGACGAGGTGGACCGCGCCGACGAGCCCTTCGAGGCCTTCCTGCTCGAATACCTGGGCGAGTACCAGGTCAGCATCCCCGAGCTGGGCACCGTGCGCGCGGCGGTGCCGCCGGTGACGCTGCTCACCAGCAACCGCACGCGCGAGCTGAACGACGCCGTCAAGCGCCGCTGCCTGTACCACTGGCTGGACTACCCCGAGCGCGAGCGCGAGCTGGCCATCGTGCGCGCCCTGGTGCCCGAGGCGCCTCGGCGGCTGGCCGACCAGGTGGCCGCTTTCGTGCAGCAGCTGCGCAGTGCGCCCTACGGCGAGCACTTTCAGCGCGCGCCGGGCATCGCCGAGACGGTGGAGTGGGCGCGCGCGCTGGTGGCGCTGGACACCGTCAACCTCGACCCCGAGGTCGTCCTGGACACCGCCGGCATCCTGTTCAAGCAGCGCGACGACGTGGCCGCGCTCGACCGCGCGCTGGCCGACCAGGCGCTGCAGGCGGCCCGCCAGGCGGCTTGAGCCGTGAACACGGCCACGCACTCCCGCCCGGTCTCGCAACTGGGCGACGCCCGCAGCGGTAAGCTGGCGGGCAACCTGAGCGCCTTCGGCCGCACGCTGCGGCGCGCCGGCGTGCGGGTGGACGCCTCGCGCATCGCGCTGGCGCAGCAGGCGGTGCAGTGGGTGGGCGTGGCGCGCAAGCACGACCTGGGCGCCGCGCTGGAGGCCGTGCTGGTCAGCCGCGAGCAGGACCGCGCGGTGTTCCGCGAGCTGTTCGACGCCTTTTTTCGCGACCCCGACCTGGCCAAGAAGCTGCTGGCGCAGATGCTGCCCACCGCCGAGGGCCGCGCCGCGCCGCCGCGCCAGCGCCCGCGGGCGCGCGAGGCACTGGCCCCGCCCAAGGCCGCGCGGCCGGGCGAGCCGCCCAGGCCCGACCAGGAGGTGGACCTGGACGCGGCGATGACGGCCAGCGAGCTGGCGCGCCTGAAGACCGCCGACTTCAACCAGCTGACGGCCAGCGAATACGGCCTGGTCGAGCGCCTGGTGCGCGACACGCCGCTGCCGCTGCCCACCGTGGCCGGGCGCCGCACGCGAGCCGGCAGCCGCGGCGCGCGCGTGCACTGGGGGCGCACGCTGCGCCAGGCGGCGCAGACCGGCGGCGACGTGATGGCCATCACGCGCCTGCAGCGCCGCCGCCAGCCGCTGCCGCTGCTGGTGCTGATGGACGTGTCGGGTTCGATGGAGCGCTACACCCGGCTGCTGCTGGCCTTCCTGCACGCGGCCACCGCGCGCGCGCTGGTGGCCGGCCAGCGCCAGAGCATCCGCCCCGACGTGTTTGCCTTCGGCACCCGCCTGACCGACCTGAGCGCCAGCTTTCGCCAGGCCGACACCGACGCCATGCTGCTCGAGGCCGGCGCCCGCATCGAGGACTTTGCCGGCGGCACGCGCCTGGGTGAATCGCTGGCCAGCCTGCACCGGCAGCACGCGCGCCGGCTGGTGGGCCGCCGCACCCTGGTGCTGGTCGTCAGCGACGGGCTGGACACCGGCGAGCCCGAGCTGCTGGCACGGGAGCTGGCCTGGCTCAAACGCCACACGCGCCGCATCCTGTGGCTCAACCCGCTGCTGCGCTTCGACGGCTACCAGCCGCTGGCGCGCGGCGCCGCGGTGCTGCACAAGGCCTGCGATGGAACCCTGGCGGTGCACAACGTGACCAAGCTGAACGAGCTGGCCAGCGCGATCGCCGCACTGATGAAACAATAAAACTTGAGAGGAATTTCAACATGGACATGCAAGGCTCGCGGCAACTGGCCGTCACGCAACAACAGGCCTGGGACGCGCTGAACGACCCCGAGGTGCTCAAGCTCTGCATCCCGGGCTGCGACAGCATCGAGCCCACGGGCGACAACGCCTACGCGCTGGTCAACGCGATCAAGGTCGGTCCGGTGGCGGCCAAGTTCAAGGGCGCGATCCAGTTGGCCGACATCCAGGCGCCCGGCAGCTACACCATCAACTTCGAGGGCAACGGCGGTGTGGCCGGCTTCGGCAAGGGCTCTGCCAAGGTGGTGCTCACGCCCAACGATCAGGGCTGCGAGCTGGGCTACACCGTCAACGCCACGGTGGGCGGCAAGATTGCCCAGGTGGGCCAGCGCCTGATCGACGGCGTGGCCAAATCGATGGCCGAGAGCTTCTTCAAGCGCTTCGACGAGGAAATGCAGCACCGGCACCCGGCGCCCGAGGCAACGGCCGGTGCGGACGAGGCGCTGCCGGCCAAGGTGCCGGGCGGCGAGGCGGGCGTGCCCGCCTGGGTGTGGGTGGTGGTGGCGATCGTGGTCGTTGTCGCTGTCGGTTGGGCCCTGAAGTAGGGCCGAAAGGAGCGGTTGCATGGAAAACCTTGACGTCACGGTACTGCGCGCGCTGCGCGAATGGCGCCAGGACGGCAAGCGGGCCGTGCTGGCCACCGTGGTGCGCACCTGGGGTTCGTCGCCGCGGCCGGTGGGCTGCATCATGGCGCTGCGCGAGGATGGCGCGGTGATGGGCTCGGTGTCGGGCGGCTGCATCGAGTACGACCTGATCGACCGCTACACCAAGGCCGACGCGGCCGACGCGCTGCCGCGCGAGGGCCCGCCCCGGTTCGTCAAGTACGGCGTCACGGCCGACGAGGCGCACCGCTTCGGCCTGCCCTGCGGGGGCACGCTGGAGGTGATGCTGGAGTTCGACCCCGACGCCGCGCGCGTGGCCGAGCTGCTGCAGGCGCTGGACGCCGGCCGGCTGATGCACCGCCGCGTGCGCCTGGCCGACGGGCAGGTCACGCTGGAGGCCACCGACCGTCCGGCCGAGCTGATCCTGAACGCCAGCGAGCTGGTCAACACCTTCGGCCCCGGCTACCGCATGCTGATCATCGGCGCCGGCCAGATGAGCGAATACCTGGCCACGATGGCGCTGTTCTGCGGCTTCTCGGTGACCGTGTGCGACCCGCGCGAGGAGTTTGCCGGCAGCTGGAGCGTGCCCGGCGCGCGCCTGGTCGGCACCATGCCCGACGACACCGTCGCCGAGATGGCGCTTGACGGGCGCAGCTGCGTCATCGCCCTCACGCACGACCCCAAGCTGGACGACCTGGCCCTGCTGCAGGCGCTGGAGACGCCGGCGTTCTACATCGGCGCCATCGGCAGCCGGCGCAACAGCCTGCTGCGCCACCAGCGCATGATCGAGCACCTGGACCAGACCGAGGAGAGCCTGAAGGGCCTGCGCGGCCCCATCGGCATCTACATCGGCAGCAAGACCCCGCCCGAGATCGCCGTCAGCGTGATGGCCGAGGTGCTGGCGGTGAAGAACGGCGTGCCGCTGCCGCGCGACATGGACGTGGCGCACGTCAAGGACATGCAGGACATCACGCCCAACGACGCCGGGCAGGTCTGCTTCGTGCCACAAACATGAACGTCGGCGCGGTCGTCATGGCGGCCGGCGCGGGGCGGCGCATGGGCTGCCGGCCCAAGAGCCTGCTGACACGCGATGGCGAGCCCTTGCTGCTGCGCCAGATCCGCCTGCTGCGGCAGTGCGGCGCGGACGCCATCGTGGTCGTGCTCGGGCACCACGCCGAACGCCTGCAGGCGGTGCTGGCGGCGGCGCGGGCAGCGGGCGTGGCCGGCGGCGCCTCGCTGGCCTGGGTGCGCAACCCGGCGCCCGACGACGGCCCGGGCTCGTCCTTGCGCTGCGGCTTGGCGGCCCTGCCGGACGAACTGGACACGGTGCTGGTCGTGCTCGGCGACCAGCCGTTGCTGGAGGCCGGGGACGTGCAGGCCGTGGTGCAGGCCTGGCGCGCGCGCGCGCCGGGCATCGAGCTGGTGGTGCCCAGCCACGGCGGCCAGCCCGGGCATCCGATCGCCTTCGGACCCCGGCTGCGCGCGGCCGTCATGCAGGGGCAAGGCGGCGCCGGCGTGCGCGAGTGGCGCCGCGCCCACCGCGGGCAGGTGCAGGAGCTGGCAATGGCGCATGCGCGCCACGTGGCCGACATCGACACGCCCGAGGACCTGCAGGCGCTGGCGCGCACGCAGGGCATTCGCCTGGCGTGGCCGCAGGAAGAGGGCGGCGCCGCCAGCCTGCCGGGCGGTCGCGCTCAACCCCCCAGGTAGGCCTGGCGCACCGCGTCGTTCTTCAGCAGGTTGGCGCCGGTGTCTTCCAGCACCAGGCGGCCGTTTTCGAGCACGTAGCCGCGGTCGGCGATCTGCAGCGCCTTGTTGGCGTTCTGCTCGACCAGGAACACGGTCACGCCACCCGCGCGCACGGTCAGGATGATCTCGAAGATCTGGGTGATGACCAGCGGCGCCAGGCCCAGGGTGGGTTCGTCCAGCAGCAGCAGGCGCGGCTTGCTCATGAGGGCGCGGCCGATGGCCAGCATCTGCTGCTCGCCGCCCGAGAGCGTGCCGGCGCGCTGGACGGCCCGCTCGCGCAGGCGCGGAAACAGCCCGAACACGTGCTCGATGCCGGCCTGGATCTCGCCCTTGTCGAGGAAGAAGCCGCCCATCTGCAGGTTCTCGGTCACCGTCAGCGCCGGGAACACGCGCCGGCCCTCGGGCGAGACGGCGATGCCCTGGCGCATGATGTGGTGCGAGGGCAGGTGGGTGATGTCCCGGCCGTCCAGCAGGACGTGGCCGCCGCTGGCGCGCGGGCTGCCGCACACCGTCATCAGCAGCGAGGTCTTGCCGGCGCCGTTGGAGCCGATCAGCGAGACGATCTCGCCCTGGTCGACGTGCAGGCTGACCTGGTTGACGGCGCAGATGGCGCCGTAGTGGGTGCTCAGCTGCCTGAGCTCCAGCATGCTCGCCATCATTCTTCTCCCAGGTAGGCCTTGATGACGCGCGGGTCGTTGCGGATCGCCTCCGGCACGTCGAGCGCGATGCGGCGGCCGTGCTCCATCACCAGGATGCGCTCGGACACGCCCATCACCAGGCTCATGTCGTGCTCGATCAGCAGCACCGCGATGTCGTGCTGCGCGCGCAGCCGCTGGATCAGGCCCTGCAGGTCCTTCTTCTCCTGCGGGTTCAGGCCGGCGGCGGGCTCGTCGAGCATCAGCAGGCGCGGCTCGGTCACCATGCAGCGGGCGATCTCCAGGCGCCGCTGGTGGCCGTAGGCCAGGTTGCCGGCCGGCCGGTTGGCGAACTCGCGCAGCTCCATGTAGTCCAGCCAGTGCAGCGCCCGCTCGAGCGCCTTTTGCTCGCTGTCGCGGTAGGCGCGCGTGCGCAGCAGGCCGGCGGGCAGCGAGGTCTTGAGGTGCCGGTGCTGCGCCACCAGCAGGTTCTCCAGCGCCGTCATGCCCTTGAACAGGCGCACGTTCTGGAAGGTGCGCACCACGCCGTGGCGCGCCACCGTGTGGCTGCCCAGCCCGGCGATCTCGCGCCCGCGCAGGCGGATGCGGCCGGTGGTGGGCTTGTAGAAGCCGCCGATGCAGTTGAACACCGTCGTCTTGCCGGCGCCGTTGGGGCCGATGATGGCGAAGATCTCGTGCTCGCGCACGGCGAAGCCGATGTCGTCGACCGCCAGCAGGCCGCCAAAGCGCATGCTCAGGCCCTGCACCTCGAGAAACTGCGCGTCGGCCATCACGCGATCTCCACATGGCGGCGCTTCATCGGCAGCAGGCCCTGCGGGCGCCAGATCATCATCACGATCATCACCAGGCCGAACACCAGCATGCGGTATTCGGAGAATTCGCGCGCCAGCTCGGGCAGGGCGGTGATCAGGATCGCCGCCAGGATCACGCCCAGCTGCGAGCCCATGCCGCCCAGCACCACGATGGCCAGGATCAGCGCCGACTCGATGAAGGTGAAGGACTCGGGGTTGACGATGCCCTGGCGCGCCGCGAAGAAGGCGCCGCCGAAGCCGGCGAACATGGCGCCCATGGTGAAGGCCGAGAGCTTGATCGTCATCGGGTTGAGGCCCAGCGAGCGGCAGGCGATCTCGTCCTCGCGCAGCGCCTCCCAGGCGCGGCCGATCGGCATGCGCAGCAGGCGGTTGGAGAACCACAGGGTGATCGTCGCCAGCATCAGCGCCATCAGGTACAGGAAGATCACCATGTGCATCGAGTTGAACTCGAGGCCGAAGAACTCGTGGAAGGTGCTGGCGCCCTCCACGCTGGCGCTGCGCGCCATCTCCAGCCCGAACACCGAGGGCTTGGGCAGGCCCGAGATGCCGTCCGGCCCGCCGGTGAAGTCGGTCAGGTTGACCAGCAGCAGGCGGATGATCTCGCCGAAGCCCAGCGTGACGATGGCCAGGTAGTCGCCGCGCAGGCGCAGCACCGGAAAGCCCAGGATGAAGCCGAACAGCGCCGACATGGCGCCCGTGAGCGGCAGCGCCTGCCAGAAGCTCCAGCCGGCCCAGTGGTGGAGCAGGGCGAAGGTGTAGGCGCCGGTGGCGTAGAAGCCCACGAAGCCCAGGTCGAGCAGGCCGGCAAAGCCGACCACGATGTTCAGGCCCAGGCCCAGCATGACGTAGATCAGCGCCAGCGTGGCGATGTCGACCGCGTTGCGGCCGGCCATGAAGGGCCAGCTGACGGCCACCAGCAGCACCACGGTGAGCAGCAGGCTGCGCTGGCGCTCGGACACCTCGGGCAGCGTCGGCCAGGGGATGCGCCGCGTGGTGGCGCCCGCCAGCCAGGGGCGCGCCAGCTGCACCAGAAACACCGCCAGGCAGGCCCAGGCGACCTTGTCCCAGTGCGGCACGACGATGGTGCGCGCGCCCATGCGCTCCAGCCGCAGGCCGAAGATGGGCGCCACCAGCAGCGCCGTGATGACGGCCGCGCCGAGTGCGTGCGAGAAGGCCTGGCGCCAGTCGGGGCGCTGCCGGGAGGCTGCGGTGGTGTTCATCAGACTTTCTCCACTTCGGGCTTGCCCAGCAGGCCGCTGGGCCGCACCAGCAGCACCAGCACCAGCACCGCGAAGGCCACGATGTCCTTGTATTCGGACGAGATGTAGGCGGCGGCCAGGGTTTCGGCGATGCCCAGCAGCACGCCGCCCAGCATGGCGCCGGGGATGGAGCCGATGCCGCCCAGCACCGCCGCCGTGAAGGCCTTGATGCCGGCGATGAAGCCGATGAAGGGGTTGAGCTTGCCCACCGCCAGCGCGATCAGCACGCCGCCGACCGCGGCCAGCATGGCGCCCAGGATGAAGGTGAAGGAGATGACGCGGTTGGTGTCGATGCCCAGCAGGTTGGCCATGTGCATGTCCTGCGAGCAGGCGCGCGAGGCCCGGCCCATGCGCGAGTTGCGGATGTACAGCGTCAGCCCGATCATCAGCACCACGGTGACGGCGATCACCAGCACGCGGGCGTAGGGAATGTAGATTTCGAAGCCGCCTTCGCCGGCGAAGCGGAAGGCGCCGGGCAGCAGCGCCGGCACCGCCATGTCGCGCGCGCCCTGGCCCAGCGCGACCCAGTTCTGCAGGAAGATCGACATGCCGATGGCCGAGATCAGCGGCACCAGGCGCGGGCTGTCCCGCAAGGGCTTGTAGGCTAGCTGGTCGACCGCGTAGCCGTAGACGCCGGTGATCAGCACCGCCGCCACCAGCATCAGCCCGATGACCAGCGCGACCGGCAGCCCGCTTTGCACCCCCACCGCCGACAGCGTGACCAAGCCGACGTAGCCGCCGATCATGTAGATCTCGCCGTGGGCGAAGTTGATCATGCCGATGATGCCGTAGACCATGGTGTAGCCGATGGCGATCAGGGCGTAGATCGCACCCAGCGAGAGGCCGTTGAACAGCTGCTGGATGAGTTGCGGCAGGAAGTCGGACATGCGAAGTCTCCGTTGGGTCGCATCCGCGCGCGGCGCAGCAGACGACGCCCCGGGTCTGCCCCCTGTGGGTCGGGGAGTTGCCGGGGCGTTTTAGGGCGTGTTTACTTGACGAGCGACTTGCTGCCGTCCTTGTGCCATTCGAAGACCTGGAACTCGAAGGACTTCAGGTCGCCCTTGGCGTCCCAGGACACCGGGCCGATCGGGGTCTCGAAGCTGGTCTTGTGCATGTAATCGGCCACCTTCTTGGGGTCGTCGCCCACGGCCTTGATGCTGTCCAGGATCACCTGAGTGGCCGCGTAGGAGGTCAGCTGGAAGGCGCCCGAGGGGTCGCGCTTCTTGTCCTTGAAGGCCTTGACGATGGCGGCGTTCTTGGGGTTGGCCGAGAAGTCGGCCGGCAGCGTCAGCAGCATGCCTTCGACGGCCGGGCCGGCAATGGCGTTGATCTCGGGGTTGCCCACGCCCTCGGGGCCCATCATCTTGACCTTCAGGCCCTGCTCGCCGGCCTGGCGCAGCAGCAGGCCCATCTCGGGGTGGTAGCCGCCGTAGTAGACGAAGTCGACGCCCGCGCTCTTGAGCTTGGTGATGACGGCCGAGTAGTCGCTGTCGCCGGCGTTGATGCCCTCGAACAGCACCACGTTGATGCCGGCCTTCTTCAGGTCGTCGCGCACGTTGGCGGCAATGCCCTGGCCGTACGACTGCTTGTCGTGCAGCACGGCGACCTTCTTGGGCTTGATCTTCTGGGCGATGAACTTGGCGGCCGCGGGGCCCTGCTGGTCGTCGCGCCCGATGGTGCGGAAGAGGTAGTGGAAGTTCTTGCCGTCGGTCAGCGCGGGGGAGGTGGCCGACGGGGTGACGACGACCACGCCCTCGTTGTTGTAGATCGGCGCGGCGGCGATCGAGGCGCCCGAGCAGACCGGGCCGACCACGTAGTGGATCTTGTCGTTGACCACGCGGTTGGCCGCCACTGGGCCCTGCTTGGGCTCGCAGGCGTCGTCCACCACCACGGTCTCGATCTTCTTGCCGTTCACGCCGCCGGCGGCGTTGAACATCTCGACGGCGGTCGACACGCCTTCCTTGACCATGTCGCCGTACTGGGTCACCGGGCCGGTGGCCGGGCCCACGATGGCGATCTTGATCTGCGCCTGGGCGCTCGAGAATGCGAACAGGCCTGCCATGCCCAGCGCGGCGGCAACGCTCTTCATGCGAAAGGAAGTGCTCATGGAATCTCTCTCCAACGTGACCAATGAATCATCGGGCGCGTGCCGGATACCGGCGCGCTTTCCCGTCTGGTTAAGAGAGGCGAGTCTACTGCTTTCGCTTCTTTACACAGATCAAGCCAACCGCAATGGGAGCAGGTGAATACGGGCGTCCGTGGGGTGCTTCGGGGCGCGCCGCGCCCGCCGTGGCACCGCCGCGCCTTGCGGATAATCGGGGCCCTCATGCCCGTGCCGCTGCCTGCCACCTCCGCCCTCCCGATCGCGTTTCCCGACAGCCTGCCGGTTTCTGCACGCCGCGCGGAGATTGAAGAGGCACTGCGCGCGCACCAGGTCATCATCGTCTGCGGCGAAACCGGCTCGGGCAAGACCACCCAGCTGCCCAAGATCGCGCTGGCCATGGGCCGGGGGCGCCTCAACGCCCGGCCGGGCGAGCGCGGCCGCCTGATCGGCCACACGCAGCCGCGGCGCATCGCCGCCAGCAGCGTGGCCAAGCGCATCGCGCAGGAGCTGAACACGCCGCTGGGCGAGGTGGTGGGCTACAAGGTGCGCTTCCAGGACCGCCTCTCGCCCGGCGCCTCGGTCAAGCTGATGACCGACGGCATCCTGCTGGCCGAGACGCAGACCGACCCGCTGCTGCAGGCCTACGACACGCTGATCATCGACGAGGTGCACGAGCGCAGCCTGAACATCGACTTCCTGCTGGGCTACCTCAGGCAGCTGCTGCCGCGCCGGCCCGACCTGAAGGTCATCGTCACCTCGGCCACCATCGACGCCGAGCGCTTTGCCAAACACTTTGCCGATGCCAAGGGGAAAGACGCCCCCGTGCTGATGGTGTCGGGCCGCACCTACCCGGTGGAGCAGCGCTGGCGCCCGTTCGAGGAAAGCCGCGACCACGGCCTGAACGAGGCCATTGCCGACGGCGTGGACGAGCTGTGGGCCGGCGCCGCCGGCGGCGACATCCTGGTGTTTTTGCCCGGCGAGCGCGAGATCCGCGAGGCGGCCGACCATCTGCGCAAGCACCTGGCCGCGCACCCGGTGCTGCGCAGTGCCGAGGTGCTGCCGCTGTTCGCCCGCCTGTCGCAGGCCGAGCAGGACCGCGTGTTCGACGCGCACCACGGCCGGCGCATCGTGCTGGCCACCAACGTGGCCGAGACCTCGCTCACGGTTCCAGGGATCAAATACGTCATCGACGCCGGCACGGCGCGCGTCAAGCGCTACAGTTATCGCAGCAAGGTCGAGCAGCTGCTGATCGAGCCGGTGAGCCAGGCGGCGGCCAACCAGCGCGCCGGCCGCTGCGGACGCGTGGCCGAGGGCATCTGCATCCGCCTGTACGACGAGAAGGACTTTGCCGGCCGCCCGCGCTTCACCGACCCGGAAATCCTGCGCTCCTCGCTGGCCGGCGTGATCCTGCGCATGAAGAGCCTGCGGCTGATGGCCGACGGCGCGCGGGTGGAGGACTTTCCCTTCCTGGAGCCGCCCTCGGGCCGCGCCATCGCCGACGGCTACCAGCTGCTGGGCGAGCTGGGCGCGGTCGACGACGCGGGCGAGCTGACGCCCCTGGGCCGCGAGCTGGCGCGCCTGCCGCTGGACCCGCGCGTGGGCCGCATGATCCTGGCCGGGCGCGAGCGCTCCTGCCTGCGCGAGGTGCTGGTGATCGCCAGCGCGCTCAGCGTGCAGGACGTGCGCGACCGCCCGCTGGAGCAGCAGGCCCAGGCCGACCAGCAGCACGCCAAGTTCGACGACGAGAAGAGCGAGTTCAGCGGGTACATCAAGCTGTGGCAGTGGCTGCAGGATGCGCGCGGAGGAAATGGCCCCCACGCTCCGCGCTCCGCGTCTGCGCTGCCCCCCGAGGGGGCTGCGGCCGCCTTGGGGCGGCCCGGCGGCGGCCGGGCGCCTCAAACGCGGCGTGAGATGGTGGAGCAGGGCAGTGCGCCGACCCGCAAACCCGCCAACGTGGCTGCCTTGCCAGTGGCGCAGCGGGTGGAGATGGCGCTGGCTGCCGCCCGTGCCGCCTTGGGGCAGCCCTCACCCCAGCCCTCTCCCAGAGGAAGAGGGAGCAAGACCGCCGCGCAACTCCCTCCCCCTCTGGGGGAGGGCAGGGGTGGGGGCAGCCCCACCCACAAAATCAGCAACCGCCAGTACGAGCAGCTGCTGCGCCAGAACTTCATCAGCGTGCGCCGCGTGCGCGAATGGCGCGACATCCACACGCAGCTGCACACCGTGGTGGCCGAGCACCAGTGGCAGGAGAACACGCAGCCGGCCGGCTACGAGGCCCTGCACAAGGCGCTGCTGACCGGCCTGCTGGGCAACGTCGGCTGCAGGATCGAGGCCGAGGGCAAGGCCGGCGCGGCGGCGGGCGAATACCTGGGGCCGCGCGGCATCAAGTTTCATCGCCACCCGGGCGCGCATTTATCCAAGCGGCCGGGCCGCTGGGTGGTGTGCGCCGAGCTGGTGGAGACCACGCGCCTGTACGGCCGCGGCATGGCCCACATCGAGCCGCAGTGGCTGGAGGAGGTGGCGGGCCATTTGCTGAAACGGCAGGTGCTCGATGCGCACTGGGAGAAGAAGGCCGGCGAGGCCATCGCCTTCGAGCGCGGCACGCTGTACGGCCTGCCGGTCTACAGCGGCCGGCGCGTGCGCTACGGCCAGGTCGACCCGGCCGGCGCGCGCGAGCTGCTGATCCGCGAGGCGCTGGTGGGCGGCCAGTGGCCCGAGGAGTGGGCGCGCACGCTGCCCTTTCTGCCCGCCAACCGCAAGCTGGTGGCGCAGATCGAGACGCTGGAGCACAAGTCGCGCCGGCAGGACGTGCTGGTGGACGACGAGCTGATCTACGCCTTCTACGACCAGCACCTGCCCGCCGACGTGGTGGACGGGCGCACGCTGCAGGCCTGGTGGCGCCAGGCCCAGCGCGCCACGCCCGACGTGCTGCTGCTCACGCGCGAGGAGCTGATGCGCCACGAGGCGGCGGGCATCACCACCGCCGCCTTTCCGAAGATGCTGCGCCTGGGCGGGGTGGACTGCGCGGCCAGCTACCTGCACGCGCCGGGCGACGCGCAGGATGGCCTGACGGTGACGGTGCCGCTGTTCGTGCTCAACCAGGTGTCGCCCGAGCGCGCCGAGTGGCTGGTGCCGGGCATGCTGAAGGAGAAGATCCAGGCCCTGCTCAAGAGCCTGCCGCAAAGGCCGCGCAGCCGCTTCGTGCCGCTGCCGCAAAGCGCCGAGCGCCTTGGCGAAGCGCTGGGCGCGCCGGATCGGTTCGGCGTGGGCAGCCTGAACGCGGCGCTGCTGCGCCTGGTGCGCGAGGCCACCGGCCTGGATGTGAAACCCACCGACTTCAAGCTGGACATGCTGCCCGCGCACCTGTTCATGAACTTTCGCGTCGTCGACGAGCACGGCCGCCAGTTGGGCGCCGGGCGCGACCTGGGCGCGCTCAAGGCCCAGCTGGGCGGGCAGGCGCGCGGGGCCTTCCAGGCGCTGGCGGGGCTGCGGGCGGCCAAGACCCAGCTGGCGGCCGCTCCTTCGCCACATCCGGAGCAAAACGAGGCTCCAGCCGGCGTCCATCATGCGCAGGCAGCTATCAAACCCGTAGTTGACCAGGCGTTGGCGGAGGACGCGCGCCACACCCGCTGGGACTTCGGCGAGCTGCCCGAGCTGCTGGAGCTGCGGCGCAAGGGCCAGGTGCTGGTCGGCTTTCCGGCCCTGGTCGATGCCGGCGACGCGGTGACGATCGAGGTGTTCGACGAGCCCGGGGTGGCTGCCGCGCGCCACCGCGCGGGCCTGCGCCGGCTGTTTGCGTTGCAGGTGCGCGACACCCTCAAGCACCTCGAAAAGAACATTCCCGAGCTGCAGAAGATGGCCGTGGCCTACATGCAGGTCGGACGCACGTCCGACGGCGCGGGCGGGGGCACGGCCGAGGAGCTGCGCCGGCAGATCATCGACGTGGCGCTGGAGCGCGCCTTCCTGGTCGAGCCGCTGCCGACTTGCGAGGCCGCCTTCGCCCAGCGCACGGAGGAAGGCCGCGCGCGCCTGGTGCTGATCGCCGGCGAGGTGGCGCGCCTGGCCGGCGCCATTTTGGCCGAATACGCCTTGGCGGCGCGCAAGATCAAGGACACCCGGGCCGCGCCTGCCGCCATGCAGGACGCGGCCGAGCAACTGCAGCGCCTGATGCCCAGGGACTTTCTGGCCGCCACGCCCTGGGCCGCGCTGCAGCATCTTGCGCGCTACCTCAAGGCCATCGTGCTGCGGCTGGACAAGCTGCGTGCCGACCCAGCGCGCGACGCCGAGCGCATGGCGCAGGCGCGCGCGCAGGAGCAGCGTTTCTGGCGCCTGGTGGCCGAGCGCAAGGGCGTGCAGGACGAGCGCCTGCGCGAGCTGCGCTGGCTGCTGGAGGAGCTTCGGGTGAGCCTGTTCGCGCAGGAGCTGCGCACGCCGCAGCCCGTCAGCGTGAAAAGGCTGGACAAGGTCTGGGCGCAGATCCGCTAGCCGCGCTGGCTG
Source organism: Burkholderiaceae bacterium (assembly GCA_024235995.1). NCBI lineage: Bacteria > Pseudomonadati > Pseudomonadota > Betaproteobacteria > Burkholderiales > Burkholderiaceae > Burkholderiaceae bacterium. The sequence goes on from JACKLI010000001.1 coordinate 2,309,314, forward strand.
TTTTGTGGCGAATCGGAGACAATCGGCGCAAGAGCGTGTCCAAGCTCTAACAACAACAACGATCCCAGCAAGGAGACTCAAGGAGGTCTTTGTCGCCCATGGGCATGCACCCGACCATCGTTTTCGTGGATCTGACAGGCAGCTCGGCTGCCTACGAGGCTTTTGAGAGCGAGGTGGTCGCCGGCTTGGTCTCCCGCGTCACGCACTGGGTTTCGCGCGTGTGCGAGGTGCATGGCGGGCGCACCGTCAAGCTGCTGGGCGACGGCGTGCTGCTGCAGTTTCCCTCCAGCATCGCCGCGCTGAGCGCGGCCATCTTCCTGCAGCAGCGCTACGTGGGCTACCTGGGCGAGGTGCCCCAGGGCTTGCGCCTGGGCATGAAGATCGGACTGGCCAGCGGCTCCGTCGTGCAGCTCGACGCCGACAGCTACGGCGACCCGGTCAACCTGGCGGCGCGCCTGTGCGACATGGCGGGCGCCGACACCATCTGGGCCGACGAATCGGTGTTCGAGTGGGCCACTGCGGGTCGGACCGAGCCGCCACCGCCCGTGGTGGGCGAGGCGCGCGTGCGCGTGCTGTCCTGGCTGGAGGTGCGCCGCCGCCACCTGGGCCTGATGCGCATTCCCGGCCTGAACCAGCCGCGCTCGGTGTTCCAGGTGCTGTGGAACGCCGACGTGGCGCCCGACCAGCTGACCCGGCCCGGCAACCTGGCCGACATGCAGGCCCAGAAGGCACCACCCACCCTCAAGCTGAGCTGGCTGGACCAGAGCAAGGTGTTCGAAGCGGGCCCCGACAGAATCCGCATCGGCCGCACCGAGGAGAACGACCTGGTGATCAGCGACCAGCGGGTGTCGCGCCAGCACGCCAGCATCCAGTGGCAGGACGGTGCCTACGTGCTGACCGACCTGAGCAGCTACGGCACCACGGTGCGCTTTGCCGACGCCGCCGGCCCCGAGGTGCCCTTGCGGCGCACCTCCTGCCTGCTGCATTCGTCCGGCGAGATCGCCCTGGGTGCGCAGTTCAGCGATTTTTCGGCGCCCGTGCTCTCGTTCGAGGTGCAGCGCCGGCGCGGCGCGGCGGCGGGCGACAAGAACGACACCTTGCCGCTGTTCGGCGCGCTTTGAGCATGGCGGCTACGCCAGACTGGCCAGGAAGGCCCGCGCCCGCTCGTGGCGCGGGGCGGCAAAAAAGTCGGCGGCCGGCCGGTCTTCGACGATGCGCCCCTGGTCCATGAAGACCACGCGGTGCGCCACCTCGCGCGCGAAGGCCATCTCGTGCGTCACCACCAGCATGGTCATGCGCTGCTCGGCCAGCTGGCGCATGGTGCGCAGCACCTCGGCGGTCAGCTCGGGGTCGAGCGCGCTGGTGGGCTCGTCGAACAGCAGGATGTCCGGCTGCATGGCCAGCGCGCGCGCAATGGCCACGCGCTGCTTCTGCCCGCCCGACAGGCGGGCGGGCCAGGCGTCGCGCTTGTCGGCCAGGCCCACCTGGGCCAGCAGCGCCTCGGCCAGCGGCACCACCTCGGCGCGCGCGCGCTTGCGCACCGTCATCGGCGCCTCGATCAGGTTTTGCAGCACCGTCAGGTGCGGAAACAGGTTGAAGTGCTGGAACACCATGCCCGTGTGCTGGCAGATGCGGCGCGCCTCGCTCTCGGAAGGATAGCGAGCCAAGCCCGTTGCATCGGGGTGAGCGAGCGTTTTGCCGGCAATTTCGATGCACCCGCGCTCGATCGTCTCCAGGTGGTTGAGGCAGCGCAGCAGGGTGGACTTGCCCGAGCCCGAGGGCCCCAGCACGGCCACCACCTCGCCGCGCGCCACCGTCAGCGACACGCCGCGTAGCACGTGCAGCGCGCCGAAGTGCTTGTGCACGTCGGTGGCCTTGACCATGGGGGTGGCGGCGTCAGGCGTCATGCTCGGCATGGTGGCGCTCCAGCCGCTGGAACACCCAGGTCAGCACCAGCGTTGTCAGCAGGTAGAACGCCGCGGCGACCACGAAGGGCGTGATGCTGAAGTCGCGCTGCACGATGCCGCGCGCGGCGCGCAGCAGGTCGTTGAGCGCCAGCACGTAGATGATCGAGGTGTCCTTGACCAGGGTGATGGTCTCGTTGGCCAGCGGCGGCAGGCTGATGCGCCACACCTGGGGCATGACGATGCGGCGCATGGTCTGCGCGTGGCTCATGCCCAGGGCCTTGGCGCCCTCGTACTGCCCACGGTCGATCGACTGGATGCCCGCGCGCAGGATTTCGGCGAAATAGGCCGCGTAGTTCAGCGTGAAGGCCACCACGGCCGAGGGGTAGTCCGGCAGGCGCACGCCGACCACCGGCACGAAGGGCAGGGCGTAGTAGACGAACAAGAGCTGCAGCATCAGCGGCGTGCCGCGCATCAGCCAGATGAAGCCGCTGACCGCGCCGCGCAGGGCGGCCAGCCGCGACAGGCGCGCCAATGCCAGCGCCAGGCCCAGCGGCAGCGACAGCGCCAGGGTGAGCACGAACAGGCCCAGCGTCACGCCCGCGCCGTCCAGCAGCGGGGGCAGGATGCGCAGCAGGTAGTCCATGAAGGCGCGGGCCCGGGTTCAGCCGCCCGTCACTTCAGGATGTTCTTGCCGAACCACTTGTCCGAGATCCGCGCGCCGCTGCCGTCCTGCTTCATGGCGGCCAGCGCCTGCTCCAGGCGGGCGTGCAGCTCGGTGTCGCCCTGGCGCAGGCCCACGCCGTAGTCCTCGGTGCCGAAGTCGTCCTCCAGCACCACGTAGTCGCCCGGCTTCTTGGCGGCGTAGTAGCGGCCCACCACCTCGTCCAGCACCACGGCGTCCAGGCGGCCGGTGGACAGGTCCATCAGGGCGGTCACGTTGTCGCCGTACTTCTTCAGCTGCTTGAAGCTCCTGGCCGTGGCCTCGTCCTTGGCGACGGCGTCGACGGCGCTGCTGCCATCCTGCACGCCCACGGTCTTGCCCGCCAGGTCGGCCTTGGTCTTGATGGGCGCATCGGCGCGCACCACCACGATCTGATGGTTCTGCATGTAGGGCGCGGTGAACGCGATGTTCTTCTTGCGCTCCTCGGTGATGGTCAGGCCGTTCCACAGCGCGTCCACGCGCTGGCCGTTCAGCTCGGCCTCCTTGGCGTTCCAGTCGATGGGCTTGAACTCGACCTGCACGCCCAGGCGCTGGGCGGCCTCGCGCGCCAGGTCCACGTCGAAGCCGACCAGCTCGTTCTTGTCGTCGCGAAAGCCCATGGGCGGAAAGTTGTCGTCCAGGCCGATGACGATCTTGGCGGGCAGGGCCGCCGCCGGCGCCGCGGCCTGGGGGGCGGCCGGCGCGTCGGTCTTGCCGCAGGCGGCCAGCAGGGCGGTGGAGGCGGCCAGGGCAAGCACGAGGCGGCGGGACGTGGACAAGGCAGAAGTCATGATGGGGATGGAGGGAACAGGCAGGGGGAGCGCACCGCGGTGCGTGCGCCGCAGGGCAACGATATCGGGAAAACCCTTAATTTTAGCCGTCGCGCGGCTTCGGGTTGCTCAGCTCGGCTCCAGCGCCTGCAGCAGCTCCTGCTCGATGCTGACGCGGGTGCGCTCCTGCTGCAGCTGCTCGCCGCGCAGCAGGAACACGTCTTCCACCCGCTCGCCCAGGGTCGTCACCTTGGCCAGCTCGACGCTGATGGCGTGCGCGGCCAGCACGCGGGCGATGCTGTAGAGCAGGCCGGTGCGGTCGCTGGCCGACACGGCCAGCAGCCAGTGCTGCGCCTTTTCGTCCGGGCGCAGCTCGACGTGGGGCGCCACGGGAAAGCTGCGCACGCGGCGCGACACGCGCCCCAGGCGGGGCGGCGCGAGCGGACGCAGGCTGTCGACGGCGGCCGGCAGCTCGGCCTCGATGCGCGCCATCAGCGCGGGGGCTTCCTCGGGCAGCAGGTCGCTGACGAGCTGGAAGGTGTCCAGCGCCCAGCCGTCGCGCGTGCCGTGAATCTTGGCGTCCTGGATCGACAGGTCGGCGCGGTCGAAGTAGCCGCAGATGCGCGCGAACAGCTCGTCGCGCAGGCTGGCGTGCACCAGCACCTGCAGGCCTTCGCCCACCGGCGAGCGGCGCGCGCGCACGCGCGGGGTGGTGCTGGCGCCCTGGCCCTGCACGGCGATCTCGAAGGCGTGCCAGGCGATGTCGCCGGCGTCGTGGCGCATGAAGTAGGCCACGTCCAGCGTCTGCCACAGCGGCGGCGGCGCCACCGTGCGGCCGGCCAGGCGCGACAGCTCGGCCAGCGCTCGGCGCTTGCGTGCCTCGACCACGGTGTCGCGGTCGGGCGCGCGCCCGCCCAGCGCGCGCACCGTCAGGCGGTACAGGTCTTCCAGCAGCTTGCCCTTCCAGGCGCTCCACACGGTGGGGCTGGTGCCGCGCACGTCGGCCACCGTCAGCAGGTACAGCGCGGTCAGGCGCCGCTCGTGGCCCACGCGGCGGGCAAAGGCGGCCACCACGTCCGGATCGCCCAGGTCCTGCTGCTGCGCCACCTGGCTCATGGCCAGGTGCTCGCGCACCAAGAACTCCAGCAGCTCGCGGTCGGCGCGGGCGATGCCGTGCTGGCGGGCAAAGCGGCCCACCTCGCGCGCGCCCAGCACCGAGTGGTCGCCGCCGCGCCCCTTGGCGATGTCGTGGAACAGCGCCGCCACGTACAGCAGCCAGGGCTGGTCCCAGCCGGCGGCCAGCTGCGAGCAGAACGGGTATTCGTGCGCGTGCTCGGGGATGAAGAAGCGCCGCACGTTGCGCAGCACCATCAGGATGTGCTGGTCCACCGTGTAGACGTGGAACAGGTCATGCTGCATCTGCCCGACGATGCGCCGGAACGGCCACAGCGTGCGGCCCAGCACCGAGGTCTGGTTCATCAGCCGGAAGGCGCGCGTGATGCCCTGCGGCTGCTGCAGCAGCGCCAGGAACTGCTGGCGGTTGACCGGGTCGGCGCGAAAGCGCCGGTCCATGATGGCGCGCGCGTTGTAGAGCGCGCGCAGCGTGCGGGCCGAAAAGCCCTTGACGCCGGGCACGCGCTCGAGCAGCAGAAAGCTCTCCAGGATGGCGTGCGGCTGGCGCGTGTAGAGCGCGTCGTCGGCCACCTCCAGCAGGCCGGCGCGCTCCAGAAAGCGCGCGTTCAGCGGCCGCGGCGCGGGCGCGGGCTCGCCGCGCTCGGCGCGCAGGCGCTCCTCGATCACCTGCAGCAGGATCTGGTTGAGCTGCACCACCGCCTTGGCGGCCCAGTAGTAGCGGCGCATCAGCAGCTCGCTGGCGCGCAGGGCCAGGCGGCCGTCGGGCGCGGCGCGGTCGGCCAGGCCGAAGGACGCGGCGACGGCGCCCTGCAGGTCGAACACCAGCCGGTCCTCGCGCCGGCCGGCCGCCAGGTGCAGGTGCATGCGCACGCGCGCCAACAGGGCCTCGTTGCGGCGCAGTTGGCGCACCTCCAGCGCGGTGGCCAGGCCGGCGCGCGCCAGGTCGTCCCAGCGCTGGCCGATGCCGGCCGCGCGCATGGCCCAGCCGATGAGGTGCAAGTCGCGCAGGCCGCCGGGCGATTCCTTGCAGTTGGGCTCCAGCGCGTAGGGCGTGTCCTCGTACTTGAGGTGGCGCTGGCGCATCTCCAGCCGCTTGGCGACGAAGAAGTCCAGCGCGTCCAGCTCGGCGGCAAAGCGCTGCTCGAACTGGCCGAACAGCGTGCGGCTGCCGGCGATGCGGCGCGCCTCCAGCAGGGCGGTCTGCACCGTCACGTCGGCGGCGGCGGTCTGCAGCGACTCGGCCACGGTGCGCACGCTGGCGCCGATCTCCAGGCCGGCGTCCCAGCACTGGCCGATGAAGGACTCGATGCGCTCGCGCAGCGGCGCGTCGCGGGCCGGGTCGCTGCCTTCGGGCAGCAGCAGCAGCACGTCGACGTCGGAGTAGGGAAACAGCTCGGCGCGGCCGTAGCCCCCTACGGCCAGCAGCGCGCAGGCGCCATCGAAGCCGCAGGCCTGCCACAGGCTGCGCAGGACGTCGTCGGTCAGGGCCGTCAGGCGGCGCAGGGCGCCGTCCACGCTGCGGGTGGACAAGGCCACGTGCTGCAGCCGGCTCAGCAGCGCCTGCTTGTGCTGGCGGTAGGCGGCCGCCGCCGGCGGCACCGTTGCCGCCACGGGCTGGGCGAGTCCGGGCGACATGGTCGGGTGCTTGAAGGCGGCGTCAGGCCGCTTGCGCCATGCCCTGCACGAACTCGGGCACGGCGGGGCTTCCGGCCGAGCGCGTCAGCACCTCGTAGCCGGTGGGCGTGACCAGCACCGTGTGCTCCCACTGCGCCGACAGCGAGCGGTCCTTGGTGACGATGGTCCAGCCGTCGGGCATTTCCTTGATCTCGCGCCGGCCGATGTTGACCATGGGCTCGATGGTGAAGGTCATGCCCGGCACCAGCTCCACGCCCGTGCCCGGCTTGCCGTAGTGCAGCACCTGCGGCTCGTCGTGAAACACCTGGCCGATGCCGTGGCCGCAGAACTCGCGCACCACCGACAGGCCGTGGCCTTCGACGAAGCTCTGGATGGCGTGCCCCACGTCGCCCAGGCGCGCGCCGGGGCGCACCTGCTCGATGCCCAGCCACATCGACTCGTAGGTGAGCTGGCACAGGCGCCTGGCGGCGATCGAGCATTCGCCGATCTCGAACATGCGGCTGGTGTCGCCGAACCAGCCCTCGGGCGTGATGACGGTGACGTCGACGTTGACGATGTCGCCCTTTTTCAGCACCTTGTCGGTGGGCATGCCGTGGCACACCACGTGGTTGACCGAGGTGCACACGTGGCCGGGGTAGGGCGGGTAGCCCGGCGGCTGGTAGCCGACGGTGGCCGAGCGCGTGCCCTGCGCGGCCATGAACTCGGCCGACCAGCGGTCGATGTCCAGCGTGGTGATGCCCGGGCGGATGAGCGGCGTGAGTTGGTCCAGCACCTCCGCCGCGAGGCGGCAGGCGGTGCGCATGGCGGCGATGCCCGCCTCGTCCTTGATGGTGATGCTCATGGGGCGAAATTATCCCACCCGGGGCGCGTGGCTGCAGGCGGCGCGCCCGGCGGCGGGCGGGCGGCCCAGATAAAATCGCTGGGCGTTTCAGGCGCGGCCCCAGTCAGCGGCCCCGCACCCACCGCGCGTCCTGCGCGCCCCGTCCACTGCCGTCCTGTCCACCGTGACCCAGCCCATTCATTTTTTCGACGGCGGCAACGCCCTGAGCGAGTTTCGCGCCCAAGGCCTGCTGCGCCGCCTGCAGGCGCTCGAGCCCAGCATCGACGCGGTGAGCGCGCGCTTCGTGCACGTGGCGGGCTTCGATGCCGCGCCCACCCAGGCCACGCTGCAGCGCCTGGGCGAGCTGCTGGCCTACGGCGAGCCGGCCGCGCCCGCGCTGGGCGAAGGCGCCTCCACCTGGGTCGTCACGCCGCGCCTGGGCACGGTGTCGCCCTGGGCCTCCAAGGCCACCGACATCGCCCGCAACTGCGGCCTGGCGGTGACCCGCGTCGAGCGCATCGTCGAGTATCAAATCGGCCTCAAGCGGGCGCTGATCAAGCGCAGGCAGCTATCACAAGAGCAGCAAAATGCGATCGCCGCGCTGCTGCACGACCGCATGACCGAAAGCGTGCTGGCCCGCCGCGACGAGGCGCGCCAGCTCTTCACCGCGCTGCACCCCGAGCCGCTGGCGCACGTGGACGTGCTGCAGGGCGGCCGCGCGGCGCTGCAGCAGGCCAACACCGACTGGGGCCTGGCGCTGGCGGGCGACGAGATCGACTACCTGGTGGCCGCCTTCACCCGGCTGGGGCGCAACCCCACCGACGTCGAGCTGATGATGTTCGCGCAGGCCAACAGCGAGCACTGCCGCCACAAGATCTTCAACGCCGACTGGCGCATCGACGGCGTGGCGCAGGAGCAGAGCCTGTTCGGCATGATCCGCCACACGCACCGCCAGAACCCGCGGCATACGGTGGTGGCCTACAGCGACAACGCGGCGGTGATGGAGGGGCACACCTGCGAGGTGTTTGAAGCCAAATCGGCCTCTGGCCCCGGTGAAACAAGCCCGAGCAGCTATCAGAAGCAGAGTGAACTGCGCCACGTGCTGATGAAGGTGGAGACGCACAACCACCCCACGGCCATCAGCCCCTTCCCGGGCGCCAGCACCGGCGCGGGCGGCGAGATCCGCGACGAGGGCGCCACCGGGCGCGGCGCGCGGCCCAAGGCGGGGCTGACGGGCTTTACCGTGTCGCGGCTGTGGGACTCCACCGTGGGCAGGCCCGCCCACATGGCCAGCGCGCTGCAGGTCATGACCGAGGGGCCGCTGGGCGGCGCGGCCTTCAACAACGAGTTCGGGCGACCCAACCTGCTGGGCTACTTCCGCGAATACGAACTGCCGGTGGGCGAGGGCGATACGGCCGTGCTGCGCGGCTACCACAAGCCCATCATGATCGCCGGCGGCATCGGCAGCATCGACGCGCGCCTGACGCACAAGATCGCGTTTGCGGCCGGCAGCCTGCTGATCCAGCTGGGCGGGCCGGGCATGAAGATCGGCATGGGCGGCGGCGCGGCCTCGTCGCTGGCCAGCGGGGCCAACGCGGCGCAGCTGGACTTCGACTCGGTGCAACGCGGCAACCCCGAGATCGAGCGCCGCGCGCAGGAGGTCATCACCCAGTGCCAGGCGCTGGGCGAAGACAACCCCATCCTGGCGATCCACGACGTGGGCGCGGGCGGGCTGTCCAACGCCTTCCCGGAGCTGACCCATGATGCCGGCCGCGGCGCGCGCTTCGACCTGCGCGCCGTGCCGCTGGAGGAGTCGGGCCTGGCGCCCAAGGAAATCTGGTGCAACGAAAGCCAGGAGCGCTACGTGCTGGCGATCGCGCCCGAGTCGCTGGCGCAGTTCGAGGCCCTGTGCGCGCGCGAGCGCTGCCCGTTTGCGGTGGTGGGGGTGGCGACCGAGGCGCGCCAGCTGGTGGTGGCCGACGCATCGGCCGGCGCGCAGGACCAGCCGGTCGACATGCCCATGGACGTGCTGCTGGGCAAACCGCCCAAGATGCAGCGCGACGTGCAAAGCGTGGAGCGCGCCTTCACGCCCCTGAAGCTGCACGACCTGAGCCTGCAGGACGCCGTCATCCAGGTGCTCAGCCACCCCACCGTGGCCAGCAAGCGCTTTCTCATCACCATCGGCGATCGCACCGTGGGCGGCCTGACGCACCGCGACCCGATGGTGGGCCCCTGGCAGGTGCCGGTGGCCGACTGCGCGGTCACGCTGGCCGATTTTCAGGGCTTTGCCGGCGAGGCCATGAGCATGGGCGAGCGCACGCCGCTGGCCGCGCTCGATGCGCCTGCGTCGGGCCGCATGGCCGTGGCCGAGGCCATCACCAACTTGGCTGCAGCGCCGATCGCGCTGGAGCGCGTCAAGCTGTCGGCCAACTGGATGGCTGCCTGCGGCGAGCCGGGCGAGGACGCGGCGCTGTACGCCACGGTCAAGGCCGTGGGCCTGGAGCTGTGTCCGGCGCTGGGCGTGAGCATTCCGGTGGGCAAGGACAGCCTGTCGATGCGCACGCAGTGGCAGGATGAGACCGGCGCGGCGCGCAAGGTGGTCTCGCCCGTCAGCCTGATCGTGAGCGCCTTCGCCAGCGTGGCCGACGTGCGCGGCACGCTCACGCCGCAGCTCGACCGCGACGAGGCCGACAGCTCGCTCATCCTCATCGACCTGGGGCGCGGACGCAACCGCCTGGCCGGCAGCGTGCTGGCGCAGACGCAGGGCCAAAGCGGCTGCCCGGTGACGGACGGCGTGCCCGACCTGGCCGACCCGCAGGACCTGAAGGCCCTGGTGGCCGCCGTCAACGAGCTGCGCGCGGCCGGCAAAATCCTGGCCTACCACGACCGCAGCGACGGCGGCCTGCTGGCCACCGTGGCCGAGATGGCCTTTGCCGGCCAGGTGGGCGTGGCGCTGAACGTGGACATGCTGCTGCAGGAAGGCGACGGCGTGCACGACAGCCGCATGGAGTCGGGCGAGGGCAAGGAGTGGACCCGGCAGGTGAGCGGCCGGCGCGACTGGCTCACGCTCAAGGCCCTGTTTGCCGAGGAGCTGGGCGTGGTGCTGCAGGTGCGCACGGCCGAGCGCAACGCCGTCATGCAGGTGCTGCGCGCGCATGGCCTGTCGCGCCACAGCCACGTCATCGGCAAGACGCGGCCGGCCTCGTCCGGCATGGCCAAGGGCAAGGGGCAGCTCAGCGTGTGGCGCGACGCGAAGGAAGTGTTTTCGGCCAGCCTGCACGACCTGCAGCAGGTGTGGGACAGCGTGAGCTGGAAGATCGCCCAGCAGCGCGACAACCCCGCGTGCGCCGATGCCGAGCATGCCGCGGCGGGCGACCCGGCAGACCCCGGCCTGTCCGTCGTGCTGTCCGAAGATTTGAAGCGAAACATGGCTTTGGCCGGCTCCGAATATGCCAAGGCAGCTATCCATAATGTAGTGATTGGCGGTGCCCGCCCGCGCGTGGCCATCCTGCGCGAGCAGGGCGTCAACTCCCACGTCGAGATGGCCTACGCCTTCACCGAGGCGGGCTTCGAGGCCTTCGACGTGCACATGACCGACCTGCAAGCCGGGCGTGTGCGGCTGGCCGACTTCCAGGGCCTGGTGGCCTGCGGCGGCTTCAGCTACGGCGACACGCTGGGCGCGGGCATCGGCTGGGCGCGCTCGATCACCTTCAACGCGCCGCTGGCCGAGCAGTTCAAGGCGTTCTTCCAGCGCGCCGACACCTTTGCCCTGGGGGTGTGCAACGGCTGCCAGATGTTTGCCGAGCTGGCCGACATCATCCCCGGCGCTGGCGCCTGGCCGCGCTTCACCACCAACCGCAGCGAGCGCTTCGAGGCGCGGCTGTCGATGGTGGAGGTGCTGGATTCGCCTAGCCTGTTCTTCGCCGGCATGGCCGGCAGCCGCCTGCCCATCGCGGTGGCGCACGGCGAGGGCTACGCCGACTTCAGCCAGCGCGGCCAGGCCAGCGAGGTCATCGCGGCCATGCGCTTCGTCGACCACCACGGCCAGCCGACCGAGCAATACCCCTTCAACCCCAACGGCAGCCCCGGCGGCCTGACGGCGGTGACCACCGCCGACGGGCGCTTCACCGCGCTGATGCCGCACCCCGAGCGGGTGTTCCGCAACATCCAGCTGAGCTGGACCGACCAGGACCCGGGCGCGCACAGCCCCTGGATGCAGATCTGGCGCAACGCCCGGCGCTGGATCGGCTGAAGGCGCACAATTTCAGGCCGACCATGACCACCGCCGCCGTCACCGCCGGGCCGCCCCAGGCCCCCGAAGGCACGCGCTACCGCGTGCTCTACGCCATCAGCTTCTCGCACTTCCTCAACGACATGATCCAGTCGTTGATCCTGGCGATCTACCCCATGCTCAAGGGCGAGTTCAGCCTGAGCTTCGCGCAGATCGGGCTGATCACGCTGACCTACCAGCTGACGGCCTCGCTGCTGCAGCCGCTGGTGGGCCTGTACACCGACCGGCACCCCAAGCCGCATTCGCTGGCCTTCGGCATGGGCTCCACGCTGTGCGGCCTGCTGCTGCTGTCGGTGGCGCCCAACTTCGCCACCGTGCTGGTGGCGGCCGCCCTGGTTGGCACGGGCTCGTCGGTGTTCCACCCCGAGTCCTCGCGCATCGCGCGCCTGGCCTCGGGCGGGCAGCCGGGGCTGGCGCAGTCGATCTTCCAGGTGGGCGGCAACACGGGCAGCGCCGTGGGGCCGCTGCTGGCGGCGGCCGTGGTCATGCCGCACGGGCAGGGCGCCATCGCCTGGTTCGGGCTGGCGGCGCTGGTGGCCATCGCGGTGCTGTGGCAGATCGGCACCTGGTACAAGACGCGGCACCTGAGCGGCGCGCGTGCCAAAAAGCCCGCGGCGGCGCTGGCCAGCCCGGTGCCGCCGCGCACGGTGGCGCTGGCCATCGGCGTGCTGCTGGTGCTGATCTTCTCCAAGTACTTCTACCTGACCAGCCTGACCAGCTACTACACCTTCTACCTGATGACGCGCTTTGGCGTGTCGGTGCAGTCGGCGCAGGTTTACCTGTTCATCTTCCTGTTCGCGGTGGCGGCCGGCACGCTGGCGGGTGGGCCCATCGGCGACCGCATCGGGCGCAAGCGCGTGATCTGGGGCTCCATCCTGGGCGTGGCGCCGTTCACGCTGGCGATGCCCTACGTCGACCTGACCTGGGCCGTGATCCTCAGCTTCGTCATCGGCCTGATCATCGCCTCGGCCTTCTCGGCCATCCTGGTGTTCGCGCAGGAACTGATGCCGGGCAAGGTGGGCGCGGTGTCGGGCATGTTCTTCGGCTTCGCCTTCGGCATGGGCGGCATCGGCGCGGCGGTGCTGGGCGCGCTGGCCGACCGCCACGGCATCGAGTTCGTCTACCACCTGTGCGCCTTCCTGCCGCTGCTGGGCCTGCTGACGGTGTTCCTGCCCGACCTGCGCCAGCACCGCCCGCCGGCGGCGTCGAGGGCGGCGCCCGCCTCGCCCTGCTGACGCGCGTCAGGGCGCGCCGTCTTCGTCCGGCTCGGGCGGCGCGGGCGCGCGCACCGACAGCACCGGGACCGGCGCCACCTTGGCCAGGCGCAGCGCCGACGAGCGCGTGCTGCCGGTGGCCAGCAGCGAATGCGGGTGCGCGCCGATGATGACCATGTCGCAGCCCTCGGACTCGATCAGCTCCAGCATGCCCTGCACCGGGTCGCCTTCCTCCACGATGGCCACCTCGTGCGGCAGGCCTGCGCCCTGCAGCAGCGCCACGGCCGGCGCCACCAGCTCCTGCGCGGTGCCGATCACCATCTGCTGCAGCTGGGTCGGGTCGCGCGCGGTGATGACCTCGTAGAAGCTCGCCGGCTCCTGCACGTTGGCGGCGACGAAGTGGGCGTTCAGGCCGCTTTGGCACAGGCGGATCGCAAAGCGCGCCTGCTCCAGCGACAGGGCGGTGCCGTCCAGCGGCAGCAAGATCTTCAGGGTCATGGGGAAAAGCCTCCTTGCGGTTCAGGGTTGGAGCTTATACCGTTGCCGCCAGCGGCCCGTGCTACCGGGTCTGCTAAATTCACCCCGTTTTTTGCCTCCTCTCGGAAAGGATCACCCATGCGCCGCACCGTCCTCAAAACCTTGGCCCTGGCCCCTGCGGCGCTGGCCTTTCCGCGCGTGTGGGCGCAGGCCGGCAAGCCCGAGAAGAGCAAGCTGACGATCGCCGTGGGCGGCAAGAACCTGTTCTATTACCTGCCCCTGACCATCGCCGAGCAACTGGGCTACTTCAAGGACGAGGGCCTGCAGGTGGAGGTGCCCGACTTCGCCGGCGGCTCCAAGGCGCTGCAGGCGCTGGTGGGCGGCAGCGCCGACGTGGTGTCGGGCGCCTACGAGCACACCATCAACATGCAGGCCAAGAACCAGATCATTGAGTCCTTCGTGCTGCAGGGGCGCGCGCCGCAGATCGTGCTGGCGGTCTCGACCAAGACCATGCCCGGCTACAAGAGCCTGGCGGACCTCAAGGGCAAGAAGATCGGCGTGACCGCGCCGGGCTCGTCCACCTCGATGATGGCCAGCTACGTGCTGGCCAAGGCGGGGCTCAAGCCCAGCGACGTGTCCTTCATCGGCGTGGGCGCGGCCAGCGGCGCCATCACGGCCGTCAAGTCGGGGCAGGTGGACGCCATCGCCAACCTCGACCCGGTCATCACCATGCTGCAGCGCGACAACCTGATCAAGGTGGTGGCCGACACCCGCACGCTGAAGGACACGCAGGCCGTCTACGGCGGCCCCATGCCGGCCGCCGTGCTCTACACCCACGGCAAGTTCATCCAGGAAAATCCCAACACCACGCAGGCGCTGGCCAACGCCATGGTGCACGCGCTGCGCTGGCTGACCAAGGCGGGGCCGTCGGACATCGTCAAGACCGTGCCCGAGTCCTACCTGCTGGGCGACCGCGCGCTGTACCTGGCCGCGTGGGAGAACGTGCGCCAGGCCATCTCGCCCGACGGCCTCATGCCCGAGGCCGGGCCCGCCACCGCGCTGCGCATGCTCAAGACCTTCGAGCCCAGCCTGAAGGACAAGCCGATCGACCTGGCCAAGACCTACACCAACGCCTTCGCGCGCAAGGCCGACGCCAAGTATCCCTGACCGAAAACTCACATTGTTGTAGCTGATGGCGCTTGATGGATGGGCGCCAGAGGCCGATTTGACTTGAAACCCGCTCCCGCTCCCGCGCTCGACCTGCAGGCCATCACCTGCGTCTTCACCAGCCGCGACGCGCCCGGCCAGCGCTACACCGCCGTGCAGGACGTGAACCTGGCGGTGGCGCCGGGCGAGTTCGTCTCCGTCGTCGGCCCCACCGGCTGCGGCAAGAGCACATTGCTCAATGTTGGCGCCGGCCTGCTGGCGCCTTCGCGCGGGCGGGTAGAGGTGTTCGGCCAGCCGCTGCAGGGGCTGAACGGCCGCGCCGGCTACATGTTCCAGGCCGAATCGCTGATGCCCTGGAAGACCGCGCAAGACAACGTGATGGCCGGCCTGGTGTTTGCCGGCGTGCCCGCGCCCGAAGCCGCCGACCGCGCCCGCGCCTGGCTGCAGCGCGTGGGCCTGGCGGGCTTCGAGGACCGCTACCCGCACCAGCTGTCGGGCGGCATGCGCAAGCGCGTGGCCATGGCGCAGACGCTGATCCTCGACCCGGACATCATCCTGATGGACGAGCCGTTTTCGGCGCTCGACGTGCAGACGCGCCAGCTGATGGAAAACGAGCTGCTCGAGCTGTGGGCCGAGCCCGCGCAGGGCAAGACGGGCGAGGCCGCGCAGGGCCGGGCGGTGCTGTTCATCACGCACGACCTGGACGAGGCCATCGCGCTGTCCGACCGCGTGGTGGTGCTGTCCGCCGGGCCGGCCACGCACCCCATCGGCGAGTTCGTGATCGACCTGCCGCGCCCGCGCAACGTGGCCGAGATCCGCAACCTGCCGCGCTTCGTCGACCTGCACGCGCAAATCTGGGCCGTGCTGCGCGACGAGGTGCTCAAGGGCTACGACCAGCAGAAACGGAAGGCCGCATGAATACGGTCAAACTGCGCGGCTGGCAGATCGGCCTGCTGATCCTCATCGTGGGCCTGTGGGCCTGGGCGTCCAACGCGTCGGACACCGTGGCCTTCTTCTTCGGCCGCCCGCAGCAGGTGGCGCAGCGGCTGTGGGCCTGGTTCGTCACCAACGGCGACATCTACGGCCATATGTGGGTCACGCTGGTGGAGACGCTGCTGGCCTTCGGCATCGGCACGCTGGCGGGCATGGGCGTGGGCCTGTGGCTGGCGCTGGCGCCCTTTGCCTCGGCCGTGCTCGACCCGTACCTGAAGGCCGCCAACGCCATGCCGCGCGTCATCCTGGCGCCCATCTTCGCGCTGTGGTTCGGGCTGGGCATCTGGTCCAAGGTGGCACTGGCCGTCACCCTGGTGTTCTTCATCGTGTTCTTCAACGTCTACCAGGGCGTGCGCGAGGTCAGCCCCGTGGTGCTGGCCAACGCCCGCATGCTGGGCGCCAGCCGGCGCGACCTGATGCGCCACGTGTACGTGCCCAGCGCCATGAGCTGGGTGTTCTCCAGCCTGCACAGCTCGGTGGGTCTGGCCTTCGTCGGTGCGGTGGTGGGCGAATACCTGGGCTCGGCCAGCGGCGTGGGCTACCTCATCCTGCAGGCCGAGGGCAGCTTCGACGTCGACACCGTGGTGGCCGGCATCGTGCTGCTGACGGCCTTTGCCCTGGTGCTGGACGGCCTGGTCGGCGTGGTCGAGCGCCGGCTGATGAAGTGGCAGCCGAGCAGCGGGCAGACCGAGAAGCTGTGATTCGGGGATGGCCCGCGCGTCGGCCTTGGCGGCCCACTCGCACCTCATCGACTGCGCATAAAATATGCGCATCGTGATGACGCATTGGCAATGCCATGACCGAGACCGCAGCCCCAACCCACCGCAAGCGCGCGACCAATCTCAGCCTGAGCGAGGATGTGCTGCAGGCCGCGCGTGAGCTGGACATCAATCTGTCGCAAACCTGCGAGCAGCATCTGCGCGAGCTGATCCGCAGCGAACGCGCGCGCCGCTGGCGCACCGAGTATGCGGATTTCATCGACGCCTACAACGCCACGGTCGATGCCGATGGTTTGCCGCTGGAGCGCTGGAAGACGTTTTGATGGCGCGCTTCGACGTGTTTGCCAACAGCGGCCCCCACGCCGCCAGCACCCCGTATCTGCTGGACGTGCAAAGCAGCTTAATGGACGGGCTGGACAGCCGCGTGGTGGTGCCCCTGCGGCGGCGCTCGCATTTTGCCGCGGTCAAGCTGCCCGAAAGCCTGATGCCTGTGCTGCAGGTGGCTGGCGAGGAATGCCTGCTGGAGACGCCCAAGCTGGCGGCCGTTCCGGTACGCATGCTCAAGACGCCTGTGGCTTCCCTGGCCCATGAACAAGCCCGCATCGTTGCGGCGCTCGATTTTTTATTCAACGGATACTAGAGAAGGCGTGAACGAACCCGCCGTGTCTGACGCGAGCGCCTGTCCCTCTTTGACCATGCAACACCACAAAATCCTCATCCTCGACTTCGGCTCCCAGGTCACCCAGCTCATCGCCCGCCGCGTGCGCGAGGCCAAGGTGTATTGCGAGGTCCATTCCTGCGACGTGAGCGACGACTGGGTGCGCCAGTACGCGGCCGATGGCCAGTTGAAGGGCGTGATCCTCTCGGGCAGCCACGCCAGCACCACTGAGGAGAGCACCGACCGCGCGCCGCAGGCCGTGTTCGAGCTGGGCGTGCCGGTGCTGGGCATCTGCTACGGCATGCAGACCATGGCGCAGCAATTGGGCGGCAAGGTGGAGGGTGGGCATACCCGCGAATTCGGCTACGCCGAGGTGCGCGCGCGCGGCCACACCGCGCTGCTGAAGGACATCGCCGACTTCACCACGCCCGACGGCCACGGCATGCTCAAGGTGTGGATGAGCCACGGCGACAAGGTGACCGAGCTGCCGCCGGGCTTCAAGCTGATGGCCAGCACGCCCAGCTGCCCCATTGCCGGCATGGCCGACGAGGCGCGGCATTTCTACGCCGTGCAGTTTCACCCCGAGGTCACGCATACGCTGCAGGGCCGGGCGATGCTGGAGCGCTTCGTGCTGGGCATTTGCGGCGTCCGCGCCGACTGGGACATGCGCGGCCATGTGGAGGAGGCCGTGCAGGCCATCCGCGCGCAGGTGGGTGACGAGGAAGTGATCCTGGGCCTGTCGGGCGGGGTCGACTCCAGCGTGGCCGCGGCGCTGATCCACCGCGCCATCGGCGACCAGCTGACCTGCGTGTTCGTCGACCACGGCCTGCTGCGGCAACACGAGGGCGACATGGTGATGGACATGTTCGTCGGCCAGCTGCACGCCAGGGTGATCCGCGTAGATGCCTCCGAACAATTTCTGGGCCATCTCAGGGGCGTGAGCGAGCCCGAGCAAAAGCGCAAGATCATCGGGCGCGAGTTCGTCGAGGTCTTCAAGGCCGAGGCGGCCAAGCTCAAGGCCGGCGGTGGCGGCCACAAGGGCGCCACGTTTCTGGCCCAGGGCACGATTTATCCGGACGTCATCGAGTCCGGCGGCGCCAAGAGCAAGAAGGCCGTCACCATCAAGAGCCATCACAACGTCGGTGGCCTGCCCGAGCAACTGGGCCTGAAACTGCTGGAGCCGCTGCGCGACCTGTTCAAGGACGAGGTGCGCGAGCTGGGCATCGCCCTGGGCCTGCCGCCCGAGATGGTCTACCGCCACCCCTTCCCCGGCCCCGGCCTGGGCGTGCGCATCCTGGGCGAGGT
The DNA here is from genome assembly GCA_024235995.1 of Burkholderiaceae bacterium. Taxonomy (NCBI): domain Bacteria; kingdom Pseudomonadati; phylum Pseudomonadota; class Betaproteobacteria; order Burkholderiales; family Burkholderiaceae; species Burkholderiaceae bacterium. The sequence continues at coordinate 2,327,104 of JACKLI010000001.1, forward strand.
GAAAAAGGAGTACGCCGACCTGCTGCGCCGCGCCGACGCCATCTTCATCGAAGAGCTGCGCGCCACCCGCGACGAGGCCAGCGGAAAGACCTGGTACGAGCTGACCAGCCAGGCCTTCACGGTCTTCCTGCCGGTCAAGAGCGTGGGTGTGATGGGCGACGGCCGAACCTACGACTACGTCGTGGCCCTGCGCGCCGTGCAGACCAGCGACTTCATGACCGCCGACTGGGCCGAGCTGCCCTACGCGCTGCTGAAAAAGGTCTCAAGCCGCATCATCAACGAAGTGCGCGGCATCAACCGCGTCACCTACGACATCAGCAGCAAGCCGCCGGCGACGATTGAGTGGGAGTGATTTGGCGTCTGGCATCGGCTGGCACCGAGTAGCACGAAAACACACCTAAGCCCGCGTCACTGCGGGCTTTTTTGTGATTTCTTCCGGCACTGGCTGGCAATCTTTGGTATCGCCAAGCACCGTTTTTTCATGGCATGATGAATGGCATTGAATGCTTCGATGCCATGAGATGCCGCCGATGCCATGTAACCGCCTTTCTGGTGATCATGGTATTGATATAGCGTAGTGCAATGATTTCATTGTGTTTTTACGCCAAGGTGGGGTTGGTTCCAGATCATGGTATTTAAGCCGAATCAGGGCGAGAACCATGCTGACCGATACCAAGCTGCGTAACCTCAAGCCGAGGGACAAGCTCTACAAGGAAAATGACCGTGACGGCCTCTATGTGGCCGTCACGCCCGCTGGGGCGATCTCGTTCCGCTACAACTACTCGATCCACGGTCGGCAGGAGACCATCACCTTCGGCCGCTATGGCGTCGGCGGCATCACCCTTGCGGAAGCCCGCGAGCGGTTGGGAGAGGCTAAGAAGATGATCGCAGCCGGGAAGTCGCCGGCCAAAGAGAAGGCTCGGGACAAGGCCCGCGTCAAGGATGCGGAGACGTTCGGGGCGTGGGCGGAAAAGTGGCTGCGCGGCTACCAAATGGCTGACTCCACCCGCGACATGCGCCGTTCAGTCTACGAGCGCGAGCTGAAGCCGAAATTCGGCAATCAGAAACTGGGAGAGATCACCCACGAGGACTTGCGGGCGCTGACCGATGCCATCGTGGAGCGCGGTGCACCGGCGACCGCAGTGCATGCTCGCGAGGTGATGTTGCAGGTCTTTCGCTGGGCCATCGAGCGCGGCCAGAAGGTCGAGAACCCGGCAGAGCTGGTGCGGCCGACGACTATCGCCAAGTTCGAGCCGCGCGACCGTGCGCTGACGCCCGACGAGATCGGCCTGATGTACCAGTACATGGAGCGTATCGGCACAGCACCATCCGTCCGGGCCGCGGCCAAGCTGCTGCTGTTGACGATGGTGCGCAAGAGCGAGCTGACCAACGCGACCTGGAGCGAGATCAATTTCAGCGACGCGCTTTGGACGATCCCGAAGGAGCGGATGAAGCGGCGCAATCCGCACCTGGTGTTTCTGTCCCGGCAGGCGCTGGACATCTTCATTGCCCTCAAAACCTTCGCTGGCGGATCGGACTACGTGCTGCCGTCGCGGTATGACTCGGACCTACCCATGAGCAGCGCCACGCTCAACCAGGTGCTGACGCTGACGTATCGACTGGCGCAGAAGGAAGGGAAGTCGCTCGCCAAGTTCGGGCCACATGACTTGAGGCGCACGGCCAGTACGTTGCTGCATGAGGCTGGCTACAACACGGATTGGATCGAGAAGTGCCTGGCGCACGAGCAGCGAGGCGTCAGGGCCGTCTACAACAAGGCCGAGTACCGCGAGCAGCGGACGGCGATGTTGCAAGACTGGGCGGACATGATCGACGAATGGACACTGAAGCGGCCGAAGGCGTAAGCCAGAAGATTACAGTTCGCTCGCCTGCCCGAACATCGAGGCATGGCCCCGGGTTTCATTGACACTTGAGGGGCGTAGCGTTTTAGCCGCTAAAAAGTGGCTGCTGCGACCGACGGGGTGAAGCCGGGACGCATGGCCTGAGTGCCCGATGCCTTGCGCGCCTCGATCCATTCCTCGACCTCGGCCAAGTCCCAGGCGACGTTTCGGCTGGTGAGCGCAATGCGACGCGGAAACTCCCCCCGCTGCTCCATATTGAAAATCGTGCGCTCAGACAGCGGGATCATCGCCAGTAGCTTCTTGCGGTTGATGAGCGTCTTACTTGTCGTTGTCTGCATCCCTTGGCCTCTTTCAGTCACTTGCGAACATGTGCCTGATGGTGCCTGTGAATGCGGATTGTTTCGTCCTATTAGTTGGTCAATTTGGTTGACGCCGCGAGCGCGACTTTGAACTCAAGTGGAACATCGCAGGGATCGACGTCAGTGCCTTCGATACGGCTTGGCGTTCTATACCTAGCTTTCGCGCAATCTCCGACTGGTTGAGTCCAGACCGCTGGAGCATCAGCATCTGCTTTTTGCGATCCGATAGCTTTGAGTCCACCATCAGCCGTGCTTGATTGCGCAGCTCTGCCTTGTCCGCCGGCTGTAAGGTCTGGCCTGCGACATAGTGGAAGAAGTAGCTGTCAACCAGTTGATCGCCCGATTTCACTTGGGCAGTGGCCGGCTTCGCGCATTGCTGGTTGAGTCTCGCCAGTTCGAGGTCGAATTGCGCGAGGGATCGCCTTGCTTGTCTGTAGACAGGGTTCCATGCGCCGCTCGGCAATTTAGGCCGGTGATCCAGGCAATACAGGCTGCTTAGTCGAAGCCTTTCCTCTGGATCGTCCGCCTTCGGATCATCGCTCCCGCCGGCGAATGAGGTCAGCTCGGCGAGTGATCCGCAGAACCGGCAGAACCCCTGGAGGCGTTCGCCATTCAGTCGGGTGTCGCGCACCTTCGACTTCACCGGCCGTTTGCAGGCGCAGTCCCATACAAGCCCGATCAACGATTCGAGTGTTGCAACAAACCGCCGATCTCTTGGCGTCTGCCTATCCTCCGTTTTGATGAACTGGCGCAGCAACTGCCGCTGCATGCGAACCATCGCATCAAGTCCAATCAGTCGAATGATTCCGCTGAAGCTCACCCCTGTTCCTGCTCCGGGGATATGGCCCAAGTAGCGTTGTGGCAGCGTCGCCGTGTACGCAGCCACGGCGGGGTCAATAAGTTCCTGTAACAGCCCAACGATGGGGTAGCGCCGCGAGGAGGCGGAATACGGCCGCCAGCGATCCTCAAACTGCCCGATGGCTTCCGAGACAGTGGGATCGCAGCCTTCCCAGATGACAATGGTTGGATCGTTCTTCATGTCAACCATTTTGGACAACTAATAAGATGTAGGCAACCCCCAATAACGCCTAACCTTCGTAGCAATTCAGTTGATAACGGAGGTTTACGCAATGACGATAGAAGACACGCTACTGCAACGCTTCGGCCCGCTGCTGAGCATGGCACAGCTCGCCTCCGTCCTGGATCGATCACCGGATGGCCTGCGGGTCAGTTTGCGCACGACGAGCGAATGGGCGGGGCGAATCAACAAGGCTCGCTTGAAGATCGGTCGGCGCGTCTACTTTCGAACCTCGCAGATCGCCGAGGTGCTGAGCGACGAATCCCTGTACGGAACGGGGAACTGAGTCGTGGCGATTGACGTCCTGGCGGCGTTCGAGTGCGAACCGCCGGTGCTGGACTTCATATGGCCGGGCTTCCTCGCGGGAACCGTCGGCGCGCTCGTCGCCCCAGGGGCCACGGGCAAGAGCTTCTGGGCGCTGGAAGCGGCCATGAGCATCGCATGCAGCGTTGCCGGCGGCGACCTCGTGGGCCTGGCCCCCGCACACACCGGGCGCGTGGTCTATCTGGCCGGGGAAGACCCGCCGCCCGCGCTTGTCCGGCGCATTCACGCCATCGGCCAGCACCTTGGGCATACAGCCCGCCAAGCCATCGCCGAGAACCTCGTGCTTGAGCCGATCATGGGCAAGCGCCTGAACGTCATGGACGAGGCTCACTTGCGCCGCGTCATCGAGTACAGCGCCGGGGCGAGGCTGATCGTGCTGGACACCCTGAGCCGCATCCACGCCCTCGATGAGAACAGCAACGGCAACATGGCCCACCTCGTGGCCGTGCTGGAGCAGGTCGCGGCTACCACGGGCGCATCCGTGCTCTACCTGCACCACGTCAGCAAAGGAAGCGCCCGCGAAGGGCAGACCGACCAGCAGCAGGCCGCGCGTGGCGCGTCCGCGCTGATCGACAACGCCAGGTGGTGCGGTTACGTCGCCCGCATGACTGAGGACGAGGCGAAGCGCCTCAGCGACCGCGCCCATGACCGGCAACCCATCGGCGATGAGCGGCGCGGCTACTTCGTGCGTTTCGGCGTCAGCAAGCAAAACTACGACGCCACGCCGCTTGATCGCTGGTACATGCGGCACGCCGGCGGCGTGCTGGTGCCGGTGGAGCTGTATGAGGCCAGCAGGAATGAGGAAAGACGTAATAGTCGGAGGCGAGGCGATGGCTTTTGACCTCACCCATGCCAGGCACGACCCAATGCACTGCTTGGTCCCCGGCTTGTTCCGCAGTCTCAAGCGCGGTGAACGGAAGAAACTCAAGCTCGATGTGACGTATCACTACGCCGGGACTGAACAAGCGCGGTTCGTCGGTTTCGAGCCTCTTGGCGCTGATGACATGCGGCTGCTGCAAGGTCTTGTGGCTCTTGGAGGACCGAGGGGCATCATCCTGACGCCAGAGCCAACAGCGGACTTGCCGAAGCAACTCCGTCTATTCCTTGAGCCGAAGTTCGACGCGGTGGGGCAGGATGCGCTGGTCGTGCGAGAGAGCATGACCCGCCTGCTAGGCGAAATCGGCTTGACCGATGGCGGTGACAACATCCGGGCGATCAAGGCGTGCTTGCTGCGCATGGCAAACGTGACGGTGGTGCTCACCAAGGGAAGCCGGCAAAGGTCTTTTCACCTGATGAGCTATGCCTTCGATGAGGATGACGGACGGCTGTTTGTCGCGTTGAATCCTCAGATTGCAGAGGCGATTCTTGGGCGGCGCCCATATACCCGCATCGAGATGGTCGAGGTGCGGGCGCTGCAAACCGACCCGGCCCGCCTGATTCACCAACGGCTATGCGGCTGGATCGACCCCGGCAAAGCCGGGCGCGTGGAACTCGATACCCTTGCTGGCTACGTCTGGCCGGACGAGGCGAACGCCGAGGCCATGAAGAAGCGCCGCCAGAAGGCCCGCAAGGCTCTGGCCGAGCTTGCCACCGTGGGATGGAAGGTCAGCGAGTATGCGGCAGGGAAGTGGGAAATTGGCAGGCCGAAGCCCGTAGTAACGTTCCCCAAGCTCCGTAGCAACGTTCCCCTTCACCCGTAGCAACGTTCCCCGCCTCAAACCGGAAAACAGAGCAACGGCGCGGGCTTGCGGCTAGTCCGCAAATTCCATCCATGATCTTCCAAGATCATCCACTAGGCGCGGCACTTGCCGCCGCCCTTTAGGGCGACGCCAAGTCCTTGCCGATGGTCGGCCTGCGGCCGAGTTGTACGCCAGAAGGGCGGTCAGCTCCGGCCGGTTCTTTTTAGCGGCTAAAACGCTGCGCCCCTCAAGTGTCAATAAGATGTTGTATGTTGTATGTTGTAGCGCGCTACAACATACAACAGTTCAATTCAATGCCCTGGCCACGTCATGAGATCGGCCTTTCTTTCGCGCGCTACGTCGAGCTGCAGCATCGTCATCTCCGGCGAGGCTGGCCATGTCCGGGCCATGGTCGACCATCGCCACGTCCGACGATGCACCGAGGGCCCCATCGCCAGTTCTGACGATGACGGCCGCCGGCGCTGGAGCTCGCATCGCCACTTCTGACGATGCGATCCTCTCTTTGACACTTGAGGGGCCGAGCGGCGGGGATCTCCCGGCCTACTCCCCTCTTGGCGTTCAATTTTCCGTGCTGAATGAGCTGCCATCCCTGTTTCGATGGGCGTGCCTGTGTCATCGGCTCTATGTCAACCATTTCGGCCAATTATTGGAATGTTGTGTAGGCCAGCACTCCGTAACCTTCGGAGTAGTTCAGTTGATAACGGAGGTTTACGGACATGGCGACGACAGAAAGCAGCTACCCCGAGGAGCTGGCCGCACGGCTGGCTCTTCAGCAGAAGACCTCGCAAACAAAGCGCAGGGACTACCTGGCCGCTTTCATGGCGGTGCGCTCGGACGTGAAGGAAGCGATGGAGGCCGGCTACGCGCTCAAGATCATCTGGGAGCACCTGCGCGAGGTCGGGCGCATCCCTTTCCGGTATGAGACGTTCCTGAAGTACGTTCGCCAGCACATCACCAATGCGCGGCCTAGCTCAATGGGGCAGGGTACGAAGTAAGCAAAGTTCCATGCTCAATCGCTGCAAGCGCATGGCTGAAACGCTGTTACCGGCCTCTTGGATCTCTGCAAGCACGCGGACATTGGCAATTTCCGTTGGTTTTCCCGCTGTTGGCGCGCTGTTGCGAAGCAACGGTGCGGTTACAGCGCGAAGTTCGATGAGTCATACGAGGCAAAAACAACGCCGTAAGGCGGGCAGGATGTGTGAAGTAGGCCCACCGGCAAGCCGGTTGTCCTTCTTCACTGTCCCTTATTCGCGCGGGGCGCTCAACGGGCATCCTGCTCTGCGAGGCTGCCGGCTACCGCCGGTTGGAGGACACATGGGTGACGAGAATCGAATCACCAGGAAGGGCAGCCCGCCGATCAAGGTGTACTGCCTTCCAGAAGAACGCGAACTGATTGAGGCGAACGCCAAGATGGCGGGGATCAGCGTGGCGCGCTATCTGCGCGACGTAGGCCAGGGCTACCAGGTCAAGGGAGTCATGGACTACCACTACGTACGCGAGCTGGCGCGGGTGAATGGCGACCTTGGCCGGCTGGGCGGATTGCTCAAGCTCTGGCTGACCGACGATCCGCGCACTGCCCGTTTCGGCGATGCAACGATTCTCGCCCTGTTGGCTCGGATCGAAGCTACTCAGGATGAAATGAGTCGGCTTATGAAATCGGTGGTGCAGCCGAGGGCCGACCGTTGAGAGTTTTAGCGGCTAAATTTCCGTGTGCCGGACGCGACACGAGGCACTTCCAGGCCGCCGGCCTGAGCGTTATCAACTCTCGGGAGGACGCATAAGGCCAGGGACACCCCGTAAGGGCCGAGAGCAGAATCACCGAAGCCCGGGCCTCAGTGCCAAGGGCGATACCGATTAGCTAGTGGCGTAGCTCTTCGATGAAACCTTGCCGTGGGCAAGCGCGAGCTTGGTCAAGGCATTGCCTTTCTTTCATCGAATGGAGATTGCGACCATGAAGCACGTCCGTTTTTTAGCGGCTAAAACCGCGCTCGCCGCCGCTCTGGCCGGCAGCATCATCGTCACCCCGGCGCAGGCCGGCATCCCCGTCATCGACGGCGGCAACCTGGTGCAGAACGTCATGACCGCCATTGAGTCGGTGGCGCAGACGCTCAAGCAGATCGAGCAGTACCAGACTCAATTGCAGCAGTACGAAAACATGCTGCAAAACACCATGGCTCCGGCCGCCTATATCTGGGACCAGGCGCAGTCCACCATCAATGGACTGATGGCCGCCACCGACACGCTGAACTACTACCGGAATCAGCTCGGCAGCATCGATGCGTACCTGGGCAAGTTCCAGGATGTGGCCTATTACCGTGGTTCGCCTTGCTTCTCGGCCGCTGGGTGCTCGGATGCCGAGCGCGCTGCGATGGAGCAAAACCGCAGCCTGGCGAGCGAGAGTCAGAAGAAGGCGAACGACGCGCTTTTCAAGGGCCTGGAGCAACAGCAGCGCAACCTTTCCGCCGATGCTCGCCAGCTCGAACGGCTCCAGTCCGCCGCGCAGGGCGCGACCGGGCAGATGCAGGCCATCGGCTACGCCAACCAGCTCGCCGCCAACCAGGCAAACCAGCTTCTGCAAATCCGTGGCCTGCTGATCGCACAGCAGAACGCCGCGACGGCCAGGATGCAGGCGCAGGCCGACCTAGAGGCGCAACAGCAGGCCGCCGGCGCGACTTCCCGGGAGTCCAGGATCGAGCGGACGGCCAACCCGAGAAACTGGCTCGAACTGACCCGCTGACGGAGGCCCTGCACCATGAAGAAAACGATGCTGCTTACCGGCCTCGTGGTGGTGCTGGTGGCTGGTTGCGACAACAAGCCGGCCATCCCGCCCATGCCCGAGGTCAATGACACCAATTGCCAGATCGAGGCGATCAAGAAGATCGAGGACAGGGCCACGCGCGAGAAATTCGCCGGGCTGTGCTCGCGCCGGTCGCCGGCCGCCGGCGGCATCGCGCCGACCGAGAAGCCCATGAACTGGCTCGAACTGGCCGACCCGAAAGACCAGAAGGAGGCGAAGCCATGAAAACACTGCACAAGGCGGCGCTGATCGGCGTCGCCCTCGCGCTTTACTCCACCGCCGCATCGGCCCAACTCACCAATCAGGGGATGCTTGACCAGGTGGTGACGGAGTTCGCCACGCGAGCCACGTCCTGGCAGACGGTGGTGATGAATGCCGCGATGTTCCTGTTCTGGACGCTGGGCACGATCTCGCTGGTTTTCACCTTCGGCTTCATGGCGCTGCGCAAGGCTGACATTGGCGAGTTCTTCGCCGAGTTCATCAGGTTCATCCTGTTCTTCGGCTTCTTCCTCTGGCTATTGCGCAACGGCCCGGCCTTCGCCAACTCGATCATCCAGTCACTGGCCCGGATCGGCGAGCAGGCGTCCGGGGTGGCGTCGGTGACACCCTCGGGCATTGTGGATATCGGCTTCATGATCTTGAAGCAGGCATTCAGGAACTCGTCGATCTGGTCGCCCGTGGATAGCTTCATCGGTGTGGCCTTGAGCGTCGGCATCCTGATCCTGCTGGCTGTTGTCGCCGTGAATATGTTGCTGCTGCTCGTATCAGGCTGGCTGCTGATGTACGCCGGAATCTTCTTCCTCGGCTTCGGTGGAAGCCGTTGGACTTCCGACATGGCGATCAACTACTACAAGACCGTGCTGGGCGTGGCCGCGCAGATCATGACGATGGTGCTCCTGGTCGGCATCGGGAACGACCTGCTTTCCAGCTTCTACGCCAGGATGAACACCGGCACCCTGAACTTTGAAGAGCTGGGCGTGATGCTGGTGTTCTGCGTGGCGTTGCTCATGCTGGTCAATCGTGTGCCCCCGCTTGTCGCCGGCATCATCACCGGCTCGGGGATCGGTGGCGCTGGCGGCATTGGCAACTTCGGTGCAGGTGCCGCCATCGGTGCGGCTATGGGCGCGTCGAGTATGGCCGCCGGAGCGGCCAGCGTGGCTGGCGCGGCCGTGATGGGCGGTGCGGCCTCGGCCGCCGGCGGCATGTCGGCGATTAGGGCGGCGTTCGAGAAAGCAGGGGCTAGCGCCGGTGGCGAATCGGGCGGAGTGCCCATGTTTGGTGGTGGTGCTGGCGGTGATTCCGATGCTGGACCGTTCGCGCAGGCGGCGGGCTTTGGTGGCGGCGGTTCCAGTGCCGGCACAAGTACGCCGCTCGGCCAGGCGGCTGGCTTTTACAGCTCTGGAAGCTCCAGCAATTCGGGCGGCAGCGGCGGCGAATCGAGGGGCGGCGACAAAGCCGGCTCCAGCTCGAAGGGTAGCGGCGATGTCGGCGGCTCGAAGGCCGGCGGCGGCAGCGACGCTGGCGGCCAAGCCGGCCGAGGTGCGGGAGGCCTTGTCGCTGCGACGGCTGCGAACCTGGTGCAAGGCATTGGCGACGTTGCGCAGGCCAAGGCGGCCAGCATCCGCGACGCCGCCGCCGAACGCATCGCCGACACCACCGGAGGGAAGATCGCCGCCGCAATCCGGGCGAGCAGCCAGACAGACCGGGCGGTCGACGATGTGCCCAGCTTCGGCGGCAACAGCCTGGCAGGGGCCGATTCGGCTGCTGCTGATCCTGATGATGAAGTGGTCGCGTTCGCCAACCGCGACAAGGAGGTATGACGATGACGCCGAGAGGATTTTTCGACTGCCTGGACGTTGCCGCTGCCGAGCAGCGCCAGGCGCAGGCGGTTGAGGTTGAGCCGGTCGACGATCAATCGACTGATGCAGACCCGGCGGCAGAAGTTGCGGCCTTTGTTGATCGACCTGCTCCGCCCGTCATTGAGGCCACCAAGCTGGCGGCCAGGTCGGGCGGCTACGCCAGCAGCTACGGCAGCAGCGCGAGAAGCACGCCGCTGGCCGAGGCCGCCGGCTTCTACGGCACCGGCAGCCGATAAGCGCGTCGGCCGGCGTGGGGCCGGCCGACACTTCCACAACCCACCTGTTAGAGAGGTGAATCATGGCAACCCTGAATCCTACCAATGCAACGCAGGCCGTTCATCATGCAGCCGTGCAACTCGCCGCGCTCGACTGGCTAGACCAGGACGCGGCGCGGCAGCTCGGGCCGCTCGCCGAGGCCGTGGCGAACGCTTTCATGGTCGTGTTTTACCAGGCCGAGACGGGCCAGGCGACACCTGCCGACTTTCGCGAGGCCCTGGACGCGGTGCGGCAGTCACTCGGCGCCGCGTAGGCACGCGCACCAGGAGCAGCAAGGGCGGCCATTGGCCGCCCTTGTCATTTCCGGGCCTGCATCGTCAAAGGTGACGATGTGCGCTGGCGTGCTCGAGCATCGCCAGATCGGACGATGACGGCCGCTCTGGCCTTCTCCCTTGGCGTGGATCGCATCGTCGCTTCTAGCGATGAGATCCAGCGCACCAGAACGGCGCACGTCGAGCTGCAGCACCGCCAGGAATGGCGATGCTGGCCAGCTCTCCTACTCGATGCCGTGCATGGCCTTCGCCCGCGCTGCGACGGCCTGTGCGTGTTCGATATAGGCCGGGTCGGCTGTGGCCTCGGCTTCGGCCAGGAAGGTGCTGATCGCCTCGGCCGAGGTCAGCGTCTCGGCCGGGTCGAAAGGCGTCAGCTCACGGCCAACGGCCGGCGCATCCACCCATTCGCGTTGTTCCGGCGGCAGTGGATACACGCCGGCGGCTTCGGCCTCGGCCAGCAGCTCGGCCAGGGTGTAGCGCACCTGGTCAGGCGTGACGGCGCGGGCGGGATCGGCCTTCAAGGCGTCATAGGCCGGGCCGACCTTCTCATGCAGCCAGTTTTCCAGGTTCTTCGAGCCTGTCATCGACTGGCCTCATCAAGCATGGATGCCAGGCGCTCCAGGTCATTGACCGATTGCGAGCGAAAGCGGCCGGTCAGCAGCTCGTGCAGCGCGGCCGGCGTCAATCCGAGAAGCGTAGCCGCTTGCTCGGTCGACAACTGTCGCGCCTTGATGGCCTCGCCGATCTTGGTGACGAGTCGGGTCTTGACCAGCATTTCGCCGGCGTCGGGATAGCCCAGGTCGGCATAGACGTTGGCGCTGCCGTGCTGAATGTTCGGGGTGTCGTCAGCGTTCAGGTCGGCCAGCAGCTCGGCGACTGTGGCGAACCGCCCCGAGACACGGCCGGCGCGGCTGTCTGCAATTGCTTCCTCGGTTTCCTTCCTGCCCATCGCACACCTCACGCTGATTTGCCTAGCCCGTCTCATCCAGATGAGGCCACAGAGAGCGCGGCTGTGAAGGCCAAAGAGTACTACGTTGCGTGTTTTCCCCGGAAGAAGACACGCCGACCACCTTCTTGGCGTAAACCATCTACGACCCGGTGGCTAAAGCACATGGCCTTGCCATCGAGCCGGTGCCGCGAGCCCGCCGCAACGCATGGCGCCGGCCGAATCCATGGCGTCGCGCACATGAGATTCGGGGTTCACTTGGGTGGATCAGATGGTAAACTTGGCCAAACTTTGGAAGACTTCGCCGCGCGACACCAAGCGAGCCGCCTGACATGAACCAACCTGATAGCGAAATTCTCACGCTGGATGAAGTGGCGGTCTACCTCAAGGCAGGGAAGAAGACCGTTTACCGGCTGGCCCAGCAGGGGGAGATACCGGGATTCAAGCTGGGCGGCACCTGGCGGTTTCGTCGCAGCGAGCTGGATCGCTGGATTGCCGCGCAGATAGCCGAGAAAACGCAGGACAAGACATGAGCGCCCCGAAAAACGATAGCAACCAGGCGGCCTCGCCCCGAGAGGGGGCTGCACGTCCATGAACGCCGTAGAAATCGAACAAGCCATCACCGACCTCGCGGAGCAGCCGTTCGACCGTGCGGAGTTCCCCTATGCCTTTCTTGAGGCGTTCGGCAACAAAGCGACCACCATCAAGCGCCTGCGCGCGGGGGCGTCGAACAAGTCCGACCTCGGCGGTGTTCTCCAGACCAGCAATATCCACATCCTGACCTGCGACGTAGGGCGGGTGACACAGACGCTGGCCGCTCTCAAGGCCAGCCCGGCGACGGCCAAGGCCAAGGCGAAGTTCATCCTCGCCACCGACGGTGCGGACTTCGAGGCCGAAGACCTGGCCAGCGGTGAGACCGTCGCCTGTGCCTTCAAAGACTTTCCCGACCACTTCGGCTTCTTCCTGCCGCTGGCGGGCATCAGTACCGTCCGCCAGATCAGCGAAAACGCCTTCGACATTCGGGCCACCAGCCGCCTGAACCGTCTGTACGTCGAACTGCTGAAAGACAACCCTGAATGGGGCACGGCGGAGCGCCGCCACGACATGAACAAGCTCATGGCGCGGCTGATTTTCTGTTTCTTCGCCGAGGACACCGACATTTTCATCGGGAAGGGGCGTTTCACCGAAACCGTTGCGCAGATGAGCGCCAAGGACTCGTCCAACACGCACGAGGTCATCGCCACGCTGTTCCGCGCCATGAACACCAAGCGCGAGGACCGGGCTGCCGCCAAGATTCCTCGATGGGCCGAAGATTTCCCCTACGTCAACGGGGCTTTGTTCTCCGGCGGCGACGAGGTGCCGCGATTCAGCAAGATCGCCCGGTCCTACCTGCTGCACGTTGGTGGCCTGGACTGGACCAAGATCAATCCTGACATCTTCGGCTCGATGATCCAGGCCGTGGCCGAAGACGAGGAGCGCGGCGAGCTGGGGATGCACTACACCAGCGTTCCCAACATTCTGAAGGTGCTCAATCCGCTGTTCCTCGACGACCTGCGGGCGAAGCTGGAGGAGGCGGGCGACAACGCCCGCGTGTTGCTCAACCTGCGCAAGCGCATTGCCAAGATCAGGGTATTCGACCCGGCCTGCGGCTCGGGCAATTTTCTGGTCATCGCTTATAAGGAAATGCGCGCCATCGAGGCCGAGATCAATCGGCGGCGCGGCGAGCCGGATCGCGCGTCGGAGATCCCGCTCACCAACTTTCGCGGGATTGAGCTGCGTGACTTCCCGGCGGAGATTGCCCGCCTTGCGCTGGTCATCGCCGAGTATCAGTGCGACGTGCTGTACCGGGGGCAGAAGCTGGCCCTGGCCGAGTTTCTGCCCCTGCGTAACGAGAACTGGATCACCTGCGGCAACGCGCTGCGGCTCGACTGGTTGAGCGTTTGCCCGCCCACCGGGACGGACGTGAAGGTGCTGGCGGATGATCTGTTTGAGACGCCGCTCGACCAAGCGGAGATTGACTTCGAGAACGAAGGCGGCGAGACGTACATCTGCGGCAATCCGCCGTACCAAGGAAGCGTTGGTCAGACAGCGCAGCAGAAGGAAGACATGGCGCGAGTCCTCGCGCCCCTTCTAAAGACTTACAAGGATTTGGACTATGTAGCCGCGTTCGTTCTGAAAGCAGCTCAGTTCAACAATTTTACTGGGGCGGCAAGCGCATTCGTAACGACTAACTCCATCACTCAAGGAGAGCAAGTTGCAATGCTTTGGCCGCTCGTATTTAAAGAGTGCAACACGATCAACTTTGCGCACACATCGTTCTTGTGGAGCAACCTCGCTAGTAACAAAGCTGCTGTCACGTGTGTGATTCTCGGCCTGACGACCAACCCTGGCTCTGAAAGGAAACTGTTCGGCGAAGGCACTGTTAGATCATGCGCCAACATTAGTCCGTATCTTGTCGCTGCTGATACCGTGATTGTCACGAAGAGATCGAGTGCGCTTTCAGCCATCGGACATATGCAGTCGGGGAATAAGCCGACTGATGGAGGTCATCTGACACCATCTACTGAAGAGAAGGATCAAATAATTGCAGCGAGTCCAGATGCCAGACGCTTCCTAAAGCGCTACGTTGGATCGCGCGAATTGATAAACGGTGGAGCTCGCTGGTGCATATGGATCGAGGATGACGATCTTGAAGAGGTAAATCGCATCGATATTCTTCGTGACCGCCTCGAAAAGGTTCGCGAAATGCGCTTGAGTAGTAACGGAGCTCAAGCCAACGAGAACGCTGCCACGCCGCATCGCTTCGTTTTCGCCCCTCATAGTCGCCACGCTGCAATCGCAGTTCCGAATGTGTCGTCGGAACGAAGGTTGTTTCTTCCGTGCGAGATAACTGGATATGACACCGTTGTCTCCAATCTCGCGTCGGTGATTTACGATGCGCCGCTTTGGAACTTGGCACTGATTGCATCACGCCTGCATCTCGTTTGGATCGCCACCGTTTGTGGCAGGCTGAAGACCGATATTCGCTACTCCAATACCCTCGGCTGGAACACCTTCCCCGTGCCCACGCTCACCGACAAGAACAAGGTCGATCTCACGCGCTGCGCTGAGGATATCTTGCTGGCGCGGGAGCATCACTTCCCCGCGACCATCGCGGACCTGTACGACCCCGAGAACATGCCCGCTGACCTGCGTGCCGCACATGATCGCAACGACGAAGTGCTGGAGCGCATCTACATCGGTCGGCGCTTCAAGAACGACACTGAGCGGCTGGAAAAGCTGTTTGACCTTTATACCAAGATGACCGCTTCGGCTGCACCGGCCAAGGGCAAGAAACGCAAGGCGGGAGCCAACGCATGAGCGACAAGATCAAGTCCGTACCGTCCGTTTCCGTCACCTACGCCCGAAACGGCGCATCGACCAAGGCCAATGCTCTTGGGATGCGGCCCATGCAGGAGCGGGCCTACGAGAAGCGGGGCGAGCAATACCTGCTTATCAAGTCGCCGCCCGCATCGGGCAAGAGCCGTGCGCTGATGTTCGTGGCACTCGACAAGCTCAAGAACCAAGGCTTGAAGCAGGCCATCATCGTTGTGCCGGAGAGGTCCATCGGTGCCAGCTTCAACGACGAACCGCTGTCGAAGTACGGCTTCTGGGCGGACTGGCAGGTCGAACCCAAGTGGAACCTGTGCAATGCGCCAGGCAACGACAACGGCGGCAAGGTCAAGTCGCTGGGCGCATTCCTCGAAGGCGAGGACAAGGTGCTGGTCTGCACCCATGCGACCTTCCGCTTCGCTGTCGATGCCTACGGCGTCGAGGCGTTCGACGACCGATTGATCGCGGTCGATGAGTTCCACCACGTTTCGGCCAATCCGGACAACAAGCTCGGCTTGCACCTGGGGCAGTTCTTCGCGCGGGGCAAGACGCACATCGTCGCCATGACCGGCTCCTACTTCCGTGGCGACGCCGAGGCCGTGCTCGCGCCGCAGGATGAGTCGAAGTTCGATACCGTCACCTACACCTACTACGAGCAGCTCAACGGCTACGAGTACCTCAAGCAACTCGACATCGGCTACTTCTTCTACAGCGGGCCTTACGTCGACGACATCCTCAATGTCCTCGATCCCGCCGAGAAGACCATCATCCACATCCCGAATGTCAATTCGCGCGAGAGCACGAAGGACAAGATGCGGGAAGTGGAGCACATCATCGAGGCGCTGGGTGAATGGCAAGGCATCGACCCTGCGACCGGCTTCCAACGTGTCAAGCGCCCCGATGGCCGCGTGCTGCGGATCGCCGATCTCGTCGATGACGATGCCGCCAAGCGCGACCGCGTGTCCGCCGCGCTCAAAGACCCGGCGCAGAAGAACAGCCGCGACCATGTGGACATCATCATCGCGCTGGGCATGGCGAAGGAAGGCTTCGATTGGATTTGGTGCGAACATGCACTGACCGTGGGCTACCGCGCCAGCCTGACCGAGATCGTGCAGATCATCGGCCGAGCTACCCGCGACGCGCCCGGCAAGACCCGCGCGAGGTTCACCAACCTGATCGCCGAGCCGGACGCAGCCGAGGAAGCTGTCACCGAGGCCGTTAACGATACGTTAAAGGCCATCGCGGCGAGCCTGCTGATGGAGCAGGTTCTTGCTCCGCGCTTCGAGTTCAAGCCCAAGAACCCCGACAGTGGCCCGGTGCCGGGTTTTAACTACGGCGAGGGTGGCTACGACCCGGATCGCTGCAACATCGGCGTCAATGAGCAGACAGGGGCGTACCAAATCGAGATCAAGGGCATCGCCGAGCCCAAGAGCAAGGAGGCGGCGCG
This sequence comes from Burkholderiaceae bacterium, assembly GCA_024235995.1. Classification (NCBI taxonomy): domain Bacteria; kingdom Pseudomonadati; phylum Pseudomonadota; class Betaproteobacteria; order Burkholderiales; family Burkholderiaceae; species Burkholderiaceae bacterium. The sequence goes on from JACKLI010000001.1 coordinate 2,343,393, forward strand.
AATCTGTCAGGAAGACCTGAACGAAGTCATCGCGGCCTTCGTGCAGGACAAGCCCACCATTGAGCGCGGCCTGTTCGATGAGGAGTTGGTGCCCGAGGAGCTGACGCAGGTTCGCATGGGCAAGATCATCAAGGACAAGTATCCCGAGCTTGACGCCGAAGATCAGGAGGCCGTGCGCCAGCATGCCATCGCCGCCCTCAACCTGACGCAACAGGCCAAGCGGCTTGTCACCGAAGGCGAGAGCGACGGGTCGCCCAACACCGCCCTGATCGACGGCGTGCGCCGCTTCGCGATGGACGTGCGCGAGCTGGACATTGACCTCATCGACCGCATCAACCCCTTTGGCGAAGCCTACGCCATCCTCGCCAAGACCATGAGCGAGGACAGCTTGAAGCAGGTCGCGGCGGCCATCTCGGCGAAGCGCACGAGTCTGACGCCGGACGAGGCGAAGGAGATGGCTGTTCGCGCCGTTCAGTTCAAGAAGGAGCGCGGACGCATTCCTGCACTCGATTCCCAGGATGCCTGGGAGCGACGCATGGCCGAAGGCGCGGCCGCCTTTATGCGATTCAAGGCGGAGGGGCGCTATGAGTAACTCCGATCTTGACGAACTCGCTGCGGAGCTTGCCGAGTTCGCACCGCCCGAGGCGAAGGCCGGACGGCCGGCCAGTGAGGAGCGCGTCATCGCGGGCTTCGAGGAAATCCAACGCTTCACCGAGAAGCACGGGCGTGCGCCGCAGCATGGTGAGGATCGCGATATTTTCGAGCGCCTCTATGCCGTGCGCCTGGACCGCTTGCGTGCGCTCCCGGACTGCCGCGCCCTGCTGGAGCCGCTGGACCATCAGGGCTTGCTTGCCGGGGCGCCTACCGTTGCCGCTTCGGCAGATGAAGCCATCGACATCGACGACCTGGCCGCCGAGCTGGCGGGCGTAGCCGACGCAGACGACATCACGGTCCTACGCCATGTCCGCACCAGCGCCGACAAGCGCGCCGCCGAGGAGATCGCGGATCGCAAGCCTTGCGAAGACTTCGAGGCGTTCAAGCCACTGTTCGAGCGCGTAGCGACGGAAGTCAAGACCGGATTGCGCCAGTCCCAGCCCATAGAGGCGGGCCGCCGCGCGATTGAGGCCGGGGACTTTTTCGTTCTCGATGGAATCACGCTCTACGTCGCAGACGTCGGCGAACCGCTGAGAACCACCGCCGGGGAAGTGGACCGCCGCCTGCGCCTCATCTTCTCCAACGGCACCGAAAGCAATCTGCTGTTGCGCTCGCTCCAGCGCGCTTTCTACAACGACCCCGCCGCGCGGCGGCTGGCCTCGCCCGAGAGCGGACAACTCTCCTTCGGCGGCGAGCTTGAGGCCGATGATGTCGAAAGCGGCACGATCTACGTCCTGCGCTCCCTCTCCGATCATCCCTATGTCGCGCAGCACCGCGACATCATCCACAAGATGGGCGTGACCGGGGGCAGGGTGGAGACGCGCATTGCCAACGCCGAACACGACTCCACCTACCTGCTGGCGAAGGTCGAAGTGGTAGCGACCTACAAGCTCGCGGGCGTCAACCGCACCCGGATGGAGAACCTGTTCCACAGACTGTTCGCGCCCGCGCGGTTGAACATCACGATCAACGACCGCTTCGGTCATCCTGTGCAGCCTGAGGAATGGTTCCTAGTGCCACTTCATGTGATCGACGAGGCGGTTCAGCGCATTCGAGATGGATCGATCACCGAGTTTATCTATGACCCGCAGACCGCTCGACTGGTGGGCTACGCGCGGACTAACTATAAGGATGAACCATGATGGAAAGTCTGCGACCGAAGCAGTCAGAGGCTCGATCCATGGTCTTTGCAGAAGGGGCGCAGTGGGTCCGTGCTGACTTTCATCTGCATACCCGAGCGGACCGAGAATTCAAGTTCACGGGCGATGACAACTTCTACAACAGCAACTATGTGGATGCGTTGGAGAAAGCGGACATCCGATTGGGCGTCATTACCAACCACAACAAGTTCGACTTCGAAGAATTCAAAGCACTGCGCAAGACGGCCCAGAAGAAGGGTATTGCGCTGCTGCCAGGCGTTGAGTTGTCGGTCAATGACGGGGCTAATGGCATCCACACGCTTGTTGTGTTCTCCGACGAATGGATCGATGAACACAATTACATCAACCCCTTTCTGACCAGCGCATTCGAAGGTAAAACGCCCGCGCAGTACGAGCAGGAGAACGGGCGCACTTCATGGTCGCTTCTGGAGACCATCAAGAAGCTGGAAGGCTATCACCGGGACTTCTTCCTTGTCTTCGCCCATGTCGAAGCCCCGAGTGGCCTGTGGGCGGAGCTGGATGGCGGCCGGCTTACTGAGTTGGGGCAAAACGAGTTCTTCCGACGCAGAACGCTGGCTTTTCAGAAGGTACGCACGCACGACGGCGCAGGCAAAGACAAACCCTGCCGCACCAAGATTCAAAGCTGGCTACAGAGCTGGTACCCCGCCGAACTGGAAGGCAGCGACCCTAAGAGTGTCGATGAAATCGGTCGAGGCAAAGCCAGCTACCTGAAGCTGGGCGAACTGTCCTTCGAGGCGGTCAAGTTTGCCTTGAGCGATCCCGCTGGGCGGGTAGCCATGGAGCCGCCCAAACATCAAGCGTCGCACATCCGCAGCATCCGCTTCGACGGCGGCATCCTCGATGGGCAAGTGCTGCATTTCTCTTCCGAACTCAACACGTTGATCGGCATCCGGGGCAGCGGCAAATCGTCCATCCTGGAGGCAGTACGCTACGCCCTCGACATTCCACGCGGCGAGAAGGCGCAGGACACCAAGTACAAGGATGAGTTGATCCGCCATACCCTTGGCAGCGGCGGCAAGGTGACGCTGACAGCATGTGACGTGTACGGACAGGAGTTCACCATCTCCCGCATCTTCCGCGAAGCCCCGAATGTCTATTTGGGCGGCAAGTTGCAACCCGGCGTGTCGATCCGGGAAACCGTACTGCGCCGTCCGATCTACTTCGGCCAGAAGGACCTTTCCAGCACCGGCGAAGGCTTCGAGACCGATCTGGTGGAAAAGCTGGTTGGCGAGAAGCTGCGTGTGCTGCGTGACGAAATAGAGGTTCAACGCCAGCGCGTGCGTGACGCTGCTCAGCGCTGGCTCAAGCTCAGCAACACGGCCGAACTCAAGCGCGACTTCGAGACCCAACTAAATGATGCCAACTTCCGTCTGACCAAGTTCGCGGAGCACGGTGTCGCCGATAAGCTCCAAAAGCGACTTGGCTTCCAGCAGGACGCCACAGCGCTCGCGCGCATGATGGAGCGGGCAGACAGCTTCATCCTCGCTCTAGGAAGTCTGATTGCCGAGCATGAGGACGAGCTGCGGAACGCAACGAGCTACGTTTCCAAGCAGAACCCGGATTTCTTCACGGCCTACTACGCTGAGTTCTCCAGCCTCGTTGCCAAGGTCGATCAGCTCAAGCAGATCGAGCGAGAAGCGAACGTCATTGCAGCTCGCCTCAAGACCAAACAGGGCGAATTTGAAGGCGCAAGCAGGAGCCTTCAGGAGGAGTTCGCACAAGTCGAGCGCCAACTGGCTCAGGAGCTCAAGCAAACCGGCATGACTGCCATCCAGCCGGACGACTTCCTGGCCCAGCAGCAGCGCAAAACCAAGGCGGAGCAAATGCTGGAGGCGCTGGCCAAGCAGGAATCACAGCAGACCAGCATCCGCGACGCGCTGTTTGCCGAGATCGACAAACTCAATGAACTATGGCTGCGCGAGTTCAATACCATCAAGGTAGAGCTGGACCGCGTGAACGCTGGCCACACCGCCCTGCAGATCGAAGCGGACTTCAAGGGCGACAAGGAAGCCGCCATCAGCTTCATGCAGCAGCTCTTCAAGGGCAGCAACATTCGCGAAACCACGCTGCGCGCAGTGATGGAGGACTATGCCGATTTTGGCGGCCTCCTACGTGCCTTGCCGGGAGCCTTGGCGAAGGCCGGCAGCACCCCCGAGGTCTTCGAAAAGACCTTCATGCAGAACCTGACCGATTTCGTCACCTGGCAGGTGCCCAACCGCTTCGTCATCCGCTATCGCGGCAAAGAGTTGAAGCACCACTCTCTCGGGCAGCGCGCTTCGGCGCTGTTGCTGTACGTGCTCAGTCAACGCCAGAACGACGTGATCATCATCGACCAACCGGAAGACGATCTGGACAACCAGACCATTTACGACGATGTGATCAAGCTGCTACGGGAAATGAAGCCTCACGCCCAATTCATCTTCGCCACCCACAACGCCAACTTCCCGGTGCTGGGTGACGCGGAACAGGTGCACGCCTGCCAATACCAGGACGAGAAGGTCGCCACGCGAAGCGGCAGCATCGACGCCCGCCCGGTGCAGGACGCCATCATCAACATCATGGAAGGAGGCCAGGAAGCCTTCAACCGTCGCAAAGAGGTCTACAACCTATGGAAACCACAGAGCTGATCGACCTGCTCAGCCGGGGCGAGGACAGTCGGCAGCAGTTCAAGACGGACATCAACAATGCCGACGCCTTGGCAGCAGAGATCGTTGCCTTCAGCAACACCGCTGGTGGTCGCATCTTCATTGGGGTGAACGACGACGGTTCGGTGCGCGGTCTATCCGGCGCCGACGTTGCTCGTCTCAACATGCTCATCGCCAACGTGGCCTCGCAGGTCGTGCGTCCCGCCGTGAACCCGCTCACGGAAAACGTGCCTCACCCGGCAGGCACGGTGCTGGTGCTCTCTATCGCTGAGGGCGTCAACAAGCCCTACATGGACAAGAACGGCGCGATTTGGGTGAAGAACGGCTCGGACAAGCGCCGCGCCACCTCGCGCGAGGAATTGCAGCGCCTGTTCCAGCAGGCGGGTTTGGTGCACGCCGACGAAACGCCCGTAGCGGGCTTGAGCGCGGGCGATGTGGACATGCCCTATTTCGAAACCTTCTTCGAGCAGCAATTCGGTGAGCCGCTCGCCCAGCATAACCAGCCGCTGCCGCAGTTGCTGACCAACATGAACCTGATGAACCAGGGGCAGCTCAACGTGGCGGGCGGTCTGCTGTTCGCCAAATCACCGCACTACGCGCTACCCGCCTTCGTCGTCAAGGCCGTCGCCTTTGTCGGCACCCAGATTGAGGACGAACGCTACATCGACAGCCGCGACATCGTCGGCAAGCTGGCCGACGTGTTCCAGCAGACGTTGGGCTTTATCGTCGCTAACACCCGCGCCGCGCAGGGCGAGCAGGGCTTCAACTCCCAGGGGCAGCCTGAGATTCCCCGCATCGTCTGGGAAGAACTGGTCGCCAACGCCCTCATTCACCGCGACTACTTCGTCAGCGCGCCGATCCGCGTACTGGTCTTCGCGGATCGTGTCGAGATCATCAGCCCTGGCCACCTGCCCAACAACCTGACTATCGAGAACATCAAGGCCGGCAACTCCAATATGCGCAACCCCATCCTGGCGTCCTTTGCCGCCAAGCTCCTGCCTTATCGCGGATTGGGTAGCGGCCTGCTGCGCTCACTGAGGGCATGGCCGCAGATCGAACTCATCGATGATCGGTCCGCCAATCTGTTCAAGGCTATCGTGGCGCGTCCCAGCTTGCTGGAGCCGGCCGGAAGTTCTTGACTGGGGTCGTCTCAGAAAACGGAAAATAAAGCACGCTAAGGCATAGCCGAACCTGCCAAGCTTGCTCCACCCTGTAGTGACGCGATCAGCGGGCAGGAAACGTTCCCCCTTCGCGCATGGCAGGCGCACACCAACTCAGACAGCACGGCCTCCATGCGCGCCAGGTCAGCCATTTTCTCGCGCACGTCCTTGAGCTTGTGCTCGGCCAGACTGCTGGCTTCCTCGCAATGGGTGCCATCCTCCAGCCGCAGCAGCTCGGCGATCTCATCCAGGCTGAAGCCCAGCCGCTGGGCTGATTTCACGAAGCGCACCCGCGTTACATCCGCCTCGCCATAGCGGCGGATGCTGCCATAGGGCTTGTCAGGCTCCAGCAACAAGCCCTTGCGCTGATAGAAACGGATGGTCTCCACATTGACCCCGGCCGCCTTGGCGAAAACGCCAATGGTCAGGTTCTCCAAATTGTTTTCCATATCGCTTGACTCCGTACATGAGTACGGAAGTAAGGTTACGCTATCCAATTTCAATTCGAAAGGACAAGCGCATGTCTGAACCAAAAACCGGGCGCGGCGCGCTCTTCACTGGAGGGCTTGCCGCCATCCTCGCCTCGGCTTGCTGCCTCGGGCCGTTGGTTCTGATCGCCTTGGGGTTCAGCGGCGCTTGGATCGGCAACTTGGCGGTGTTGGAACCCTATCGCCCCATCTTTATCGGCGTGGCGCTGGTGGCGTTGTTCTTCGCCTGGCGGCGCATCTACCGGCAGGCAGCGGCCTGCAAACCGGGTGAGGTCTGCGCGATTCCCCAAGTGCGAGCTACTTACAAGCTCATTTTCTGGATCGTGGCCGCGCTGGTTCTGGTCGCGCTCGGATTTCCCTACGTCATGCCATTTTTCTACTGATCGGAGTTCACCATGAAGAAACTGTTTGCCTCCCTCGCCCTCGCCGCCGTTGTTGCCCCCGTCTGGGCCGCCACCCAGACCGTCACGCTGTCCGTACCGGGCATGACCTGCTCCGCCTGCCCGATCACTGTCAAGAAGGCGATTTCCAAGGTCGAAGGCGTCAGCAAAGTTGACGTGACTTTCGAGACACGCCAAGCGGTCGTCACCTTCGACGATGCCAAGACCAGCGTGCAGAAGCTGACCAAGGCAACCGCAGACGCGGGCTATCCGTCCAGCGTCAAGCAGTGAGTCACTGAAAACGGCACCGCAGCACAACGGACGTCATTGTCTGGCGCCACAAACGATAAAGGATCTGTTGCATGACCCATCTAAAAATCACCGGCATGACTTGCGACTCGTGCGCGGCGCACGTCAAGGAAGCGCTGGAAAAAGTGCCAGGCGTGCAGTCGGCGCTGGTGTCCTATCCGAAGGGCACAGCGCAACTCGCCATCGTGCCGGGCACATCGCCGGACGCGCTGACTGCCGCCGTGGCCGGACTGGGCTACAAGGCAACGCTAGCCGATGCGCCACTGGCGGACAACCGCGTCGGACTGCTCGACAAGGTGCGGGGATGGATGGCCGCCGCCGAAAAGCACAGTGGCAACGAGCCCCCGGTGCAGGTAGCGGTCATTGGCAGCGGTGGAGCCGCGATGGCGGCGGCGCTGAAAGCCGTCGAGCAAGGCGCGCAGGTCACGCTGATCGAGCGCGGCACCATCGGCGGCACCTGCGTCAATGTCGGCTGTGTGCCGTCCAAGATCATGATCCGCGCCGCCCACATCGCCCATCTGCGCCGGGAAAGCCCGTTCGATGGCGGTATTGCGGCAACTGTGCCTACGATTGACCGCAGTAAGCTGCTGGCCCAGCAGCAGGCCCGCGTCGACGAACTGCGGCACGCCAAGTACGAAGGCATCCTGGGCGGTAATCCGGCCATCACCGTTGTGCACGGTGAGGCGCGCTTCAAGGACGACCAGAGCCTTACCGTCCGTTTGAACGAGGGTGGCGAGCGCGTCGTGATGTTCGACCGCTGCCTGGTCGCCACGGGTGCCAGCCCGGCGGTCCCGCCGATTCCGGGCTTGAAAGAGTCACCCTACTGGACTTCCACCGAGGCCCTGGCGAGCGACACCATTCCCGAACGCCTTGCCGTAATCGGCTCGTCGGTGGTGGCGCTGGAGCTGGCGCAAGCCTTTGCCCGGCTGGGCAGCAAGGTCACGGTCCTGGCGCGCAATACCTTGTTCTTCCGTGAAGACCCGGCCATCGGCGAGGCGGTGACAGCCGCTTTCCGTGCCGAGGGCATCGAGGTGCTGGAGCACACGCAAGCCAGCCAGGTCGCCCATATGGACGGTGAATTCGTGCTGACCACCACGCACGGTGAATTGCGCGCCGACAAACTGCTGGTTGCCACCGGTCGGACACCGAACACGCGCAGCCTCGCGCTGGACGCAGCGGGGGTCACTGTCAATGCGCAAGGTGCCATCGCCATCGACCAAAGCATGCGCACGAGCAACCCGAACATCTACGCGGCCGGCGACTGCACCGACCAGCCGCAGTTCGTCTATGTGGCGGCAGCGGCCGGCACCCGTGCCGCGATCAACATGACCGGCGGCGATGCGGCGCTCGACCTGACCGCAATGCCGGCCGTGGTGTTCACCGATCCGCAAGTGGCGACCGTGGGCTACAGCGAGGCGGAAGCCCACCACGACGGGATCGAGACCGACAGCCGCACCTTGACCTTGGACAACGTGCCGCGTGCGCTCGCCAACTTCGACACACGCGGCTTCATCAAGTTGGTTATCGAGGAAGGCAGCCATCGGCTGATCGGCGTACAGGCGGTCGCGCCGGAAGCGGGTGAACTGATCCAGACGGCGGCTCTGGCCATTCGCAACCGCATGACGGTGCAGGAACTGGCCGACCAGTTGTTCCCCTATCCGCGCCAGAACGGCTTAGCCATCGCCCTGCGCGAGCTGGGGCGCATCGAACGCACGCTGTTCATCCTGGACTGGTTGCAAAGCGTGGAGCTGCGCCGCCGCGTCCACGCTGGACTGAACAAGGGCGAAGCGCGCAACGCGCTGGCCCGCGCCGTATTCTTCAACCGTCTGGGCGAAATCCGCGACCGCAGCTTCGAGCAGCAGCGCTACCGGGCCAGCGGCCTCAACCTGGTGACGGCGGCCGTCGTGTTGTGGAACACGGTCTATCTGGAGCGCGCAGCACATGCGTTGCGTGGCAACGGGCATGCTGTCGATGACGCGCTATTGCAATACCTGTCGCCGCTCGGCTGGGAACACATCAACCTGACCGGCGATTACCTCTGGCGCAGCAGCGCCAAGATCGGCGCGGGCAAGTTCAGGCCGCTACGACCGTTGCAACCGGCTTAGCGTGCTTTATTTTCCGTTTTCTGAGGCGACCCCATGTATGCCCCGACTCTTCTTGATGGTCGAGACGCAAACTAAAGCATGTAGTCGTGTGGTGGTTGACAGCTTGAGGTACACATGCCATCATTTGCCATCATTTATTATAAATAAATGATGTTTATTATACCTAAACGGAGAACGCAATGGATCATGTCAGTCCCTGGGCTACTGCCCCTAAGCTTCCGTCTACGCACTATGTAGATAACCGAATCTATACGGATCCGGTGATTTTCGAGGAAGAGCGAGAGAAAATCCTGGCTGCAACGTGGCGGCTTGTCTGTCACGAATCGGAACTGCCAGAACCCGGCGACTACCGGGCGAAGGAAATCGCCGGGGTACCGGTTGTCATCCTGCGCAGCGAGGACCGGTCGATTATGGCGTTCTTTAACGTTTGCCCACACCGGGGCGCGCGCCTAGTGCGCGACGAGCGTGGAAATGCGAAGAAGGGCCTGCAGTGCCTTTATCATCTATGGACGTTTGCGCTCGACGGTAAGTGCACAAGCATCACCCGAAGCAAGGGATATGACGGCTGCAGTCTGAAAAAAGACGACGTTGGACTGCGCTCTGTCCGAACGGAAATCTTCTGCGGCATGGTGTTCGTTTGCCTGAAGGACGACGTGCCACCACTCGAGCAATTCTTGGGTGGTATGGCGGACCATATGAAGACCCACCTTGGCCAGGAAGAGCTTGAGGTATTCCATTACCATCGCGCGATCATCAATACGAACTGGAAGCTCTTCGTAGACAACAACTCCGAGCTCTATCATGAATTCCTGCATGTGCTGAACCGGCGCACCGCCGTCGCACACAAGAGCTATCACGAACGCAATTGGTTGCTTTACCAGAATTCCCACAACATCATTCAGCAGGGTGTAATTCACTACGACAGTTACGGGCTGGGGGAGCGGAGCGAGGGCGCATTGCCGGGAATGCAGCCGAACGGCATGGTCGTCATGCTGCTGTTTCCTGACGTGATGCTCAATATTCGCGCGACCGTGATGCGTATAGACACAATGACGCCACTCGCACCCGGCAAGACCCTCGTCGAATGGCGCGGCGTAGGGCTCAAGTCCGATACACCGGACGTCCGCGCAATGCGGATCCAGCACCACAATGAGGTATGGGGACCGGCCGGTCGCAATCTCCCAGAGGATATCGCCGCCGTCGAAACGCAGTGGGAGACCATGGTCCAGGGTGGATCGCGATACAGCCTCTTTGCCAGGGAAGAAGGGCTGAAACCGCAGGACGATGCCAACCTCCGCGCCTTCTATCAGGAATGGGGTCGGTGCCTTGGACGCGCGCCGAATGATCCGTTCAGGCACGGTAATGTGGATACCGATGTTTCTCATTCAATAAAGGAGATCACCAATGTCTGACGTCGCAAGCCAACTCTTCGAGCGTGAAGCGATACGCGAGCTGATTGCGCGCGTGGGGCGGCTGCTTGACACTAAGGATTTTGCTGCCGTCATCGCTTCCTTTGCAGAACCGGGGAGCTATGTGTTGCGCGCATACAGTCCCGAGATTGGCAAGGAAATGATTTGGATGTCGGTTAAACGCGCCGAGCTTCTACGCCTGTTGAAGGAGTCGGCGGAACATGTGCATGACCTGGCCGACCGGACGCATCAGATCACTGTGGATCAAATCAGCCTCGAAAAAGGCGAGGCATTGGCGCGGTCGACCTTTTCAGTGTTCCGTACTGACATGAAGGGACAGAGCGACCTGTTCGCCGTGGGCCACTATGAGGATCGGCTCGTGAAAAACGGAGACACCTGGCTCATCGACAGCCGGACAGTACGGCTCCATACGCGCATGTTCACAGTGCCAACCCCCTTGCCGCTTTAACGAGATAACTGATGAATACGCAACCGATCAAGCTATGTGCCAGGACCGACATTCCGGAGGGTGAGATGATCGAAATGTCCGTCCCGGGCACTGACAACAGCCTGCTCTTGGTCTCTACCAAAGGAGCAATCCGTGCCTTCCAGAACAAGTGTCCACATATGGACATCCCGCTTTGCCAAGGCGCCTTTGATGGTGAAGTAATCACTTGTACAGAACATCTTTGGCAGTTCGACGCACAGACGGGCGCCGGGATTGAACCCGAGGACGCAAAACTGCAACAGTATCCTGTGAGCGTCATCGGCGACGAGGTGTTCGTCGAACTCCCGGAAGCGGCCGAGTAATTGCCTGGTCTTGCCGGATAGAACCAGCAAGACCAGGCAATAAAGGCGGATATCGCCCATTTCTTTCCGCACTAGTGGAATCCTCATCACCAACTGCCGGACTCTCGACTAATGACCATGCCTCATCGAATCCATTTTGACGCCGCCAACGGCTTCGACGCTGCAACGGACGAACCGCTCCTGATTTCAGGCCTGCGGGCAGGCTATGCGCTTCCGTATGAATGCGCGACAGGAACTTGTGGCTCATGCCGTACCCAGATCATTGAAGGTGCTGTCGTCGTCCGCTGGCCGGATGCGCCCGGGCTGCCCGAGACAAAGCGCCAAGAGGGCCATGTGCTCCTGTGCCAGGCATTACCACAGAGTGACTGTAGATTGCCGGACGCGTTATGTAAATCGCGGGACGCGAGTCTACCCCCGGTCCGCATCGTGAAGGGCCGGGCAAGCGCGGAAACTGAGACGAGCGATATCGCACGCGTGATGGTTCAACTCGACGAGCCGATTACTTTCCTCGCCGGCCAATACGCATTGTTTGAAGTGCCCGGCGTCACAGGATATCGCGCCTACTCGATGGCAAACACCGGCAATACGCTGACCTCCACTCTCGAGTTCTATATCCGCCGCGTCCCGGGTGGCGTGTCATCGCCAATTCTGCTCGGGGCGCGCGACATCCCCTTGCGCCTGGTGGTGCCGGTGGGTCACGCATTCATCGATGCGACCGCACAGCGCGATATACTCTGCGTCGCCGGCGGTACCGGCCTCGCGCCTATCCTGTCGATTGCGCGCGATGCGCTATCCCGCGGCCTGCTTCGCAAGCAGCGTCTGGATATTTTTATCGGAGTAAGGACGCCCGCCGACATTTTCGCGACCGCGTCCCTCCAAGAGCTCATTGAGGCGGCTGGAGGGGCGGTGCGAGTTACCTGGGCCATTTCGGAAGCGGGCGAGTTCGCGGATTGGAAAGGCGAACGCGGCTATGTACATGAGGTGGTCGCCCGCAGTGCGGGAGACCTTTCTGCGCGCCAGGTCTATATGGGGGGGCCGCCCGCCATGATTGATGCCATGGTACGTTTGCTGCTCAAGTCACGGGTTAAGCGATCCCAGATTCGCTTCGACAAATTCGCTTAATCCTCACGGATCAGATGATGGGACAAGCATATGGAACAGGACAGCAAGGGCCAGGCAAAGGGCGCCCTCATGAAGTCGCTTGACAATGCATTGACGCTTCTTGAGCAATTTACCCCCGAGGCGCCGGCATTCGGGATCACGGAGCTCGCGACAAGGCTCGGCCTCAACAAAGCGACCGTTTTCAATATGCTCAAGACACTTGAAGCACACAGCCTGGTCGAGCAGCTTTCCGACACCAAGAAATATACCCTTGGTCACGGCATCATCGTGCTTGCGGGCACCAAACTGGCCCAAAGCGAGCTGTCCCATGTGGCAAGACCTCATCTGGCCCGGCTTTCCCATGAGACAAACGAAACAACCCATTTGGCGATCCTCCATCGCAACGAACTGCTCTACCTCGAAAAGATCGAGAGCAGCCAGCCGGTGCGCGTGGCGGCGCGCATAGGAGGAAGGGCGCCGCTGCATTGCACGGCAAACGGAAAGGTCCTGCTCGCCTTTCAGCCTAATGAAGTGATCGAAGAAGCGCTGCGCGCGCCCCGAGCCCGATACACGGAAAATACGATCGTCGACCCGGCCGTGCTTCGCAGTCAGCTTGCCGAGATCCGACAAGCCGGCTACTGCATCGAACGGGAAGAATTCATTGCCGACATCCGGGGCATCGCGGCGCCGGTCTTCGACTTCAACGGCACGGTTATTGCGGCAATTGCCGTCGTCGGACCGTCCGCACGGATTACAGAAGGGCAGATCGAAGCGCTTGTGCCACTCACCTTGCGAACAGCAGAATCGATTTCCCGTAGCCTTGGCCATAAACCGTATAAAGACGCTTGAAAGCGGATCTCGGACAGGACCTGCGTCACCGGCAGAGTCAGACCACGCGATTGATGGCGGCGACTTGCATCAGTCCCGTTTCGCTGGAGATGCCGGGGATTGCGCCGGCAGCCGCGCGTGAGTGTCGTGACTACCGGCATTCTGTTTATTTCATTAAGGCTTTAGCTTCTTCGAGCAGTTTTTTCCCGTCATAGCCTTTAGCAGTCACGTCCTTCACCCATTCGGCCACGACACCTTCAGAAGCCGCTTGCCAGCGTTGAACTTCCGCAGCCGGCACTGTGTAGAAGATATTCTTGCGATCCGCGGCGATCTTGCGTCCGGGCAGCCCGGACTCGGCGAACACCCTTCCTACCCAAGCCGACGCCTCGGGCCCGCTGTTTGCGTCGATAACCTTTTTCAAGTCGGGCGGCAGGCTGTTATACTTGGCCGGGTTCATTGCAAAGATGAATACCGAGTTTGAGATCTGGCCCGACGATGGATCCAGTTCGGTGTGGAACTGTGCGATTTCCTCCAACTTCAACGCGGGCGAAACTTCCCATGGGATCAACGCGCCATCAATCACTCCTTTGGCCAGTGATTCGGGGGTCTGCGGCAGCGGCATTGGCACTGGTGTCGCCCCGAGCGCTGTGAGCATCTTGGTCGACTGGCGTGTCGCCGCACGCACCTTGGCGCCCCTGAAGTCTTCGAGTGATTTGATTTGTTTCCTGGCTGTATGCAGCAAATTGCCGTCGTGCAGATGGAACAGGATCGGCTTCACGCCCTTGAATTCCTGCATCGCATTCTTCGTTGCGTAATGCCACAATGCCCGGCTGCCTTTTTCGGTTGACGTCACGATGAACGGCAACTCGAATGCTTCGGATACCGTGAAGCGCCCCGCCTGGTAGCCCGGCACCGTCCAGATGATGTCGGCTACGCCATCCTTGGCCTGGTCAAATAACTGTGCAGGTGTGCCACCGAGCTGCATCGCTGGGTAAATCTGACACTTCATCCTGTTGTTCGATTCCTTGGCGATCTTGTCGCACCATGGAACGATGAACTTCGCATGCGCAGTGGAGCTGGGCGGCAGGAAGTGATGCACTTTCAACGTCACCACGTCTTGAGCAATGGCCGTACCTGCCGTGAGGGCAAGCAACGAGATCTGCAGCACCGCTTTAAATATGGAAGCCAGGGTCAGATTCATATTCATCTCCAGAAGTTTGGTTTTTAGTTATAAGATCGAAGAAGCGCCTCCGGTTAGTTACCGAAAGTGCGCACAAGGTACAGCGTAATAATCGGAAAGAACACCAAAAGCAGGATGCGCAGAAGGTCGGAGACTAGGAATGGCATCACGCCCTTGAAAGTCTCCTTCAGTGGCACATCCTTGGCCAGGCTGTTAATGATGTAAATATTCATCCCGACCGGCGGATGCACCAGCCCGATCTCGACCACCATCAATGCAAGGATACCGAACCAGATCGACTTGTCGCCCTGCGACATACCCCAGAAGTCAAGGCCCATAACAACTGGGTAGAAGATTGGGATGGTCAGCAGGATCATTGCCAGCGAGTCCATCACGCAGCCGAGAAAAATATAGATCAGCAGGATGGCAAACATCACCGACAGGGGCGGCAGACCACTTTCCTTGACCCAATTGGCGAGTTCGGCCGGCATCTGCGTGACGACCAGACCGGAGTTGAGCATGTCGGCGCCCAGCAGCACCAGGAGAATAAGCGCTGTGACTTCGGCGGTGCCGAGCAGGCTTTTGACCAGGCCTTCCATGCGCATGCCGCCTGTGATGACTGCCAGTATCCCGCAACATGCAGCGCCGATCGACGCTGCTTCAGTAGGATTGGCCCATCCACCGTAAATGCCGATGATCACGACGAGGAACACGAGTACGATCGGTATAACGCCGAACAGGCAATACCGAAGAAAGCATGCGACCTCCACGGTGCGCGCTGGCTCTTTGATCTTGGCTCCGGCTGAGGGCGGCCTGGAGACAAGTCGGCGCGCGTAGCGGCGCAAGATGAGATCGGGGATGTCTGCCAGGTGCTTATGAACGTCCAGCGTGTAAAGCAGGTCGATGCGCTCCAGTACCTCGCTGATTTGGCGGGTTGAGTGTTTCGCCGGTGCAGCCCATAGCCAACTCTGCTGGGTTTGTCCATCTGGGCGCAGCTCTGAAACTGAGGCTCGCCAGCGATCAAGTGTTGCTGGATCAACGCTGGCGGCGATGGCGGTGCCTGTTTCAACTTCAAGCTGGGCAAGTGCCGCCGCAATCAGTGTCCGAATTGCCCGCTCGTGCACGATCACCAGCTTGTTCTTGTACAGCCATTGACGCGCCCGCACGAGTAGCTGATCGCGGTCGGCGCAGCGCGCCACTTCGTCGCGCAGTTCACGTACCAGTGAGCGGCGCTGGTGCTCGCTCATCCACTGGAATCCAAGGACCGTGCAGGCTACTTGTTGGTGATCGAATAGCGTGCGCCCGCGTTCATACATGGCTCTCAGCGAGGCGACTTCTGGTGCTGCAATGCCAAGCTCGTTGCCAAGGTGGCGCCACAAGGCTACTGGAATTACCCGAAAGGCACCGAGCAAACGCCCACTCATGCGCAGGAAACCAATATGGAGCGCCAGACCAAGCTTGTGGGAATCACCTCGGCGTGCATTGATTGCGTCGCGCTCGGCACCATCGAAGGTGAAAAATGCCTTCATCTCGAAGTCGCTGATATCGCGGGGGAGCCCACGCATCCCCAAAAACGTTGTGTGCCAACCCTGCATCGTGAACCTCAAAAGTGGGAGGCCACCATACCCGTTTACAAAGCGAACAGGAAAGTCAATGAAATCAACGGTCTACCCAGACCACCCCCGCGCCAGTGCTAGCTTTGCGTACCGTCACTTATTGCACTGAAAACGAGGAGACCCCTTTCTGCGCGCCATGAAATCAACCTGAAAACGATAGTGAGGTGGAAGAAACGGACCCCGATCACAGGTCGGCCTATAGGGTCGCATGACTGCTTAGGGTCGATAGCGCCAGCTCAGCACACGCCAAAGCAGTCACTTGGAGTTGACCCGAATCCGTGGACACATCATTCTTTGTGTTCAAGGAGTCGCAAATGTCCAAAGTACGACCGCCGTACCCGGCGGAATTCCGCCAGCAGATGGTCGAGCTGGTTCGAGCCGGCCGCGCACCCGCGCAGCTCTCGCGCGAGTTCGGCGTCACCGCCCAATCCATCACCAACTGGGTCGGCCAGGCTGCCATTGACGAGGGCAAGCCTTTGCCCGGCAAGGAAGGCCTGACCACTGCCGAGCGGGAAGAGCTGGTGCGCTTGCGCCGGCAGTTGCGCCAGGTCCAGACGGAGCGCGACATCTTGGCAAAGGCTACGGCCTGGTTTGCGGGTCGCAGCGATGCGACTTCAACGAAGTCTTCGGACTCGTGATGGCAAACCAGGCCGACCTCCCTGTTCGCACCATGTGCCGCGTGCTCGGCGTCTCCGCCAGCGGTTTCTATGCCTGGCGTGAGCGAGCTCCTTCACAACGCAGCATTGCCAATGCCGTGATGACCGAGCGTATCCGCCAGATTCACAAGGAATCCTACGAGTCCTACGGCATGCCCAGGGTGCGCTTCGAGCTCATCGAACAAGGCGTGTGCATCAGCCGCCAACGTGTGGCGCGTCTCATGCGAGCGGCCGGCATTCAAGGCATCAGCAAGCGACGAGGGTTCACCGTGACCACCCATCGCGACAAGCGCCAGACGCCGGCCCGTGACCTGGTCAACCGGCGTTTCCATGCCAGTGGCCCGAACCAGCTGTGGGTAGCGGACATGACCTACGTGCCTACCTGGATGGGGTTCCTCTACCTGGCCGTGGTCATCGACGTCTGGAGTCGCCGCGTCGTGGGTTGGGCCATGGGCGAGCGCATGACTGCAGACCTCGTGCTCGCAGCGTTGAACATGGCGCTGGAGCAGCGCAAAGCCAAGGGCGTCATTCACCACTCGGACCAAGGAAGCCAGTACACCAGCCTGGCCTTTGGTGAACGGTGCAGACAGATGAGCGTGCGCCCTTCGATGGGAACGGTAGGGGATGCCTACGACAACGCCATGGCTGAGAGCTTCTTCGCCAGCCTGGAGGGCGAGCTCATCGAGCGCAACAGCTTCCAGAGCAAGGCGCAGGCCCGCATGGCGGTCTTCACCTGGATTGAAGGCTGGTACAACCCCCGGCGCCGTCACAGCGGCCTGGGCTACCTCTCACCCCTGAACTTTGAAAGGAACAACGAAGCCCTGTTTGATGTTGTCGAAGATGCCGTCGTGCATATCGAGACAACACCCGAAACGGTTTGAGAATCAAACCAATACCCGTCCACGAAAGTGGGTCAACTCCACACTTGGTGATCGTGAGATTCCACTGGCAGCTTTAAGGTGTAGAGCTGACCTTCTCGAAAGTCCTAGTGCAATGACTGCTTTCGGTAGCAGCGGTCATTGGTACTTCAGAGGTGAACGACGGCAGCCAGCCTCAAGCGGGTGCTCACCGGTGACCGGCAAGTTTACTGCGGGTGTTGTCGGCGAAGAGCTCACCGCGACCTCACAGTATGTGGCCAGCAGCTGTTATTCGAGAGGCAACGATCCTCGAGGACCCGGCGGCCGGCTTCAGGTGCACAGCCGACGTCGGTTCAACTCCATCCCTATGCTTAGGGCAATTCCCGTTCGCTCACGAAACTACTTGAGTTCTACGCTGCGGGATGTCAACGCGTGGCTATTGGGAGAATGAACTTCAAGTGCTGCTATCGGTCAGTGACTGTTTCACTGCCGCAAGGATGCGATCAAACGCCTGGGATGCGCTCGGCGCATAGTTGATCATCGACAGGAATCCATGCAACAGGCCATCGCAACGGACGATGTCCGCGTACACCCCGGACTCAAGCAGACGCCGTCCGTAAGCCTCACCCTCGTCGCGCAGCGGATCACAGCCAGCAGACAAAATCAATGCTGCAGGCGAGCCCGCCAGATCAGGTGTGGCCAGTGGTGACGCCAACGGGTCATCGCGCTTGGCGGGATCTGGCAAGTACTGATCCCAAAACCACATCATGTCGCGACGCGTCAGCAGGTGGTCCTCGGCAAACGATTCATAGCTTTCGGTACTGAAGTCATGCGCCGTCACTGGGTAGGCCAAGATCTGAAGATCGACGGGCCGGGCAGCAACGGTCCCGTTGTGTAGTCGCGCTGCCACGGTGGCCAGGTTGCCGCCCGCGCTGTCTCCCATGACGATGAGGCGCTCGAAGCTTGAACCGAGCCTTGCATCTGCGTGCTCGGCACTCCACTTCAAAGCCGATATGGCATCTTCCAGGGGAAGCGGAAAGGGATGCTCAGGAGCCAACCGATAGTCCACAGACAGTACAGCACAGCCGGTGCGCACCGCCAACGTGGCCGTCAAAGGGTGGTAGGCCGCGACGGAGCCGATGACCCATCCGCCCCCGTGGAAGTAGACGATCAATCCGCGCGGCTGTTTCTGTGGCACGTACAGACGCACCGGAAGCGCGTGTCCATCGGAAGAGGTGATGCTGAAATCTTCTACCCGAGCCACATCAGGCGCTGCACCAAACAGCAGGTCCATCAGCATGGGACCTTCGCGAGCTTGTGCAGGCGTGCTTTGCCAGAAAGGCGTGCGCTTGGCGTCCTTGACCTTTTGCAGCAAGGCGGTGATTTCTGCGTCCATGTACTTTGTCCTTCTATGAAATTTAATGGGACTCGCGTTTGTCGGCGACACGCCCCAGTCGCGCTGGAGGCGCGCCAAAGGCCTGCCAGCCTCCGTCCACAGGTAGGGTCACACCCGTGATGTAACTGGCGCTCGGTGAGGCGAGGAAGGCGATGGCTTCGGCGATCTCCTCGGGTCGTGCGAAGCGCGCCATCGGCGTGCGGTCTTCAATGTCTGATGGGTTGAGCGCGCCGCGCGCAATCAGATCTCGCACAAGATCGGTCATCACGTAGCCCGGCGCCACCGCATTGACGCGGATGCCATCACGCGCCCATTCGCTGGCCATCGCCTCGGTCATGGCGACAATGCCGGCCTTTGCGGCCCCATAGGCGTTTCGGCCAGGGTGCCCAGCCAGGCCGGCAATGGAGCCCAAGTTCACGATGGCGCCAGATTGCTGCGCCACGAAATGGCGCGCTGCCTCACGGCTGGCCAGAAAAGTGCCGCGCAGGTGCACCGCGAGAATGCGGTCGAAGCCCTCCACGGTCTGCTCCAGGGTCATCACGGACTGCTCGCCGATCCCGGCGTTGTTGACCAGGACATCCAGTCGGCCAAAACGCTGAAGCACAGCGTCGAACAGGCCCACGACATCGGACTCATTCGTCACATCGCAGGCAACCCCAAGATGGCGCTGCCCGAGTTCGGCGGCGCGTGCGAACGCTGCGGCGGGACGCACATCAGCGATCACCACGTGCTCGAAGTCGCGCGCGAGCCTCTGCGCTGTGGCCAGTCCAATTCCGTCTCCCGCGCCCGTCACCACGGCCACTCGCGCCGTATCAGGTTGATCGGTGTTCATTCTTTGTCCTTTCTCATTCATGGGCTGGAACCGCCCCGCGATACATCGTTGAAGCGGACGCCAGCGATTCCGAACGGGTTTGCGCTCGCGCCACCTGCGCGATGTGCTGGCCGGTCATCCAGCCAAAAGTCATGGCCGGCCCGAGGGTGATGCCAGCAGCCGGGTAGTGGCCGCCCATGACGCTGACCCGGTCATTGCCCACCGCGTAAAGCCCCGGGATCACCGCGCCATCATCTGTGCGCACCGCGCCCCATGGCGTGGTCTCCAGTCCTTCAAAGGTGCCCAGGTCGCCCACGTGCAACTGCACCGCATAGAACGGCGCTTGCAAGATGGGCGCAACGCAAGGATTGGGGCGGTTTTCGGGATCAGCCAGGTAGCGGTTGAACGCCGAATGGCCACGACCGAAACGGCTGTCCTGACCTTGCGCCGCATCTGCATTGAACTCGGCGACCGTGCGCTGCAGTGCGTCGGGATCGATGCCTGTCTTTTGCGCGAGTTGCACCAGCGTGCTGCCTTCGATCAAGTAGCCGTTGCGCAGGTAAGTTCCGATGGGCACCGGCGCGGGCTTGACCACGCCCAGCCCGTACTTGCGCAGCGCGCGTCGATCGCAAAGCAGCCATATCGAGGTGTCCGGGGAGGAGGAGCCGTCTCGGATCATGGCAGCGCCCACGTCGTGGTAAGAGTCAGACTCGTTGCAGAAGCGGCGTCCGGCACGGTTGACCCCGATCACGCCAGGTTTGTACCGGTCGAGCAGGTGGGGGAACAGGCCATAGCTTCCGTTTGAGAATGGCACTCGCGACACGGGCATCCAGGCCGCGGCGTGCGGCAGACCGGTCTGGCATGCGCCGCCCACCTGCTCTGCCAGGCGGATGCCATCGCCCGTGTTTTCCTCCGGTGTTGGCGACATGTGCTGGGCGCCCCGCCGCATGTGCGGATAGGCCTGCTTCATGCGCGCTGGATCGTGCGGGAACCCACCGCAGGCAAGGACCACACCACGTCTAGCGTTCACACGCACGACCGTGCCCTCCCGCTCGATGCCCGCTCCGACGACACTGCCCGCCTGCACAAGCAAGTGCTTGATGGGGGCGGACGTCCAGATAGGCACGCCCGCATCCAGCGCCGCTCGGGCCAGTCGTGCTGCAAGGGCATTGCCGCTGGTGGACTGGACGGCACGGCGGTAGCGAAGCAAGTCCCACAGGTGCGCGACCAGACGACGCACCACATAGGTGAATGAACGCAGCGAGCGGGTGGCGTTGAAGAAGTGCTTGAGGTCCGCGTTCGAGGAGTTGAACATCATGCCCATGAAGGTGATTGTCTTGAGCGGCGGGCGCAATCGAGCCATGTCATCACCGAGTGCCCGGATGTCGAACGGCTGAGCCAGGATGGAACGCCCCACGACGGCGCCGCCCGGTTGATCCGGGTGGTAGTCCGGGTACTGCGTGGGCACAAAACGAACGCAGGTCTCACGCTCGAACCACTCCACCATGTGTGGCGCGTTCTTCAGGAATTGCTCGACCGACTCGGAATCGAGTGTTTCACCCGCTTCAGCGTTGAGGTAGCGCCTCGCCATGACACGGGCTTCTTCACCCTTCTGTGGGTCCCAGCGGTTGCCAGGAATCCAGAGAACCCCACCGCTGAGTGCGGTCGTGCCACCGAACAGATCCGCCTTTTCAACGACCAGCACATCCAACCCGGCCTTTGCCATGACAATCGCCGCCGACAAGCCCCCTGCGCCTGAGCCGGCGACCAGCACATCACATTCCATGTGTTCCAAAAAACTGCTCCTGAGATGGTGGGGCTCGGCGCGCCTGATCGGCACAGGGCGCCGGCCATGTGGCTATCTGCTGGTCGTCAAGCCTTGGGGCGATAGCGCTCGACAAGTTCGCGCCCACCGGCGAGCAGCTTGGCACCATCGAATCCCTTGGCATTCATCTCCTTCACCCACTCTTCCACGATAGGGTTGGTGACGAGGCGCCTGAATTCCTCGGCCTCTGCTTTGCCCATCACATGGACGGTGTTGCCACGCGCCACCGTGGCTTGGCGGACCACTTGGTCCTTGACCTCAGCCTTACGACCGTACATGGCCGACACGTCCGCGCCACTGTTCTGATCTATGACCTTTTTCAAGTCTGCAGGTAGACTGTCATAGCGGGCCTTGTTCATGGCCAAGAACTGGATGCTGTTGTTGAAGCCCTGCATGCCCTTGGGGAATTCGGTATGGAACTTCGTAAGCTCGTCGAGTTTGGCCGCCGGTACGGTGTCCCAGGGCATGATGGCGCCCTCAATCAGGCCTTTAGACAGGGCATTCGGAACCTCCGGTAGCGGCATGCCTACCGCGATCGCACCAACAGCCGAGAGGATCTGGGTATTCTTGCGGGTCCCGCCCCTGATCTTGAGCCCGCGCATGTCGCTGGCCTTGGTGACAAGCTTGCTCTTCATGTGCAAGATGTTCAGCCCATGGGTGTGACAAGCAAGCAGCTTGACCTCGCGAAATTCGTCAGGAGCGTAGTTGGCGATGTAATCCCAGGCCGCGCGTGAGGACCCTTCAGCGTCGTAGGTGAAGAAGGGCAGTTCAAAGACTTCTGAGCGCGGAAATCGGCCCGGGGTGTAGCCCGCCAAGGACCAAACGACATCGACGACACCATCACGAGCCTGATCGTAGAGCTGAGCGGGAGCACCACCCATTTGCATAGACGGGAATGCTTGAAACTTGAGACGTCCTCCCGATTCCTGTTCGATCTTCGCCATCCAGGGGGTGATTATGCGGCTGTACACGTTGGACATAGCGGGCATGAAAGTGTGGAAACGCAGTGTGGTGACACTCTGTGCCCTGGCGTTGGTGACGATAGCGGGGGCCGCCAGTACGGCGGCGGATTTGATGAGGGTTCGGCGGTCCATGGGTATGTCTCCTTTGAATTGATGAAATGGTGCCCTGAGCCGGCAGGCTTCAGGCGAGTTCGAATCCCTGATAGTTGTTCGATGCAACTTCCTCAATGAGCGCTCGGTAGAGCGGTACACCCGACACGAATGCCATGAAGACGCGCGGCTTGCCCTCGATGTTGGAACCCATGTACCAGCTCTTGGCCTTGGGGTAGAGGGTCTTGTTGGCCTCTTCGACACAACGATGTACCCAGCCGTCTTCGGCCTCCTGCAGGGCCGCGATGCGACGCACTTGTCTGGTCTGCGCGGTGCGCAGCAGGCGCATGATCCAGTCCACGTGGGTCTCGATCGAGTGCACCACGTTGCTCAAAGCCGAGGGGCTTCCAGGCCCCGCAATCACAAACAGGTTGGGGAATCCAGCAATGCTGATACCCAGATACGAAGTTGGGCCGTCCTTCCACTTGTCGCGCAGGGAAATGCCTCGTTCGCCGCGTATGTCGATGGACTTGAGCGCGCCGGTCATGGCGTCGAAGCCGGTGGCAAACACAATCGCATCGCATGCAAACTCGCGCGTCTGGGTGCGGATGCCGCTGGGCGTTGCTTCGACGATGGGGTCGATCGCGACATCAACGATGTCGACGTGGTTCTGGTTGAACGTGTCGTAGTAGTTCGAGTCCACGCACAATCGCTTGGCGCCGAAGGGCAGATCACCCTTGGGAGAAAGAATTTCGGCTTTCCGAGGATCTTTGACGACAGCGTGGATCTTGTTTCGCGCGAACTCGGCCACCAGGTGATTGGTCTGCGGATTCGACATCAGGTCGGCAAAGGCGCGGAGCATGCGAAACCCGCCACCGGCGCCTTTCCAGCGGTACTCAAGTTCCGCGATGCGCTCATCCTCTGTCATCTCGGCCGCCGTCTTGGTGTTGGCGTTGAGGAACACTCCCGTGATGGCTTCGCGCCCCATGGCGCGACGCTCCGGGTAACGGGCCTTGGCGGCCTTCAGCGATTCGGGTGTGAAGGGCATGTTGTGCGCGGGCACACTGAAGTTGGCAGTTCGTTGCAGCACGGTCAGTTGGCTAGCCTGGGCCGCAATGATCGGCGTCATCTGCACACCACTGGAGCCGGTACCTATGAGCACGACGCGCTGTCCGGTGAAGTCGACACCTTCCATGGGCCAGCGCGCGCTGTGGTACCACTGGCCCTTAAAGTCATCCAATCCATGAAGGTCGGGTTTTTGCGGAACAGACAATTGCCCTGTCGCCATCACCAGAAATTTGGCCTCTAAGTGTTCGCCGTCTTCACTTCGAACCGACCAGAGCGCGCGATCCTCATCGAAGTGAGCAGAAGCCACCCGC
The DNA here is from genome assembly GCA_024235995.1 of Burkholderiaceae bacterium. NCBI lineage: Bacteria > Pseudomonadati > Pseudomonadota > Betaproteobacteria > Burkholderiales > Burkholderiaceae > Burkholderiaceae bacterium. The sequence continues at coordinate 2,367,235 of JACKLI010000001.1, forward strand.
GTGTTGAGCTGAATGTCTCGACGCAGGTCGAATCGGTCGACCACATGGTTGATGTAGCTCAGGATCTCACTCTGGGATGCGTAGCGTTCAGTCCATTCCCATTCCTCTTCCAGCTCGCGGCAAAATGAGTAGGAGTAGTCCAGGCTTTCAACGTCGCATCGCGCACCTGGGTAACGGTTCCAGAACCAGACCCCACCCACGCCTTCACCAGCTTCGAGCACGCGCACCGTCATGCCTGCTTCGCGCGCTTTGTACAGTTGGTAGATACCGGCAAATCCGGCACCCACCACCAACATATCCAGTTGCATCTTGTCTCCTTCATCGACTTGAGTCACACGTCGTAACGATACTTCGATTAGGTTGTTGAATCAACCTAATCGAAGTATCTCGCAATTTAGGTTGGCATGTCAACATGCTATCTTCACAATCCGACGAATGGAAACACATGAATTTCAAGACAGGCACGTGCTTGTGACGGGTGGTGCCGGGGGCATTGGCAGCGCGTGTGCGCGCCACTTCCTGGAGCGAGGCGCTAAGGTGACGTTGGTGGATGTGGATGCCCAACGGTTGCAGCAGACCCGTATAGCCTTGGGTTTTCCTGAACGAACCGGCACTCAGGTTTCTTACTTGTCTAACGCCCATGAATGCGCGCTGGCCGCGCAAGCGGCTGGAGAGCCGCTTTATGCGTTGGTGCATATGGCCGGGTTGTTCGAACAGGATCCACTCGACGCAGAAGACCGGTCGGTCTGGGATCGGGCCATCGCCAGCAACCTCACGACAGCCTATGAGGCGGTGTTGGCATTTCGCGAAGTTCGCGATCCTGGAGAGACGACCCGTGTGGTGTTGTGCACGTCTCGCGCGTTCCAGCGTGGCACGCCTGGGCGCGCGGCTTATGCCGCAGCCAAGGGCGGCATCGTAGGCCTGGTGCGGTCTTTCTCGCGCGATCTGGCACCTAGGACGCTGGTCAATGCCGTTTCACCCGGACTGATCCGAACCAGAATGACATCCGATCTGGTTGCGGCCATGGGACCGGAACGCTTGGCCGAGATACCACTTGGGCGCTTCGGCGAGCCAGAGGATGTGGCGGGCGTTGTCGGCTTCCTGTGTGGTGGCGCAGCTTCCTACGTCACAGGGCAGGTCATCACGGTTGATGGAGGTGTCATCAATGGCTAGATTTCGCGAATCGACAGACCGCTCAGAGACCACGATGCAACTCGAACTGGAAAGGTACGTACCCGGCTTGCTGCTGTGGCTCTCCAACAAGGTGTCCAGCAGCGCATCCCTTCTCTACAACGAGAAATTCGGCGTAGGGGTAACGGAATGGCGCGTACTTGCCTATTTCAATATCTATCCTTGGTCCACAGCATCCAAGGCCTCTGAGCTCATGGGTCTCGACAAGGGAGCAGTGAGCCGGGCAATCGCCACGCTTGTGGGCAACGGATGGCTGGATTCGAGGCCGCAGGGGTTGCGCAAGATCGAGTACCAAGTGACCGGTGAAGGCAGCAAATGGCACAACGCCATTTACCGATACGCTATGGCTCGCGAAGAAGCACTACTTAAAGGCATCAGCGCGACCGAGCGAGAAATGCTGATTGACCTGCTCAAGCGCATGCTCGGCAACCTTGACGCCGTACAGCAAGTTGGTCGTGAAAAGTGAGATGCATGCGTCCATGTTGCCGTCACAGACTTCAATAGGTTGAAAGATCACCAGATCTCGGAATGCGTGTCAGATTTGGATACAGGCCGGACTGGCATTGACGGGGTCGTATGGTGGAGTGAACTTCAGTTGAATGTCTGCTGTCAGGGGCGAGCTGTGCAACATCTGTTCGGGATTGGCTGTTCCAGTTCGGCCGATCGACCTGTGAATGTGACGATCGAGCCATCGGCAAGCGCCGCAACGCCCGGTGAGTTCACTTTGGAGAACTGGCAGCTTCGAGCAGCCGGCGGTCTACGGCGGCTGCACTCTGTAACTCCAGCTTCCCCGATTCCTCAGAGGTTACGCCCCTGATCTGTCGTGACTGGACTGGCCGGATTGAGGTATTGACCCGGATGTCATCTCAGGGTCGGGCACAGCCGCTAACCTCGGACGCGAGGGGTCATTCTCGAAGCGCGACCAGGCCGGCATGTGTTGAGAGGCTGGTGACGGAGGTGCAGCGGTCGTTCGACCCTTCCATCCTGGAAGGACTGGTGACCTCGGCTACCGACATTCAAGCGTGCCAGGTCACCGACAGCAAGCAGCCTGAAGCCGCTGGCGAGCGCAAAGTACCAGGTTCATGCCCTGGGTGGGTCTGACCAGTCGTTTCACGCCCGCACCATCGGCACATCCTCCAGCCGCGTCGTGTACTGCGGCGTGCGCCGCTCCTGCTTCATGCCCCACACCCGCTGTGGCCCTGCCTTTCCCGTGGCCGCCGGATGCACCGTGCCCTTGCCATAGCGCCCGTTGATGGCGTCCATGGCTACCATCAGCCGGGAGCGGTCTCGCGGGACTTCAAGGGTCTCTTCTGGCTCCAGGTCCAGTTCCCGCTGCAGAAGGCTTGCCGGCTGTAGGTCCACCAAGATCACGCCGGCTTTGATGAAGCGGAAGCCCGGCACATACATGTAGCGCATGCCGTCCGCCGCCGCATTGGCGAGTGCCAGCGTGTCGTCGGTCGGTCTTCGCAGGGGCACCACCACGCTGCGCGAGCATTGCGCCCCCGGCCGGTACGGCGAGGTGTGCATGAATACCAGCAGCTCGGTGGCAAGGCAGTTCTGTTTCCTCAGCTTCTCGGCGGCGCGGCCCGCGAATTCGCTCACCGCCTCCACCAGCGGCGTAAGCGGGGTCTCCTCGTTTTCAGTGCAATAAGTGACGGTACGAAAAGCTAGCACTGGCGCGGAGGTGGTGTTGGTAGATCGTTGATTTCATTGACTTTCCTGTTCACTTTCAAATCTGCGATTCGTGGCGTCAAACCGTGGTCGGTTTCATCCATTGGTGCCAGTTATCGATGCATTTGGCCGCGAAGGCAGGATTTGGTCAGCATAGCGGTCAACCGGGAAGCGAAACACACCCCGCAAGTTGATGCTCTCCAGCCTGGTGGGCGCAATCTTCCCGATCAGTTCCGGTGGAATGACCTGGCGGCGGTTCGACCAGCGATCCAGGACCGCCTGCATCTGTGAGGTATTCCACGCCATCACGATGTTGGCCATCAGGCTCAACGCATCGGCCACAGCCTGCATTTCATCGACACGTTTGGCCTGCGCCGGGCTGATCCGGCCGGTATAAATGGCGCGCTTGAGGGCGTTAACAGCCTCGCCCCGATTGAGCACCCGGCGCAACTCGTTCCTGAAAGCGTCCTTGACAAAGTAGTCAGCCAAAAACGCCGTACGCAGCAACCGCCCCAATTGCACGCCAGCCTCATAGATTGGATCGCCCTGGGCGGCAGAACCGAACCGCGCAAGAGCTGCCACCGCACTGGCATGTCCGCTCATGACCGAGGCTGCCAGGTGCACCAGACTATCCCAATGCTTTTCGATCAAAGCGACGTCGACATTGGCTTCGCACACCGCAGCGATTTCTGCGGGCACTTTGGTGCCGCGTGGCACAAAGAGGTGGCGCTGTTTGAGTTCCTTCAACCGCGGGCAAAGATCAAAACCAAGCAAACGGGCATGTGACATGGCAAAGTCGGTGTAGCCATGGGTATCCACAGCAAGCTGGCTGGTCTCCAGCTTTTCTTGGCGGATGACACCTTCAATGGCCACGCCCGCCTGGCGCTCATTGAGCACAAAGGGCTGCGCATGGAAGATGCCCCACCGGTCTTTTACATGGGAGTAGATTCCAATGGAAGGTGTGTTGCGCCGAGGATCAAGCCGGGCTTGCCACACCCGTTTGGTGGTCTCCATGCTCATCATGTCAGAAGATGCCAAATCGGACCGCCCCCAGGTGGCGGCAATCGGGTGTCGCTGCATGAATTCCAGCACAGCCTGGCAGGCCTGGCTCAGACGCCGTTCGTCCCGCGCCCAGCGCATGGCCTGGCGAATGCTGGTGGCAGACAATTGCGGAATCATGCGCGCGCATTCGACCGCAGTCAGACTGGTGCCGTGGGCCATGATGCCGGCATAGACCATCAGCAGCTCGTCGGTAGAGCGCGGCTCACGTCCGAGCATGATCCAGCTAAAGCGCACCTGGGCGTCAACGGCCAGAATCACTTCCGGCAATTGAACCTCACCGATGCGGTGATCCAAAGCCGCGCGCAGCTTGGTCACTTCTGGGTCTTCGTCCTCTGCGGGCAATGGCGACAAATGGAGTTCATCATCCACGCGCAGTACGCCACTGCGGGCTGCAGCGGCCACCGCATCGACACCGGCAGTTACTCTGGCCAGCAAAGGCTTCAAGAAAGTGGCAGCCTTGCTGGGTAACGATAGACGGGCATAGTGTTTCTTGGACTCTGCCTGCCAACGCTCGTCCGTGAAGAACAAGCGCGCACGACCCCGAAAGCTCAGGCTGTGCTCAATCCAGACCGAGCCATTGCGCACCGCGCGGCGCAGGGCAAACAGGGTGGCCACCTCCAACGCCTGAAACGCCCGTTCCCGGTCTGGGCTGGAGATCGAAACCTGCCAGATCATTCCCAGACTTGGTGCCACCACTTCAACTGGCAGCTTTCTGGATCCTTTGAGATATAAAGCTTGCAGCTTGGCAAGGTACTCGATGGCAGGATGCTCGCCGGTGGCCTGCCAGGGCAGCTTTGCAATGGCGACGAGCAACGACCGCACGGGGCGAATTCCATCAATCAATCCCTCGCGGACCAGGGAGGCCCTGCTCGGTGGTTTGCGTTTCTGGGTTTCGGTGATCAAGGCTTCAAGACGGGCACGCAACTCAGCATCTGGCACCGCACCTTGCGCGCTCAAGGCAACAAGTTCGCCGAGCAGCGTTTTGTACATTGCGGCCCAATTGACGGTAGCGGGGACATCGGCGGCAGCCTGACGCCACAGATCGGCGATCCGGCGCTGCACCATAAGGATCAACTGGTCTGTGGTGGTGAACAGGCAATACCGAAGAAAGCATGCGACCTCCACGGTGCGCGCTGGCTCTTTGATCTTGGCTCCGGCTGAGGGCGGCCTGGAGACAAGTCGGCGCGCGTAGCGGCGCAAGATGAGATCGGGGATGTCTGCCAGGTGCTTATGAACGTCCAGCGTGTAAAGCAGGTCGATGCGCTCCAGTACCTCGCTGATTTGGCGGGTTGAGTGTTTCGCCGGTGCAGCCCATAGCCAACTCTGCTGGGTTTGTCCATCTGGGCGCAGCTCTGAAACTGAGGCTCGCCAGCGATCAAGTGTTGCTGGATCAACGCTGGCGGCGATGGCGGTGCCTGTTTCAACTTCAAGCTGGGCAAGTGCCGCCGCAATCAGTGTCCGAATTGCCCGCTCGTGCACGATCACCAGCTTGTTCTTGTACAGCCATTGACGCGCCCGCACGAGTAGCTGATCGCGGTCGGCGCAGCGCGCCACTTCGTCGCGCAGTTCACGTACCAGTGAGCGGCGCTGGTGCTCGCTCATCCACTGGAATCCAAGGACCGTGCAGGCTACTTGTTGGTGATCGAATAGCGTGCGCCCGCGTTCATACATGGCTCTCAGCGAGGCGACTTCTGGTGCTGCAATGCCAAGCTCGTTGCCAAGGTGGCGCCACAAGGCTACTGGAATTACCCGAAAGGCACCGAGCAAACGCCCACTCATGCGCAGGAAACCAATATGGAGCGCCAGACCAAGCTTGTGGGAATCACCTCGGCGTGCATTGATTGCGTCGCGCTCGGCACCATCGAAGGTGAAAAATGCCTTCATCTCGAAGTCGCTGATATCGCGGGGGAGCCCACGCATCCCCAAAAACGTTGTGTGCCAACCCTGCATCGTGAACCTCAAAAGTGGGAGGCCACCATACCCGTTTACAAAGCGAACAGGAAAGTCAATGAAATCAACGGTCTACCCAGACCACCCCCGCGCCAGTGCTAGCTTTGCGTACCGTCACTTATTGCACTGAAAACGAGGAGACCCCAGAACTTGTCATTGGCGCGCAGGATGCGGCCCTCGGGCGTGATGTGGGCAATGCCGGTGGCCGCCTGGTGGAAGGTGGCGCGGAACAGCCCTTCGCTGGACGCGAGCGCATCGGCCACGGCCCGCTGACGCGCCAGCACCACGATGAGCAACGCGCCAAAACACAGCAGCGCCACACTGGCACCCGCCGCCAGGGCCAGATATTCAATACGCCGCTGCATCACCGGCGCCAGCACCTCGTCGGAGGCCGAACCCACCGTCACCATCAACGGGTAGCCCGCCATGCTGCGGTAGCTGAGAATGCGCGGCACACCGTCCACCGCGCCGGTGTCATCGATCAGTTCGCCTTCGGGGTCCTGCGCGCGTTGCTGAAACCAGGGCAGGCCCCGCGCATCAGCGCCAAAGCTGATTTGCCCCCCCGCCTTGCGGCCGCGCACCACGCCGTCCAGCCCCGCCAGCTCCAACAGCCCCTGGGCGCCCAGGTCGGCCTGGCGGTAAAAGTCGGTGAAGTTCGTGGGGTCCACCGACATCACCACCACGCCCCCAAAGCGGCCACCCTCGCTCACGATGCGCAGCGCCATCGGTATGCGCCACTGCCCCGACACACGGCCCAGCACAGGCTCGCTCACAAACAGGTCATCGCGATCGCTGGCACGCAGCGCCTTGAAAAAGGCGCGGTCGCTGTAGTTGACGGCGCCCGTCTCCTGGCTGCTGCTGACGATGTCGCCCTGCTCGTTGACCACACTGATGATGGTGAACATGGGCTCGCGGATCACCCCCCGCGCCACCCAGTCGCGCAGGTCGATGTCGGTGCCCTGCTGCAGGTATTGCTCGCGCACAAAGGCCGCCACCTGCTCGGCCGCCTTGAGGGTGCGGAACACCTGCTGTTCGAAGGCAATCGCCAGGTTGGCGTTGGACTGCATGGCCGATGCAGCGGCCTGCTCGCGCTCGAACGCCACGCGCTGCAGTGTGACCAGCCAGAAGCCCGCAATGGCCACCATGCAGCCCAGCGCTATCGCCAGGCTCAGCGGCGTGGCCAGGCGATAGCGGCGCCGCGAGGCCCCGGCCCCAAGACGGTCGTCCGCGTCCGGTGGCCGCGTGGTGTCATCTTTTTGGTGCATGCCCCTCCCAATGTAGCGGGGCATGTGCGACAAGTCGACAACAGGATGGCCACCGACGGGCGCTCCTGCAAATTGATCGAGAGAACCTAGCCCAGCCGCGCCAGCACTTTGGGCAGGCTGGCCACCAGCATCGCCACACCCGACAGGGTCAACATGCCCAGCACGATCTGCCGGAACCGTGCGTCGCTGATGCCGTGGTACAGCCGCGCGCCCAGCAGCACCGGCACCAGCATGGCGGGCACCACGATGGCCAGCAGCGGCAGCGCCTCGCGGGTGACCAGGCCGGTGGCCAGGTAGGTGATGAAGGTCACCAGCAGCATGGCGAGGTTGAAGTTCTGGATGATGGCGCGCTGCACGTCCTTGTCCAGCCCGCGCAGGGTGCACCACAGGGTGGGCAGCACGCCGGTGAAGCCGCCCAGCCCGCCCATCACGCCGCCCGCCATGCCCACCAGCGCGTCGGCCACGCGGCCGCCACGGGTGATGCGGGGCAGATTCTTGGCCATCAGCATCGCCGGGCACCACAGCACCAGCAGCGTGCCCAGGATGACCTTGAACGCGTCCATGTCCAGACGGGGCAGCACGGCCACGCCGATGGGGATGCCCACCAGACCACCCAGCACAAAGGGCAGCAGGCGCACCCGGTCAAAACCCCGGCGCACGGTGGCCGCTGCCACCAGCTGGCCGGTGAGCGCGCCGCACACGGCCAGCAGCGCGGCCAGGCGGGGCTCCAGCGTCCAGGCCCAGAACGACATGGCTACCATGCCAAAACCAAAGCCCGACAGGCCCTGCACAAACCCGGCGGCCACTGCGCCCAGGGCCACGATCAACAGCACGGAATCCATGTCTCCCCCTCACTGGGTGTGAACGTGCGCGGGGGGCTCACTGCACGCCCCACAGAGCCTCAACACATCTGCGTGCTCGGCCGGTGAGTCCATGAAGCGCAAGCCCTGCGCACCCAACCGCCATTGTGTGCGCTGGCGGCGGGGGCAGCACTGTGGCGGTGGATCACGGTGCCAGTTCAATACAACGTGGCTTGCTGGCGCGCTGGCAGCTCGCGGTCGTAGGCGGCGCCGTCAAACGCGCCTTGCGTGATGGACGCCAGGATGGCGCCCGGGGTAGGCACGGGGCGCGGGGTGCCGGGCGGCACGGCATCCCACAGGCGCGAGCGCTGGATGGCGCGCGCGCACTGGAAGTACACCGCCTGCACATCGACCACGATCACACATTTGGGGGGCTGGCCGTTGACCACAAACCGCGCCAGCAGGTCGGGCGCGACGCTGATGCGGGCGTGGCCGTTGACGCGCAGCGTTTCGCCCACGCCGGGGATGAGGAACAGCAGTGCCACGCGCGGGTCGGCCACGATGTTGCGCAGGCTGTCGGCGCGGTTATTGCCACGGCGCTCGGGCAGCAGCAGGGTCTTGTCGTCCAGCAGTTGCACAAAGCCGGCGGGGTCGCCGCGCGGCGAGGCATCCAGCCCGCCGGGGCCGGTGGTGGCCAGCACGGCAAAGGGCGACGCCGCGATCATGGCGCGGTAGGCAGGGTGCACATACGGCAGCTCTTTGTGGACGGAGGCATCGCTCAGCGGGCCCAGCAGGGCCTCCAGGCGTGGCAGGGTGTCGATGGCGTGCGCGTCGCGGTCGGGGGTCATGGGGCGACTTCCTTCGGGTGGGGTGGCAAGGGAGCGGCCATGGTGCAGCAGGCCTGCCGCGCTGACAAACGACTTTGCCGCCGGTGATGCGTGCGGAAAACGCACGCATCGTCGTCGCGCATAACTGACTGCGATTGCGCCGCCGCAGGACCGAGCGAGCAGCGGCACCAGAAGCGGCGCGCATCCGGCCTACGGGCCAGACACGCGCCGCTACGCCCTTTAACGAGCCGGGCGCAGCTTGACGCCGGGGAAATCCACCGGCACGCCCAGTGCCACATTGACATAGTTGGTGAACAGGTTGAGCGCCACGTGAGCCACGATCTCGACGATCTGCTCGTCGTTCACGCCCTGGTCGCGCAGAGCCTGCACATCGGCCGCATCAACCTGGCCACGTTCGTTGACCAGTTGCAGCACAAAGCGCAGCACGGCGGCAGTGCGCGGGTCGGCCGATTCGCCCGTCTGCGCGGCGGCCAGGGCCTCGCCACTCACGCCCGCCTTGCGGCCGAGGGCCGTGTGGGCGGCCAGGCAGTAGTCGCAGGCATTGCGGTTGGCCACGGCCACGGCGATCTGCTCACCCAGGGCGGCGCCGATCACGCCCCCGCCCAGCGCACCAAACGCGCCCCACATGCTTTGCAGCGCGGCGGGCGAATTGGCCACGGCGCGGAACATGTTGGGCGTGGCGCCAAAGGCACCGTGGACCTGGTCGAGCACGGCGCGCACAGTGCCGGTGGCGGCGGTACGGTCAACGAGGGGGACGCGGGCGATGGAGGAAGAAGTAGCGGACATGGTGTGTTCCTTGAAGGTCATGAAGGTGATTGAGAACTTGTGCCTGTTCTCGGCACCCCTGCAGTTTCCAGTGTCAGCTCGTACCATTTGGCACATAAAATCCAAAATTCATACCAAATCATCCAAAACCATGCCAACACCCATCACCACACCTGCGCAGGCCTCCACCCCGCTCGACCGGTTGTCGCCGCTGCTGGAGCGGTTTCGGGTGCGGGCGCACCTGTTCCACAACGGGCCGCTGTGTGGTGTGACGCACTTTGCGGCGGCGCCGGGCCGGGGCTTTTTGCATGTGCTGCGCCGGGGCGAGATGGTGGTGACGCACCAGCCCCAGGCGGGCCCGCCCGAACGGCTTCAGGTGTGCGAGCCCAGCCTGTTGTTCTATGCCCGGCCGCTGGAGCACTTCTTTCACAACGCGCCCACCGAGGGCTCAGACTTCACCTGCGCCGCACTGGACTTTGACGGCGGCGCCAGCCACCCGCTGGCCCGCGCCCTGCCCCCGCTGGTGGTGCTGCCGCTGGGCGCGGTGGACGGGCTGCAGCAGTCGCTGGACTTGCTGTTTGTCGAAACCGACCGCCTGCGCTGCGGCCACCGCGTGCTGGCCGACCGGCTGTTTGAAGTAGTGCTGCTGCAGTTGCTGCGCTGGCTGCTGGACCACCCGCAGCAGGCGCAGATGCCGCCGGGCCTGCTGACGGGCCTGGCCGACCCGCAACTCTCGCGCACCCTCACGGCCCTGCACGAGGCGCCCGGCGAGCCGTGGAGCCTGGCGCAGATGGCCCAGCAGGCGGCCATGTCGCGCAGCGCGTTTGCCGCCCGCTTCAAGGCCGTGGTGGGGGACACCCCCGCCGACTACCTGGCGCACTGGCGGCTGACACTGGCGCAGGCCCACCTGCGCGCGGGCCGGTCGCTCAAGTCCATCGCCCACGAACTGGGCTATGCCAACCCCTCAGCGCTGTCGCGCGTGTTTGCGCAAAAGCTGGGGATGTCAGCGCGGGACTGGCGCGAGGCGGTGGACGAAGGACGTTGACACGCAGCCCTGGCAGCGCCGCCGGGTCGCCCAGGAGCCCCTGGCACTGGTTTTCAAACCAAAAGCGGTGGATGCGCTAGTGGAATATGCGCTACCAGCTATCAATTAAATAGCATTTTGATAACCCACTGCACGCGGTCTCTTCCTGAAAGGAGCCTCGCGCCTCTCAGACGTTGATGGCCGCTGCCGACCCGGCCTGCTTGCGCAGCTCGAACTTCTGGATCTTGCCGGTGCTGGTCTTGGGCAGCTCGCCAAACACCACGGCGCGCGGCACCTTGAAGCCCGCCAAGTGCTTCTTGCAGTGCGCCACGATGTCTTCGGGCGTGGTCTGCGCACCGGCCTTCAGCTCCACAAACGCGCAGGGCGTCTCGCCCCACTTGGGGTCGGGCTTGGCCACCACGGCGGCGGCCAGCACATCGGGGTGGCGGTAGAGCACGTCTTCCACCTCGATGGACGAGATGTTCTCGCCACCCGAGATGATGATGTCCTTGCTGCGGTCCTTGATCTTGATGTAGCCGTCGGGGTACTGCACCGCAAGGTCGCCGCTGTGGAACCAGCCGCCCGCAAAGGCTTCGTCAGTGGCTTTGGGGTTCTTGAGGTAGCCCTTCATGGCGATGTTGCCCTTGAACATGATCTCGCCCATGGTTTCGCCGTCTTGCGGCACGGGTTTCATCGTCTCGGGGTCCAGCACGCGCACGTCGCGCTCCAGGTGGTAGCGCACGCCCTGGCGAGCGTTGAGGCGGGCGCGCTCGCCGATGTCGAGCGCATCCCAGGCCTCGTGTTTGGCACAGACAGTGGCGGGGCCGTACACCTCGGTCAGGCCGTACACATGGGTCAAATCGAACCCCATCTTTTCCATGCCCTCGATCATTGAGGCCGGTGGCGCAGCGCCTGCCACCATGGCCTTGACGCCTGCGGGCACGCCCGCCTTCATGGCCTCGGGAGCGTTCACCAGCAGCCCATGCACGATGGGCGCGCCGCAGTAGTGCGTGACGCCGTGATGGCGGATGGCGTCGAAGATGGCCTGCGCGTCCACGCGGCGCAGGCACACGTTGACGCCCGCACGCGCTGCAATGGTCCACGGAAAGCACCAGCCGTTGCAGTGGAACATCGGCAAGGTCCACAGGTACACCGCGTGCTTGGGCATGTCCCACTCCAGCACGTTGCTGATGGCGTTGGTGGCGGCGCCCCGGTGGTGGTAGACCACGCCCTTGGGGTTGCCGGTGGTGCCGGATGTGTAGTTGAGCGCAATCGCATCCCACTCGTCAGCGGGCAGGCTCCAGGCAAAGGCCGCGTCGCCGCTGGCCACAAAGGCGTCGTAGTCGGTGCCGCCCAGGCTTTGCACGGCGGGGCCGTAGAGGGCGTCCTGCACCTCGATCACGGGGAGGGGCGTGGCGGCGGTGCGCAGGGCCAGCGCCTTGGCCATGGTGCCGCTGAATTCCGGGTCCACGATCACGGCCTTGGCCTCGCCGTGGTCCAGCATGAAGGCGATGGCTTCGGGGTCCAGCCGGGTGTTGAGGGTGTTGAGCACGGCGCCGGCCATGGGCACGCCAAAGTGCGCCTCCACCATCGGGGGCGTGTTGGGCAGCATCACCGCCACGGTGTCGTTCTTGCCGATGCCCGCGTTCGTCAGCGCGCTGGCCAGCTGGCGGCAGCGCGCATAGGTCTGGGCCCAGGTCTGGCGCAGCTCGCCATGGACGATGGCCAGGCGGTCGGGGTAGACCTCGGCCGTGCGTTCGATGAACGACAGGGGCGACAGGGCGGCAAAGTTGGCTTCGTTGCGGGGCAGGTGCTGGTCAAAGATGGAGGTCATGGGTCAGTGCAAGAAGGTGAACGACACACAGCCTAGCGCCGCAGGCTGACACGAAAGCAACACGGGCCGGCGCATGGGCAAGGTTCGCGGCAGCGCGCAGTCTCACAACCTGCGCTTGTGGCCTTGCTTGATGCGGTACATGGCCGCGTCGGCGCTTGCCATGAGTGTACGCGCATCCTGCGCGTCGCGGGGAAACAGGCTCAGGCCGATGCTGGCGCGCACGGCCAGCGGCTCGCCGTCAATGTCCAGCGGCGGCTCGAACGCATGCTGCAGCTTGGTCACGATCTGCAGCGCGGCCTCTTCGGAATCCACGTTTTCGCACAGCACTGTGAACTCGTCTCCGGCCAGTCGGGCGACGGTGTCCACCTGCCGCACAGCGCCGACGATGGTGCGGGCCACGGCCTGCAGGGGTCTCCTCGTTTTCAGTGCAATAAGTGACGGTACGAAAAGCTAGCACTGGCGCGGAGGTGGTGTTGGTAGATCGTTGATTTCATTGACTTTCCTGTTCACTTTCAAATCTGCGATTCGTGGCGTCAAACCGTGGTCGGTTTCATCCATTGGTGCCAGTTATCGATGCATTTGGCCGCGAAGGCAGGATTTGGTCAGCATAGCGGTCAACCGGGAAGCGAAACACACCCCGCAAGTTGATGCTCTCCAGCCTGGTGGGCGCAATCTTCCCGATCAGTTCCGGTGGAATGACCTGGCGGCGGTTCGACCAGCGATCCAGGACCGCCTGCATCTGTGAGGTATTCCACGCCATCACGATGTTGGCCATCAGGCTCAACGCATCGGCCACAGCCTGCATTTCATCGACACGTTTGGCCTGCGCCGGGCTGATCCGGCCGGTATAAATGGCGCGCTTGAGGGCGTTAACAGCCTCGCCCCGATTGAGCACCCGGCGCAACTCGTTCCTGAAAGCGTCCTTGACAAAGTAGTCAGCCAAAAACGCCGTACGCAGCAACCGCCCCAATTGCACGCCAGCCTCATAGATTGGATCGCCCTGGGCGGCAGAACCGAACCGCGCAAGAGCTGCCACCGCACTGGCATGTCCGCTCATGACCGAGGCTGCCAGGTGCACCAGACTATCCCAATGCTTTTCGATCAAAGCGACGTCGACATTGGCTTCGCACACCGCAGCGATTTCTGCGGGCACTTTGGTGCCGCGTGGCACAAAGAGGTGGCGCTGTTTGAGTTCCTTCAACCGCGGGCAAAGATCAAAACCAAGCAAACGGGCATGTGACATGGCAAAGTCGGTGTAGCCATGGGTATCCACAGCAAGCTGGCTGGTCTCCAGCTTTTCTTGGCGGATGACACCTTCAATGGCCACGCCCGCCTGGCGCTCATTGAGCACAAAGGGCTGCGCATGGAAGATGCCCCACCGGTCTTTTACATGGGAGTAGATTCCAATGGAAGGTGTGTTGCGCCGAGGATCAAGCCGGGCTTGCCACACCCGTTTGGTGGTCTCCATGCTCATCATGTCAGAAGATGCCAAATCGGACCGCCCCCAGGTGGCGGCAATCGGGTGTCGCTGCATGAATTCCAGCACAGCCTGGCAGGCCTGGCTCAGACGCCGTTCGTCCCGCGCCCAGCGCATGGCCTGGCGAATGCTGGTGGCAGACAATTGCGGAATCATGCGCGCGCATTCGACCGCAGTCAGACTGGTGCCGTGGGCCATGATGCCGGCATAGACCATCAGCAGCTCGTCGGTAGAGCGCGGCTCACGTCCGAGCATGATCCAGCTAAAGCGCACCTGGGCGTCAACGGCCAGAATCACTTCCGGCAATTGAACCTCACCGATGCGGTGATCCAAAGCCGCGCGCAGCTTGGTCACTTCTGGGTCTTCGTCCTCTGCGGGCAATGGCGACAAATGGAGTTCATCATCCACGCGCAGTACGCCACTGCGGGCTGCAGCGGCCACCGCATCGACACCGGCAGTTACTCTGGCCAGCAAAGGCTTCAAGAAAGTGGCAGCCTTGCTGGGTAACGATAGACGGGCATAGTGTTTCTTGGACTCTGCCTGCCAACGCTCGTCCGTGAAGAACAAGCGCGCACGACCCCGAAAGCTCAGGCTGTGCTCAATCCAGACCGAGCCATTGCGCACCGCGCGGCGCAGGGCAAACAGGGTGGCCACCTCCAACGCCTGAAACGCCCGTTCCCGGTCTGGGCTGGAGATCGAAACCTGCCAGATCATTCCCAGACTTGGTGCCACCACTTCAACTGGCAGCTTTCTGGATCCTTTGAGATATAAAGCTTGCAGCTTGGCAAGGTACTCGATGGCAGGATGCTCGCCGGTGGCCTGCCAGGGCAGCTTTGCAATGGCGACGAGCAACGACCGCACGGGGCGAATTCCATCAATCAATCCCTCGCGGACCAGGGAGGCCCTGCTCGGTGGTTTGCGTTTCTGGGTTTCGGTGATCAAGGCTTCAAGACGGGCACGCAACTCAGCATCTGGCACCGCACCTTGCGCGCTCAAGGCAACAAGTTCGCCGAGCAGCGTTTTGTACATTGCGGCCCAATTGACGGTAGCGGGGACATCGGCGGCAGCCTGACGCCACAGATCGGCGATCCGGCGCTGCACCATAAGGATCAACTGGTCTGTGGTGGTGAACAGGCAATACCGAAGAAAGCATGCGACCTCCACGGTGCGCGCTGGCTCTTTGATCTTGGCTCCGGCTGAGGGCGGCCTGGAGACAAGTCGGCGCGCGTAGCGGCGCAAGATGAGATCGGGGATGTCTGCCAGGTGCTTATGAACGTCCAGCGTGTAAAGCAGGTCGATGCGCTCCAGTACCTCGCTGATTTGGCGGGTTGAGTGTTTCGCCGGTGCAGCCCATAGCCAACTCTGCTGGGTTTGTCCATCTGGGCGCAGCTCTGAAACTGAGGCTCGCCAGCGATCAAGTGTTGCTGGATCAACGCTGGCGGCGATGGCGGTGCCTGTTTCAACTTCAAGCTGGGCAAGTGCCGCCGCAATCAGTGTCCGAATTGCCCGCTCGTGCACGATCACCAGCTTGTTCTTGTACAGCCATTGACGCGCCCGCACGAGTAGCTGATCGCGGTCGGCGCAGCGCGCCACTTCGTCGCGCAGTTCACGTACCAGTGAGCGGCGCTGGTGCTCGCTCATCCACTGGAATCCAAGGACCGTGCAGGCTACTTGTTGGTGATCGAATAGCGTGCGCCCGCGTTCATACATGGCTCTCAGCGAGGCGACTTCTGGTGCTGCAATGCCAAGCTCGTTGCCAAGGTGGCGCCACAAGGCTACTGGAATTACCCGAAAGGCACCGAGCAAACGCCCACTCATGCGCAGGAAACCAATATGGAGCGCCAGACCAAGCTTGTGGGAATCACCTCGGCGTGCATTGATTGCGTCGCGCTCGGCACCATCGAAGGTGAAAAATGCCTTCATCTCGAAGTCGCTGATATCGCGGGGGAGCCCACGCATCCCCAAAAACGTTGTGTGCCAACCCTGCATCGTGAACCTCAAAAGTGGGAGGCCACCATACCCGTTTACAAAGCGAACAGGAAAGTCAATGAAATCAACGGTCTACCCAGACCACCCCCGCGCCAGTGCTAGCTTTGCGTACCGTCACTTATTGCACTGAAAACGAGGAGACCCCATGTTGGCTCGCCACACACGTTCGATGTGAGGAGCCAATGCACCGTCACGCTGTGCGCGCTGACATCGCAGGGTCGGGTTGCGTTGTTGGGCGGCGTGGCGCCAATAGCCAGACGGGGCGATCTGCAGCACCTTGCAGATCGACTCGACCCCGTAGGCCTGTCGATGCTGATCGATGAAGCCCTTCAGGACTTCAGACGGCGGTCGAGCTCCGCCTGGGCGAAAAACGCGCTGGCCAGCTTCAGTATCTCGTTGGCTCGGCGCAGCTCCTTGACCTCTCGTTCCAGATCCTTGACCCGTTGGGCTTCACTGGACGTGACGCCTTCTCGCACACCAGAATCGACCTCGGCGCGCTTGACCCATTCGTTCAAGGTCTGCGGCACACAGCCGATCTTCGGCGCGATGGACTCGATAGCTGCCCACAACGACGGGTACTCCCCTCGGTGCTCTTGCACCATCCTCACCGCACGCTCACGCACCTCGGGTGAGAACTTGTTTGACTTCTTCATGGCTCAATCCTCTCAGAGATTTGAGCCTCCTCAAAAACCGGGGCGGTTCAGGAGTGACTGTTAACTAACAGGCCGTTGAAAAAATGCTCATCGAACGCGCCAGGGTCGTGGATTTCGAAGAAACGGATCGCGCAAACTGGCCTGCGCAGCGATTGGAGCGGCCATTTCGGCCTGTTTGCAGGCCGTTTTGCCCGTTCCGGGCGCACGTATCCCATGGTTCACGCATGATGCGCGTCCCACCAACCGCCCAGACTGCCCATGCGCACCAGGTTGTAGGTGGCAAAGCACAGCAGCGCCTGGCCCGCGAGCTTGGCCTGACCGATCAATTTGGTCTTGGCCAGACCGCCCACTGTCTTGATCCAGCCAAAGGCCTCCTCGATTCGCTTGCGCACTTTGAGGCTGGTTTTGTAGCCCTCGTGGCGCTTGATGCGCCCATCGACTGCAGAGTGCTTGTCCTTGGCCGCCACGTGCGGCGTGACCAAGAGCCGGCGACAGCCCTTGATGAAGGCCTTGCTGTCGTAGCCCTTGTCGGCGCCGACCGTGGCCCGCTTGTTCCTGTTGCCCCGGCGTTTGAGCATCGCCAGCGCCGCCTCGCGCTCGGCGGTGCCACTGGCATGTGTGATCTCCACATCCACGATCAGACCGTTGCGGTTCTCCATGAGGATGTGCCCCATGTGGCACAGGCGGGACTTGTCGCCCGCGCTCTTCTTGAACAGCCGGGCATCGGCATCGGTGGTGCTGGCATGGGTGCCGTTGCAGCGCTCCTGCCCTTTGAAGTTCACCTCGGGGTTGCGTCCGGGTGGCGTGCCGCTGTCGTCGTCTTTGCGTTTGAAACTCTTGTGCGAGGCCCAGGCCTCAATCAGCGTGCCGTCCACGCTGAAGTGTTCGTCGCTGGCAAGCCGGCCCCACTGGGCGCTGAGCTTGACGCGCTCGAAGAAGGCGCGCGCCAGGTCTTCGTTGAAGAGGCGTTCGCGGTTGGCGCTGAAGGTGGAGTGGTCCCAAACTTTGTCCTCGATGTTCAGGCCGACGAACCAGCGGTACAGCAGGTTGTAGTTGACCGCCTCGACCAGCTGGCGTTCGCTGCGGATGGAGAACAGGATTTGCAGCAGCAAGGCCTTGAGCAGCATCTCCGGCGGCACCGACGGTCGGCCACGGCGGGCGTACACCGCTTCGAACTCGCTGTTCATGCTCGCCAGCAGCGCATCCACCACGGCGCGCAACTTGCGCAGCGGGTGTGCCGCTGGCACTCTTTCTTCAAGGCTGATGTAGCTGAACATCGCCCCCTGGAAGTCTTGGTTGCCTCTCATCTTTCTTGTCGCAGTTGTTGCGGGATGGCTTCAGATCGTAGCGGCCGACGCGGACGCTCGCAGGGGATTTTTCAACGGCCTGCTAAGTCCAGTGTGCGCTAGGGTTATGGTGTAAGCGTCTTCTTAGTACCCTCTATTTTTGCTGAAGGCTGGTGTGCAGGATAGGTGATCCGTGCACGCTGCGATGGTGTGCATGAAGAACCGTTAATGCACATCAATGAACGATCAAGACACCCCGAGCAAGCGCCGTCGGCGCGAGCACAGCCCGATGTTCAAACGCGAGCTGGTCGCGCGCAGCCTGGTGCCCGGTGCGTCGGTGGCCGCCGTCGCTCTGGAAGCCGGCATCAACTTCAAGCCGGGCATGGTGCTCAAGAGCCTGGCGGCTTGTCGAAAGGGTTCGAGCCCCAGGCCCACCTCCTTTTCGATGTCGGCAATGGCCTGCTCCAGCGCATCGATGTGGCCCAGGTGCAGCCGGAACATGAAGCGATGGTGGGGCCGGATGTGCCCGCGCAGGGCTTCGAGCAGTTCACCTCGGCTGGCTTTGACACGCGTGCTGATGTGCGCAGCAAGCGCCTGGGGATCGCTCTGGCCGGCCACGATGGCGTTGAGCACGGCGCGCCCGCTCTGGCCCAGGATGTCGCTGAGTACCACGCCCAGCTTCAGGTTGGCGTCTTCGAGCACTTTCTCCAGGCGCTGGGCGTGCGCGGCGCGCTCGCGCACGAACTGCTTGCGCGTGCGGGTGAGCGTGCGCAGTTCCTGCACGGCCACCGGCGGCACGAAACTGGCGCGAATCAGGCCGTGGGCCAGCAGGTCGGCCAGCCACGTCGCGTCGTTGACGTCGGTCTTGCGTCCGGGCACGTTCTTGACGTGCGCGGCATTGGCCAGCACCAGTTCGACGTGGCCTTCGAGGATGTGCCATACGGGCTTCCAGTACACGCCGGTGGCCTCCATGGCGACGTGCTCAACGCCGAAGGACTCCAACCAGTCGGCCAATGCCAACAGGCCCGAGGTGGTGGTGGCAAAGGTGCGAACCTCCTGCACAGGAGGGCCATTGCCAACGATGCGTGCGCAGGCCACCACGGTCTGCTTGTGCACGTCCAGTCCCGCACAGCGGGGATGAATGACTTCCATGATCGCCTCCATGTCGCGGCGACATCGGCGGGCGGCCCACGTCATCGAAATCTAGGATGCGTGCTCCAGGGCGCAAGGCCCAGGGCGACAGTACGGGGTGCTCGTGAGGCCGCGGGTCCCACTGACATACGGGCTGGCTGCACCAGGTTTGAGCCGACCTCTTTGCCGGACGCCGCAACCGCTATTACAGCTCCGTTTCATCCGTCGCGGAAGGCGCTCAGCGCCATGGAGCACTGACATGGCTTTGGCCTTGCGCACGGGGTGTCCGCCCTGGGGTGACGCCGCAAAGCTTGCAGGCATTCAGCCTGAGTAGTGGCCGCCGCAGAACGCTCGTGGAACGCAGAATTGGTCTCGTCATCCCGCGTCTGTTATGCATCCGCCGACGAATGTTGGACGCACGAGGTCGCGGTTCCAGCGGTGCAGGCCATTTGATGTGTCCTGTTGTGCCAGGTCATCGCGCTCATGATCCGTAGCACCTCAAAGATTTGCGTGACTTCGTTGTCTCAATCGATAGCCAGATCGATAGCTTTCAGCGCTGCGGTAGAGCTTGCTGGACATTGAGGCTTCGAGGTGCAGGCTGGACCACACACCTTCCCTCCCTGGTTGGGCTGAACTGTTGCCTGCCACCGCTGTTTGACGCGTGCTGGCTGCCGCGTCTTGCTTCGCTCTAAGGTCGCGCGCGCATGCCTGTTCGGACGTGAAGGCTTGAAACAGGCTCTTGAACTTGTAGCTCGTTGGTTCGCCGGTGTCGTTCCTCGCGCAAGTCTTTTCGATTTTGCCGCAAGTTCAAGCTCCCTGAGAAGGCCCCGCCATCTGCGCTTAACTGAATCTGAATCTCTTCGTTCAGATCTTCCTACGGGGGGCTCCATTCCGGGTAAGCAGCATCAATTTGGCACTGATCCTTCGAAACGTCTGACCAGAGGGTAAACCCGAAGATTCGACGAAGATGTGCATCTGATTTTTGGATTTTGCTTATCCATAAGAAATTGAACAGCAAATGAGACCCGCGACCTATACTGCGCATCTCCCGAATTTCTAAAAAATCATAGGAGACAAAATGAACAGTAGTGATTGTCTAAAGGCTAATCTACGATCCCGGATCCGGTCAGTCCATTTCAGCATTGGCTGCGAGTCAAGGGATGGACGAAGTTGAATTTGCATATGACCTGCAACTGGCGAATGATGGGAAAACCCTTCTTTACTCGCCTTTTGCGAACTATGCGCATGCCAATTTGGATGCCTGCCAGGAAATGGTTCAACACCCGCATTCACTCCTGTCTTTGGGTGACGGTGGTGCGCACGTAGGCCTGATCACCGATTCCAGTTCCACCACATTCATGCTCACGCACTGGGTGAAGCAGCAAGGACTGCCATTGGAATGGGCTGTACAGAAGCTCACCAGCCTGCCGGCGGAGATGATGGGATTGAAAGACCGCGGGGTCATCAAGCAAGGTATGAAAGCCGATTTGAACATTATCGACCTGGACCGCCTTGAGATCTGTTTCCCCTACGTGGTTTCAGATCTTCCGGCCGGTGGAACGCGATTCACGCAGGACTCAGATGGATATCTGGCTACGTTCCTCTCGGGTAAGTGTGTCGTCCGCGAAGGCAAACCCACAGGCCTGCTGCCTGGGCGACTGGTCAGAAGTCACTCCCTCGTCGGATCAAACAATTGAATTTTAAGAACAATGTCATACAAGTCTACATACCCAAGCATTAACGGTTGCAAGCTTCATTTGCGCGAAGCTGGCAAGGGGCGGCCCATTCTGTTCCTGCACGGTGCAGGCAGCGGTGTCATGGAATGGCTTCCTTTCTTTGACCGCCTTGCAGAGGCGGGTCATCTGCTGGTGCCAGATCATCCTGGTTTCGGCGACTCTGACGATCCCAGTTGGATCAAGGCCATTCCGGACATGGCCATGTTCTACCTGGAGATGCTTGAGGAGCTTGATCTTCATGATGTTCATGTGATTGGGCATTCGCTGGGAGGCTGGATCGCTGCCGAAATGGCTGTGCGCAACAGGACCCGCATCCGTGACATCACCTTGATGGCACCCGCCGGCCTGCGGAAAAAGGGGCTGCAGTATGCAGACCTTTTCATTCAAACGCCCTTGGAGCGCGTCAATGCGTTGTATGCCGACAAGCGCTTTGTTGAGGCCCAATTGGCCAAGCCTCTTTCAGAGGAGGACCGCGACAAGCTGTTGAAGAACTGGTTTGCGTCGGCAAAGCTTGCGTGGGAACCCCGTGGATTCAGCCTGGTATTGCCGAACTGGCTGCACCGGATCAAAAACCCTGTGCGGTTGATCTGGGGCAAGGACGATGCGGTGATCCCGAGTGCAGTGTCATCAGAGTGGGTCGAGAAACTACCCTCCGTGAAGTACTTTCAGATGATCGAGCAATGTGGGCATATGCCCCACATTGAAAAGCTGGACGAAGTCGTTGGTCGACTTATCGAAGACATTAAAACGAGCGCATAACATGCAGCATATTTACTTTACCTTGATGCCCTACCGCCCGCTTGACATGGAGGCGGCGGCAAAACAGAGATCTGCTTGGGTCGTGTTGCCCAACAGCCTGTATGACCCCAAGAAAGGCGCAGACGACTACGAAAGCCACATGAACCTGCTGGAGGAGGCTGATGCGCTGGGCTTCGACGGGTTGGGCGTCAACGAACATCACCAGACCGCCTATGGAATGATGCCAGCGCCGAATCTGATTGCGAGTGCGATCATCCAGCGGACGAAGCGCGCGAAAATTGCCATTCTTGGCCGGGCGTTGCCTTTGGTGAGCAATCCCATCTATATCGCCGAAGAGTTTGCCATGTTGGACAACCTGTCCAGAGGCCGTCTGATTTGTGGTTTCGTGCGTGGTATCGGTGCTGAGTACCATGCGGCCCCTATCAATCCCGCTTTCTCGCATGGCCGTTTTCACGAGGCCCACGACCTGATTGTGAAAGCCTGGACGACCCCGGGTCCGTTCGCATGGGAAGGCGAGTACTACAACCACAACTATGTCAACCTCTGGCCAAGGCCTTACCAGAGCCCCCGCCCGCCGATCTGGATTCCATCGCAAGGCTCAGCCGAAACGATCGACTGGGCCGCGCATCCCGATCGGAAGTATCCGTTTCTGATCACGTTTGCGCAGGAGTCCAATGTCATCAGAAACCTGAACGCGTACCGTGAGAAGGCACGTGAGTATGGTTATGAAGCAAGCTCCGAGCAGCTGGGATGGGCCGCACCGGTCTACGTGGCGGATACCTATGAGCGCGCCATCGAGGAAGCTCGGGCCGGTGTCGAGTCGTTGTTCAACAACTACTTGACGCTGCCCATGGAAATGCTGATGCCGCCCGGCTACACGTCCTTGTCTTCGATGAAGAAGACCATGGCCGCGCGAGCGGGCATTGGTTTGAAGCGCCAGACCATTGAAGAGATGATCGAGTTGGGCACGGTGGTGGTGGGCACTCCGACCATGGTTCGGGACAAGATCCAGAAAATGCGCGACGCGACCAATATCGGCATCTTCGTGGCGCTGCTTCAGATCGGTGTCATGGGTGATGAACTCGCCCGCCGAAACATGCAGATGTATGCCTCTGAAGTGATGCCGCACTTGAAGTGAACGACCGAAGGAGCTACGCAGTGAATCGCAAGCCTTATATCGTTGGCATCGGGGGTACTTCCAGGCCGAACTCCTCGTCGGAGCTCGCCTTGAGGCAGGTGCTGCAGGACCTGGAGGGCATGGGCGCTCAGGTTGAGTTGTTCACGGGCCATGCACTGAGCAAACTGCCCATCTATGGAGACGAGGTCGACGCTCACGACGACCTGCGTGAATCTTTCATCAAGGCATTGAGAGAGGCTGATGGCGTGGTGATTTCTTCGCCTTGCTACCACGGCGGCGTGTCAGGTCTGATCAAGAACGCTCTGGATTACGTGGAGGATATGCGAAATGATCCGCGTGTCTATCTTGATGGCAGGGTCGTTGGCGTGATCGCCTGCGCCTATGGCAACCAAGGGGTGGGGACTGTACTGAACCAGTTGCGCCAAATTGTGCATGCCCTTCGCGGTTGGCCTACCCCCATTGGCGTGGGCATCAACTCCCTTGAGGTTCGATTCACCGGTGATGAGTGCTCGGATGAATCTATTCGAAAGCAGATCAAATTGATGGCAAAGCAGTTGGTTCAGTTTGTTCCACGAATGACTGAAGCCACTGCTTGACTACAGAAGTCGATGATTACCTATGGGGTACTATGGTTGAATGAAGATATCGGACGTTGATTTAAATCTGCTGCCCCTGTTTGATGAACTCATCAGAACCCGCAAGGTTTCAGCAGCAGCGAGAGCGCTAGGCATGAGTCAGCCGGCAAGCAGCTATGCGCTTGCCAAACTGCGGAAGCTCTTCAACGATCCGTTATTCATCCGCACTCATGCCGGCTTGCACCCGACGCCGTTGGCTTTGAAACTGGCGCCGGCCATTTCCAAGGCATTGCGGACCATTCAAGATGAGATATTGCTGGAGCCCGAAATCAGTTTTCAGGCGCGTGATGAAACTCGTACATTCTCCATCAATATCACGGCGGCTGGCGCCGTCATTTTTGTGCCACCAATCCTCGAGCACATTGCGACGGCACGCAACATCACGATCAACATCGTGGACCATCCTGCTGACCAGCTCCATCATTTGATGGAGTCTGGAAAGGTGGACCTTGCATGTGGATTTCTGTCTGGCATTCAGGAGATGAACCTTCACCGGCAACTGCTGTTTCGCAACCCTTTCGTTTGCATTGCGAGGCGATCTCACCCTCGCCTGCGTGGAGTGTTGACGCGTGAACAATACCTTTTGGAGGAGCATGCGGTGGTGAGGCGCAGCCCGCATGAATCCACTTGGCTCGACAGAGAGCTGAAGCAGCGTGGAATTCAACGGAAATGCAAGATCACGGTGCCTCATGCATTGAATATTCCTTCGATCATCGAAAACAGCGATTTATTGGCCACGATACCCCAGCCCTTGGCTGAAAGATTTTGCGCCGCCGGCGACCTTCAGATGTATCGACTTCCTGTTGAGCTGCCATTGTTGGCTGGATACCAATATTGGCATACCCGATTCCATCGAGATTCCGCGATTATTTGGTTGCGGCGAGCAACATCCGAGCTATTTCGCGTGGCCTAAAAGAGATAAGGAAAATGTATGTTGGGTTTGATGCAGCGCCAACCATTGTTGATCTCCTCGTTGATTGATTTCGCAGCGAGACATCATGGTGACGGAGGGCGATCTCAACTCTGAAGTGCAACACCAGTGGTTGAGAATCAATGAATCGTAGCCGAATCTTTCTCGCTGATGGCCGTCATGATGCGCTTGAAAGCTTGGTAGGGACTGTCCCATCCCAGCGTCTGCCTGGGTCGGTTGTTCATCAAGTCGGCAATCGAGTCCAGCGCATCTTGGTCATGCACCGACAGATCGGTGCCCTTGGGCAGGAACTGGCGCAGCAATCCGTTGGTGTTCTCGCAACTGCCCTTTTGCCAAGGACTGTGCGGATCGCAAAAGTACACCTTCACGCCCGTGGCCTCACTGAGCGCCTTGTGCCGCGCCATCTCCCGACCCTGGTCGTAGGTGAGCGTTTTGCGCAGCGGCGCAGCCACCGCATTGAGCTTGGCCGAGAACGCCGCCAGCGCACTTTCTGCCGTGCTGCTCTGCATCTTGCACAGCAGCACAAGACGCGTTGTACGCTCCACCAGCACACCGACCGCAGACTGGTTGCCCGCACCCTTGATCAGATCGCCCTCCCAGTGCCCGGGCATCAGGCGGTCTTCGATCTCGGGCGGGCGCACATGGATGCTCACCATGTCAGGGATCTTCCCTCGTCGATCCTGGCCCGCAGAGCGGGGCCTGCGCGTGCTCTTGCCTTGGCGCAGCAAGGCGATGAGCTGGCGGCGCAGCTCCCCGCGTGGGTAGGCGTAGATGGTGTCGTAGATCGTCTCGTGCGAGACGTGCCAGGCGGGCTCATCGGGATGCATGCGCCTGAGTGTGCTGGCAATTTGCTGTGGCGACCAGCACCAGCTGAGCAGCGTGCAAACCGTCTGCCACAAAGCGCCATCGGCATGCAGCTTGGGCAAGGGTCGGGCATCGATGCGGCGCTTCAGATATGCGTGGTGGGCGCTGCTGCTGGCGTAGCCGCTATCGCTGCTGTTGCGCCGCAGTTCGCGACACAGGGTGCTGGGGCTGCGCCCCATCAGTCGCCCCATGGCCCGAAGGCTCCAGCCTTGCTGGTGCAGCGAGCTCAGCGTCATGCGCTCTTCAGCCTGCAGTTGTTTGTATCGTGTTCCCATCGGTGCAACTTACCTCATGTGAGGGTGTTGCACTTCAAAATTGAGATCGCCGAGAAATTGTTTCGCGCCGAGTAGAAGGCGATGTGCACCGATACACATGGAAGGACGTGCGGCAGCGTTCGATGCAGGTAGCTCACGCTTTGGAAAAGGGTGGCATATCGACAGGGCAGCGGGTGGCCACGCTGGCTTGGAATGGCTATCGGCATCTGGAACTCTATTACGGTGTGAGCGGATCGGGTCGGGTGCTGCACACCATCAATCCACGGCTTCATCCGGAGCAGGTGGCCTGGATCGTCAGCCACGCTGAGGACCAGGTGCTGGCTTTCGACACATCCTTCTTGCCCATGGTGCAGTCCATTGCGGGCAAGTGCCCAGGGGTAAGGCTCTGGATCGCGCTTTGCGAAAAGGATCAACTTCCGGTCGATTCGGGGATTCCGGGACTGTTGAGCTATGAAGATTGGATTGATGGCCATCTGGCCGAGTACCCGTGGCCGGATCTGGATGAGAACGTTGCGTCCAGCTTGTGCTACACGAGTGGGACGACGGGGAACCCCAAAGGGGTGCTCTATAGCCACCGCTCCACGCTCTTGCACGCTTACGCAGCGGCATGGCCGGACGTCATGAACCTGTCGGCGCGTGATTCGGTGTTGCCTGTTGTGCCGATGTTTCACGTAAATGCTTGGGGTATCCCATATTCGGCGGCGCTTGTGGGATGCAAGCTGGTGTTTCCAGGGCCTGCTTTGGATGGCAAGTCGGTTTATGAGTTGCTCGAAGCGGAACAGGTGAGCTTCGCTGCGGGGGTGCCCACGGTCTGGCAGATGCTGTTGGGATACGTCGAAGCCAACGGCTTCAAGCTCAACCATTTGCGGCGCACCATCATCGGCGGATCCGCATGCCCTCCCTCGATGATGGATGCCTTCCGTGAGCGCCATGGCGTGGAGGTGCTGCATGCCTGGGGCATGACAGAAATGAGCCCGGTCGGCACTGTTGGCACGCTCAAGAACAAGCAGATCGCCTTGCCCAAGGAGGAGCAAACAGCGGTACGGCTCAAGCAGGGGCGCGCGGTTCCTGGCGTCGACATGAAGATTGTGGACGACGCCGGCCATGAGTTGCCCTGGGATGGCCGCAGCTGTGGTGACCTGCTGGTGAAGGGGGGCTGGGTCGTCAAGGGTTATTTCAGAGAGAACGTGGACAGCCCCCTTGTTGATGGCTGGTTTCCTACCGGGGATGTTGCGGTCATCGATGCGGATGGGTTCATGCAGATCACCGACCGGAGCAAAGACGTGATCAAGTCCGGCGGCGAGTGGATCAGCTCCATCGATGTCGAGAACATCGCCGTGGCCCACCCCGACGTGGCAATGGCGGCATGCATTGGCGTTCGGCATCCCAAGTGGGACGAGCGGCCGATCGTTGTCGTTGTCAAGAAGCCCGGTGCTGACATGACGAAACAGGCGCTGCTGCAGTTCTACGAGGGCAGGCTCGCGAAGTGGCAGATCCCCGATGACGTCGTGTTTGTTGAGACGATTCCCTTGGGTGCCACAGGAAAGATGCTCAAGTCCAAGTTGAGAGAACAACTGCAGGACTACAAGTTGCCTTTGCCCTCCTGACGGATCCAATCGCACGCAACGCGCCATAACCAGAACGGAGTTTCTGGGGCTCCCACGCGGGCCCCTACGGACTCCGTGTGCCTAGCCCCCTGAAATTATGTCAAGCACCATCAGTGAGCGGGAGCTCGCATTTCTTCTCTACGAATTTCTGGATACAGACGCTCTGCTCCAGCGTGATCGTTATGCCGAGCATTCGCGGGAAGTCTTCAACGCAACGCTGGACACCGCGCGCAAGATCGCAGAAGACTTCCTGGCACCCCACTTTCGAGAGGGCGATGAGAACGAACCGCTCTTCGTTCATGGCAAGGCTCAACTCATCCCTCCCACCCGTGGAGCATGGCGAGCCATCGCTCGCGCGGGCTTTCTAAATGCCCACTGGAACGAGGCGGAGGGTGGTCTCCAGCTGCCTGAGGTGGTGCTGCGCGCTGCCATGAGTTCGTTCTATGCGGCGAATGTCAGCACGGCGTCGTATCCGATGCTGACCATAGCCGCCGCCAACTTGTTGCGGGCATTTGGCAGTGCCGAACTCAAGTCAAGGTATCTCGCGTCCATGGGGGATGGCCGGTGTGCAGGCACGATGGCGTTGACCGAACCGGCACAAGGCTCTGGCCTTGCGGACATCACCACCAAGGCCGTGCCGCAGGCCGATGGCAGCTACCGTCTCTTCGGACAGAAGATGTTCATATCCGGCGGCGATCAGGATCTGACCGAGAACATTGTTCATATGGTGCTCGCTCGTATACAGGGAGCACCACCGGGTGTACGTGGAATCTCGCTGTTCCTCGTCCCGAAGCTATTCTTCATTGCGGGCTTGCTCGCATGTCATGTCAGGGAAAGTGCCAAGTTTGACCCAAACCATGGCCACCCCCAATCGCTTGACCACGTAGAAGGCGCGCACTCCGGTGTGCGTCATACGCATTGCCAACTTTGGTGTTTCGGTGTCATAGATCACCTGGCGCTTACCCGCAGCGGGGGCAACCAGACCGGCCAGGAGGGTCTTGGTGAGCTTTTGATGATTCGCAGTAGCCACGGTGTCCACCTTTCCATTTTTGGGCTAGCACCGGGCTAGCACCGGGCTAGCAAACAGGGGATGATTTCGTAAAACTTCGTGCTAGCCCGTTAAGTCTATTATGCCGAGTTCATTGGGAAAGTATAGATTTATTCAGGTGCATTAATTAGTGGGTCTATGTATACCTGCTAATTCGTAATGAGAAGGTCGGGGGTTCGACTCCTCTCTCCGGCACCAGATCCGAAAGAAAAAGCCCGCTATGTAAGTCATAGCGGGCTTTCTTGTTCTCTGCGGCCGTATAGCCACCATGTAGCGAATCGGGCTGAAGAACGGCAAAGTTCCCCCAGTGTGTCCCCACAACCTTTGCCCTGGCGGGCGTACGTCTCAGGGAATGTAGTTCAGCGTCTCCGGCAACGGCAGATCGATCGGCGTCTCGAACAAGGGCCCGGCGCCATCCGGATCGACGACGGTCGAACCCTGGCTGGCAAAAAAGGTGGCGAGCTGGTCTTGCGCCGCAATCGCAAAATTCCGGGTGTTGGCGCCACCGATCGCCGTCAGGAAGCCATGCGGATCCTTGGGAAGGCTAGCGTCCTGCGCATACACCAGGTCATATTGATAGAAGGTTTGCCGATCGGCCAGGTCGCCGGCGCGCAGGATGGCGGTCGACGTCGGGTTGGGCGATTGCTGGTCACCCTTGGCGTTCTGCAGGATCACCGGCCGCACGCGGACGCCCGGCAACGGCTGCTTGCGCAGCAGCGGCGCGTAGCTGACGTTATTGCCGGACTGGCCGACCCACTCGCCGCGGTCGAACATCTGCGCGATGGCAGTTGCACCGGGCACGTTGTTCACGAGGACCGGTTGGTTGCGCAAGGGGATGCTCTCCTCGAAGCGGAGGTTGTTCGGCGGTGCAACCCCTGGCGCGGGCGGAAGATTGATGAGCGAAGGCGTGCGCGCGGCGAGGTCTGTGCCGCGGGACGCGATGCGGAACCCGCCGAGGCGCGTGGTCTCGAACAGCGAGCCGCCGGCCACGTTCAGCACCGATGCCTGGATAGCGGGCTCCAGCGCGACGAACGAGCCCCCGTAGATTCCGCCCCAGGACTGTCCGGCGTAGTAGATGCGCCGGGCGTCGAGGTCCGCGCTTCCGTCGCCGTCCACGTCCACGCCCGCCCGGATCTGCCGCACGAGATGGAACAGGTCGGCCACCGTCTGCCGGATGCCGTCGCGCGAGCCGATCATCGAGAGGTAGGGCGGTTTGGCCGAGGCCCCCTCCGTCCCGCCGAAAGTTCCGTCGCCGTTGACGTCTTCGGAACGCCCGCCCGCCGGGACCACCACGGTCCGACCGGCCGCGTTGGTGACCTCCAGGGTTCCCAGCGGACCGCCGCCATGGCCCATACCGTTGATGGCGACCGTCGCGATGCCCTTGGCCGCGAGGCTGGATGCGACATTCCACGCACCGTTGTTCATGGATCCGCCGAAGCCGTGGCCGAAAATCATCACCGGCCATCCGCCCGCCGGGCGCGGGCCGGTCGGGAGGAAGACCTGCACGACCACGTCATGGGTCGAGAAAGGCTGCGGCACGCCTTCGAGCGTCGCCACGCCCGGGATGTAATAGTCGGTGTTGAGATAGCGCTGCGCCTGGTAGCGTCCGTAGGCGACTTGGCCAACCACGGCGCCTCGCAAGTCGAGGTCCGCGAGCGAGAGGGTCGACGCGGCAAACGTCGGCAGCCCGGTGGTCTGCCGCTGCAGCCGAATGCTTGCCAGCGAAGCGCGATCGAACAGGGCACGGACTGGCGCGCCCGCTTGCGTGCCGATCATGAAATCCACGGCAGCCGCTGGCGTGCTCGCCTGCACCGCTTGTTGGATGCGGGTCAGCTCGATCGTGGAACTGCGCGTGGTGAACAGGCTGGCCGCGATGAGGTTCTCTGTTGATTCATCAGCACAACTGAGCCAGTGATCACGTTGAATATTGAGCCACTGGGTTGATGGATTCTTTGACTATTCGGTTGTGGATAAGTCTATCGGGTCTGCTGTTTTTCGATCTCCTTTCTGGCTCTTTGGGCGTTGCTTTGGGGGAGCCGCGCCAGCGGCACTGGAGTGCTTGAATCGCCAGCTCTCGTTGCCCGTCTCGACGATGTGGCAATGGTGCGTGAGCCGGTCAAGCAAGGCCGTGGTCATCTTGGCGTCTCCAAAGACGCTGCTCCACTCCGAGAAGGTGAGGTTGGTGGTGATCACCACGCTCGTTCGCTCATAGAGTTTGGAGAGCAGGTGGAACAGCATCGCGCCGCCCGACTGCGTGAATGGCAGGTAGCCCAGTTCATCCAGGATCACCAGATCGACGTACATCAGGCGGTGCGCCATTTGCCCGGCCTTGTTCTGCGCCTTCTCCAGCTCCAGGGCGTTGACCAGCTCCACCGTTGAGAAGAAGCGCACCCGCTTGCCATGCATGCGAATGGCCTCGATCCCCAGGCTCGTGGCCAGGTGGGTTTTACCCGTGCCGGGGCCACCAACCAGCACCACGTTGTGCGCCGACTCCACGAAGCGAAGGGTGTGCAACTGGCGCACCAGTGCTTCGTCGAGCTGCGCGTGGGCGAAGTCAAAGCCGGCGAGGTCACGGTGCGAAGGGAAGCGCGCCACGCGCATCTGGTAAGCCATGGAACGCACCTCACGCTGAGCGGTCTCGGCCTTGATGAGCTGGTGCAGCACGGCCTCATGATCCAGCGACTTCATGCGGGCGGTGCCCAGTACCTCCGGCCAGGCACTGGCCATGCCGTGCAGGCCCAGCGCTTTGAGGGCATCAATGACGTCATGCATGGTCGGACTCCGGTGATGCCTCATGAGGCTGGACGTTGCGCAGTGCGTCGTAGCGCTGCAGGTTGGCCAGTGGCGGCGTGTTGAGCTTGAGCATCGTGGCCACCGGTGGCTCGGGCACGCGCTGCTCCTTCAGACGCGAGAGCACGTTGAGCACGTGCTCGGCACTCACCCGCCCGGACTGCAGCGCCAGCTCTACCGCCACCACCACGGCCTCCAGTCCATGCAGGCTCACCCCCATGAGCACCTGCGCCATCACCCTGTCGCCACCGCTGTGGCGCAGCAACTGGCGCTGCATTTCCTGCAGTGGCTCGGGCATGGTCTTGAAGGGCGCGCCGTTGCGCAGCGCGCCGGGCTTTCGCTCGATGAGCGCGATGTAATGCATCCAGTCGTAGAGCGTCTGATCACGTTCGAAGCTGCGCGCCAGGCGCACCTGTCGCCCATCGGGCCCGACCACCAGCAGGCCATCCGCGTAGGCCCGCAGACTGACCACCGCATGAATCCATTCACACGGCACGCTGTAGCGGTTGCGCTGGAAGTGGATCAGTGCGGTCGCAGAGACCCGTACCGGCTGCTCCACGTAGCCATCAAACGCACGGGGGTTGGGCATGAGACGAGCACGTTCGTCCTGCCAGACATCGGCCACCGTGAGCTGAGTCCATTCCGGGTGACTCATCTCAGCCCAGGCCTTCACGCAGGCCTGCTGCAACCAGTCGTTGAGTTCACCAAGCGTCCCCCAGCGCCGCTCGCTGGCCTCACGCCAGATGTCCTTGCGCCGATCCTGAACGTTCTTCTCCACGACCCCCTTCTCCCAGCCGGCGGCCCGGTTGCAGAACTCCGGCTCGAACAGGTAGTGCCCGGTCATCGCCTCGAAGCGTGCATTGACGCTGCGCTGTTTGCCATGGCCGACCTTGTCCACAGCGGTCTTCATGTTGTCGTAGATGCCCCGCCGGGGCACGCCACCGAAGAGGGCGAACGCCCGTGCGTGCGCATCGAACAGCATCTCGTGCGCTTGGCTGTAGTACGCCACCAGGCAGAAGGCGCGACTGGCCGCCAGCTTGGTGTGTGCCACTTCCAGGCGGCGGCGCAGCCCGCCGATGAACAGGTACTCGCAGCTCCAGTCGAACTGGAACGCCTCGCCCAACTCGAAGCTCAGCGGCACGAACCCCGCACCACGCGCAGCGTTGCCTTGCTCTTGCTGCCAGCGCTGGGCAAAGGCGTAGACCGGCCCTCGGCTGCCGCTGTAGCCCTGCGCGCGCAGCGCCTCAAACATGGCCTTGATCCCGCGTCGATCGCGTTTGCTGCGATGGCTATCGGCCTTGAGCCATTGGCTCAACTGCTCCTTGTACGGATCCAGGATGCTGGGGCCCGACACCCGCTGCGGGTATCGGGGTTCGGCCATCTGCCCGTCTTTGAGCCACTTGGTGGCTGTGTTGCGCGAGATGCCCAGGCGCCGGCTGGCCTCGCGCACCGACACGTCCTGCCTCAGCACGAGGCGGCGTAACTTGCTCAATGTGCTCACGTTGATCACTCCTGCTCCCCCGTGCTGAAAAATTCAGCAGGATAGAGCGGCAACGTGGCTCAAATTTCAACGTGAATGCGTCCCGAAATGGCCCAGCTTTGGAAATGAATCAACAGTTCTCGCCGGGTGGAACGACGTTCATTGCTTCGGCCAGCGCGGTGGCGTAGGCGGTGCCATCGGGACCCGAGGCCTTACCCGTCGCCGCATTGTGCCAAGCGCCCCGGGAAAGGCGACGCCCTTGCAGGTCGCGGATCCCATCGGTCACCACGAGCAGGTAGCGGGCGTGCTCCGCCAGCAGTTGGTCGCTCTCTACGAAGATGGTTTTCGTCGCAGAATCCCACGTCGCCTGGTTGATTCCTACTCGCTGACCACGCGCGGCGCCGGTTTGCGCATCACCCACCTGCAGCAGGTAAACGGTGTCGGTTGTGATCGTGGCGGGATCGATGTCGCCGGTGAAGGGGATCGAGATGCGCGGTTGCGTATTGAACCCGTCGAGCGTGTTGATCAGGCTCAGGTCCGCGCAGTCGCTCACGCGCACACTGCAGTCAGGAAGCGGCAGCGCAATCCGCCGAGCCGTGTACTGGGTGGTGTCGGAGACGGTGAAGCGGTCCGACGGGAACGGCGTAGCGTCCACGCTGGAGGTACTGAGCTGGACGCTCACGTCCGAAAGCTCCTCGCCGCCGGAGCACCCGACGGCGAGAACCGAACATGCGGCCAGCGCCGAGAGGAAAGCTGCGGACCGCGGGAAACGGCCTGCGTTGGAGTCGGGGAAGGGGCGAGGGATGCGCATGTTGTCTCCTGTTGGATTGGCTTCTTGCCTTCATGCACACCAGCAACGCGCCAGGCCGCATGAAGGCAGATCCGGACGATATCGAGCCGTCGAGCCTGCGCACTATCGGTCCGTGCAAAGTTGGTTTCAAGGATGGAGACTTGGAACTGGTCTGCGTTCTTGCCCACGCGGAAGCTCACGAAAAACGTTCCGCCGCGACAAGTCCAGCAGTCTCGACCTGCGAGCTTTCTCAAGGTAAAAGCGCCGCAAATGCGGCGCTTTTACCTGCTTGCGTCCGCGGGCCCTACCGCCCCTGCTTCGGCAGGTTCAGGCTCTGCAGCACCGGCAGCCAGCGATCCGCCTCGACCTGGATGAATTTCGCCAACTGTTCCGGCGTTCCACCCCGCGGCTCCATGCCGATGGCCTGGGCCTTCTCCACGAACTGGGGGTCGGCGATCACGTCGTTCACGGCCCGGTTCAGCCGCTGGATTACATCCTTTGGCGTGGCCGCGGGGACTGACAGCGAATACCACAGGGTGGCCTCGAGGTCGAAGCCCTGCTCCTTGAAGGTGAGCGCTTCCGGCACCTGCGGCATGCGCTTGCTGTCCATCACGCCCAGCACGCGCAGCCTGCCGCTGCGGATGTGCGGCAGCGAGCCGGTGATCGAGGTGCCGTGGATGTCGATGTTGCCGCCCAGCAGGGCCTGCACCGCCGGCGAGTCGCCGCTGAAGGGGATGTGCGTGGTGCTGATGCCCAGCGACTTTTCGAAGCTCATGGGTGCCAGGTTGGTCAGGATGGCCGCGCCGGGGGAACCCCGGTTGATCTTGCCCGGGTTCTTCTTGGCGTACTCCACCATCTCCTTGATGTTCTTGTACGGCAGGTCGGTGCGGCCGACGATGATCGCCGGCTGGTAGGCGATCTGCGACACCGGCGCGAAGTCCTTCTGCGGGTCGTAGGGCAGCTTGTCATACAGCACCGTGTTGTTCGCCAGCGTGCCCAGCGAGGACACCAGCACCGTCAGCCCGTCAGGCTGCGAGCGCGCCACGTAGTCGGCGGCGACGATGCCGCTGGCGCCGGGCCTGTTCTCCACGATGGTCTGCATGCCGCGCTTGGTCAGCTCCGCCGCGAGCAGGCGCACGTACTGGTCAGTACCGCCACCGGCGTTGAAGGGAACGACGATGCGGGTTGCCTGCTGCGCCTGGGCACTGCCGAGGGCGGCACAGAGGCCGAGCAGCATTCCTGAAAAGATCCTGCGAGAAATCACCTTTGTCTCCTTGCCCTCTGGTGGGCCTGTGCCTGTGGAAGTGATGCGCCGAACGCGGCGGATGATCGGCGTGTGGAAGTCAGTCTAGTAGCGGCCCCGGCGACGCGACCTGCAAGGTATGAAAAGCTGGTTTCCATGCCGTGCACGGGCACGCGGGCGAGGCGGGGCCACGATGGACGGCCTGATTGCAGCGATCCCGCCCCATGCACACCGCACCCGAAACCCCTTCTTCGCGCCAGGCCCTCTGGGCCATGTACACCGCGGTCCCGGCCGTGGTTGCGGGTTATCCCTTGCTCGAGGCTTTGCAGGCCTGCCGGCGCCAGGCCATGGCCGCCGAGCCCGGCCCCGGTCGCGCGCCGTTCAACCGGATCGCGCACAGCACCCGCACCTGGATGCACGGCGACCGCGATTTCAACACGCCCACCGTCGACCTTCTGTACAGCAACGCCTGGATCGACCTGCGGCAGGGCCCGGTCGTGCTGGAGATTCCGGCGCGCAGCCGCTTCTTCGTCGTACAACTGCTGGATGTCCACACCGAGAACTTCTTCAACCTCGGCACGCGCAATGTCCCTGCCGGGGGGGCCCGCTACGCGCTGCTGCCGCCGGGCGCGCCCGCCTCGCTGGCGCCCGCGGGAACGCAGGCCGTGCCATGTCCCTCCGCCCTGGTCTGGCTGCTCGGGCGGGTGATCGTCGATGGCGCGATGGACCTGTCGGCGGCCCGCGCGGTGCAGGAGGGTTTCGTGCTGCACGGGACCGCCGTGGGGAGCCCTTTCCCTTGCCTGGGGCAATGGACCGACACGGGCGATGCTGCGCTCGACTTCTTCGCCAACCTCAGCCGCGCCCTGCAGGATTTCCCGCCGCCGGCTGCGCTGCGCGCACCCCTTGAAATGCTCTCGGGCCTGCTGCCGCCGGGCGCGTCTCCGTCCGGGCTGCGCCCCCTGGTCGTGGACGGGCTGCGGGGCGCCTGGCGCGAAGCCATGGCATTGATCGAAGCCCATACGCATGCGGCATCGCGCGCCCCTTGGCGCTTCTCGACCCGGCTCGGGCGCTTCGGCCAGGACCACATGCTGCGCGCAGCCACCGCCTGGAAGGGCATAGGCGCGCTGGCCGCCGACGAGGCGATCTATGCCGCCGCCGACTACGACCAGCACGGCGACCTGCTGCATGGACAGCACACGTTCCGCATCCGCTTCACCGACGGCGGCGACCTGCCGGCGGATGCCTTCTGGTCCATCACGCTGTACGGCGAAGATCGCTTCCTGCCTGCCGTTGCGCCGCAGCGCCATGCGCTCGGCAGCCGCAGCGGCCTGGTGAAGGACGCCGACGGCAGCCTGAGCCTGCACATGGGCCAGCGGCCACCGGCGGGAGGACCCCAGTCCAACTGGCTGCCGGCGCCCGACGCCCCGTTCTACCTGGTGCTGCGCCTGTACCACCCGCAAGCGCGCCTGCTGGAAGGCCGCTACGCTTTTCCCGCGGTGGAACGGCTGGACTGAAGAGCCCCTACGCTGGCACCGCCCTGGTCGCTTCCATCTTCACCACTCCCTGCTCGCGCAGCATCGCGATCTCCTCGCTGCTGAAGCCTGCCTCGCGCAGCACCTCCGCGGTATGCGCGCCATGTCCCGGCGCCGCCTGCGTCGCCTGCCGCGGTGTGTCGCACAGCGCGTACGGCAGGCCGAAGGTGGTGTAGCCCGCCTGGCTGCCGTTGGTCGCGGCCTCCACCACCATGCCGCTGGCGCGGAAGTCTTCGCCCGCGAGCACGTCGGCGTAGCTGCGCACCACGCCCACCACGATGTTGTTGCGCGTCAGCAGCTCCACGCACTCGCGCGTGCCTAGCCGAGCCAGCTGCGCGCCCACCGCCTCCTTCATCGCCGGACGATTGGCCACCCGCAGTTCGTTCGTGGCAAAGCGCGGGTCGCCACCCAGCTCCGGTGCGCCTATGGTCTCGCACAGCCGCAGCCAGTGCGCCTGCACGTAAGCCGACACCACCACCATGCCGTCGCGCGTGCGGAAGATGTCCGCCGCCGGCGCCGCCATCGGCTGGCCGTCGCCGCTGCGCGTCGGCTCCACGCCGCGCACCAGGTAGTCGCTGAAGTTCGGCAGCTGCAGGTTCAGCGCCACTTCCAGCAGCGAGATGCGGATGGTCTCGCCGAGACCGGTGCGCTCGCGCCGGAACAGCGCGGCCAGCACCGCCTGGGCCGCCACCTGCACGGTTGCCGTGTCGACGATGGTCACGCCGACCTTCTGCGGCAGTCCCTCCGGCTCGCCGGTGACGGACATGAGGCCGCTCTCGGCCTGGGCGGCGATGTCGTAGCCGGGCCGGTCGCGCGAGGCAGCGGCAGCCGGAAAACCGGTGATCGCGACATAGACCAGGCCGGGTTGCACGGCGCGCAGCGTGTCCGCACCCAGGCCCAGGGCCTCGGCGGCGCCCGGTCGAAGGTTCTGCACCAGCACGTCGGCGCGCGCGACCAGGCGCCGGGCGATCTCCAGCCCGCGCGGCTGGCGCAAATCCAGCGCGATGGATTTCTTGCCGCGGTTGTAGGCACGCAGCATGGCGTGGCCGAAGTGCCCGGTGTGGCGGGCGGCATCGCCTTCCAGCGACTCGATCTTCACCACCTCGGCGCCCAGGTCGCCCAGTGTCATGGCGGTGCCCGGACCGGCGATGTAGTTGCCGAGTTCGACGACGCGCAGGCCCTGCAGGGGCGGCAAGGGGGTGGACTGTGTGTTCATCTGCGGGACTCTAGGAGTGGCTGCCCGGCGCGGCGCGCGCAGCGCTGCAAAGCAGCTTTGCGTCCCGCGCAGCCGCCGGCCTCCGCGGCGTCGCGACACTCGGGGCATGGACATACGGCGGCTGGGACACACGACCGACCTGCTGGGCGAAAGCCCCTGCTGGGACGCACGGGCCCAGGCCCTGTGCTGGGTGGATTCCCTGGCCGGCACCCTGCGGCGCGCCTGGCCGGCCACAGGCCGCGAAGAAGCGCACGCGCTGCCACCGCCGGTCGGCTCCATTGCGCCGTGCGCCAGCGGCGCGGTGGTCGCCGCGCTGAGGAACAGCTTCGTGCGCTACGACTTCACGACCGGTGCCGTGGAGCCGCTCGCCCGCATCCCGGTGGACCACCCGAACGTGCGCCTCAACGACGGGAAGTGCGATCCCTGGGGCAACTTCCTGGCGGGCACCATGCACATCCACCGCCAGCCCGGCGAGCCCCTGTTGGGTGGCCTCTACCGGCTGCGCCCGGACCGCACGGTCGAACGGCTGGCGGACGACATCGCCTTCACCAACGGCCCCTGCTTCAGCCCCGACGGCACCACGCTCTACGTGGCGGACACAGTGGTGCGGACGATCTGGGCCTACGACTATGCGCCGCAAGGGCCGCTGCGCCACCGCCGTGCCTTTGCCCTGACCGAAGCGCTGGGCTCCGGCCCGGACGGCGCCACCGTCGATGCCGAAGGTTGCGTCTGGACGGGGGGTCTCCTCGTTTTCAGTGCAATAAGTGACGGTACGCAAAGCTAGCACTGGCGCGGGGGTGGTCTGGGTAGACCGTTGATTTCATTGACTTTCCTGTTCGCTTTGTAAACGGGTATGGTGGCCTCCCACTTTTGAGGTTCACGATGCAGGGTTGGCACACAACGTTTTTGGGGATGCGTGGGCTCCCCCGCGATATCAGCGACTTCGAGATGAAGGCATTTTTCACCTTCGATGGTGCCGAGCGCGACGCAATCAATGCACGCCGAGGTGATTCCCACAAGCTTGGTCTGGCGCTCCATATTGGTTTCCTGCGCATGAGTGGGCGTTTGCTCGGTGCCTTTCGGGTAATTCCAGTAGCCTTGTGGCGCCACCTTGGCAACGAGCTTGGCATTGCAGCACCAGAAGTCGCCTCGCTGAGAGCCATGTATGAACGCGGGCGCACGCTATTCGATCACCAACAAGTAGCCTGCACGGTCCTTGGATTCCAGTGGATGAGCGAGCACCAGCGCCGCTCACTGGTACGTGAACTGCGCGACGAAGTGGCGCGCTGCGCCGACCGCGATCAGCTACTCGTGCGGGCGCGTCAATGGCTGTACAAGAACAAGCTGGTGATCGTGCACGAGCGGGCAATTCGGACACTGATTGCGGCGGCACTTGCCCAGCTTGAAGTTGAAACAGGCACCGCCATCGCCGCCAGCGTTGATCCAGCAACACTTGATCGCTGGCGAGCCTCAGTTTCAGAGCTGCGCCCAGATGGACAAACCCAGCAGAGTTGGCTATGGGCTGCACCGGCGAAACACTCAACCCGCCAAATCAGCGAGGTACTGGAGCGCATCGACCTGCTTTAC
The DNA here is from genome assembly GCA_024235995.1 of Burkholderiaceae bacterium. Lineage (NCBI taxonomy): Bacteria > Pseudomonadati > Pseudomonadota > Betaproteobacteria > Burkholderiales > Burkholderiaceae > Burkholderiaceae bacterium. The sequence continues at coordinate 2,405,812 of JACKLI010000001.1, forward strand.
ACGCTGGACGTTCATAAGCACCTGGCAGACATCCCCGATCTCATCTTGCGCCGCTACGCGCGCCGACTTGTCTCCAGGCCGCCCTCAGCCGGAGCCAAGATCAAAGAGCCAGCGCGCACCGTGGAGGTCGCATGCTTTCTTCGGTATTGCCTGTTCACCACCACAGACCAGTTGATCCTTATGGTGCAGCGCCGGATCGCCGATCTGTGGCGTCAGGCTGCCGCCGATGTCCCCGCTACCGTCAATTGGGCCGCAATGTACAAAACGCTGCTCGGCGAACTTGTTGCCTTGAGCGCGCAAGGTGCGGTGCCAGATGCTGAGTTGCGTGCCCGTCTTGAAGCCTTGATCACCGAAACCCAGAAACGCAAACCACCGAGCAGGGCCTCCCTGGTCCGCGAGGGATTGATTGATGGAATTCGCCCCGTGCGGTCGTTGCTCGTCGCCATTGCAAAGCTGCCCTGGCAGGCCACCGGCGAGCATCCTGCCATCGAGTACCTTGCCAAGCTGCAAGCTTTATATCTCAAAGGATCCAGAAAGCTGCCAGTTGAAGTGGTGGCACCAAGTCTGGGAATGATCTGGCAGGTTTCGATCTCCAGCCCAGACCGGGAACGGGCGTTTCAGGCGTTGGAGGTGGCCACCCTGTTTGCCCTGCGCCGCGCGGTGCGCAATGGCTCGGTCTGGATTGAGCACAGCCTGAGCTTTCGGGGTCGTGCGCGCTTGTTCTTCACGGACGAGCGTTGGCAGGCAGAGTCCAAGAAACACTATGCCCGTCTATCGTTACCCAGCAAGGCTGCCACTTTCTTGAAGCCTTTGCTGGCCAGAGTAACTGCCGGTGTCGATGCGGTGGCCGCTGCAGCCCGCAGTGGCGTACTGCGCGTGGATGATGAACTCCATTTGTCGCCATTGCCCGCAGAGGACGAAGACCCAGAAGTGACCAAGCTGCGCGCGGCTTTGGATCACCGCATCGGTGAGGTTCAATTGCCGGAAGTGATTCTGGCCGTTGACGCCCAGGTGCGCTTTAGCTGGATCATGCTCGGACGTGAGCCGCGCTCTACCGACGAGCTGCTGATGGTCTATGCCGGCATCATGGCCCACGGCACCAGTCTGACTGCGGTCGAATGCGCGCGCATGATTCCGCAATTGTCTGCCACCAGCATTCGCCAGGCCATGCGCTGGGCGCGGGACGAACGGCGTCTGAGCCAGGCCTGCCAGGCTGTGCTGGAATTCATGCAGCGACACCCGATTGCCGCCACCTGGGGGCGGTCCGATTTGGCATCTTCTGACATGATGAGCATGGAGACCACCAAACGGGTGTGGCAAGCCCGGCTTGATCCTCGGCGCAACACACCTTCCATTGGAATCTACTCCCATGTAAAAGACCGGTGGGGCATCTTCCATGCGCAGCCCTTTGTGCTCAATGAGCGCCAGGCGGGCGTGGCCATTGAAGGTGTCATCCGCCAAGAAAAGCTGGAGACCAGCCAGCTTGCTGTGGATACCCATGGCTACACCGACTTTGCCATGTCACATGCCCGTTTGCTTGGTTTTGATCTTTGCCCGCGGTTGAAGGAACTCAAACAGCGCCACCTCTTTGTGCCACGCGGCACCAAAGTGCCCGCAGAAATCGCTGCGGTGTGCGAAGCCAATGTCGACGTCGCTTTGATCGAAAAGCATTGGGATAGTCTGGTGCACCTGGCAGCCTCGGTCATGAGCGGACATGCCAGTGCGGTGGCAGCTCTTGCGCGGTTCGGTTCTGCCGCCCAGGGCGATCCAATCTATGAGGCTGGCGTGCAATTGGGGCGGTTGCTGCGTACGGCGTTTTTGGCTGACTACTTTGTCAAGGACGCTTTCAGGAACGAGTTGCGCCGGGTGCTCAATCGGGGCGAGGCTGTTAACGCCCTCAAGCGCGCCATTTATACCGGCCGGATCAGCCCGGCGCAGGCCAAACGTGTCGATGAAATGCAGGCTGTGGCCGATGCGTTGAGCCTGATGGCCAACATCGTGATGGCGTGGAATACCTCACAGATGCAGGCGGTCCTGGATCGCTGGTCGAACCGCCGCCAGGTCATTCCACCGGAACTGATCGGGAAGATTGCGCCCACCAGGCTGGAGAGCATCAACTTGCGGGGTGTGTTTCGCTTCCCGGTTGACCGCTATGCTGACCAAATCCTGCCTTCGCGGCCAAATGCATCGATAACTGGCACCAATGGATGAAACCGACCACGGTTTGACGCCACGAATCGCAGATTTGAAAGTGAACAGGAAAGTCAATGAAATCAACGATCTACCAACACCACCTCCGCGCCAGTGCTAGCTTTTCGTACCGTCACTTATTGCACTGAAAACGAGGAGACCCCTACCGGGCTAGCGGCCTCAATCTGGTAACGGCTGCCGTCGTGTTGTGGAACACGGTCTATCTGGAACGGGCTGCGCACGCGCTGCGTGGCAACGGCCATGCCGTTGATGACGCGCTGTTGCAGTACCTGTCGCCGCTCGGTTGGGAGCACATCAACCTCACCGGCGATTACCTCTGGCGCAGCAGCGCCAAGATCGGCGCGGGCAAGTTCAGGCCGCTACGACCGCTGCAACCGGCTTAGCGTGCTTTATTTTCCGTTTTCTGAGGCGACCCCTTGACTGATCGGCTGGGAGGGAGGTGGATAGACTTCTGGTTTTTAGAACGTCGCTATGGTGTCAGCATGAAACTGAACGAAGAAAACGAACCGTTCTTCATCACCGAGGACATGGCCGCCGAGATGGCTGCTGCCGGCTACGAGTTCAAGCCTCCCGGCCATGCCAGAACGAAGAGCGTCCGCGACCTGTACGGATGGCAGCCTGGGGAGACTCTGGAGCAGGCCATTGCCCGTCAACAGCGAAGGCAGTGTTCATCCTCTTGATCTGAGTATGGCATTATTCATGGCATTAGTTGGTTGCCGTATTGTAAGTCATTGATATTTAACATGGTTTTGTGACTATAGATAATCGAGTGGGAGTGAATTTAGGTCCTTCAAGGACTATCGCCAGCTATCGACAAGGCTGCCGTAACGTGTTGATTTAGAAGGAAATACGTCTCGGCATCTATCGGTAGCTATCGCCGGCCAGCAAAAACGGTTGACGGTAGCGCTGACGGTAAGAATTGATGCGCAATTAAGACACTCTCGTTCACTATTGAGACTTTTACCGTCTTTGACGGTAAAAGCCTTCTCGGGAAAGCTTGTTTCATGCGGCTTTCCGGGCATCAGCGGGTCTCCTGGTCCCTGACGGTAAAAGCCGTCAAAAAAACAGGAGAAAACCTCGATGCTGACCGACACAGCGCTGCGCAATCTGAAGCCTAAGTCCTTGACTTATAAGGTTTCTGACCGAGATGGGATGTACGTGACGGTATCGCCCGCAAATACCGTCACCTTCCGCTACGACTACCGTCTCAACGGCCGCCGCGAGACCTTGACCATCGGCTGTTGATTCATTTCCAAAGCTGGGCCATTTCGGGACGCATTCACGTTGAAATTTGAGCCACGTTGCCGCTCTATCCTGCTGAATTTTTCAGCACGGGGGAGCAGGAGTGATCAACGTGAGCACATTGAGCAAGTTACGCCGCCTCGTGCTGAGGCAGGACGTGTCGGTGCGCGAGGCCAGCCGGCGCCTGGGCATCTCGCGCAACACAGCCACCAAGTGGCTCAAAGACGGGCAGATGGCCGAACCCCGATACCCGCAGCGGGTGTCGGGCCCCAGCATCCTGGATCCGTACAAGGAGCAGTTGAGCCAATGGCTCAAGGCCGATAGCCATCGCAGCAAACGCGATCGACGCGGGATCAAGGCCATGTTTGAGGCGCTGCGCGCGCAGGGCTACAGCGGCAGCCGAGGGCCGGTCTACGCCTTTGCCCAGCGCTGGCAGCAAGAGCAAGGCAACGCTGCGCGTGGTGCGGGGTTCGTGCCGCTGAGCTTCGAGTTGGGCGAGGCGTTCCAGTTCGACTGGAGCTGCGAGTACCTGTTCATCGGCGGGCTGCGCCGCCGCCTGGAAGTGGCACACACCAAGCTGGCGGCCAGTCGCGCCTTCTGCCTGGTGGCGTACTACAGCCAAGCGCACGAGATGCTGTTCGATGCGCACGCACGGGCGTTCGCCCTCTTCGGTGGCGTGCCCCGGCGGGGCATCTACGACAACATGAAGACCGCTGTGGACAAGGTCGGCCATGGCAAACAGCGCAGCGTCAATGCACGCTTCGAGGCGATGACCGGGCACTACCTGTTCGAGCCGGAGTTCTGCAACCGGGCCGCCGGCTGGGAGAAGGGGGTCGTGGAGAAGAACGTTCAGGATCGGCGCAAGGACATCTGGCGTGAGGCCAGCGAGCGGCGCTGGGGGACGCTTGGTGAACTCAACGACTGGTTGCAGCAGGCCTGCGTGAAGGCCTGGGCTGAGATGAGTCACCCGGAATGGACTCAGCTCACGGTGGCCGATGTCTGGCAGGACGAACGTGCTCGTCTCATGCCCAACCCCCGTGCGTTTGATGGCTACGTGGAGCAGCCGGTACGGGTCTCTGCGACCGCACTGATCCACTTCCAGCGCAACCGCTACAGCGTGCCGTGTGAATGGATTCATGCGGTGGTCAGTCTGCGGGCCTACGCGGATGGCCTGCTGGTGGTCGGGCCCGATGGGCGACAGGTGCGCCTGGCGCGCAGCTTCGAACGTGATCAGACGCTCTACGACTGGATGCATTACATCGCGCTCATCGAGCGAAAGCCCGGCGCGCTGCGCAACGGCGCGCCCTTCAAGACCATGCCCGAGCCACTGCAGGAAATGCAGCGCCAGTTGCTGCGCCACAGCGGTGGCGACAGGGTGATGGCGCAGGTGCTCATGGGGGTGAGCCTGCATGGACTGGAGGCCGTGGTGGTGGCGGTAGAGCTGGCGCTGCAGTCCGGGCGGGTGAGTGCCGAGCACGTGCTCAACGTGCTCTCGCGTCTGAAGGAGCAGCGCGTGCCCGAGCCACCGGTGGCCACGATGCTCAAGCTCAACACGCCGCCACTGGCCAACCTGCAGCGCTACGACGCACTGCGCAACGTCCAGCCTCATGAGGCATCACCGGAGTCCGACCATGCATGACGTCATTGATGCCCTCAAAGCGCTGGGCCTGCACGGCATGGCCAGTGCCTGGCCGGAGGTACTGGGCACCGCCCGCATGAAGTCGCTGGATCATGAGGCCGTGCTGCACCAGCTCATCAAGGCCGAGACCGCTCAGCGTGAGGTGCGTTCCATGGCTTACCAGATGCGCGTGGCGCGCTTCCCTTCGCACCGTGACCTCGCCGGCTTTGACTTCGCCCACGCGCAGCTCGACGAAGCACTGGTGCGCCAGTTGCACACCCTTCGCTTCGTGGAGTCGGCGCACAACGTGGTGCTGGTTGGTGGCCCCGGCACGGGTAAAACCCACCTGGCCACGAGCCTGGGGATCGAGGCCATTCGCATGCATGGCAAGCGGGTGCGCTTCTTCTCAACGGTGGAGCTGGTCAACGCCCTGGAGCTGGAGAAGGCGCAGAACAAGGCCGGGCAAATGGCGCACCGCCTGATGTACGTCGATCTGGTGATCCTGGATGAACTGGGCTACCTGCCATTCACGCAGTCGGGCGGCGCGATGCTGTTCCACCTGCTCTCCAAACTCTATGAGCGAACGAGCGTGGTGATCACCACCAACCTCACCTTCTCGGAGTGGAGCAGCGTCTTTGGAGACGCCAAGATGACCACGGCCTTGCTTGACCGGCTCACGCACCATTGCCACATCGTCGAGACGGGCAACGAGAGCTGGCGATTCAAGCACTCCAGTGCCGCTGGCGCGGCTCCCCCAAAGCAACGCCCAAAGAGCCAGAAAGGAGATCGAAAAACAGCAGACCCGATAGACTTATCCACAACCGAATAGTCAAAGAATCCATCAACCCAGTGGCTCAATATTCAACGTGATCACTGGCTCAGTTGTGCTGATGAATCAACACCCAGGCCGTTGTGACGGCGCCTGGGGTGGCATCAACCTTCAATCCATGTGAAGGCCGCCTGGATACTGCCGTGACGCCGAACTTCCACGAGATCTGCGCGGGCATGTGGCCGGCTCAAACGAGCTCGATCCTCTATTGACGAAATTCCGCCGCTCAGTGGAAATCCCGGCTACCGCCCACCACGTCCGCAAGCTTTCCCAGCAGCGGCGTCAAATCCTCCAGCCGGCTCGCCACCAGGCTGCAGGCATCGCCTTCGCGCTGCCAGCGGCCGTGCACCGCCAGCAGCTTGGCGTGCAGCAGCTTATTGCGCTGGCGCTCGCTGACTCTGGTCCAGACCACCACCTGGACCGAGCCCGTCTCGTCCTCCAGAGACACGAAGATCACGCCCTTGGCCGTGCCAGGCCGCTGGCGTACGGTGACGATGCCGCAGTAGCGGGCCCAGCGTCCGTCGGGAAGGTTGCGCAGCTCCTGCGCGGTCTGCAGCCGACGTTTGCGCAGCAGTGGTCGGATCAGGGCCAGCGGATGCCGGCGCAACGTAAGGCCCATGCTCGCGTAGTCGAAGACCACTTCCTCGCCTTCCGGCGCCGGCGGCAACTCCAGGAACGCCTCGCCGACCGGCGCATCGCGCAGCAGCTCGGGTGCGGCCTTCAGCGCGCTCGCTTCCCAGACCTGCTGGCGCCGGTGGCCGGCCAGGCTGGCCAGCGCGTCCGCGCCTGCCAGCCGGCGCATCTCGGATTCGTCCAGCCCGGCCCGGCGGGCCAGGTCCTCCGCATCGTCGAAGAGCGCCAGTGCCCGTGCTTCCATCAGGCGTTCGACGGCAGCGCGCCGCAGGCCCGACACCATGCGCAGGCCGAGGCGCACGGCAGGCCGGTGAGAGGAGGGCGATCCTTCGAGCGTGCAGTCCCAGTCGCTGGCCAGCACGTCGGCGGGCAGGACCTCGACGCCATGGCGTTTCGCGTCCTGGACCAGTTGGCTGGGCGAGTAGAAGCCCAGCGGCTGGCTGTTGAGCAGGGCCGCCAGGAACTCCGAGGGGTGGTGGCGCTTGATCCAACAGCTCGCATAGACCAGCAGCGCGAAGCTGGCGGCATGGCTTTCGGGGAACCCGTATTCGCTGAAGCCCTTGATCTGCTCGAAGATGGACTCGGCAAACGATGCCTCATAGCCCCGCGCCGTCATGCCGTCGACGAGCTTGACGTAGTATTTTTCGAGGCCCCCCTTGCGCTTCCAGGCGGCCATGGAGCGGCGCAGCTGGTCCGCCTCGCCAGGCGTGAAGCCCGCGGCCAGCACCGCCACCTGCATCACCTGCTCCTGGAAGATCGGCACACCCAGCGTGCGGCCCAGGGCTTCCTCCAAGGCCGCGCTGGGGTAGCTCACCGGCTCCTTGCCCTGGCGCCGGTTGAGGTAGGGATCAATCATGCCGCCCTGGATGGGGCCCGGCCGGATGATCGCCACCTCGATCACCAGGTCGTAGAAGCACCGGGGTCGCAGGCGCGGCAGCATGCTCATCTGCGCGCGGCTCTCGATCTGGAACACGCCGATGGTGTCGGCCTTGCAGACCATGTCGTAGGTCTCGGGGTCTTCCGGTGGAATGTTCTGCATTTCGAAGACCTGGCCCTGGCGGTCGCCAATGAAGACCAGGGCCTTGCGCAGTGCCGTCAGCATGCCCAGCGCCAGCACGTCCACCTTGAGCAGGCCCATGGCATCGAGGTCGTCCTTGTCCCACTCGATGACCGTGCGGTCCTCCATGGCCGCGTTCTCGATCGGCACCATCCGCGACAGCGGCCCACGCGTGAGCACGAAGCCACCCACATGCTGGCTCAGGTGGCGCGGAAACCCGATCAACTGGCCCGTGAGCAGGATCATCTGCCGGGCTTTCAGGCCTTCGGGCTGCAGGCCCGCTTCGAGCAGCTGCTCGGGTGCGATGCCCCTGCCATCCCACCACTGGCGGCCCTGGGCCAGGGCGTCGAGCACCTCGTCCGCCAGGCCCAGCGCCTTGCCGACATCCCGGATGGCGCTGCGCGGCCGGTAGCTGATCACCGCCGCCGTCAGCGCGGCCCGCTCGCGGCCGTACTTCTCATAGAGGTACTGGATCACTTCCTCGCGCCGCTCGTGCTCGAAGTCGATGTCGATGTCCGGCGGCTCGTTGCGCTCCTTGGAGATGAAGCGCTCGAACAAGACCGCCATGCGTGCCGGATCGACCTCGGTCACGCCCGTGCAGTAGCACACCACCGAATTGGCCGCGCTGCCGCGGCCCTGGCACAGGATATTGCGCGAACGCGCAAAGGCCACGATATCGGCCACCGTCAAGAAGTAGTGCTCATAGCGCAGCTCGGCGATCAGGGCCAGCTCATGCTCGATCTGGTGCTGCACCTTGGCCGGGATGCCATCCGGCCAGCGCCGGCCGGCCCCCTCGTAGGTGATGCGGCGCAGATAGCCGGCCGGGGTCTCGCCGGCCGGCACCACCTCGTCCGGGTACTGGTAGCGCAGCTCGTCCAGGCTGAAGCCGCATCTCGCCGCTACCCTCAGCGTCTCGGCCAGCAGCCCGGCCGGATAGGTCTGGGCCAGCCGCAGGCGCGAGCGCAGGTGCCGCTCGGCATTGGGCTGCAGGGCCCGGCCGCACTCGGCCAGGGGCTTGCCGATGCGCGTGGCCGTGAGCACATCCTGCAATGGCTTGCGCGAGCGCACGTGCATGTGCACGTCGCCGGCCGCCACCAGCGGGATGGCCGTGAGTTCGCTGACCTCGCGCAGGCGGTGCAGCCACATCTCGTCGTCGAACTGGCGCAGCAGTTCGACCGCGATCCAGCAGCGTCCCATGAAGTTGCCCAGCATCCAGCGCGCGACGGCCAGCAGCTGCGCTGAACTGCCGCGCCGCTCGGGCGAGACCAGCACCAGGCAGTCGGCCAGGGCCGGCGGGTCGATGTCGCTCAGCCGCAGCCGGTAGGTTCCCTTCTTCTCGGAGGCTCGGCGCAGCCGGGTGATGAACTCGCACAGGTTGCCGTAGCCGTCGGCATGGCAGGCCAGCACCACCAGCGTGAAGGGGCACAGCTCTCCATCCTGCGGCGTCTCCACCTGGAACTGGCTGCCGATCAGCAGCTTCAGTCCATGCTCCTTGGCCGCCACATGCGCGCGCACCACGCCGGCCATGGAGCACTCGTCGGTGATCGCCAGGGCGGCGTAGCCCTGGTGCCTGGCGCGCGCCACCAGCTCCTCGGGATGGCTGGCGCCCCGCAGGAACGAGAAATTGCTGAGGCAGCGAAGCTCGGCGTATTCGGGAATGGCAGAGGAGGGCGGTGAAGATGATGTGGCCATGGCGCGCTCAGGCAAAGCTTCCATGCAGGTACCAGGCGATGTCGTCGCCCGCCAGCCGCTGCTGGAAGATCCACAGCAGGCCGGCGCACTCGCTCAGCGCCACCCAGTAGTCGCGCATGACGTGGTGGGTGTCGAGGGACGTTGCCTCGTCGACCGGGTGCCACCAGCCGCCCTCGATCCGGTGCGGCCCGGTCAGCAGCATCAACGGGCCCTGGTACAGCGGCCGATGGTCGCGCACCAGTAGGCGCAGGGGCTGAGGCAGGATGAAGCTCGGCTGCGGCACCTCGGGTGGCAAGACCCGCTGCCGGGGCAGGGGCAGGGGCGCGGGCCGCCAATGCTGGGCCCATTCGACGCGGTGGTCCTCGGCCACGACCGGGCGCAGCACATGCTCAGGGCCCAGCCTGGCAGCAATGCGTTCAAGCACCAGCGCCAGCGACTCGCCATCGTTCTTGCGGTCCGGCAGCAGCGAAGCGCTGATCTCCACGAGGGGGAGCACCTCATTGGCGGACAGCACCAGGTCGCCGACGGGGGCCTGCAGCTCGACATGGGCCAGGTGCTCGGCCAGCAGACGGCACAGGTGCTCCAGGTTGCGCATGGGCTGCGCCGTCCGCACCGTCAGCTCGCCGCCGTCGTCAGTGTCCCGTGAGCGCATGGCATCGTGCGCCCAGTGCAGGGTGAAGGTGCTGATGCCGGCATGGCGCGCCGCGAGCCAGCCGCACAGCTGCATCAGCAGCCGGCGCGCACCGAACAGCAGGGCGGGCGCCGTATCGACGCGGCTCATCAGCTCCAGCCGCGCGCGGAAGGTCTCCGGAATCTGGGCCCATGCATGCACTTCGGGACGCAGCCCATAGGCCATGTCGAAGGCACCCAGGAGCTCCTTGCCGAAGCGCCGGCTGAGCCCACCGCGCGGCAGGCGCCGCACATCCCCCAGGGTCCGGCAGCCAAGCTGGGCCAGCGTGACGCGGTGCGGCCCGGTGGCTGACAGCGTGTCCAGCGGTAGGGCATCGAGTAGCTGGGCCAGCGGCAGGCGCAGGCCGTTCACGATCCCGGCGCGCGCACAGGCCAGCGCGGCCAGGCTGTTCGGGGCCCAGGCGATGGCGGTGCAGCCCAGTTCGGGCGCCTCCTCGCGCAGGCGCTCGTGCAGCGCCCGGCGCCCGCCGAACAGGCGCAGGCTGGCCCCCAGCTCCAGCACAACGGCTTCGTCGGCGTATGCCACGCGGGGCGTGAATTGCAGGGCCCAGGTGGCAAGTCCGGTGAGCGCATCACTGGAGGGCGGCGTTGGGCTGGAAGGCGGTGATGGCGACAGGGCGACCCACTGCATGGGCGGGCACCTTCTGGCTGAAAAGACGGCTGGGCATGCGCAGCCGCGGCGTGATGACGGGGCCCAGCGCGCCGGGCAGGGAGGGCAGCCTGATGGGTTCCTCCATGGTGGGTCCGCGGCGCTTGAGGACCTGCACCTGCAGCTCCCAATCCAGGCCGACGCGGGCGAGCAGTCGCAGCGGCGCGGCCGACGATGCGTGCCGGGCGGATTCGGGGCGACACAGGAACACCAGCCCGTCGCAGGACTGGGCGCAGACCTGCAGCCGGCGCAGCTGCTCGTGGCGTACCTGGGGCAGCCAGGCGATGACGGCGCCGCAGGCGTTCGACTTGATCAGTTGCTCGGTGACCCAGAGCCGTTCGGCGGGTTGCTCTGCCTGGATCCAGACAAAGCGGCGTTCGTCCAGGCCGGCCTGCTGCAGGCCGGGGAGATAGGGGTGCCGGGGCGGCGCGACCGCCACGATCTGGCGCTCCTGCGCGGTCACGAGCTTCAGCGCCGGCCCCAGCAGGCGCCATTCCAGGATGCCCGGCTGGGGTGCCAGAACCTCGGTCAGGGAACGGCTGGGCCAGCCACCGCCGGGTAGAACATCGTCCAGTTGCTCCCACCCCGTCGGCTGTACTGCCGTGGCCTGTCGGCTCAGCTCGCTGCCCAGCCAGAGACCGGGCAGGTCCAGGCCCAGAGCGGCAGGGGGCTCGGTATCGGGACTTCTCTTGAGAAAGCGGGACAGGGCAGCCATGATGAATACTGTATTTTTACACAGTATTCAATACAGCCCCTTTTATCTGCCGATGGGTTTGTCGCAATGCACATCGCCTCGTAGGCCCTCTGCACCAGACGCCGGACTGGTGGTGCCAGATCGCCCCCACCAGGTAGATCTTGCTGGAGTCAGATGAGGTCCTTCGAGGACTATCGCCAGTTATCGAAAATAAGACGTAACGTATTGGTTTGGAAACAATACGTTACGTAAGCTGTTGGTGGCTACCGCTGGCCAGCGGAACAGGTTCACGGTAAGGCCTTACCGTGAATCCCTTGAACCAGCAGATGCCAGCTCAATGCGCCTCGGCCTGCTTGGCCGCGCGCACCACGGCCTCGGTGTCGCCCTTGGCGCCGTTGAAGATCAGGTTCAGCAGCACGGCGGCGATGGAGGCCAGCACGATGCCGGACTCGATCAGGATGTGGATGGAGTGGGGCATCCACTGCAGGTAGCGGGGCGCGATGACGGGGATCATGCCCACGCCGATGGACACGGCCACGATCAGCGCGTTGTTGCGGTTGCCGGCAAAGTCCACGCCGCCCAGGATGCGGATGCCGGTGGCCGCCACCATGCCGAACATGACGATGCCGGCGCCGCCCAGCACCACCGTGGGCAGCGATTCGACCAGCGCCGCCATCTTGGGCAGCAGGCCCAGCAGGATCAGGATGATGCCGCCGGCCACGCAGACGAAGCGGCTCTTGATGCCGGTGACGGCCACCAGGCCCACGTTCTGCGAGAAGCTGGTGTAGGGGAAGGTGTTGAAGATGCCGCCCAGCAGGGTGCCCAGGCCGTCGGTGCGCAGGCCGCGCGAGAGCATGGGCTGGGTGACCTTCTTGTCGGTCATCTCGCCCAGGGCCAGGAACATGCCGGTCGATTCGATCATCACCACCAGCATGATCAGCGACATGGTGAGGATGGACACCGGGTCGAAGATCGGCATGCCGAAGTGGAAGGGAACGATGACGTCCACCCACTTGGCCTGGGCCACCTTGTCGAAGTTCATCATGCCGCTGGCCGCGGCCACGATGCCGCCCACGACGATGCCCACCAGCACCGAGATGTTGGCCAGGAAGCCCTTGGCGAACTTGGCCACCAGCAGGATGGTGACCAGCACGATGGCCGACACCCCGATGCCCGACAGCGGCGCGTAGCGCGGGTTGGGCAGGGTGGGCGCCAGCGCCAGCCCCTGCGGCACGGCCGGCACGCCGGACGCGCCGGTGGCCGCGGCGCTGCGCAGGGTGCTCAGCCACTCGCTGTGCTCGGGCTGCACGATCAGCGGCGCCGTGGGGCCCACGGGCACGCCGAAGATCCAGTTGATGCCCACGCGCATCAGGTCGATGCCGATCACGGCGATGATGGTGCCGGTGACCACGGGCGGAAAAAACCGCAGCATGCGGCTGACGCCGGGTGCGATGACGATGGAGATGATGCCGGCGCCGATGATGGAGCCGAACAGCAGCCGCGCGCCGTCGGTGCCGGGGTTGCTGCTGGCGATGGCCACCATGGGGCTGACGGCGGCGAAGGTCACGCCCATCATCACCGGCAGCTTGACGCCGAACCACTGCGTGACGCCGAAGGCCTGGATCAGGGTGGCCAGGCCGCAGCAGAACAGGTCGGCCGAGATCAGCATGGCCACCTCGTGCGCGGGCAGCTTGAGGGCGCGGCCGACGATCAGCGGCACGGCGATGGCGCCGGCGTACATCACCAGCACGTGTTGCAGACCGAGCGCGGTCAGCTTGCCGGTGGGCAAGCGCTCATCGACGGGATGGACGGGGGTGCTCATGTTGTCTCCTGGTCTTTGCCTCTGTCGGGCGGTGGGTGGTGGGCGAAATCAGTTCAACAGGTCGGCCAGCGTGCGCGCGACGACCTTGGTGGCGCGGCGCAGGTCCTGCAGGTCGACGCGCTCGTCGTTGCGCTTGGCGTGGCTCTCCAGCACGGTGCGCGGACCGGCGCCGTAGATGACGCCGGGAATGCCGCGCTCCACGTACAGGCGCACGTCGGTGTACAGCGGGGTGCCGACGGCGGGCGGCTTGGCGCCGAACACGGCCTCGGCGTTGCGCTGGATGGCCTCCACCAGCGGCTGGTTGCCGGGCAGCGGGGTCATGGCGTTGGCCAGCAGCATGCGCCGCACGTCGGTGCGCACCGCGTCCTCGCCCTTCACGCCGCGCCAGCGGTTGAAGTGGCGCGTGGCGCCCTCGATCACCTTGCGGATGCGCGCCTCGACCTTGGCCGGGTCTTCCTCGGGGATCATGCGGCGGTCGAGCTTGAGCACCACCTTGCCGGGAATGACGTTGGTGTTGGTGCCACCCTCGATGCGGCCGATGTTGAGGTACGGGTGCTCGATGCCAGCCACCTTGGACCTGACCTTCTGATAGACGGTGTTCTCGGCGTACAGCGCGTTCATGATGAACACCGCCGCCTGCAGCGCGTCGACGCCGGTGCGGGGCACCGCCGCGTGCGCCATCCGGCCCTGGATGGTCACCTCCATCTGCAGGCAGCCGTTGTGCGCGGTCACCACCTCGTAGCTGAAGCCGGCGGCAATCATCAGGTCGGGCCGGGTCAGGCCCTTCTCCAGCAGCCAGCCGGGGCCCAGCAGGCCGCCAAATTCCTCGTCGTAGGTGAAGTGCAGCTCGACCGTGCCGCGCGTGGGCCGGGCCACCGCTTCCAGCGCGCGCACGGCGAAGCTGAAGGTGGAAAAGTCGCTCTTGCTGACGGCGCTGGCGCGGCCGAACAGCTGGCCGTTCTCGATCTCGGCGCCGTAGGGGTCGTGCGTCCAGCCTTCGCCGGGCGGCACCACGTCGCCATGGGCGTTGAGGGCGATGGTTTTGCCGCCGTTGCCGTAGGGCCGGCGCACGATCAGGTTGGTGATGCTCTGCATGCCGTAGTCGCGCACCTCCTGCTCGGGCACGGCGTGCCTTTCGGCGTCGAAGCCCCAGGCCTTGATCAGCTCGGCGGTGCGCTCGGCGTGCGGGGCGTTGTTGCCCGGCGGCGTGTCGGTGGGCACGCGCACCAGTTGCTGCAAAAACTCGACCTGCTCGTCGAAGTGCTGGTCGATCCAGGCGTCGAGCTGGGCGTGGAGGGTGGCGGTGTCGGTCATGGTTTTTTAATCAAAAGTGGTTCTGGCCCGCGTGGATCAATAGCGGGCAGCTATCGTTATTGAAGTTTTCCGGCCGCCACGGCGTCCAGCAGGTGCTGCATGGCGCGCACCGCCAGCTCCATGTCGTCGGCGGTGGTCGATTCGAGCGGGTTGTGGCTGATGCCGGCGTTCTCGCCACGCACGAACAGCATGGCCTGGGGCATCACCTCGTGCAGCTTCATGGCGTCGTGGCCGGCGCCGCTGGGCAGGCGAAACACCGGCAGGCCCAATGATTCGACGGCCGCTTCCCAGCGCTTTTGCCAGGCCGGCGCGCTGGGCGCGGCGCTGGCGCGCATGGTCTCGGCCAGCTGGCACTGCAGGCTGCGGCGCTCAGCAATGGCGCGGGCCTCGGCCACGATGTCGGCGGACAGGGCGTCGCGCTGGGCGTCGCTCGGCGCGCGCAGGTCTAGGCTGAAGCCGCAGCGCCCGGGCACCACGTTGATCGAGCCGTTGGGGACCTGGAGCATGCCCATGGTGGCCACCGAGTCGCCGTCGCGCGCGGCGCGCTGCTCGATGAACAGCGCCAGCTCGGCGGCGGCGCAGGCGGCGTCGCGGCGGCGGTTCATGGGCGTGGTGCCGGCGTGGCTGGCCTGGCCCACGTATTCGCCCACGTAACGCACGCTGGCGTTGATGGAGGTGACGATGCCCAGCGGCAGGTTCAGCTCGTTCAGCACCGGGCCCTGCTCGATGTGCACCTCGACGAAGCCCAGGTAGTCCTGCGGGTCGCGGCGCAGCTTGGGGATGTCGTCGATGCACAGGCCGGCGTGCTGCATGGCCTGGCGCAGGGTGATGCCGTCGGCATCCTGCTGCTCCAGCCACTCGCGCCTGAAGTCGCCCACCAGCGCGCCCGAGCCCAGGAAGGTGGCCTTGTAGCGCTGGCCTTCCTCCTCGGCAAAGCCCACCACCTCGAAGTGAAACGGCAGGCGCCGGCCGGCGCGGTGCAGCTCGCGCACGCAGGCGATGGGCACGAAGATGCCCAGGCGTCCGTCGTACTTGCCGCCGTTGCGCACGGTGTCGTAGTGGCTGCCGGTGAGCAGGGTCTTGGGCCGGGCCACGGCGGGGTCGGCGTCGTAGCGGCCCACCACGTTGCCCACGGCGTCGACGTGCACGCTGTCGAAGCCGGCGTCGCGCATCACCTGGCTGATGCGCTGGGCGCAGGCGCGGTGCGCGTCGGTCAGGTAGGTGACGGTGAGCTGGCCGGCCTCGGCAAAGCCCGGGTCGCTGTGCTGGGCCAGCTTTTCGTGCCAGTCCCACACCTCGTTGCCCAGCGCGGGTGGGGCGGCGAACTTGTCGGCCAGGCGGATCTCGGCGATGCGGTGGATTTGGCGCAGCGCCTCGGCGCGCTCGAAGTCGGGGTGGCCCGCCAGGCGCCGCGCGAAGGTGTCGATGATCTGCTGCTTGCCCAGGCCGCTGCCGCGCGGGCCGCGCACGCACAGCACGAAGGGGAAGCCGAAGCGGGCGTTGTAATCGCGGTTGAGCTGCTGGATGCGCGCCAGCTCCTCGGGCGTGCAGGCGGTCAGGCCCGCGCGGGTTTGCTCGCCGGTGGATTCGGGGGTGAGCGTGCCCGCCTGCATGGCCTTGCCCGCCAGCTCCGGGTGGGCGCGGATCAGCGCCAGCTGGGCGTCCACGCCGGCCTTGTCCAGCACGTCGGCCATGGCGTGCTTGAGCTGGGCCAGCGAGCGGAAGGGCCGCGCCTGCACGGCCCGGGCGGCGATCCAGGGCGTGTGCTCGTACAGGCCATCCAGCATCAGCTCGGCCTCGGCCGGCGAGGCGCGGTTGAATTCGTCCAGCGTATGCGACATGGCTCAGTCCTTGCAGGGGTGGGTGGCGATCCAGTGGCGGGCGATGTCGACGCGCCGGCACACCCAGACGTCGGGGTGCCGCCCGACGTGGTCGAGAAAGCGCTGCAGCGCGGCAAAGCGCCCCGGGCGCCCGACCATGCGGTTGTGCAGGCCGATGCTGAGCATCTTGGGCCGGTCCAGCCCCTGGGGGTCGCCCTCGGCGTACAGGGTGTCGAAGCTGTCGCGCATGTAGCGGTAGAAGGGCTCGGCGTCGCTGTAGCCCTGCGGCAGGCCGAAGCGCATGTCGTTGCAGTCCAGCGTGTAGGGCACCACCAGGTGGTTCGCGTCGCTGCCGTCGGTCTTGCGCACCTTCATCCAGAAGGGCAGGTCGTCGCCGTAGTAGTCGCTGTCGTACAGCAGGCGGCCGTCGTCCACCACCAGGCGGCGCGTGTTGACGCTGTCGCGGCCGGTGTACCAGCCCAGCGGGCGCTCGCCGGCGATGGCCTCGATGGTGTCGAGCGCCTGCTTCATCTGCGCGCGCTCGCTGGCCTCGTCCATGCCCTGGTAGTGAATCCAGCGCAGCGCGTGGCAGGCGATCTCGTGCCCGCCGTCCTGGAAGGCCCGGGCCATTTCGGGGTAGCGCGCCAGCGCGCTGGCGACGCAGAAGATCGTCAGCGGCAGCCCGCGCTGCCTGAACTCGCGCAGCACGCGCCACACGCCGGCGCGCGAGCCGTATTCGTAGATGCTCTCCATGCTCAGGTGGCGCTCGGGGTAGGCCGCCGGGTTGAACATCTCGGACAGGAAGGTCTCGCTGGCGGCGTCGCCGTGCAGCACGCAGTTCTCGCCGCCTTCCTCGTAGTTGAGGACGAACTGCACCGCGATGCGCGCGCCGCCCGGCCAGCGGGCGTGGGGCACGTCGGCGCCGTAGCCGGCCAGGTCGCGCGGGTAGGGCGCCGTGCTGTCGTAAAGGGTGTGGGTGGTCATGCGGTTTTCTGCCTCGCGATTCTGGTTTTTGTGGCGCGGGCCGCAGGGCGGGCCAGCGCCTTTTGAACGTCGAAGGTGGGCACGGGCTGCTCCAGGTTCAGGCCGGCCTCCACGTGGTCCAGGTGGGCGCGCATCAGGCGCACGGCCTGGGCCACGTCGCCGGCGGCAAAGCACTCGACCAGCGCGGCGTGCTCGCTGGAGGAGTCGTGCGCCGCCGTGGTGCTCTGGTACATCAGGGTGACGATGGCGCAGCGCGCCAGCAGATCGCGCAGCACCTGCGCCAGCACGTCGTTGCCCAGCAGCTCGGCCATGCGCACGTGGAAGTCGCCCAGCAGCTCGGTGCGGTCGGCCACGTCCTGGCGCGCCACGGCGGCCTGCTCGCGCGCCACGTGCTCGCGCAGCGCCTGGATGCGCTCGGGCGTGGCGGCGCGCACGAAGGCGCGCGTGAGCTCCACCTCCAGCATGCGGCGCACGGCAAACACCTGCCGCGCCTCGGCCGCCGACGGGCTGGCGACGAAGGCGCCGCGCGCCGGCGCCAGCGTGACCAGGCGCTTTTGCGACAGCAGGAACAGCGCCTGGCGCACCAGCGTGCGCGAGACGCCGAAGTGGTCGGCCAGCGACTGCTCCACCAGCCGGGCGCCGGGCTGCAGGCGGTGCTCGACGATGGCGCCAGTGAGCGCCAGGACGATCTGGTCGGTGCTGGTGGCTTGCATGGTGCCGTCAATGATAGACGCCCATTTCAAAATTGTATACACTGCCGTGCACAATTTTTTGAAGGAGCAAGCTCATGGGTTTGAGCACGCACGTCCTGGATACCATGCACGGCACGCCGGCCGCCGGCATGCAGGTCAGCCTGTACGAGATGCAGGGCGGCCAGCCCCGGCTGGTCAAGCGCTTTCGCCTCAACGGCGACGGCCGCAACCCCGACGGCCCGCTGTACGACAACGCCAGCCTGCGGGTGGGCACCTACCGGCTGAGCTTCGAGGTGGCCGACTACTTCAGGGCGCGCGGGGTGGCCTTGCCCCAGCCGCCGTTTCTGGACGTGGTGCCGCTGGACTTCGGCATCGCCCACGTCGACCAGCACTACCACGTGCCGCTGCTGGTCAGCCCCTGGAGCTTCTCGACCTATCGGGGCTCTTGAAAGTTACCTGCGCGAGTTACCCGCGCGCCGCCGCTACCAGGCGCGGCCACAGCAGGTTCAGCGCCAGCCCGGCCATCACCAGGCCGGCGGCCAGCAGCTTCCAGGGCGGCAGCGCCTCGCCCATCAGCAGGGCCGAGGCGCCGATGCCGAACACCGGCACCAGGATCGAGAACGGCGCCACCGTGGCCGCCGGGTAGCGCGCCAGCAGCCAGGCCCACACGCCGTAGCCGAAGATGGTGTTGCCCAGCGACTGCCAGACGACTGCCGCCCAGGTGGCCGCGTCGGCCTGCGCCAGCCCGCTGGCGATGCGCGGCCAGCCTTCCAGCGCCCAGCTGAGCAGCAGCAGCGGCGGCACGGCGAACAGGCTGGACCAGGCCACGTAGGCCAGCACGTCGACCGGCCCGGCGGCGCGGCTGGCCACGTTGCCCAGCGCCCAGAAGAAGGCCGCGCCCAGCGTCAGCAGCAGGCCCGCCAGCGTGGTGTGGCCGTCGGTGTGGCTGGCGATGATGACGATGCCGGTGAGCGCGATCAGCGCCGCCACCCACTGGTAGGGCCGCAGCCGCTCCTTGTCGATCAGCACCGCCAGCCCCACGGTGAAGAACACCTGCGCCTGCACCACCAGCGAGGCCAGGCCCGGCGTGATGTCGCGCTGCATGCCGTAGAACAGCAGGGCGAACTGTCCCACGCCGATGGCCAGCCCGTACAGCGCCAGGTTGCCCCAGGACGCGGCCGGGCGGCGCACCAGCAGCACCAGCGGAAAGGCCGCCAGCGCAAAGCGCAGCGCGGCCAGCAGCAGCGGCGGCAGGTGCGCCAGCGCGAACTTGATGATGACGAAGTTGGTGCCCCACACGGCCACCACGGCCAGGATCAGAAGCAGGTGGTGCCAGGTGAGCGGGGTGGTGCGGCGGGTCATGGTGCCTTGCTGGCCAGGGGTTGAAAGCGGCGCGCGCGCAGCCGCCGCGCCAGCGAGCGGGCCACGGGCAGCGGCTCGCCGTGCAGGGTGGCGACCAGCAGCTCGCCGGCAAGCACGGCCAGCGTCAGGCCGCGCGCGCCCAGGCCGGTGCACAGGTGGATCGGCAGCGGCTCGTCGGATATCGAATCGATAGCTGCCTCGGCTTGTTCGGCGGGGGCTGCAGCCCGATTCGGCTCGAAATTGTCGTTGGCCCGCCAGCGCCAGGCGCCCACCGCCGGCAGCCGGTCGGGCAGGGTGGCGCGCACGCCCGCCCAGGCCTGGGCGCGGCCGTCGCGCCACTGCGCGGCCAGCGCGGCGCCGGCGTGCGGCAGCAGGTCGGACAGGCGCTGCAGGTTGGCGGCGTGGTCTTCGGCCTGCACCTCGGGCGTGGCCTTGGCGCGCTCGAAGGTGGAGCCGGTGACCCAGCGCGGCCCCGCGTCGCCCGGCAGGTGGGCGACCAGGCTGCCGTGGCCATTGACCGGAAAGGGCGGCAGCGCCGCGTCGGCGCCGCCGCCGGGCATGGGGCCGGATGCCACCTGGCCGCGCAGCGCGTGCAGGGGCAGGGCGTCATCCAGCAGCGCCAGTGAGTCGAAGCCGGCGGCGACGACCACCAGCTCGGCCTCGGCCAGCGTGGCGCCACGCGCATCGCGCAGGCACCAGCGGCCGGCGGCCCGGTCGACGCGCGCCACCGCGCGGCCGCCGTGCCATGCGATGCCCGGCGCGCCCAGCATGGCGCGCACCAGGGCGGCGGGCCGGACCCAGCCGGCGCGCGCATGCCACAGCGCCGGGTGGGCTTCGTCCAGCGGCACCTGGGCGGCCTGGGCCTGGGCGCGGGTCAGCGGGTGCTCGCCGGCCAGGCTTTCGGCCTGGGCGGCATCGGGCAGGTCGGGGGCCTGCCAGGCGGCAGGCCGGCGGCGCTTGCCGGGTTCGTGGCGCTCCAGCACGCCGGTGGCGGCAAAGTCGCGGCCCGCGCGCAGCAGGCCCGCGGCGCGCGCGAGCGTGGCACGCACGCCGGCGCGCGTGAGCTGCGACAGCGGCCGGTCGTCGGGCGACACGTGCGGCGCCACCACGCCCGCCGGCAGCGCGCTGGCGCCGGCGGCGGGCTGGGGCGCGGCGTCGAGCACGTCGACGCGCCAGCCGCGCTGCGCCAGGCCGAAGGCCACCGCGGCCCCCACCAGGCCGCCGCCGACGACGGCGCAGCGCGCGGGCGGCTGGTTCCAGCCCGGCTCGGCGTCGGCGCGCGTGTTCGTGCGTGGCGCCCAGCGCGGGGCGTAGCGCGCGCGCAGGGCCTGGCGCTTGGGCGGCAGGCCGGGCACGCGCTCCAGCTCGAAGCCGCAGGCGGCCAGGTGCTGGCGCACCGGGCCGGCCACGCACCAGGTGGCGGCCCGCGCGCCCGGCCGCAGCAGCCGGGCGGCGGCGGCCAGCGTGGCCTCGCTCCACATGTCGGGGTTGCGCTCGGGGCTGAAGCCGTCCAGGTAAAGGCTGTCGTGCGCGCCGCTCAGCTCGGCCAGCATGGGCTGCACCGCGCCCACGGCCAGGGTCAGCTGCACGCGCTCGCCGTCCAGGCTCAGGCGGTGCACGCCGGGCAGCAGGCCGTGCCACTGGGCGGCCAGCTCGGCGGCCAGCGGCGCCAGCTCGGCAAAGGGCGCGGCGCTGCGGACCAGGTCGCCCGCCTTGCACACCCAGGCTTCGACGGCGCTGTAGAACAGGCACGCGGGCCGCCGCGGGTCGCTGCGCCAGGCCTGCCAGGTGGCCAGGAAGTTCAGGCCCAGGCCGAAGCCGGTTTCCAGCACCGCCCAGCGCGGCGCGCCGGCCCAGGCCGCGGCTTGCCCGGCATCGGCCAGCAGGCCGCAGCCGTGCAGAAAGACGTGCCGCGCCTGCGCCAGGCCGCCGTCGCCCGCGTCGTCGTGGCTGCGGTAGATGTCGCCGAAGCGCGGGCTGGTGGGCGTGCCGTCGTCGCGCCAGTGGACGGGGGAGGGCGGCATCCGGTCAGCTATGAAATCAGAAGCTGCTTGCGCAGATGCGATGCCGGCTGCAGGGGCTGATTGGGCCTGAAACCTGGCCCTCAAACCTTGGGCGCCACGTAGCCCGCGGCCTGCTCGGCGCCGTCGCCGAAGAAGTGCGCCTCCATCTGCTGGCGCAGGTAGGCGCGCGCGTTGGCGTCGGCCAGGTTCAGGCGGTTCTCGTTGACCAGCATGGTCTGGTGCTTGAGCCAGTCGGCCCAGGCCTGCTTGCTGACGCTGGCCCACAGGCGCTTGCCCAGCTCGCCGGGGTAGGGCGGAAAGTCCAGGCCCTCGGCCTCGGTGCCGAGCTTGATGCAGTGGACCATGCGTGCCATATCCCGATTTCCTTGCCGTGTTGCGGTGCGAGTGAAGCCCTGGATTATCGGCTGCCTGCGCGCGCGGCGTGGCCGTGGGCCCGATTTGGCCGATACTGCGCCCAAGCCCATCGCACCTTCCGCCGCCATGACCCCAGCCGTCTCCTTCGCCCCGCTCGCCCCCGACCTGCACGCCCGCGCCCTCGCGCTGCTGGACGACGAATGGCTGGCCCACGACGCCGACCTGGCGCCCGTGCTGCCCATCGTGCTGGCGCGCGGCGTGGGGCAGGACTGGCACAAGGCCGGCACCTTCCGCCACCACCTGGTGGGCGTGGCGCGCACGCTGGCGCTGTGGCAGCAGCCGCGCGACGTGCGCCTGCTGGGCCTGCTGCACAGCGTGTACGGCAACGCCTTCGTCGACCTGGTCAAGTTCGACCCGGCGCGCGAGCGCGCGCGCCTGCGCGAGGCCGTGGGCGAGCGCGCCGAGCACCTGGTGTACCTGTTTTGCACCGCCTCGCGCGCGCAGTTCGTGCGCCAGGTGCTGGCCGGGCGCATCGCGCCCGACGGCAGCGTGCAGGTGGACGAGCACCACCTGCCGGCCGACGTGGTGGCCGCCTTCATCGTCGTCAGCATGGCCGACACCTGCGAGCAGTGGTTTGCCTGGCAGGAGGACATCTACAGCGGCTTTCCCGACGTGCCCAGGCTGCCGCAGGCCGCGCACTGGATGGCCGCGCTGTGGCCCGGCCCCATGCGCCCGCCCAGCCGCATCTACGCCCACATCAGCCAGCTGGGCGCCGCGCTGCAGCACCCCGGGCTGAAAGGCCTGCTGCCCATGCCCCCGGTGTTCGAGCACTGCACGCGCACGCTGGCCGCGGGCGACGAGGCCGCCGCGGCGTCGCTGTACTGGTCGGTCATCGCGCAGAGCCAGCCGCTGGTGCAGATGGACGGCGCCGTTGCCGCGCTGGAGCACGCCGCGCGCCTGAACCCCTGGGTGGGCGAGCCGCAGATGGTGCTGGCCCAGCTGTACCTGATCGCCGGCCGCCACGCCGAGGCCGAGGCCGCCGCCACCGGCGCCCTGCAGTGCTACAGCGCCTGGGGCAACGCCTGGGACAAGCGCGTGCAGTGGGACGCCTGGATGGCCTGGGCGCGCATCCTGCGCCAGGGCGCGCAGACGGGTACGTGGCCCGAGCGGCTGGACAAGCTGAACAACGTGGCGCTGCGCCCATAAGCTCATGCGCAAAGTGTCTGAGCGGGGCCGCGCCTGGCCCGCGGGCGGGACTAGACTGCGGCCCGTGCGCCCGCCGCCGGCGTTTCAAGCCATTTGGGGCTTTGGCCGGCGCCAATCAAGAGCAAGCAGCTATTGATTTGATAGTTCAAGCATCTTCAAGGAGCATTCGATGAGCGATTCGTGGAAGTTCGAGACCCAGTCCGTGCACGCCGGCTACACGCCCGACCCCACCACCAAGTCGGTGGCGGTGCCGATCTACCAGACCGTGTCCTACGCCTTCGACGACACGCAGCACGGGGCCGACCTGTTCGATTTGAAGGTGCCGGGCAACATCTACACCCGCATCATGAACCCGACCACCGCCGTGCTGGAGCAGCGCCTGGCCGCGCTCGAGGGCGGCGTCGGCGCGCTGGCGCTGGCCTCGGGCATGACGGCGATCCACTACGCCATCCAGACCATCGCCAGCGCGGGCGACAACATCGTCTCCACCGCCACGCTGTACGGCGGCACCTACAACCTGTTTGCCCACACCCTGCCGCAGATGGGCGTGGAGGTGCGCTTTGCCGACTACCGCGACCCGGCCTCGTTCGGCAAGCTGATCGACGCGCGCACCAAGGCGGTGTTCTGCGAATCCATCGGCAACCCGCTGGGCAACGTCACCGACCTGGCCGCGCTGGCCCAGGTGGCGCACGCGCACGGCGTGCCGCTGATCGTCGACAACACGGTGCCCAGCCCCTACCTGTGCCGCCCGTTCGAGCACGGCGCCGACATCGTGGTGCACGCCGCCACCAAGTACATCGGCGGCCACGGCAACAGCATGGGCGGCGTCATCGTCGATTCGGGCAAGTTCCCGTGGGCCGAGCACAAGCAGCGCTTTGCGCGCCTGAACGAGCCCGACGTGAGCTACCACGGCGTGGTCTACACCGAGGCGCTGGGCGCGGCGGCCTACATCGGCCGCGCGCGCGTGGTACCGCTGCGCAACCTGGGCGGCGCCATCAGCCCGATGAACGCCTTCTTGCTGCTGCAGGGCATCCAGACCCTGCCGCTGCGCATGGACCGCACCTGCGACAACGCGCTGGCCATTGCCAGGTACCTGCAAAAGCACCCCAAGGTGGCGGCGGTCAACTACGCCGGCCTGCCCGATCACCCCGACCACGCCGTGGTGCGGCGCCTGATGGGCGGGCGCGCCTCGGGCATCGTCAGCTTCACCCTGAAGGCCGCCGACGGCCGCGCCGCCGGCGCGCGCTTTCAGGACGCGCTGGGCCTGTTCCTGCGCCTGGTCAACATCGGCGACACCAAGTCGCTGGCCTGCCACCCGGCCAGTACCACACACCGCCAGCTCGACGCCGGGGAGCTGGCCAAGGCGGGCGTGTCCGAAGGCATGGTGCGCCTGTCGGTGGGCATCGAGCACATCGACGACCTGCTGGCCGATCTGGAGCAGGCGCTGGGGAAGGTTTGAGCGGCGGGCGGGCTTCACCCAGCCCGTGAGGACGGCCCGGTCAAGGCGCCTCGCCCGCCTTGGCCTCGCCCTCGGCGGCCGACGGCCAGTAGTGCGAGTCGGGCATGGGCCGCGCGCCGAAGATGGCCTGGCCGACGCGCACGACGGTGGCGCCTTCCTCGATGGCGATCTCGTAGTCGCCGGACATGCCCATCGACAGCTCGCTCAAGTCGATGCCGGCGGGGGCATCCTGGCGCAGCCGCTCGCGCAGGCCGCGCAGCAGCACGAAGCATTCGCGCACGCGCTGGGCCTCGGCCGAGAACAGCGCCAGCGTCATCAGCCCGCGCACGCGCAGCGCCGAAAACGCCGGCAGCGCGCGCAGGAAGGCGGCCACGTCGTCGGGATGCAGGCCGTACTTGCTGGCCTCGCCCGAGGTGTTGACCTGCACGAACACGTCCAGCGCGCGCCCTTCGGCCTGCAGGCGCCGCTCCAGCGCCTCGGCCACGCGCAGGCTGTCCAGCGCCTGGAATTCGCTGGCGCACTGCGCCACCAACTTGGCCTTGTTGGTCTGCAGGTGGCCGATGACCGACCAGCGCAGGTCGGCCAGGTCGGCCATGGCCTCCCATTTGCGATGGGCCTCCTGCGGCTTGTTCTCGCCCAGCATGCGGCAGCCCGCGGCGTAGGCCTGGCGCAGCACGGCCTCGGGCTTGGTCTTGCTGACGGGCAGCAGGCGCACGCTGGCCGGGTCGCGCCCGGCGCGCCGGCAGGCCGCCGCGATGCGCGCGTGCACGGCGGCCAGGTTGTGGCGAAAGTCGTCCACCGACTCGGCCTGCGGCCATTGGCCGTGCTGGTCGTGGCGGGTGGAGGTGGCCGGGGGAAGGTCTGTGCTCATGGGTCGGTCTCGTATCGGTCAAAGCATACCCGCCTCAACTGGGACCGGAACCCACGAGCGGAGCAGTCACCCCACGCGGCCGCTGCCGTCGTGCATCCAGCGCGCGTGGGTGGGCGCCTTCTTGGTGCGGTCCCATTCGCTTAGCATGTCCCACTTGACGCGGTCGAGCGCCTGGTCCATCTCGGGCGTGGCGGTGTCGACGGCCAGCTCCAGGCGGTGGCCGGAGGGGTCGCGGAAGTAGATGGACTTGAAGATGGTGTGGTCGGTGGGGCCGATGACCTCGATGCCGTCGGCCTGCATGCGGGCCTTGACCTTCAGCATGGTGTCGATGGAGTCGGTCTTCAGCGCCAGGTGCTGCGTCCACGCGGGGGTGTTGGCGTCCGAGGGCGCGATCATGTCGGCCTTGGTGGGCAGCTCGAAAAAGGCCAGGATGTTGCCGCCGCCGATGTCGATGAAGATGTGCATGTACGGGTCCGGCTCCTTGGTGGAGGGCACCTCGTTCTCGGCGATGGCGAGGATGAAGCGGGCGTCCAGGTATTTTTGATACCACTCGACGGTTTGCTTGGCGTTCTTGCAGCGGTAGGCGACGTGGTGCACGCCGTTGAGGTTGGCCATGGCGGTTTCCTGGTTGTGAGAATGGGGTGGAGTGGCGGCTCAGATGCCGTCGCGGGCCAGCTGCATGGCCTCGCGCAGCACGGCGATGTCGCCGATGTGGTTGGACAGCAGCAGGATCAGGCGCGCGTTGAGCCGCGCGCTCTGTTCGTCGCTCAGGTCGCGGTGCGTGTCGATCAGCAACTGGTAGAAGTCGTCGCCGGGCGTGTAGGCCTGGAAGTAGCGCTGGCCGGCTTCGCTGAAGTTGGGCTGGGTGTTCAGGGGCATGGGGTGTCTCCTTGTCAGGCGTTGCCGGTGGCGCGGGCCAGGGCGCTTTGCAGCTTGGTGGCGTCAAGCTGGCGCCAGCGGGCGGCCACGTGCTGGTCGGGGCGCGCCAGGTAGGTGGTGCCGGGCTTCAGGTCGTAGCGCTCGGCCGCGCGGCCCTTGGCGTCGATCAGGGTCTTGAGGCCGGCGGGCGCCTGGCCCTTTTGGGCGACGACGATGGGCTCGACGGCGATGCCCTTGAACGCCAGCTCGCCGAGGGCCTTGGCCGTGGCGGCGTCCAGCGCGCCGGCGTCCTCCACATAGTGCAGGGCCTGAAAGCGGTTGCCCAGGTGCTGCAGCAGCCAGCTGCCATCGGCCAGCGGCGCGTCGTCCATGGGGGCGCCGGGGATCATGCGGCCGGCAAACGCGCTCTCGTCGGGCGTGTTCAGACTGGAGTCGGCGAGCCAGCTGGGCACCGACAGGCGGCCCGAGTTGACCAGCGCGCGGGCGAAGGGGTGGTGCTCGGCCAGCTCCAGCACGGCGTTGCGGAAGGTCTTGCTGACGGCGCTCTTGGGCGTGATGAAGTCGGTGGAGCGGGTGGAGTTGAGGATGTTCTCGTCGGCCGCATGGCCGCGCTCCTCGCTGTAGGTGTCCAGCAGCGTGGCCGGGGCCTTGCCGTCCATCACCAGCTTCAGCTTCCACACCAGGTTGTCGGTGTCCTGGATGCCGCTGTTGGCGCCGCGCGCGCCGAAGGGCGAGACCTGGTGCGCCGCGTCGCCGACGAACAGCACGCGGCCGTGGTTGAAGCGGTTCATGCGCCGGCACTGGAAGGTGTAGACGCTGACCCATTCCAGCTCGAACTCGCGCTCGTCGCCCAGCATGGCCTTGATGCGCGGGATCACGTTCTCGGGCTTTTTCTCCTCCACCGGGTCGGCGTCCCAGCCGAGCTGGAAGTCGATGCGCCAGACGTTGTCGGCCTGGCGGTGCAGCAGCACGCTCTGGTTGCGGTGAAAGGGTGGGTCGAACCAGAACCAGCGCTCGGTGGGGTAGTCGGCCTTCATCACCACGTCGGCGATGAGAAAGCGGTCCATGAAGATCTTGCCCTCGATGTCCAGCCCCAGCATCGAGCGCACCTTGCTGCTGGCGCCGTCGGCGACGATCAGCCAGTCGGTTGTGAGCGAGTAGGGGCCTGCGGGCGTTTCGACGCGCACCGTGGCCTGCTCCTGACCGGGCACCACCGAGATCACCTCGTTCTTGAAGCGGATCTCCAGGTTGGGCAGCTGGCGCGCGCGCTCGATCAGGTACTGCTCCAGGTAATACTGCTGCAGGTTGATCATGCCGGGGCGGTGGTGGTCTGGCTCGGGGCGAAGGTTGAAGCTGAACACCTCGCCCTCGTGCAGGAAGGTGCGGCCCACGTCCCAGCTGATGCCCTTGTCGACGAACCGATCGCCGCAGCCCATGCGGTCCAGCACCTCCAGCGCGCGCTTGGCGTAGCACACGGCGCGCGAGCCGAAGGAGACGGTGTCGTCGTTGTCCAGCAGCAGCACGCGCTGGCCCTGCTGCGCCAGGTCGATGGCGGCCGACAGGCCCACCGGGCCGGCGCCGATGACGACCACCGGGTAGTGGCCGGCCTGGCCGCGCTCCAGCTCGGGTGGGCGCACGAAGTCGAACTTGGTGTAGGTGAAGGTTTTTTGCATGTTGTCTCCGCGTTATCCGAACAGCCAACATCCGGACGCAGAGGACGCAAAAATGACGCAGAGGACGAAAAAGAATGGCCCAAAAAATTGGGTTTTCCTTCTGCGCCCTCTGCGACTCCTCTGCGTTCTCTGCGTCCGGTGTTTTGTATTTCAGTCCTGTTGCAGCGCGTGCCACATCTGCTGGTCGCGCTCGGCCGTCCAGATGCGCGGGTCGCGGATGCCGCTGGCCTCGTCGTGCGCGCGCGTCACGTCGAAGGGCAGGCAGTGCTCGTAGATGAAGACCTGGGCGAACTTGGGGTCCATCGCCTTGCGGGTGTGGGCCATCGTGGCCTTCAGATCCATCCCCTGGGCCACGGCCTCCTGCGCGCTCTTGTAGAGCGTGGCGGTGAAGTCACGCGTGTAGGCCAGGCCTTTTTGCACCTGCTCGGGCGTCATCAGGGTGGGGCCGCGGCCGGGCACCAGCTTGTCGAACTTCATCGCGGCCAGCCGGTCCAGCGTTTGCGGCCAGTCGGCCAGGTAGGCGTCGCCGGTGTAGCAGGCCGCATCGGCCTCGACCAGGTCACCCGAGAAGCAGATTTTTTGCGCCGGCAGGTGGACGATGGTGTCGCCCTTGGTGTGGCCGCGGCCGATCTGCTGGATCTTGACCTCCAGCTTGCCCAGCCACAGCGTCATCTCGCCCTGGAAGGTGAGCGTGGGCCAGGTCAGGCCGGGCACGCTCTCCACCGCCTGGAACAGGCGCGGAAAGCGGCCGATCTCCGAATCCATGTCCTGCTGGCCGCGCTCGACGATCAGGTCCCAGGTGTCCTGGCTGGCGATGATTTGCTCCAGGCCTTCGCTTTTGTAGCCGCTGGCGCCCAGCACGCGCACCGCGTGGTAGTGGGTCAGCACCACGTACTTGATCGGCTTGTCGGTGATCTCGCGGATCTTCTTGATCACGCCCTGCGCGGCCACGGGCGTGGCGGTGGCGTCGATGATCATGCAGCCGTCGTCGCCGATGATGACGCCGGTGTTCGGATCGCCCTCGGCGGTGTAGGCGTAGGCGTTGTCACTCAGCTTGTCCCAGCTGATCTGCTTTTCTTCGAGGTCGGCGTGGGAGGCGAATTTCTTGTCGGACATGGCGGTCTCCATCGGGTTCGGGATGGCCGCATTGTCTTCTGAAATTAGTTGTATGTCAATTGATTCGACAATGTTTAATTCAAGACTTGGCCGGGTTGAAGCCCAGCCGGTGGGAGACGGCGTCGGCATGGGCGCGCAGCAAGCGCCCCGCAGGGCCGTCAATGTCGGCGTCGAACTGGCCCTGCGGACCGAACACGGTGATCACCAGCGCGATCTTGCCGTGGGCGTCGAACACCGGTGCGCTGAGCGTGTTGACGCCCGGCTGCGGCGTGGACAGCCCGCGCCCCATGCCGGCGGCGCGGATGTCGGCCAGCATCTGCCGCACCTCGGCGCTGTCGAAGGCGCCGGACGCGCCGCCCACCACGCGGCGGTGCTCGTCCTCCAGCATCGAGCGCACCATCTTCTCGGGCAGGTAGGCGGCAAACACGCGCCCGGTGATGGTGTTGAACACCGACATCACCGTGCCCACGCGCAGGTTGACGTGCAGCGGGTAGCGCGGCTCGTCCAGCCGCACCACGGTGGGGCCCAGGTGGCCCCACACGCACAGCGCCACGCTCAGGTCGGCCTGGTCGCACAGCAGCGCGGCCTCCTGGCTGGCCTCGGTCAGCGGGTCGAGCTGCTGCAGCGCCGCCAGGCCCATCTGCAGCGCCGCCGGGCCCAGCTCGTAGTGGCCGGTGAGCGGGCTCTGCTTGACCATGCCCGCCGCCATGAAGCTGACCAGGTACGGATGCGCCTGGCCCGGCGGCATGTCGGCCAGCTGGGCCAGGTCCTTCAGCGGCAAGGGGCGGCGCTGCTCGGTCAGCGCCTGCAGCACGCGCATGCCAACCTCGATGGACTGGATGCGGCGCTGGCGCTTGGCGGGCGCGGCGTTCTCGCCTGCATCGGGAGGAAAGTGCGCCGAGGGTGGCGGAACGGCTGAGTTGGACATGGACTTATGGCCTGCGCATTCTGCGTGGTATCGGAAGACTTGCGTCGTTTGTGACATCGGCGTCCTGCGGCGCACCGTGGGACGGCAGGGGCTGCACTCCGGGGACGGAATCGCCTGCGTCCAGCAGCTTCTGGTAGTTGCGCCGGAAGATGAGGCCGGCATAGTAGACGTGTTCGCGCATCAACTGCTCTGCGCGCGTGCTGTCGCGCGCGACCACGGCCTCCACGATGCGATGGTGGTCTCCATGGGATCTCAGGATGATCGGATGATCGTCCCAGAGAACAATGTGATCGGATGCAAACGGAATGGTCTGCGCCTGCTCGGCAAATCGCGTCACCCAAGGGTTCCCGGAAGCCTCCAGAAGAAGATCGTGGATTTCCACGTTCATCTGCTGGTACGGCTCATGATCCACGGAGTCGAGATATCCCTTGCCGAGGATCCGGTCGCCGATGGCCAGCAGGGATTGCAGGGACCGGATTTGTGCATCGGTCAGCCCGTGCGTCGCGGCGCTGCGGCAGGCGAGGCCTTCCAGCACCGACCGCACCTCGTAGGCCGCAGCAATCACATCAAGGTCGAAGCCCCGCACCAGGTAGCCCCGCTTCGGCTGGTGGGTGAGCAGCCCTTCGCTGGCGAGAGTCGCCAGCGCCGCGCGGATCGGTGTCCGTGACACGCTCAGTTGCTCCGCCAGTGGCAACTCCTCGAGCCGCATGGCGGGCTTGAGTTGTCCGTGAAGTATCCAATCGCGGAGCGTTTCCGTCACGTCCTGAGTCAAGGTCTTCATTGCGCTGCTTATTTGAGCATGGTTTCATGTATACATGAATGTTCAAATATACCTTTTTAAGGGTAAATACCATGATTTTTTAAGCTTGCATGTATACATAATTCATGGCCAAGGTCATTTACTTGGACGGAGAACACTGCATGAACGACGTCTCGCACGCGGCGAGCGGTAGCTGGCTAGGCTTTGAGAATCTTGTCTGCGTCGTGACGGGTGCGGGCGGCGGGATTGGAGCCGAAGTGGTGCGACAACTCCTGGCGTCCGGCGCGCGGGTTGCCTTGCTCGACTTGGATCGAGCCCGGGCCGCGGCGGTCGCTGATGGCGCCGACAGGACGATGGTTCTGGCTTGCGACGTCACGGATGCGAACAGCGTTCACGCGGCGGCCGAGGCGGTTCGCAACACCTGGGGGCCGGCCGCGGTGCTGGTCAACAACGCCGCGTCGCTGTACGCCGATGCGCTGATGGACATCGCCGTGGACAAGTGGAACCGGCTGCTGTCGGTCAACCTTACCGGCTACCTGCTGTGCGCGCAGGTCTTCGGCCGGCAGATGCGCGAGCGCGGCGGCGGGGCGATGGTCCACATCGCCTCGATCTCGGGCGCCATCCCGCAGCCCTACAGCGGCGCCTACAGCGTCAGCAAGGCCGGCGTGAAGATGCTGTCGCAGCTGCTCGCGGCCGAACTGGGCGAGCACGGCATCCGCAGCAACGTGGTAAGCCCCGCGATGGTCCGCACGCCCATGAGCGAGGGCATCTACACGCAGGACGCCGTGCGCCGCCAGCGCGAGCGCATGGTGCCGCTGGGCCGCATCAGCACGCCGGCCGACATCGCCGGCGCCGTACTTTTCCTGGCCAGCGAGCGCGCCGGCTACATCAGCGGCCAGGACATCCTGGTGGACGGCGCCCTCACCCAGAACTGGCTCGGCCTCGTCCCCCGCCCCGGCTTCCAAAAGGAAGACGCGGCCGCATCGGCCACCTCCAGTGATCTGTGAGCCCGGCGATCCCGCAACGATTTCGACCGCGACCAAAGGAGATCCCCTTGAAAACCCTCATCAAGACCACCCTCGCCGCCGTAGCAGCCGCCACCGCACTGGCCGCTGCCGCCCAGAGCGAACCCGGACTGACCGACAAGAGCATCAAGATCGGCATGTTCAGCCCGCTGTCGGGCAACTCGATGGCCTACGGCTTCGACGTCGTCAACGCGGCGAAGATGTACTACGACAAGGTCAACAAGGAAGGCGGCATCAACGGCCGCAAGATCGAGATCGTCCTGGAGGACGACCGCTGCAACGCCAATGATCTGCTGGCCGCGGTGAAGAAGCTCACCGAGCAGGACAAGGTCTTCCTGCTCAACGGCGGCTCCTGCTCGGGCCCGGTGGTCGGTGCCCGCGAGTACGTGGAGCGCGAGAAGATCCCACTGGTCATGCTCAACGCCTCGGGCGATGGCGCGCTGTACCCGCCCTCCAAGTACATCTACGGCGCCTTCTCCATCTCGCAGCGCGCCGTCGGCGGCTCGATGGTCCAGTTCGCCGTCGAGCACCTGAAGGCCAAGAAGATCGGCTACATCAACCATGACGACGCCTACGGAGGATGGAACCTGGAAGCCGCCGAATTCCAGGCCAAGAAGGTCGGTGCGACGCTGCAGGTGCAGTCGATCAACCCGAACATCACCGACGTCACCGCGCCGATGCTGAAGATTCGTGCCGCCAACCCGGACGTGCTGCTGATCACCACCTACGCCCGTCCGGTGAGCCTGCTGGTCAAGAAGGCGCACGAGCTGGGCTGGAACAAGCCGATCGTCATCGCCGTCAACGGCACGGCCGACCTGAAGCAGCTCGTCGAGAACGTCGGCAACAAGGACGCGTTCAAGAACGTCTACCTGCAGGAGGTCATGCTCGACGTGCCCGGCGGCGAGCAGCTCAAGTGGGTCTACGATATGTACAAGCAGTACTACCCGGACTTGGCCGCCAAGCCGGGCTACCCGCAGACTTACATGCCCTACGGCATTCCCTCGGCGATGGCGGTGGTCAACGCGCTCAAGGCCGCAGGCCCGCAGCCCACGCGCGAGAAATTCCTCGACGCGATGTCGAAGCTCAACTTCGACTCCAAGGTGATGGCTGGCCCGATCGCCTTCACGCCCACCGACCACGCGGCGCAGAAGGCGGCCATCTACCTGAAGTTCGACGGCGAGAACAAGACTCGGGTGCCGGGCAGCTACGCCAGCGCCTGGACCTACCAGCCCAAGTGAGCGCATGAGCCTTGACGAAATCTGGCTGTTCCTGCAGCAGGGCCTGCTGTCGGGGCTGGTGACGGGCAGCGTGTATGCGCTGCTCGCGCTCGCCATCGTGGCGGTGTTCAAGACCACCGACGTGCCCAACTTCGCGCAGGGCGAGATGCTGATGATGGCCGGCTACGTGGCGCTGAGCCTGCTGCTGCTGGCGCATCTGCCCTACGCGGTGGTGATCCCACTCACGCTGGCGGTCATGGCGCTGGGCGGCGCGCTGTTCCAGCGTGTCGTGATGGAGCGCGTGACCGGCTCGCGCGGCGTCGGCGTGCAGCTCGTGATCGCCACGCTGGGCCTGGCCTACGTGCTCAAGGGCCTGGTGCGGCAGACCGGCCTGGGCGACACGCCGCGCTCGCTGCCCTCGCTGTTCTCCAGCGACACGGTGATGATTGGCGACGCGGCCCTGACCCAGCTGGACATCGCGATCTTCGTCGTCGCCGTCGTGGTGATGGTGCTCATCTACCTCATGTTCACCCACACACGCATCGGCAAGGCGATGCGCGCCGTCGGCATGAACCCGCGCGCGGCGCAGATCGTCGGTATCCGCCTGTCGCGCATCCGCATGATGGTGTGGGCGCTGGCCGGACTGATCTCGGCCATCGCGGCGCTGCTCATCACGCCCAAGGTGCTGGTCACGCCCGACATCGCGCACATCGCCATCCTGGCCTACGCGGCGGCCATCGTGGGTGGCTTCACCAGCCTGCCCGGCGCCGTGGTCGGCGGCCTGCTGATCGGCGTGGTCGAGAACATGGTGGGCCTGTTCATCTCCACCAACGCCATCGTGGTGGCACCCTTCCTGGCGATCCTGGTGACGCTGATCGTGCGGCCGCAGGGTCTGCTGGGCGGAAAGACGCAGGTGAAGAAGGTATGAGCAAGCGCTTTTCTGCGGATCATCTGGCGCTGCTCGTGCTGCTGGCCGTGCTGTGCGTGCTCCCGTTCACCGTGACGGGCTACGTGCTGTACGTGGTCAACCTGCTGATGGTCTTCGTCGTGCTCGCGCTGGGCCTGCACGTGGTCATTGGCGAGGCCGGCCAGTTCGCCCTGGCGCACACGGCCTTCTATGGCATCGGCATCTACACGGCCGGGCTCATCAACACGACATGGCACCCGCCCTTCGTCGTCTCGATCCTGGCCGGCGGCCTGCTGTCGGCGGTGCTGGGCTA
Organism: Burkholderiaceae bacterium; assembly: GCA_024235995.1. Taxonomy (NCBI): domain Bacteria; kingdom Pseudomonadati; phylum Pseudomonadota; class Betaproteobacteria; order Burkholderiales; family Burkholderiaceae; species Burkholderiaceae bacterium. The sequence continues at coordinate 2,439,853 of JACKLI010000001.1, forward strand.
CGTGATCGGCTTCCTGGCGTTGCGCATGCGCGACATCTACCTGGCGCTGGCCACCTTCGCCTTCGGCGAGGCCATGCAGTGGGTGTTCCTGAACTGGGAGTCGGTCACCAACGGCTCCAACGGCATGCGCATGCAGCCGGCGCAGCTGTTCGGGCTGACGCTGACCAACGACCTGCAGGCCTATCCCTTCGTCATCGCCATCGCGGCGCTGATGCTGTGGGTGACGGTGTGGCTGTCGCGCTCGCAGTTCGGCTCCGCGCTGCGCGCCGTGCGCGAGAGCGACGTCGCCGCCATGGCGATGGGCATCAACGCGCGCGCCATGAAGCAGGCGGCCTTCGCCGTCTCCGCAGCCTTCGCCGGCATCGCGGGCGGCATGTACACCCTGTTCATCTCCTTCATCCACCCGGAGAGCCTGGGCTTCCAGACCACCATCCTGATCCTGACGATGGTGGTGGTCGGCGGCATCGGCTCGGTGCGCGGCGCGGTGGCCGGCGCCATGGTCTTCGGCATCATCTCCGAGTTGCTGCGCCAGGCGCTGTCGATCCAGGAGATTCTTTACGGCGTCATCCTGCTGGGCTTCATGATGTTCAAGCCGCGCGGCCTGTTTGCTGGATCTAAGAAACGGGTGGCGAAGGCGCCGGCTATCCATGCACGGCAGGAAGGTTCCGCATGAGCGCCGCGCCCTTCCTCGACGTGCGCGGCATCACGGTGCGCTTCGGTGGGCTGACGGCCGTGAACAACCTGTCCTTCCAGGTGCAGCGCGGCACCATCCACGCGCTGATCGGACCCAACGGCGCGGGCAAATCGACCACCTTCAACTGCATCTCGCGCTACTACCAGCCCACCGCAGGCAGCATCGTGCTGGACGGCGTGGATGTGAGCCACGCCCGGCCGAACCGGATGGCCGGCCTCGGCGTGGCCCGCACCTTCCAGAACCTGGAGCTGTTCGGCGAGCTCAGCGTGTACGAGAACGTGCTGCTGGGCTGCTACTCGCACAGCGCCAACCCGCTGGGCCGCCTGCTGCGCCGGCCCGACGCGGCCACGCGCGATCTGGTGAACAGCCTGATCGAGCGCGTGGGTCTCACCCACGACCGCGACACCACCGCCCGCGAACTGGACTTCGGCCATCAGAAGCTGCTGGAGCTGGCCCGTGCGCTGGCGCTGAAGCCGCGCCTGCTGCTGCTGGACGAGCCGGCCGCCGGCCTGCGCAACCGCGACATCGAGAGCCTGGACCGCTTGCTGACCGAGCTGGCCCGCAGCGACGGCATCACCGTGCTGCTGGTGGAGCACGTGATGCAGCTGGTGATGGCGATTTCGGATCGCGTGACCGTCATGTCCTTCGGCGAGAAGATTTCGGAAGGTACGCCCACCGAGGTGAGCCATGATCCCAAAGTGATCCAGGCCTATCTCGGCAAGGGAGCCGCCCATGAGTGAACCCATGTTGGAGTTGCGCGGCGTCGGCGCATCCTACGGCGCCATCCAGGCCTTACACGATGTGTCGCTGAAGGTCGAGCGCGGCGCGATCGTGGCACTGCTGGGCAGCAACGGCGCCGGCAAGAGCACCACGCTCAACGTGGTGTCGCACCTGATCGAACCCTCCGCGGGCGAGATCTTCTTCGACGGCGAGCCGATCCGCCGCTGCCCCTCGGACGAGATCGTGCGGCGCGGGTTGGTGCAGGTGCCCGAGGGCCGCGAGGTCTTCAAGGACATGAGCGTACGCGAGAACCTGGAGCTGGGCGCGTTCCTGCGCCGCTCGCGCGGCGAGGTCGCGCAGGACTTCGAGCGCGTGTTCGAGATCTTTCCGCGGCTCAAGGAACGCAGCGAGCAGAAGGCCTCGACGCTGTCGGGCGGCGAGCAGCAGATGCTGGCCATCGGCCGCGCGCTGATGGCGCGCCCGCGCATGATCCTGCTGGACGAGCCCTCCATGGGCCTGTCGCCGCTGCTGGTCGAGCAGATATTCGAGACCATCCAGCGTCTGAATCGGGAGCAGGGTCTGACCATCCTGGTGGTTGAGCAGGACGTGCGCCTGGCGCTGCGGGTAGCCCGCTACGCCTACATCCTGGAGAACGGCGAAATGAGGCTCGAAGGTCCGTCGGACCAATTGATGAACGACCCCGCGGTGCGGCGTGCCTACCTGGGCGTGTGAAGACACCGCGGCAGCATGAAGGAACGCTCCCCATGGATCTTCTGAAGGACAAGCTCGCCCTCATCACGGGCGGCGGCGGCGGCCTGGGCTCGGCCATGGCGCGCGGCTTCGCCCGCCAGGGCGCGCGCGTGATCGTGGCCGACATCGACCCGGCCCGCGCGCAGGCCATTGCAGGCGAGGTGCGCGGCGCCGGCGGTACCGCCTGGGCCGAATCGATCGACGTGACCGACCGCGCCGCCGTGGTAGCCCTGGCCGATTCGCTCACGCAGCGGCTCGGCCCCATCGACGTGCTGGTGAACAACGCCGGCATCTCGGCGCGCGCCCGCATCGACGACCCGCACGCGGCCGAGACCTGGGACCGGCTGATCCAGGTCAACCTGCAGGGCCTGTTCAACGTCACGCACGCCTTCGTGCCGGCGCTCAAGCAGTCGCACGGCTGCATCGTCAACCTGTCGTCGATCGTCGCCTTCGTCAGCGGCATCTCGTCGGCCGGCTACATCGCGTCGAAGGGCGCAGTGCGCTCCTTCACGCAGGCGCTGGCGCGCGATCTGGCGCCGCATGGCGTGCGCGCCAACGCGGTGGCGCCGGGGCTGATGCTCACCGACATGGTGACGCCGCAGCTGCAGGTGCCTGGCGGCACCGACTGGTACATGAGCCGCGTGCCGATGAAGCGCGGCGGCGAGCCCGACGAAATCGTCGGACCCGTGGTGTTCCTCGCCTCATCCCTGGCCAGCTACGTCAACGGCGTGGTGCTGCCGGTGGACGGTGGTTTTCTCTCCGCATAGATGGGATCGGACATGAGCAGCAGCAACGGCAAACCGGTCGCCCTCGTGACGGGCGGCGCCAGCGGCATGGGGCTGGCCACGGTGGAGAAGCTGGCGCGTGACGGCTTCTCGGTGGTGATGGTCGACCGCGCGGCCGAGCAGGCCGCGCGCGAGGAGACTCGCCTGCGCGCGGCCGGCCTCGACGTGCAGGCTCGCGTGCTGGACCTCACCGACGAGGCCGCCGTGCGCGCGCTGGTGCAGGCGCTGCCGCCGATCAGCGCGCTGGTCAACAACGCCGGCGTTTTCGACGAACGCCGCTTCATGGAGGCGACGAGCGAGGACTTCCGCCGCGCCTACGAAGTGAACCTGATCGCCGCGGCGACGCTCTCCCAGGAGGTGGCGCGCCGGATGCCCGACGGCGGCCGGATCGTCAACATCGCCTCGCGCGCCTACCTGGGCGCGCGCAACCACCCGCACTACGTCGCTTCCAAGGCTGCCCTCGTGGGCTACACGCGCGCCAGCGCGATGGAGCTGGCGCCGCGCGGCATCCTGGTCAACGCCATCGCGCCAGGGCTGATCGACACGCCCATCCTGCGCGCGCTGACGCCCGAGCGTCTGGCCGCGCAGCTCGCGCTGCAGCCGACGGGCAAGGCCGGCCGGCCGGAGGACATCGCGCAGGCGGTGGCCTTCCTGGTGTCGCCGCAAATGGGCTTCATCACCGGGCAGGTGCTCTTCGTCGACGGCGGCAAGTCGCTGGGAGGATCGGGCGCATGAGCACAGTGACGTGGGAGCGGGAGGTCGACGTGCTGGTGGTGGGCGCCGGCGCCGGCGGCATGGCGGCCGCGCTGAGCGCGCACCTGGGCGGCTGCTCGGTGCTGCTGGTGGAGAAGACCGACCGCGTCGGTGGCTCGACCGCCGTGTCCGGTGGCGCCGTCTGGGCGCCGATGAACCGCCAGAGCGAAGGCGCCGGCCATCCCGACAGCTTCGACAAGGTGTGGACCTACATGCGCAACACGGTGGGCGACGCGGCGCCGGCCGAGATGCAGCGCGCCTTTCTCGAAGCCTGCGGGCCCGCCATCGACGCGCTGGAGCAACACACGCAGGTGAAGCTGGCCGCGCGCACCTACTCGCCCGACTACTACCCCGACCGCGAGGGCGCCGCGCTCGGCGGCCGCTCGCTGGACCCGCTGGCTTTCGACGGCCGGCTGCTCGGCCGGCACTTCCGCGAGCTGCGGGATCCGCTGCCCGAGTTCGTGGTGCTCGGCGGCATGATGGTCACGCTGACCGACGCCAAGCACCTGCTGGCGGCGACGAAGTCCTTCGCTTCCTGGAAGGAGGGCATGAAGCTGGTGCTGCGCTACTTCGGCGACCGGCTGCGCGGCTACCACCGCGGCACGCGGCTGGTGCTGGGCAATGCGCTGGCCGGGCGGCTGTTCATGTCGGTACTGGAGCGCGGCATCGACTACTGGCTGAACGCACCACTGAAGACGCTGCAGGTGGAGGACGGCCGCGTGACGGGCGCCTGCATCGAGCATGAAGGCCGGCCGGCCTGGGTGCGCGCGCGCCAGGCCGTGGTGATCGCCACCGGCGGCTTTCCGTGGAATGCGGCACTGCGCGAACAGCTCTATCCGCATCCGACCGGCCCCTGGTCCATGTCCCCCGTCGGCAACGCCGGCGAAGGCATCGGCATCGCGCAGGCCGCCGGCGCGGCCCTGGGCAGCGGCTACTTCGGCCCCGCCTTCTGGGCGCCAGTGTCGCTGCTGCAGCGGCCCGACGGCACGCAGGTGCGCTACCCGCACCTGGTGTGGGACCGCGCCAAGCCGGGCCTGATGGCGGTGAACGCCGCCGGACGCCGCTTCGTCAACGAGGCCACCTCGTACCACGAATTCGTGCTGGCCATGTACCGATCGAACGAAACGGTGCCCACCATCCCGGCCTGCTTGGTGTGCGACAGTGACTTCATAGAGCGCTGGGGCCTGGGCCTGGCGCTGCCGGGCGGCCGGCCGCGCGAGCACCTGGTGCGCGCCGGCTACCTGCACCGCGCCGACTCGCTGGAGGCGCTGGCCGCGCAACTGCAGATCGACGCCGTAGGGCTGCGTGAATCGGCAGCCCGCTTCGACTGCTACGGCGCCACGGGCGAGGACCCGGAGTTCGGCAAGGGCAGCACCGAATACAACCGCTACCTGGGCGATGCGGACCACCGCCCCAACCCCTGCCTGGGGCCGCTGCGCAAGGCGCCGTTCTACGCCGTCAAGGTCTACGCCGGCGACATCGGCACGGCCTGCGGCATCCGCTGCAACGCGCAGGCGCAGGCGCTCGATGCCAGCGGCCGGCCCATCCGGGGCCTGTACGTGACCGGCAACGACATGCAGTCGGTGATGGGCGGTCAGTACCCGGCACCCGGCATCACACTCGGTCCCGCGCTCACCTTCGGCTGGGTGGCTGGCCAGCACATCGCGCGCGAGCGCTCCAGCAACACCTCTTCCCCACAGGTGGCAGTATCATGAAGATTCTCTTTTCTCCCTTTTCCCCCTACGTCCGCAAGTGCCTCGTGACGGCGCATGAACTGGGCCTCGGCGACCGGGTGCAGCTGCTGCCTTCCAACGCCCATCCGGTGCAGCGCGACAAGGAAATCATCGCCAGCAACCCGTTGGGCAAGGTGCCGACCTTCTTCACCGACGACGGCCAGGTGCTCTACGACAGCCGCGTGATCTGCGAGTACCTGAACCACCTCGCTGGCGGCACGCTGATCCCCGCGCCAGGGCCCGAGCGCTGGCAGACCCTGACGCTGCAGTCGCTCGGCGACGGCATGCTGGACGCGGCGCTGCTTGCCCGCTACGAGGACGTGGCGCGGCCCGACGAGCGCAAGTGGCCCGACTGGCGCGCCGCCCAGCTCGACAAGGTCGAGACCTCGCTGGCTTACCTGGATCGTCGCCCCGAACTGCTGGCCGGCCGTGTGGACCTGGGCGCCCTCGCCATCGCTTGCGCGCTGTGGTATCTGGACCTGCGCTTTCCCGACGTCGGCTGGCGGGCGCGCCACCATCCGATGGCGCAGTGGTACGAGGTTTTTTCGCAAAGGCCCAGCATGGCGAAGTCGTGGTCGCTTTGAAGCGTTCCAGCGAGTGCCCGATTGTTCGGGTGGCTGCCAAGCTCCATCGTCCATCGCGCGCGGCCACGCGAAAAAAGCGATGATTACACCTTTGACTGTTCTTCATCCGGAGTAAAACGTGAACCAACTCAACATCGCCATCGTCGTCGGCAGCCTGCGCAAGGATTCGTTCAACCGCCAGTTTGCCCAGGCGCTGGTCAGGCAGTTTCCGGCCGACGTGAAGGCGCATTTCGTGCGCATCGACGATCTGCCGCTGTACGACCAGGACAGCGACAGCCAGCCGCCGGCCGCGCCCGTGCAGCGCCTGCGCAGCGAGATTGCGGCGTGCAACGGCGTGCTGTTCGTCACGCCCGAGTACAACCGCTCGATCCCCGGCGTGCTCAAGAACGCCATCGACCTGGCCTCGCGCCCCTGGGGCCAGAGCAAGTGGGCCGGCAAGCCGGCGGCGGTGTGTGGTGTGTCGACCGGCGCTGTGGGCACCGCCGTGGCACAGGCGCACCTGCGCAGCGTGCTGTCGTTTCTGGCTATGCCCGAGATTGGCCAGCCGGAGATGTACATCCAGTGGAAGGACGGCCTGGTGGACAACGGCGCCATCGGCGCGGCCAGCCGCGAGCATGTGCAGAAGTTCGTCGACGCCTTCGTCGCCTGGGTGCGCCAGCATCAGGCGTGATTTGAATAAAATCGGGCTCTTGCCCCCGGTGGACAAGCGCAATCAGCTATTGAAAATATAGCTTTCGAAAATGGCCCTGCACGGGCCGGGAACCTCCGGCCGTGCGGGCGACTCCGTGTGATGCGCGCATCGGGCGCGAGCAACCAAGCCCCATTCACCGTGATCCAGACCCTGTTTTCCCGCCCCCGCCGCGTGTTCGCGGCCCTGGCCGTCATCAGCATCGCCATGCTGGCCTTCGGCATCCTGTACCTGCAGAACGTGGTGGGGCTCGTGCCCTGCCCGATGTGCATCGTGCAACGGTATTGCCTGATCATCGCTGCCGTGTTCTGCGCGCTGGCGGCCCTGTCGGACAAGCCCGTGGCCCGGCGGGTGTGGGGCCTGCTGGCGGTGCTGGTGGCGGGTTTCGGGGCCTTTACCGCCGCGCGCCAGAGCTGGCTGCAGTGGTATCCGCCCGAGGTGGCCACCTGCGGGCGCGACCTGTACGGCATGATCGAGTCGTTTCCGCTGCAGCGCGTCATCCCGATGATCTTCCGCGGCAGCGGCGACTGCAGCGCGGTGGACTGGACCTTCCTGGGCGGCAGCTTGGCCAACTGGTCCTTCGTGTTTTTCGTGGCCGGGATCGTGGTGGTCCTGGCGACCCTGGCGCGCACCTGCCCGTACCACGCCCGCCGTTGAGGGCGCGCCTTCAGGCCACCACCACCTTCTCGACCACGCGGTCGTCGCCCAGCACGATCAGCGAGAACAGCAGCTCGTCCAGGTTTTGCGCGCGCGCGGTCTTGCGCGCCAGCAGGGGCGTGGCCTTGGGGTTGAGCACCACGAAGTCGGCCTCGGTGCCCGGCTGCAGGGTGCCGATCACGCCCTCCAGCCCCAGCGCGCGCGCGGCGGCGCCGGTGTGCATCCACCACAGCTGGGCGGGGCTCAGGCTCAGGCCCGGCTTGCTCTGGCCTTCGCGGCCCACGTAATAGGCCGCCAGCATGGTGTGGAAGGGGCAAAAGCTGGTGCCGCCGCCCACGTCGCTGGCCAGGCCGTGCGGCACGCCCAGCTTCAGGGCGGCCTCGAAGTCGAAGAAGCCGCTGCCCAGAAACAGATTGCTGGTGGGGCTGACGGCGGCGGCCGTTTGCGTGTCGTGCATCAGCCGGCGGTCGGTGTCGTCCAGGTAAATGCAGTGCGCGTACACGGCGCGCCGGCGCATCAGGCCGAAGTCCTGGTACACGCCCAGGTACGAGCGCGATTGCGGGTACAGCTCGCGCACCCATTTCACCTCGTCGCGGTTTTCGGCCACGTGCGAGTGGATCCAGGTGTCGGGGTACCTGGCGGCCAGCTCGCCGGCGCCGCGCAGCTGCGCCTCGCTGCTGGTGGGGGCGAAGCGCGGGGTGATGGCGTAGCCCAGGCGGCCTTTGCCGTGCCAGCGCTGGATCAGCGCCTCGGTGTCGATCAGGCTTTGCTCGGTCTCGTCGCGCACGCCGTCGGGCGAGTGGCGGTCCTGCATGACCTTGCCGCCGATCATGCGCAGGCCGTGGTGCTCGGCGCGTGCGAAGAAGGCGTCGGTGGACGCGGGGTGCGAAGTGGGAAAGACCACGGCGGTGGTCACCCCGTTGCGCAGCAGCTCGTCGAAGAACACGCCGGCCACCTCGGCCGCGTACTGCGGATCGACGAAGCGCGACTCGGCGGGGAAGGTGTAGTTCTCCAGCCAGGGCAGCAGGCCCGCCGCCGGCGCGCCGATGATGTCGGTCTGCGCGTAGTGCACGTGCATGTCGATGAAGCCGGGCGCGACGATGCGTTCGGGCCAGTGCGTGATGGGCACCTGCGGGTGGCGCCCGGCCAGCGTCCGGTAGGGGCCGGCGTCGAGCACCCGTCGCACGCCGCTGGCGTCGCCGTCGACCACCAGCAGGCCGTCGCTGTCGTACAGCGCCTGGCCCTGGGCATCAAAGCGCAGCAGCTGCGCGCGGTAGGCCTGCATGGCGTCAATCCCCGCCGACGTAGACGAACTTGAACAGGAAGATGGCGGCGATGATCCACACCATCCAGTGCGCCTCGCGGGCGCGGCCCGTCAGCAGCTTGATGCCGGCGTAGCTGATGAAGCCGAAGGCCAGGCCGTTGGCGATGGAGTAGGTGAAGGGCATCATCAGCGCGGTGATGGCCGCCGGCACCACCTCGGTGGAGTCGTCCCAGTCCAGCTCGGTCAGCTCGCGCAGCATCAGGCAGGCGACGAAGAACAGCGCCGGCGCCGTGGCGTAGGCCGGCACGGCGCCGGCCAGCGGGGCGATGAACAACGCCGCCAGGAACAGCACCGACACGGTGAGGGCCGTCAGGCCGGTGCGGCCGCCCGCCTGCACGCCGGCGGCGCTCTCGACGTAGGCGGTGGTGCTGGAGGTGCCCAGCAGCGAGCCGGCGAAGATGGCCACGCTGTCGGCCAGCAGCGACTTGTTCAGGCGCTCCATGCGGCCGGGCACCAGCAGGCCCGCGCGCTTGGCCACGCCCATCAGGGTGCCGGTGGCGTCGAACAGCTCGACCAGGAAGAACACCAGCACCACGTTCAGAAAGCCGTGCGAGATGGCCGACTTGATGTCGAGCTTGAACAAGGTCGGCTCGATCGAGGGCGGCGTGTCGAAGATGCCGTGGAACTGGTTGCCGCCGACGAAGAAGGAGGCGATGGTGACGGCGATGATGCCGATCAGGATGGCGCCCGGCACGCGGAACTTGTCCAGCGCGACGATCAGCAGAAAGCCCAGCGAGGCCAGCACCACCGGCGCCGAGTGCAGGTCGCCCAGCGTGATGTAGGTGGCCTTGGAGGGCGCGACGATGCCGGCGCTCTTGAGCGCGATCAGCGCCAGGAACAGGCCGATGCCCACCGTGATGGCGTTGCGCAGGGACTGCGGGATGCCCTTGATGATCAGTCCTCGCAGGCCGAACAGGGTGACCGCCATGAACAGGCAGCCCGAGATGAACACCGCGCCCAGCGCGGCCTGCCACTTGAAGCCCATGCCCAGCACCACGGTGTAAGCGAAGTAGGCGTTCAGGCCCATGCCGGGCGCCAGCGCGATGGGGTAGTTGGCGTACAGCGCCATCACCGCCGTGCCCAGCGCGGCGATCAGGCAGGTGGCCACGAACACCGAGTCCTTGGGCATGCCCGCGTCACCCAGGATCGCGGGGTTGACGAAGATGATGTAGGCCATGGTCAGGAACGTGGTGACGCCGGCGATGATTTCGGTGCGCACCGTGGTTCCGTGGTCTTGCAGTTTGAACACGCGTTCGGTCCAGCTCATGGGGTTGTCTCCTCCGGTTGGGGCTTGGGAATCAGAGTTGGGGGGAAGGCCCAGGGGCGTGGCCGTGCGCCAGGCTGGCGACCACGTCCTTGGTGCGGTCGCGCAGCCAGCGCGCGCTGCTGGACTGGTGGCTGCGCGGATGCCACAGCTGGTAGTACAGCAGCGGCGGCATGGCGATGGGGCAGGGCAGGATGACCAGCGGCAGCTGGGCGGCCACGCGCTCGCAGTACTGGCGGCCGGTGGTCAGCACCAGCAGGGTGCCGGCCACCATCTCGGCCACCAGGCTGAAGTAGGCGCAGCGCGCGGCGATGTTGCGCTGCAGGCCCTGGCCGTCCAGGATCTGGTCGATGATGCCGCGCGCGCCGGGGTGCATGGGCATGGGGGCGATGTGTTCGGCCTGCAGCCAGTCGGACTCGTCCCAGCCGCGGCGCACCGCCGGATGGTCGCGGCTGACCAGGCACACCACCTCGTCGCTGAACAGGCGCGCCAGGTGCAGGTCATCGGGCGGCTGCAGCCAGTTGCCGATCACCAGGTCGATGTCGCCCTGCGCCAGCTGGGCGCGGTAGTCGCTTTCGCGCGTGAGGGCGTGGATCTCGATGCGCGTGAGCGGCGCCTGGTGCTTGACGTCGGCCACCAGGCGCGGCAGGAAGGAGGGGTCCAGGTAGTCGCTGGCCGCGATGCGGAAGGTGGCGGTGCTGGTGCGCGGGTCGAAGTGGCGCGCCTCGGTGAACAGCGACTCGGCCGCGCGCAGGATGTGGGCCGCCGGCTCGACCATGCGGCGCCCGGCGTCGGTGGGCGCCATGTGGGCGCCGTGGCGCACCAGCAGCGGATCGCCCGCCAGCTCGCGCAGGCGCTTGAGCGCCGCCGACACCGCCGGCTGATGCATGCCCAGGCGCAGCGCGGCGCGCGAGACGCTGCGCTCGGTCAGCACGGTGTGCAGCACTCGGATCAGGTGCAAGTCGATGCGGTCGAACAGCTGGCGTTCGGAAACCGCGCTGGCCATGCCGCCGGGGCCGGCATCGCCGCCCGAAGGGCCGGGTGGAGGTGCAGTCATGTCATGCCGTGCCTGGGTGAAGGCAGGGAGCCTTTAGACGGACTGCCGGACGGCGCCCAGCGCGCGCAGGATGGCTTCGCTGGTGGCGGGCGCCGACAGCGGCGGATCGACCCGGTGCCCGCCCGCGGCCGAGATGGCGTCGCGGATGGCGAAGAACACCGAGAAGGGCAGCAGCAGCGGCGGCTCGCCCACGGCCTTGCTGCGATGGATCGAGTCCTCCACGTTGGGGCCGTCGAACAGCTTCACGTTGAACACCGGCGGGCAGTCGTTGGCGGTCGGGATCTTGTAGGTGCTGGGCGCGTGCGTGGTGAGCAGCCCGGTCTTGGGGTGCCACACCAGCTCCTCGGTGGTCAGCCAGCCCATGCCCTGGATGAAGGCGCCCTCGACCTGGCCGATGTCCACCGCCGGGTTGAGCGAGCGGCCCGCATCGTGCAGCACGTCGGCGCGCAGCAGCTTCCACTCGCCGGTCAGCGTGTCCACCACCACCTCGCTCACGGCGGCGCCGTAGGCGAAATAGTAGAAGGGGTGCCCCTGCATCCGGTCCTTGTCCCACGACAGGCCGGGCGTGGCGTAGAAGCCGTCGGACCACAGCTGCACGCGGTCCAGGTAGGCCTCGGAAATGACGGTGTTGAAGGCCAGCGTCTTGCCGCCCACGTGCACCTGGTCGTTGGCAAAGCGCACCTCGCTGGCCTGGCCGCCATGGCGCGCGGCCACGCAGGCGGCCAGGCGCTCGCGCAGCTGGCGCGCGGCGTCCTGCGCGGCCTTGCCGTTTAAATCGGCCCCGGTGGAGGCCGCCGTGGCCGAGGTGTTGGCCACCTTGCTGGTGTCGGTCGCCGTGCAGCGCACGCGGCCAAAGCCCACGCCCAGCTCGTGCGCCACCACCTGCGCCACCTTGGTGTTCAGGCCCTGGCCCATTTCGGTGCCGCCATGGTTGACCAGGATGGAACCGTCGGTGTAGATGTGCACCAGCGCGCCGGCCTGGTTGAAGTGCTTGACGTTGAAGCTGATGCCGAACTTGATCGGGGTGAGCGCCAGGCCGCGCTTGAGCACGGGGCTGTCGGCGTTGTACTGGGCCACGGCGGCGCGGCGGGCTTGGTAGTCGCTGCTGGCCTCCAGCTGCTCGACCAGTTCGTGGATGACGTTGTCGCGCACCGGCTGCAGGTAGGGCGTGACGTTGCACTTGTCCCGGCCGTAGAAGTTGGCGCGCCGCACCGCCAGCGCGTCGCGCCCCAGCGTGCGGGCGATGCTGTCCAGGATGGTTTCGATGGCAATGGCCCCCTGCGGGCCGCCGAAGCCGCGAAACGCGGTGTTGCTTTGCGTATGGGTCTTGCCGCAGTAGCCGTGCATGGCCACCTCGGGCAGCCAGTAGGCGTTGTCGAAGTGGCAGATGGCGCGCGTCATCACCGGCGCCGACAGGTCGGCCGAGTGGCCGCAGTGCGACACCATCTGCAGCGTCACGCCCAGGATGCGGCCCGCGTCGTCGTAGCCCACGTCGTACTCGTACCAGAAACCGTGGCGGCGGCCGGTGATGAGAAAGTCGTCGTCGCGGTCCAGCCGCAGCTTGACCGGGCGGTTCAACAGGCGGGCAGCCACGGCGGCGATGCAGGCGAACTGGGCCGATTGCGACTCCTTGCCGCCAAAGCCGCCGCCCATGCGCCGGCACTCGACCAGCACCGCGTTGCTGGATACGCCCAGCGCGTGGGCCACCAGGTGCTGCATCTCGCTGGGGTGCTGGGTGGAGCAGTGCACGTGCATGCCGCGGCCTTCCCTGGGGATGGCGTAGCTGATCTGGCCTTCCAGGTAGAACTGCTCCTGCCCGCCCACGTCCAGCTCGCCCGTCAGGCGGTGCGGCGCGGCCGCGATAGCGGCGCGGATGCCGGCCTCGTCCCGGCCGCTGGTGCTGCGCAGCAGGTGCATGGGAGGCACCACGTACTGGCCCTTGGCGTGAGCCTGGCGCGGTGTCAGCACGGGCTCGGCGGCCTCGACGCGCAGCACCTTCTTGGCCAGCGCGGCGGCGCGGCGGGCCGCATCGCGCGTGTGGGCGATGACGGCAAACACCGGCTGGCCCAGGAAGCGGATGTCGCCGTCGCACAGGATGGGGTCGTCCGGCACGGCCGAGCCGCAGTCGTTGACGCCGGGGATATCCTCGGCGGTGATGACCCGCACCACGCCGGGCATGGCGCGCACCGCGTCCAGGTCGATCCCCAGCAGGCGCCCGGCGGCCACGGGCGAGGTGCCCAGCGCGCAATGCAGCGTGCCCGCCAGCTCGGGAATGTCGTCGGCGTAGGTGGCGCTGCCGGTGACGTGCAGCACGGCCGATTCGTGCGGCAGGCTGATGCCCACGCGCGCGCCGGCGTCCTGCGCGCGGCCTTCGCCGGCGATGTCCAGCCGCTGCCGCTGGTTGGCGTGGTAGTCGGCAAAGGGCTCGGCGGGGCGCAGCAGATGATCGGCAACGAGTTTGTTCATGGCGATTTCCTCAAACGACGGCATGCGGCATGACGCTGAACACGCTGGTGTCGCTGGGCGCCAGCGGCGCCTCAAGGCGGGTTTCCAGCCACAGGCGTTCGATCAGGTTCTGCGCCACCTGCAGGCGGTAGCCGTCGCTGGCGCGCATGTCGGTCAGGGGCGAGAAGTCCTGCTTCATGGCCTGCTGGGCGGCGCGCACGGTGGCCTGCGTCCAGGGCTGGCCGAGGATGGCGGCCTCGGCCTGCGCGGCGCACTTGACGATGCCGGCCATGCCGCCATAGGCCAGGCGGATGCTCTTGACCGCGCCGCCCGCCAGCTCGATGGCCATGCCCGCGCACAGCGCCGAGATGTCGCAGTCGAAGCGCTTGCTGATCTTGTAGCCGCGCACCTGGCGACTGAAGGCCGCCAGCGGCACGGCCACGGCCTGCACGAACTCGCCCTCCTGCAGGGCGTTCTTCATGTAGTCCAGGTAAAAGTCGGTCAACGGCAGGCGGCGCACCGCGCTGCCCCGGCGCAGCTCGATTTGCGCGTCCAGCGCCATCAGGATGGGGGGCGAATCGCCGATGGGCGAGCCGTTGGCCACGTTGCCACCCAGGGTGCCGGCGTGGCGGATGGGCGGCGAGGCAAAGCGCAGCCACACGTCGGTGAGCTGGGGCGCGCGCCGCACCAGGGCACGCCAGGCGTCTTCCAGCGAGGCAGCGGCGCCGATCCACAGCTCGCCTTCGCGCTCCTCGACGCACTGCAGGTCCGCCACCCGGCCGGTGTAGATCAGATCGCCCACGTCGCGGAACTGCTTGTTGACCCACAGGCCCACGTCGGTCGAGCCGGCCAGCAGGCGCGCCTGCGGCTTGGCCAGGCGCAGGGCGGCCAGCTCGTCGGCGCTGCGCGGGGCGTGGAAGTGGTCGAGCCGCTCGCCCTGTGGCGTGACGGTGGCGGCGGCGTAGTCGAGCGCGGCGGGGGCCGCCCGCAGGCCCTGCAGCGCCTGCGTCACGGCGGCGCGGTCGAACCGCACCGCCGGCAGGTCGAACATGCGCTGGCCGGCGTCCAGGATGGGGCGGTAGCCGGTGCAGCGGCACAGGTTGCCCGACAAGTCATCGGCCAGCTGCTGGCGCGACGGGCGCGTGCCGGCCTGCTGGTGCGCCTCGTAGCTGGACCACATCGACATCACGAAGCCGGGGGTGCAAAAGCCGCATTGCGAGCCGTGGCACTCCACCATGGCCTGCTGCACGGGGTGCAGCTCGGTGTCGTCGGTTGGATGAGCCATGCCCTGCAGGTCTTCCACCGTGAACAGCGCCTTGCCGTCCAGCGTGGGCAAAAACTGGATGCAGGCGTTGACACTGGCCAGCTGCAGCTGGCCCTGTGCGTCCAGCTCGCCCAGCACCACGGTGCAGGCGCCGCAGTCCCCCTCGTTGCAGCCCTCCTTGGTGCCGGTGGCATGCTGGCGCTCGCGCAGCCAGTCCAGCACCGTGCGCGTGGTGGGCTCGCCCGTCACCGTGACCACGGCGCCACGGTGGTAGAAGCGGATGGCGGGAGCGGGCGTGTGTTCGGTCATGACGGGTCTCTCGTTCGGTGGCGCGGGCGCCCAAGGGGCGTGGGTGCCGATGCCGCAATGATGCGGCGTCTGGCTGCAAGGTGGATACCCACCCTCTCATACTCGGTATGTTGCAGGCCGTATAACACGCGGGTTAACCCGAGCCGGTCCAGCGACAGGGCGCGCCGGCGCGCTCAGGACGTGGTGCTGGTCGCAGGCGGCGCCTGCAGCAGCAGCTGCGCCGCCGTGGCGACGGCAATGACCTCCGGCTCCTTGCCGGTGATGCCGGGAATGCCGATCGGGCAGGTGACGCGCGCCTGCTCGGCCTCGCTGAAGCCGCGCGCCGACAGGCGGTGGCGAAAGGTGGCCCACTTGGTCTTGCTGCCGATCAGGCCGATGTAGGGCAGGTCGTCGCGCTCGCGCAGGCGCTGCAGGCAGGCGATGACGATGTCCAGGTCCTCGGCGTGGCTGAAGCTCATGATCAGCACGCGGCTGTCGGGCGCCAGCTCGCGCACCGCGGCCTGGATGGGGTCGCTGTGCTCGGTGCGCACCTGGGCCGGCAGGGCGGGCGGAAACACCTCGTCGCGGCTGTCGATCCAGCGCACGGCGTAGGGCAGGGTGCACAGCACGCGCACCAGGGCATGGCCCACGTGGCCGCCGCCGAACAAGGCCAGCGGTGCCAGGTTCAGGCTCAGGCGCCGGCGCAGCGCCGGGGCGTCGGCCGCTCCCACGCGCTCGAAGCGCAGCATCACGATGCCGCCGCAGCACTGGCCCAGGCTGGGACCCAGCGCAAAGCGCCGCATCTCACCATGGGCGGGGGCGCCAGCCTGCCCCCGCAGCATGGCCCGGGCCTGGGCCACGGCGTCGAACTCCAGGTTGCCGCCGCCGATGGTGCCCGTCAGGGCGTCAGGCCACACCACCATCCAGGCGCCCGGCTCGCGCGGAGCCGAGCCCTTCGTTTCGGCCACCTGCACCAGCACGCCGTCTGCCTGGGGCAGGCGTTGCAGACAGTCGTCCAGCGCGCAGGTCGTGGTCATGCATGCATTGTGTGGCGCCACGCGGGCGGCCCTATAGGCCTGGGCATATGGGGTTCATGCCGCAGGCCGTCGTCGCAGCGGGTGCGGCTCAATCCACCTGCGCCCCCGAGGCCTTGACCACCGGCGCCCAGTTGTTCACCTCGTCGTGGATGAAGCGGCTGAAGTCGCGCGGGCTGTTCTTCTCGGACACGGCGCCCAGCTTGGCGTAGGCCTGCACGATCTCGGGCTTGTCGAAGGCGGCGTTGACCACCTGGTTCACCTTGTCCAGCACCGCCTTGGGCGTGCCCTTGGGCGCGACCAGGCCGAACCAGGAGGTGACGTCGAACGGGGCCACGCCGCTTTCTTCCATCGTCGGCACGTCGGGCGCCGAGGCCGAGCGCTTCTTGGTGGTGACGGCCAGCGCGCGCAGCTTGCCGTTTTGCACGTGGGGCCAGGACGAGATCATGTTGTCGAACATGTACTGCACCTGCCCGCCCATCAGGTCGGTCAGCGCCGGCGCGCTGCCCTTGTAGGGCACGTGCACCGCGTGGGTGCCGGTGCGCACCTTGAACAGCTCGCCCGCCATGTGGATCGAGGTGCCGCTGCCGGAGGAGGCGTAGGACACCTTGTCGCCCTGCGTCTTCAGCCAGGCGATGAACTCGGGCACGGTCCTGGCCGGCACGCTGGGGTTGACCACCAGGATGTTGGGCATCTTGGCGCACAGGGCCACGCCGTCGAAGTCGCGGTCCAGGTTGAACTTGATGTTCTTGTACAGCGTCTGGTTGATGGTGCTGGTGACGGCCATCATCAGCAGGGTGTAGCCGTCGGGCTCGGCCACGCGCACCAGGTCGGTGGCGATGTTGCTGCCGCCGCCGGCCTTGTTCTCGACCACGAAGGTCTGGCCCAGCGCCTCGGTCAGCTCCTTGGCCATCAGGCGCGCCACCACGTCGGTGGTGCCGCCGGCCGAAAAGCCGACGACGATGCGCACCGGCCTGGTCGGCCACGCGCCCTGGGCGCGCGCGCCCAGGGCGCTGGCGGCCAGCAGGCCCAGGCCGGCCTGGGCGATGTGGCGACGGGTGAGGGGGCGGGGGTTGGGCATCGAGGCGTCTCCTTGTGCTTGATTTCGAGAGACTTGAATGTAGCGCGGCCGCGGCTTTCGTCGAGCCGCGGTTTTCCCCACTCCGGATCAGCGCACGTAGGCCGTCTCGCCGTGGCTGGCGATGTCCAGGCCCTGGCGTTCGTCTTCCTCGCTGACGCGCAGGCCCAGCGCCAGGTCAGCCACCTTGAAGGCGATGAAGGCCGTCACGCCCGACCACGCCACGGTCATCAGCACGCTCTTGGTTTGCACCCACACCTGGTGCGCCATGGCAAAGTCGGCGCCCTGCGTGCCGCCCAGGCCGGGCGCGGCAAACACGCCGGTCAGCAGCGCGCCGACGATGCCGCCCACGCCGTGCACGCCGAACACGTCGAACGCATCGTCCACCTTCAGCATGCGCTTGAGGCCGCCCACGCCCCACAGGCACACCACGCCGGCCACCGCGCCGATGACGATGGCGCCCATGGGGCCGACGAAGCCAGCGGCCGGCGTGACTGCCACCAGGCCGGCGACGGCGCCCGAGGCCGCGCCCAGCATCGAGGCCTTGCCCTTGTGCAGCGCTTCGGCGGCGCTCCACGACAGCGTGGCCGCCGCCGTGGCCAGCACGGTGGTGACGAAGGCCAGGCCGGCCTGGCCGTTGGCCGCGCCCGCCGAGCCGGCGTTGAAGCCGAACCAGCCCACCCACAGCAGCGAGGCGCCGACCATGGTCAGCGTCAGGCTGTGCGGCGCCATCGATTCGCGGCCGAAGCCGATGCGCTTGCCCACCATGTACGCGCCCACCAGGCCCGCGATGCCGGCGTTGATGTGCACCACGGTGCCGCCGGCAAAGTCCAGCGCGCCGTCCTTGGCCAGCAGGCCGCCGCCCCACACCATGTGGGCGATGGGCACGTAGCTGAGGGTGAACCACAGCACCGCAAACAGCAGCACGGCCGCAAAGCGCGCGCGCTCGGCAAAGGCGCCCACCGTCAGTGCGACGGTGATGGCCGCGAAGGTGCCCTGAAAAGCCAGGAACACGTATTCGGGGATGGTGGGCAGCGCGCCGAAGGTGTCGGGCGTGACGCCCCTGAGGAACAGCTTGTCCAGGCCGCCGACGAAGTTGCCCTCGCCGCTGAAGGCCAGGCTGTAGCCGTACACGGCCCACAGCAGGGTGACGAGCGAGAAGATGACGAACACCTGCACCAGCACGCTCAGCATGTTCTTGCTGCGCGCCAGGCCACCGTAGAACAGCGCCAGGCCGGGGATGGTCATCAGGATCACCAGCAGGGTGGAGGTCAGCATCCAGGCGGTGTCGCCGCTGTTGAGGGCGGGCGCGGGAGCGTCGGCGGCAAAGGCCGGGGCGGCCAGCAGCAACGCCAGCAGGAGGAGGGCAGTGCGTTTCATGGTCTTGGGCTCCTGGGGCGCGCCATCAAAGGGCTTCGGGGCCGGTCTCGCCGGTGCGGATGCGGATGGCCTGCTCGAGCGGGGTGACGAAGATCTTGCCGTCGCCGATCTTGCCGGTGCGGGCGCTTTGCTCGATGGCCTCGATCACGCGCTCCAGCTCGTCGTCGGTGACGGCGGTCTCGATCTTGATCTTGGGCAGAAAGTCGACCACGTACTCGGCGCCGCGGTACAGCTCGGTGTGGCCCTTCTGGCGGCCAAAACCCTTGACCTCGGTGACCGTGAGGCCCGCCACGCCGAGCGCGGCCAGCGCCTCGCGCACCTCCTCGAGCTTGAAGGGTTTGATGATGGTGGTGACCCATTTCATGATGCTTCCTTTTTGATAGCTACTTGCGCTCTTTGCATGCGGGCTGGACGTGGTTTTTGATCAAAACGTGTATTTCAGGCCGACGACCAGCGCGGTGCGGCCGGTGAAGCGCCCCGCCGGCGTGGCGTACAGCGCCCGGTCGGCGTTGGTGCCGATCAGGGCGGCGCTGGCCGACAAGCCCTGGCCGAAGTCCTTGTTCAGCGTGACGGCGTAGTCGGTGTAGGCCAGCGCGCCGTTGTGGCGCACCCATTGGCGGCCGACGTGGGGCACCACGGACCAGCCGTCGCCCAGATCGAAGCTGGCGCTCAGGTCGAGATAGCCGCTGCCCTTGCTGTCGGCCACCCCGAACAGGTTGGTCAGCGCGTGCGAGTACTTCAGCGTCGCCACGCCATAGGTCAGCGCGCCGTAGATTTCGGTGGTGTTGGGGCTGACGGCCAGCTGGGCGTTGGGGTACTGGTAGCGCAGCAGGCCCACGTCGTAGGCCACCGGGCCGGCGCTGCCCTTGTAGCCGCCGTACAGGTCCCACTCGGCCGGGGCGTTGCCGCCGCTGTCCTTGATCCAGCGGACGGAGGACAGCCAGGTGCCAACATACAGGCCGCTGGCGTGGCTGTAGTCGACCCCCGCGCTGACGGCGGGATCGAGCCGGCTTTGCGAGATGCCGCGATAGCGGTAGTCGCTGGCCAGCCCGACGTTGAAGCTCAGGCTGTGCTCGGGCGGGGCGGCTGCCGGGGGCGCATCGCTGGCCTGCGCCCAGGCACCGAAACTGGCGCCCAGCATGCTGGTGGCCAACAGATGCGGGATCGAGGAGGGCAGAGGTCGGGGCATGCTCTTTCCTGGTGTGATGAATTCGGTTTCATCACATCAAGCAAAAGACGTGCCAGTGCCTTTCAGGCGGGTGCGCCGCCGGGTATGTCGCCCCTTTGCACCACATGCGTGCAGGCCGATGGGCGTGCCATGCACGTTTGCGTGCATGGCGCGGAGCGTCAGTCGTCCAGCCCCAGCTCCTGCATCTTGCGGGTGATGGTGTTGCGCCCGATGCCGAGCTTTTGCGCCGCCTCGGCGCGGCGGCCGTTTGTGAGGGCCAGGGCGGTGCGCAGCAGCTCGCCCTCGAAGCGGTCGGCCAGGCGCTTCCAGACCTCGGGCTCGCCGGCCTGCAGGCGCGCGCGCGCCTCGTGGGCGAGGGCGGCGGCCCAGTCGGCGGGCGCGTCGGCGGCGTCATCGCTGGCGGCCACGGCGGATGGGGTGATCGGGCTTTCGGCGCGCGTCGGCACTGCGGGAGGCGCTGCGGTGCCGAACAGGTCGGCCGGCAGGTCTTCGGGCTGGATGACCTGCGTGGGCGCCATCACCGTGAGCCAGCGGCACAGGTTCTCGAGCTGGCGCACGTTGCCCGGAAAGTCGAAATTCGTCAGCCGTGCCAGCGCGGCGTCGGCGATGCGCTTGGCTTCCACGCCCAGCTCGTGGGCGCTGCGGGCCAGAAAAAAGCGCGCCAGCTCGGGGATGTCCTCGCGGCGCTCGCGCAGCGGCGGCAGGCGCAGGCGGATGACGTTCAGGCGGTGGTACAGGTCTTCGCGAAAGCTGCCCTGGCGCACGCGCTCTTCCAGGTCCTGGTGCGTGGCGGCGATGATGCGCGCATCCACCCGCAGCGGCTGGTGGCCGCCCACGCGGTAGAACTGCCCGTCGCTGAGTACGCGCAGCAGGCGCGTCTGCAGCTCCAGCGGCATGTCGCCGATCTCGTCCAGAAACAGCGTGCCGCCGGCGGCCTGCTCGAAGCGCCCGCGCCGCATGGCCTGCGCGCCGGTGAAGGCGCCCCTCTCGTGGCCGAACAGCTCGCTTTCCAGCAGGTCCCGGGGCACGGCCGCGGTGTTGATGGCCACGAAGGGGCCGCCCGCACGCCGGCTGTGGCGGTGCAGGGCCAGCGCCACCAGCTCCTTGCCGGTGCCGCTGGCGCCGGTGACCAGCACCGTGGCCTGGCTTTGGCCCAGCCGGCCGATGGCGCGAAACACCTCCTGCATGGCCGGTGCCTGGCCCAGCATCTGCGGCATGGCCAGCGTGCCGGCCTCGGCCACGTCCTCGCGCCGGCTCTCGCCGATGGCGCGGCGCACCAGCTCGACCGCCCGTGCCACGTCGAAGGGCTTGGGCAGGTATTCGAAGGCGCCGCCCTGGAACGCGCCGACGGCGCTGTCCAGGTCGGTGTAGGCCGTCATGATGATGACCGGCAGCGCCGGCTGGCGGCGCTTGACCTCGGCCAGCAGCTCGATGCCACTGCCGCCGGGCATGCGGATGTCGCTGACCAGCACCTGCGGCGTGTCGCCGGCGTCCAGCGCGGCCAGCAGCTCGCGCGGGTCGGTGAACAGGCGCACCGGCAACTGCTCGCGCTCCAGCGCGCGCTGCAGCACGAAGCGGATGGATTGGTCGTCGTCGATGACCCAGATGGGTTTCATGTCTGGTCCTTCAGCGCACGGGGATCAGCAGCCTGAACCGCGTCGCCCCGGGCGCGCTCTCGTATTCGATCGTGCCCTCGTGCTGCTGCAGCAAGGTTTGTGCCAGCGCCAGCCCCAGCCCGGTGCCGCCCTCGCGCCCCGACACCAGGGGCTGGAAGATGCGCTCGCGCAGCTCGGGCGGCACGCCGGGGCCGTTGTCCTGCACCTGCAGCTCGATGGCCAGCCGAAAGCGCCGCTGGCCCAGCGTGCGCTGGCGCGCCACGCGCGTGCGCAGCGTGATGACCGCGTCGCCGGCGGCGATGCGCGCGCCCAGCGCCTGCGCGGCGTTGCGCACCACGTTCAGCAGCGCCTGGATCAGCCGCTCGCGGTCGCCGCGCAGCTCGGGCAGCGAGGCGTCGTAGTCACGCCGGATGTCCAGCCCGCGGGGAAACTCGGCCAGCACCACCGCGCGCACGCGCTCGCAGATCTCGTGGATGTTGACCTCGGCGAACATCGGCGCGTGCTGGTGCGGCGCCAGCAGCCGGTCGACCAACGCCTGCAGGCGGTCGGCCTCGTGGATGATGACGTCGGTGTACTCGGCGCTGCCCACAAACCCGCGCGAGGACGCCTCCATGGCCAGCAGCTGCGCCGCGCCGCGGATGCCGCCCAGCGGGTTCTTGACCTCGTGCGCCAGGTTGCGCAGCAGCTCCTTCTGCTCGCGCGCCAGCCGGTGCGTGCGCTCCTCGCGGTCCTGGCGCGCCTGCTGTTCGATCTCGATCATCTCCAGCAGCACGCGGGCGCCCGCGCCGCCGCGCTCCAGCGGGCTGACGATGACGTGCACCGGCACCTCGCGCGCGCCCGGCGCGGGGCCGCGCAGCGTGGCCTCGAAGCGGCTGACGATCATCTGGCCCGCGCGCTGCAGCGCGTCGTGCAGCGGCGCCGGATCGACGAGCCAGTCGGGCGCCTGGCCCTGCACCAGCTTGCGGCGCGACTGGCACAGGGCGTTTTCCAGCGCCGAGTTGACCGCCTCGCAGCGGCCATCGGGGCGCACCAGCGCCACCATGGTGGCCAGCAGGTCGAAGGCCTCGGTGCCGGGAGGGTCGAGCGGGGCGCTCATGGAGCGGTCGCCAGTACCGGACGGAGGATTTTATGAATCAAAAAAGCCTCCAGCCCGCATACCATCTGCGCAAGCAGCTATGGATTTCAGAGTTCCTTGACCAGCACCTGGCTGCGCCGGTCCCAGTTGTACTTGCGCTTGCGCGCGTCGGGCAGCCAGTCCGGGTCCACCGGCTGAAAGCCGCGCTTGATGAACCAGTGCATGGTGCGCGTGGTCAGCACGAAGATGCTTTTCAGGCCCATCAGGCGGGCGCGCTGCTCCACGCGCTTCAGGACCTTCTCGCCGTCGCCCTGGCCCTGGCTTTGCGGCGAGACGGTGAGCGCGGCCATCTCGGCCGTGCCGGCGTCGGGGTAGGGGTAGAGCGCGGCGCAGGCAAAGATCACGCCGTCGTGCTCCAGCACCGTGTAGTTGCCGATGTCGCGCTCGATGTCGGTGCGGCTGCGCTTGACCAGGGTGCCGTCCTTCTCGAACGGCTCGATCAGCTGCAGGATGCCGCCCACGTCGTCCGAGTCGGCCTCGCGCAGGCTCTCCAGCTTTTCGTCCACCACCATGGTGCCGATGCCGTCGTGCACGTAAATCTCCAGCAGCAGCGCGCCGTCGCGGGCGTAGGGCAGGATGTGGCTGCGCTCCACGCCGTGCTCGCAGGCGCTGACGCAGTGGCGCAGGTAAAAGCCCTCGTCGGTGGGCTTGTCGGGCTTGGGCAGGCGCGCCAGCAGGGCGCGCGCCTGGGCCAGCGGGATTTCGGTGTCGATCGGGTTGTCGTCCGACTCGGGCTCGCCGGGGCGCATGCGCAGGCCGGGCGTTTCGGTCAGAAACAGCAGCTTGTCGGCCTGCAGCGCGGTGGCCACCGAGGTGGCCACTTCCTCCATCGCCAGGTTGAAAGCCTCGCCCGTGGGTGAAAAGCCGAACGGCGACAGCAGCACCATGGCCCCGCCGTCCAGCGAGCGGCGGATGCCCGCCACGTCCACCTTGCGCACCACGCCCGTGCTCTTGAAGTCCACCCCGTCGATGATGCCCAGCGGCCGCGCGGTGATGAAGTTGCCCGAGATGACGCGCACCGTGGAGCCCGCCATCGGCGTGTTGGGCAGCCCCTGGCTGAAGGCGGCCTCGATCTCGAAGCGCAGCTGCCCGGCGGCCTCCTGCGCGCAGTCCAGCGCCACCGCGTCGGTGATGCGCTGGCCGTGCGAGTACTGCGGCGCGTGGCCCTTGGTGGCCAGCTGCTCGTTGATCTGCGGGCGAAAGCCGTGCACCAGCACCAGCTTGACGCCCATGCTCTGGATCAGCGCCAGGTCGGTGGCAATGGCCGCCAGCTTGCCCGCCGCGATCGCCTCACCCACCAGCCCCACCACGAAGGTCTTGCCGCGGTGCATGTGGATGTAGGGCGCGACCGAGCGGAACCAGGGCACGAAGGTGAAGTTGAAGACGGTGGACATGCCGGGCGGGTGGGGCGGGAGCGTTGGCCGGCAAGTGTAGGGCAAGCACGCGCCGCGGCGCTTCCATCAGAATCCAACATTTGTCTTGTCGATGTCATGAACGCACCGCCGCCTCCCACCACCACCGTCGGCCAGCTCATTGCTCGCGGCGCCGCGCAGTTGGCGGCCGCCGGCGTGGCTTTCGGCCACGGCACCACCAACGCCCACGACGAGGCCGCCTGGCTGGTGCTGTGGCGCCTGGGCCTGCCGCTGGACAGTCTGCTGGGCGACGAGCCCGGTTCCATAAAAAATCAGGCCGTAGCCCCCGCCATTCAAGCCCAGGTAGCTACACTTTTTGATGAACGCATCGCCACTCGCAAGCCCGCCGCCTACCTCACGCGCGAGGCCTGGCTGGCCGGCGTGCCGTTCTACGTGGACGAGCGCGCCATCGTGCCGCGCAGCTTCATCGCCGAACTGTTGGCCGACGGCGGCATCGACCCCTGGCTGAGCGACCGCACGCGCCGCGTGCTGGACCTGTGCACCGGCAACGGCAGCCTGGCCTGCCTGGCCGCCATGGCCTGGCCCGAGGTGGCCGTAACCGGCGCCGACCTCTCGCCCGACGCCCTGGCCGTGGCGCGCATCAACGTCGAAAAGCACGGCCTGCAGGAGCGCGTGCAACTGATCGAGTCCGACGGCCTCACCGCCTGCCCCGGCCCCTGGGACCTGATCCTGTGCAACCCGCCTTACGTCAACGCGCAAAGCATGGCGCGCCTGCCGCCGGAATACCGCGCCGAGCCCCCGCTGGCCCTGGCCGGCGGCCCCGATGGCATGGACTTCATCCGCCGCCTGCTGCGCGATGCCCCCGAGCGCATGAGCGAAGACGCCGTGCTGGTGCTGGAGATCGGCAACGAGCGCGAGCACTTCGAGGCCGCCTTTGCGCACCTGCCGGTGTTCTGGCTGCCCACCAGCGCGGGCGACGATCAGGTGCTGCTGATCACGCGGCAGGCGTTGCTGGGGTAGGGCTGTCGATCAGCCCACCTGCACGGCCGCCGAAGGCCCGGCACGATCCAAACCTGGGCGCGCGAGGCGGTCAAATGACCAGCGTGGTCGCGTCGTCGATCAGGTCCCAGTCGAGTTCCCGGCCCAGGCCGGGAGCGTCGGGGAGGGTCGCCACGCCGGCTGCGATCGGGAGCCCGCCCTTCAGGCCGAACGCAAAATCCTCGACGGGCCAGAGCAGCTCGAGGTAGCTGCAGTTCTGGATCGCCGCGCACAGGTGAAGGTTGACCAGCTCGAGCGGGTGCAGGATGGTCGAGTGCAACTCGCAGTTCACGTTGAACGCTTCGGCCAGATGCGCGGTCTTGAGCACGGCCGTGATGCCGCCCGACCAGCTCACGTCGGCGCGGACGGCGTCGACGACCTGGGTGGCGATGCAGTCGGCCACGCTGTACGGGTGTTTGGCGATCACCTCGGTGCCCACGACGGCGATGTCCAGCTGGCGCGTCAGCTCGCGCAGCGCCGTGATGTTCTCATCGGCCATCGGCTCCTCGAGCCAGAGGTAGTCCAGCTCCTCGAGCCTGCGGCCGTAACGCAAGGCCTGGGGCAACGTCAGGCGCGCGACGGGATCGCTCATCAGCGGATAGCGCGCGCCAACGGCCTGGCGCACGGCGGCGTGAATGTCGAGGTCTTCGTCGACCGACTTGCCCGGCGGATGGAGCTTGTAGGCCGCATAGCCCGCCGCCTGCACCGCCAGCGCTTCCGCGACGTAGGCTTCGGCGCCTTGATGGAACATCGAGCTGACGTAGACCGGCACGCGGTCGCGGCAGGCGCCGATGTACTTGTACAGCGGCAGTTGCGCGGCCTCGGCGGCGAGCAGCCACAGGC